>NZ_JBFHGK010000001.1:0-215727 GCF_041583155.1 Mariniflexile sp.
CGTAATTTATCATTTACCGTTGCCCAACCTTTATCGGCTTCATCATTGGCTCTTCTGCAGCCTGCCAATTGCACCCAGTAAAACGGGAAATCGCCTTGATTCCAATCGGCTCGCCAACCTTTAATCATTGCAGTAAAATAATCTTCGTATTCATTGGGCATATAAACCGCATTGCTTTCACCTTGGTACCAAATAGCACCTTTTATAGCATAAGGAATGATGGCATTAAGCATCCCATTGTATAAGGTTGCTGGAAGTTGCATGTTCTTTTTTGGATGCGTAGCTGGTTTTGGTTTGTTGCCTTTTTCCCCTTTTTCTTTCCAAGTTGCTATTGCTCGCTCGTAATCGGCATCTACATAATCATCGGCATCCATTATTTTTATGGTTTCGTTGATTTCCTTTCTGCTAGCTTCAAAATAATCTTTCATGTTTTTGTCTGCCATATACGTTTCTTCTGAAATCCAAGGTTGCACCCGTGTACCCCCCCAAGAACATTCCACTAAACCAATAGGTACATTTAATTGTTTGCGCAGTTCTTTTGCAAAGAAATAGCCTGTAGCCGTAATTTTTTTAACATCATTTGGAACAGCACTAATCCATTGTCCTTTAAATTCGGTTTGCTTTTCAAATAAGGAGGTGTTCTGAAGCACTTCTATATGCCTAAGTTGGTTGTCGTTAGCCGTAGCAACTTCATTTCTAATATAGTCTACCAATGGCTGGTATTGCGGTTCTCTGGAATCATTCAGGAATTTACCTAAGGCAAAATCCATATTCGATTGTCCTGTGCATAACCAAACTTCGCCCGACAATACATCGTTTATTTCAATTTTATTGTTCCCAGAAATGGTAATGGTATATGGCCCACCAGCTTTGGGTGTTTGCAAATCTACGCGCCATGTGCCATCTGCTCCCGTTATGGTGCTTGCGCTTTTACCCCAGCTTCCTGTTACGACTACTTTTTCGCTAGGATCTGCCCAACCCCAAATTGGAATTTTTGTTTCGCGTTGTACAACCATATGGTTGGAAAATATGGCATTCACTTTTACATTAGCAAACAATGCTATTGGCAATACCGCCACTATAAAAAGTAATATTTTGAGTTTTAATTTCATATTGAACTTAATAATTTACCAATGGTTTGATTTACTACGCAATTTTGTAAAAATTTAAGACTAAGTGTATAACTAATTATCCATATACTATAAACGATGGTTCATTTGGCTCTAACTGGATTTATATTTGCCTTTTTTAAGATACTTTCTAATTAGGAATCTATTTTTGAATGAAATAAAAAACCCGTTTCAACAAATTATTGAAACGGGTTTTAAAAGAGTGACTATTCTCCGAATTTTATTGCTTTACAATACGTTTTGTAAATTCAGCATCATCCACTTTAACTTTAAATAAATAGATACCTGAAGCTAAGTTTGAAATATTAATTTCTGAAGATGTACCATTGATATTTCTATTCAACAAAGCTCTCCCATTTAAGTCGTAAACACCCACGCTTGCGTTATTAAGTTGCTTGCTTTTAATTGTAACCACACCGTTTGTTGGGTTTGGATAGAAACCGAAACCTAATTCTTTTTCTAGTTTGCTGGTGCTTAATGTGCCTTCAACAATATTGAAATCTTGCCAAACTGCTGCCGCTTGATAAAGATTTGATGTACCAGTTGGCACATATAATTTAATACCACTTAATGTTAAATTCTCAAATACATTAGCATCAATTACTGGAATTTCATTAGCAACCGTCCAGTTTACTTGAACCTCTGTTAAAGATGCACAATCCCTAAACGCTGCTCCTCCAATGGAAGTAACAGTTGCGGGAATATTTATAGAAGGTATTACAGTTGTTCTAAATGCAGACCCACCAATAGTTACCATACTTGGGATATTAATTGAGGCTAATGTACTATTTGATAAACTATGAAAAGCATAATTACCTACAGAAGTTGCTGCAGCAAGATTAACAGCGGTAAGTTTAGGACAATCAAAAAACGCATTTTGAGTTTCAATTGTAACAACATTCTCAAGGTTTATTGTTTCTAAATTTTGACATCTTATAAATGCATCACCCTTAATTACCTTAACCGTATTAGGAAGTGTTACAGACACTAAGGCAGAATTGATTTTTATACCAGTAACTGGATCTGTTGGCTCCGGAACAACATCTCCTAAAAATGCAGAATTTCCTATTGCCGTAACTGTATAAGTTTGAGCATCACCATCTAATTTTGTCACCGTTGATGGCACTATTACCGATGCTAATGCACAAGACGCAACTTCTACCTCAAGGTTATCCACACTTGTAACTCTATACTCAATGTCATCTATAGTAAATAGAGTTCCAACTGGATCTGCAGGTGGCTCTGGTATGGTTCCTTCAACTATATTGTTAACATGAAACAGATTCCATGGCGCTGTAGTTTCATAAGTTGATTTTTTTCCTAATGGCACATATAATTTTACCGTACCTTCAGTTCCAATAGCTATATCTCTAAAAAAAAGAGTGGGGTTAACCGTAACTTCTGTAGCCGGATCTTGCCAATTCACTTGTACTGCCGTTAAGTTTTTAAGTCTTCCCAAGAAAATATTTGCAATAGTTGTTACAGAACTTGGAACATTAAAAGTACTAATTCCTCCAGCCCCAACAACTGAATTATAAATCGCACCTGTAGTTATTTCTATAAGAGAAGGAAACTCCAACTTTGTAAGAGCCTTACAGTTGTTAAAACAGTAAGTTCCTAAATAAGTTACATTTGTTGTACCTTCTATACTGCTTAAAGACGCACAACCTGCAAAGGCTTTCGATTCTAATCTCACAACATTTGATGATAGTACTACCGTAGTGACAGCTGAATTCTCAAATGCGCTAGCTCCAATTGAAGTAACACTATAATTTGTTGCAGTTGCAGCATCTGTTGCCGTATCTGGTATCACTAATGCTGTTAAGGTACTTCCCGTGACTGCTACTTCATTCGGTGCAACCGATGTTACTTTGTAACTGTAATCGCCTTCCGTAAAGACATCTCCTACTGTTTGCGCACTCAATGTAGTTGTCACCAGTAAGGCAATTAAGAATTGTAATGTTTTTTTCATAATAAAGAGTTTTGGTTAATTAATTTATGTTTAAGTTGTGCATCTAAATTATGAAATCCATATTGTTAAGCTATAAATTATCATTCAAAACATATAAAAGAACGTTCATTTATAGGTAAAATGAACGTTCTTGCGAATAATTGCACTACTTTATATCTACTTTCTATTTTTTTATAATTTTTTTAGTAATAACCATACCTTCTTTTGCTATTTTAAGCAAGTACAATCCGCTATTAAAATTGCTTATATCAAGTATTTGGTTATTGTTTTCTATGGTTTTTGTAAGAAGCAATTTACCTTGTACATTATATATTTCAACCATAGCACCCACACTTTCTGTAATTCTGAATTCATCTTTTACCGGGTTAGGAACTATTATGGTTTTATTCGCTACTTCATTGTTAACACTTAAGGTATTGGTTCCATAAACTTCAACTTCGGCTAGAGTTATTCCCTTATCTGAAGTTTTTGAAATTTTTACTACTTTACCCACAACATCACCCGTATTTATGATTATGGAGGGGCTTGGTGGTGAAGCGAAAAATTTTGAAAACACCACCTCGTTATTAGCATTTATAACTTCAACGGTAAAATTATTTAAGTTTGTTCCGTAAGTACCACCGGTTCTATTATATATTACTATATCCCAAATTAATTTATTGGAACCTAAATCTACCTGCCACCATTTAAGTGTATTGGAACCATCAGTTCCGTGTGCTGTATGAGTTACGGAATTACTTCCGAAATTACCATTAGTATTACCGTCTATGGCTCGTTCTGGAACGCCGCCATAATCTGTGGTTGATTGGGTAGCTACGCCTCCGTTTGTTGCCAAAGCTAAATTGTTTGCTGTTGAATAACTAGCTGAAATATAACTTGTATCGATTAAATGACCATCTTCTGAAATAACATTTATAAAGGTATCACCGAGCTTATGGGCCGTAACCGTTCCATTAGCATCTACCGAAGCAATAGCTGGATTATCACTTACATACGTTACATTTTGATTGGTTGCGTTTGCTGGATAAATTGTAGTTGTTAACGCTTGTGTTTCTCCAACATTTAAGGCCAATTTATATGGTGCCATAGAAACCCATTGTACAGCCACATCGGTTGTTGTTTGTCCATTGGTACACGTTGTTATTTGGTTGATAGTGTTATTAGAACCCGTATTTGTTACCAAGCCACAAGACTCAATATTGTTATTGGAACTGAGCGAACCACTAAGTACAGGGTTATTGGTGTAATTTTTTAATACCATACCCGATGCATCAAAACCGGTTGTAGTTCCAGGACCAAATCGCAGTCCTCTTCTATCACCAGACACAATGATATCCATTTGTGAATCATCGTGAGGCTCTGTATCCCTGAAGGTTACGTTATGACCTTGTCCGCCAAAATAAGCCAACATATCATTGCCATAGGCACCTCTATTACTTAAAACCGTAAAATCCATGGTATTATCTCTAGATGTATCATATTCATCTACATACAAAGGGCCATATTTGGTGTCGCCTCTTGAATTTACAACTGTGGCACCCGTACCCATACTGTATTGGGTTTCGCATTCTATGGTTGTACAATTTTCAACATATTTTGTATTGTCGGCAAATCCAATAACAACTCCAGAACGCATTCTCTTTACAGTACAATCTTTAACAATCATGTTACTAGTATTTGTGGTGGCACCAGTTTGCCAATGCGGACCATTATTGTAGGCTCTAATACCATCTTCTTGCTTACTGAACATCCAACCTGCTGGCACTGTGTAACCGTAAACAGTCATAAAGTTAACCAAATCGGCAGGAGATCCTGTTCCGGCTTCGGCTAAAACATCATCGGTTGTTCTTAATTCGCCTTCTAAATAGCAGCCTTCAACTGTGGTATTAATGCCGCCTTGAACAAAAATTCCATGCCCATAGGCGTAGTGCATAATGGTGCAGTTTTTAATGGTGTTATTTTCTCCCCGCACTAATATGGCTGCGTGTTTATTGTGCCCAATAACAGCTCCTGAACCTTTACCGAACATATCCCCATAGCCGTAAGGAAAAGACCCCCTAACAGTCATATGGATACCTTCTAAAGTATTGCCAATACCATCTAAAGCAATACCCAAAGCTGTTTTGTTGGGTTTTGTCCAACCGATGTCTTCCATGGTTAGGTTTTTGATTACCACATTGGAACCTGTTACATGAATTTCATTCACATGGTTGCTCCCGAATTTTGTAAAAACAACCGTGTCGATATTTAGTTTTACACCCGTAAAATCGTAGGTACTGTTAGAACCCGAAAAATTCAGCAGCATGGTATTATCTGTAAACAATGGATGTATGGTTCCGTATAAACCGTTATCAATATCCGCTCCAGTAATGGCATACGTACCTGGCGCCATGATGATATTTACCCCATCATCATCCAAATATGGCAACAACTCTGCCATAGAGTTTACCGTTGTTTGTGTATAGGCACTTAAATGAGCTGATAAATAAGCCAATAGTAAAAGGGCTACTTTTTTTAAGTTTTTCATAAAATGAGGTATGAACTTTAAACTTATTTAACCACTAATTTAGTGACACCTGTATTGTTTAATTTCACAATGTAGATGCCCGATTTTAAATTATGAGAAACGGTAACCGTTTTTGAGTTTACTGGATAATCCTTCTCTAAAACCAATTTCCCTAAAACGTTATAAATTTTAATATTTGCTTTTGAAATTGTAGATGCATTTATATTAAAACTGCCGTTAATTGATGGATTGGGATATAGTTTTAATTGATTATCCGCAATGCTTCTATCATCTGTACTTAACAAACCTTCTTGAGCTTTTAAAGCATCTAAATTTTTAAATGTTTTTAGATAATCCAATCGCATCACCGATATAGGATCAATCTCTTTTGTATTCACACAGTTAAAACCACTAAGCGACCATGTTTCAGTAATTGGTACGATATTTAATAAGTCCCAATAATAAACATCGGTAGTGCCCGGTAACAGTTTTGCATACGACAAAGTTTCTACACCGTTTGTAGATTTTCCATCTTTAAATTGAATATCATTACCTGTTCCCTCAGGGTTATTTTTTAAATTAAGCGTGAAATTATCGTAGTTGGCAGGCCTGCTACCCTTCATGGCAAGAATAGGATAATTAGCTGAATTTAATTTATGCTGACTTGGGTCTAATTTACGCCAGTAAAACCTTATATAACCCGAGCCATTATCTTCAAAAGTACATACCAATTGATCGTTAGCTTCATCAATAGCCATATACCCAAAAGTACCGCTAACATCTGGATTCCAGCCATAAAAAGGGTCTGGACTTACAGAAGCTGCAGGAATTTCATAAGTTTCATCAATTAAACCATCAGTTCCCGAACCAGAATCTGTACCCGTGCATGAATCGGTGTTAATTACGTTCCCGGTACCGTTATTGGTAACCGTTCCCGTAGTATTGATAATGCTCGAGCTTGTAGTTGAAAGAATTTCCACTGGCATTTCTGTACAGTTATTCAGAACAATACCAGAGGTTGATTCAGAGCCTAAAGGCGAAAACGGATTGGTTCCCGTTGGTCTTGTAGCTCCTACCAGAATTTTATGTTCTTGAGTTCTTGTGTTATCTTGATATTTTGTTAAAGTCACCTTATGATTGGTTCCTGAAATGGTAGCAATAGCGTGCAAGGTGGTAGTTGGAAGTGTTGGCATTAACTCTAATTCCACTTCGGTATTTGAACCACTTAAATATAATAACGGACCATTAACAGCATCGCCACGACTATTTTCAACTTTGCCTTCAGTAATATTATAACCAGATTCGCATCCCGTAGCCTCACAATTTTGAAGTAAAATAGGGCCACCTACTTCTAAAGCAAAACCAACACGAGCGTTTCTTGCAGTACAATTTATAAGTGTTACACCTGCTGTAGTATTTCCGGCGCCTTCACCATAGGTGCGAAAACCAACTTCGCTTAACGATTTGGTATACCCCGGAGTAATCACATTTACACCATCATAATTTGGATAAACAGATTCAAAATTTAAATTATAAGCAGGCCCTGACGTTTCAGCCAACATAGCGTCGGTTGTTCTTGTTACCGCTTCGGCATAACAATCTTGGAAAAGCACATTTCGACCACCTTGAACAAAAAACAAATGCCCAAAGGATTCCGAATATATTGAACACCCCTTAATAGTCACATTCTGACCTCCAACTAATAGACCACTGTGCTTTCTCATGGGAACTAAACTTCCACCGCCTTTTCCTAGTAAATCACCATAACCATAAGGTGATGATCCTTTCATATTCAAGGTCACATTTTCTACTACAGTATCATCACCAGACACCACAAAGGACTGACCTCCACTTGCTGTAGGTTCATATCCCACATCGGTTACTGTTAAACCTTTAAAATTGATATTGTTACCTGTTAAGTGAAATTCAATAACATTACCCCCTAAATCGTTTAATAAGGCCGTATCAACATAAATAGTTACACCTGTAAAATCAAACGTATTGTTACTTCCACTGAACCGAATCATCGCTCTTCTGTTAAATTCATCGGCAGGTGTATTATTCGCAATAACAGTTGCTGTGAGATAATCTGCCATGTAGTAATTACCAGGTGTCATGGTAACCGTTTGCCCAGATTGAGACGCCACATTGGCTAGTTGTGCGACACTTGATACTGTTATTTGTGCAGAAACACTAAAAAAGCTTATTAGTGAAAATGTTAAGAAGAAATAATATTTTTCAATTGAAAAATTAAGATTTTTACTTCCTTTAGCTAGTAGTTTTGTTATCATATATTAGTTAGTTTAGTGGTGTTGTAAAGATATTCTAATAGCAAATATTAGATTATAAATTATCATCCATTTAATATAAACTATCGTTTAATTTAATTTAAAATCGAATTAAGGTTAACAGTGTAATACAATAAAAGCCTTCATTTAAAATTAGACTTTTGCTATTCCGCATTAATAAACGTTAACTAGATGCTTTACTTTTTGATTAACTTTTTTGCTGTAGTATATCCATTATTGTTAATCTTTACTACATAAAGTCCTTCAACAAAATGGCTTATATCAATAGATTGGTGATTACTTTCTATATTATTTTTAAGCATTAGTTTTCCAACAATGCTATAAATCTCTAAATTAGAACCTTGACTGTTTGTAATTGTAAAAATATTTTTAACAGGGATTGGATACAATCCAATATCATTTAATGTTGTAAATTCTGAGACACTCAAAGGATTAAGATCTACCATAGTTAATATAAGTTCTGGGACATTACTTGCAGCTTCTTTACTATTAAATTCAACTGTTTTATTTGTTGCCCCCAAATCCTCTAAGGAAATGGAAATACTTTCGTTATTGGCAAGTTGCTCCTTTGCATATGCTGTTACATCCCACTCATAAAAGCCTGCATTACTTGATATATCTGTTGAAGTTATTGTTCCTCCGGTTGCTGGTGCAGTATTCCAAGTAACCGTAGATTCTGACCAATCATTGCCAATTTTAGATGCCGTAAGCGTGAATTTATCTCCCGATTTTATATAAAGTTTGAGTATTACCCGGCCAATCTCCTCCTTCACCAAATTTTTGTTAGTCAGATTGAACTTTAATAAGGTTTTTCTGAAAAAATTATCAACAGTTCCCTTTTTTACAACAAGATTAGTTGCTGTACCAAAATTAAGCCCTGCAGAGTCACCACCCCTTACATAAACATCTTCAGTAGCATTATAAATAACGGTTTCAAAATCAGAATTAAAAGTAGTTACTGGTGTTTCAACAGAGTAATTTGAAGCTCTTCCTGTGTAAAATGCCATCACCCGATACGTATAGGTGGTTTCAGGAGTGAGTCCTGTATCACTAAAAGTCAAACTATTTGCACTTAAGCTTGCTATTTCCTGATAAGTGCCATTACCTACCTTTCTTTCTACTTTGAAACCATCTTCTTGAAATACTCCTTTTTTCCAACTCAAATTAATTTCCGTTTCAGATATTGCAACAGCATTCAAAGCAAAGTCAAGAGACCCAGGATTTGGAATATCTATTCCATAAACTTCTACCTCAGCCAAAGTTATTGGTTCATCAGAGCTTTTAGATATTTTTACTATTTGACCAATAACACCTCCTGACCCTGTATTTATATTGACAGAAGGATCTGGATAATCTACAAAAAACTGTGAAAAAACCGTATTGTTTTCTGAATCAATTATGTTTACTGTAAAGTTATTTAATCGTTCACTATAAGACTGTTGTGTTCTGTTATAAATCGTAATATATTCAATTTTTTTATCTTCACCTAAATCAACCTGCCACCATTTATCATTATCCAATGGCGCCGTATGGCTTACAGAGCCGTTGTTAAAATCACCATCGGTATTACCATCAATAGCTCTTTCTGCCGGTGCATCATAAGCCGTTGTAGATTGGGATGCTAGACCATTTAAAGCCAAATTGTCCGCAGATGGAGTCGCCGCAATTGCCTCAGAATTAATTACAACAGACGATGCATCTATAGCTTCAACCCAATACCAATAATTTACATTGTTTGTTACTGTCTTATCTTCATATTTTGTTCCAGTAACATTTCCTGCTATTAAAGTACGTGTTGCCGGGTTAGGACTCGTATTTCTGTATATATTTTGAGTTCCTAATTCTACATAATTCAATGACCATTCTAGAGTTACTAATTCATAACCAGGAGTTGCAACTAAAGTAACAGATGGAGGAATTGCTTCTAACTTTATCCAATT
This sequence comes from Mariniflexile sp., assembly GCF_041583155.1. GTDB lineage: Bacteria > Bacteroidota > Bacteroidia > Flavobacteriales > Flavobacteriaceae > Mariniflexile. Next base: position 9,858 of record NZ_JBFHGK010000001.1, read on the forward strand.
TAGATTAAACAGACTACCTGTACTTCCCGTAAACACCAAATACAAATCGTGCACACCACTTACTACATTAAAAACTGAAACTTTTGTTGTCCAATTTTGCCAACCTCCCGTGTTATTAACATCCAATTCCCCTATCAAAGCACCTGTACTACTGCCAGTGCGTAGTTCAATTTTTCCGCCTGATGTATTACTAGCAACTCGTGCACTAAATTTGTTTAAGCCTGTACTAAAATCGATAGCATCAAATTTAATCCAATCGCCATTATTAATATTGCTAACATTATCTGTCCCCTCGCTACTTGCCTCCGTTCCTACACCTAACATCGCATCGTAGCATTCAGCTTCATATAAATTTGTTTTTGGCAGACTACATACATCAACAGCATCTTCAGTTACATCAAATATGTAGCAATTCATACTTTCACCTTTAACCGTTGGAATGAATGTATTACCTGAAGCGGTGTAAGATGTTGTAGAACCTTCAATAGGAGTATCATTCGTCCAGTAATGTGATGCCACACTACTTGTAATTGTAGATTGATCCATTTTTATTGGCAGGGTATACTCAACTGTACCTTCATTGATAACCCACAGCACTATTTTATTATCTTTTCTAAAAGTCATTGTATAGACTTTTGAAGCGTCATTTACCGAAGCTGTAACATAGGTATGATTTAAGATATTATTAGAAAATTGTTTCATCATATAATATCCTCTAAGCCTTGTACCTGTTCCAGAAGCCGGATAATAAATAGCCCTCGTTTCTTTATCAATACCACGAGACCAAATTTCAAAGAAAATCTCTCCGCTTAAACCAGCCGCATATCTTTGCGCTTTCTTTATGTATTCATCAATTTGTTTAAACATAGCCCGTTCTTCTCCATACGTTGGAGAGCCACTTCCTGTACTAGTTTCATCATCATACATAGGTTTTCCTAATGCGGCTGACTTTTGTATAATCTCAACCCATTTTTCAGGAGCTTCATTATCATAATTATGACTACAAAAAGAATGATACATATCTTTGGTGCCAAGATCTTCTACATGGCCTAAATAAGTTATTCCCTGAGAAATACTCCAGAATCCTTGATCGGAAATTACAGGCCTTTGAATACCACGCTTATCTAATTCACTGTACAAGGTATTGATAATATCTTTGGCTTTTGAAGCCCTTACATGCCACATCCATTCTTTTGCTGTTGAAAGAAAAGTAATTGGCACCCCTTGCTGGCTCATATACTCGCAGTAATCAGCTAAAAACACACCATATTTTTGAACATCTGTTACCTTTGTATTGTAAGTATGTATCCAATCGGGCATATTATTATCATCTCCATATCCATCATAATCAGACCGCATAGTAGCAAAAAACTTAATATCTGGATTAATAGCTTTTATGGCTTGCATGGTAGCAACTTGCTTGTTATAAAACGACCAGTTTTTAACACCTTCAACCAGTTCTTGATTTTTATCATATTGAACTCTACAAACATTAAAATTAATATCTCCAAAACCCCATTGAATAATTTCTGTTTTATTCTTAGCATTTTGAATTGCAGAAGCGCTACGTTCCATATCGCCTCCTATCATATCAATTGTTTGTTTGTAATTAGTTGAATTTACGGTAATTGATTGCGCTGTTGCCAATATTCCAGACGTAAACAACACAACGTAAAAAATGTTATTTATGAAACGAAATTTCTTGTTTTGAGTTTTCATAGGAAGGTACTTCGTTTATTTTTTAATTATTTTTTTACTTGCCATAACGCCATTCTTATTCAACCTTACAAAATATACACCGCTATTAAAATGGCTTATATCGATTGTTTGATTTGATTGTTCAACCTTTGCCTTTAGCTTTGATTTTCCTAAGATGTTAAGAATCTCCACTTCTGCTCCAATAGCATTACTAATTGTGATAACATCGGTTACTGGATTTGGATATATCTTTACCTGGTTTAATTCATGTTTTATGTTTGATAATACTATAGCATCAACACCATAAACTTCAACTTCTGCCAAAGTAAGCGCCGTAGAGGATGTCTTTGATATCCTTACTGTTCTACCAACAACATTCCCAGTGGTAATTGTAAATGCGTTACTAGGTGCTGTTGCATAAAACTGACTAAATGTTACATTGTCATTAGCATCTAAAACCTCTACAGTAAAATTGTTTAATCTATCTGAACAACAATCAGTTCTATTAAAAATTTTAATAGTTTCAATATTATAGTTATTACCCAGATCTACTTTCCACCAAGGTGTAGGATCTACAGTAGCATTGCCTCCTGTGTGACTTACAGAACCGTTTCCAAAAACACCATTAGTATTTCCATCTATAGCATTGGGCGCAAAACCATCGCTAGGTCTGTTGGTAGATTGAGTTGCTGTTCCGTGTGCAACGGCTAGGTTTATAGGATCTGGTTCTACCGCAACTAAAGACACCGTGAAACTGTTTAATTTAAAGGCATTACTTGCGCCACTAAATAAAATTTTTACTGCTTGAACACCTTTTGTAAGCGTTACCGCATTCCCTACTTTGAAATTTTGCCAATCTGTTAGACTTGTAGAATTAGGCGCACCGAAAGGAACTGAAACATCCGAAGTAACATCTTCGCCTCCAAAATTAAATTTTATTTTTCCATTTGCATTGGCTGCTGCGTATCTTATGCTTATGTCATAAGTTCCATTTGAAGGCACGTTTACAGTATAAGTAAGCCATTCTCCGCTCTCTATATCCGTTATGTTATAACCTCCTTCTGAGCATACTTCAATATCAACATTTTCATCTGTTCTATATTGATTTCCTGAATTACCAGTAGCATTATCGCTATATACTCGACCTTCTCCACTAAGCACAAAATAATCATAGTTCTCTGCTTCAACAGTCATTGGTAATGCATTCATTTTGTATTGAGGAAGTCCATTTCCATCAAATCCACTAATAGGATCCCCAGGGCTAACTCTACGGAATTTTAACCCGCCATACCCCGGGTGATCGGTTACTGTTCCTTCACCTTCTACACCTGATTGTGTTGTTAAATAGTCGAAACCTCTTTGCAACCATTTATAATTGTCCCTTGGTAATCCTAACCGATCTTTGTAATGCCCTAAATTCATTTCATAAACTGGTTGTAGATTGTGCTTTCCGCGTTCAATAAATTCAGTTCCAACACTACAAACCAAATAAGGATTTATTTTCAATGCCTTCCATCTACCGGAACGATCTGTTCTTTCAATATATTCACCTGAAGCTACTGTAGGTTCCCAAGGACTTGTTTGGTCTGGATAAACATTATTATAACTTAGGTTGTAACGGTAATAGAATTCTAAGCCTAAAAGCGGTCTGTTATCTAAATGTCCATATAAATCATCACCTTGATTCCATGCCATTTCGGCCATTACAGCGATGGTAGAAACACCTGCCAAACCATGAGCTTGATCCCTAGATGATTCTTGACACTGACCGTTTTCATAAATATAATTGCTTATTACTTCATTATAGCCGTAATCTGGTATGGTAGATGCGAATCCATCCTGAGTAAATTCATCAAAATACTCGCATGACACCTTTTGGGTATTATTGATTGGCGGCCCCGATGGATAAGCCAAATCATCTAGACGATGCGAATTTCCTTGAAGGTAACGCAGGGCCCTATCATACATAACTTCATTATCCAAAAAGATTGCCATAGCCATCATGGTTCTCATACAAAATAATCCTTGGTTTCCATGTCTTGCAGGGTCCCCTTGGTACACTCTCCAATAAAAGGTTACATCACCACTATTTATGGCAGCTGTAGGCACTGTGGTACTAGAATAGCCTGGATATACAAGCATATCTTTAAATTCCTGAATCTCGGATGCAGCCCATCCATCATAAGTGTGTGCAATAATTTCAGCTGCCTCAATAATTCTCCAAATTCTACCAGAACTTAGTGGCACTGTCATGGTATTTCGTTTTAAGCCTTTCCAGGTATTAAAAATTTCTATGGCTTTTTCAGCATGTCTTGAATCGCCAGTTATATACCACATTAAGGCATTATAGTAAGCCGCTGTGCCATCGTTAATAAACCAAGCGTCACTTGTGCTATTGTACTCCGTAGTAATAGCCGGATCTACATTAATAGGATAAGTATACTTAGCTCTAGAGTGGTTGCTAAGGTTTTGAAACGTAGTTGCCCAAGGTTCTATGCCTGCTTCAACCATATGTTTCATTCGTTCCAAATCTGATAACTTATGGGATATACCTGGATGTACCAATTGAGCACTAACATTTGTGAATACTAACCCGAGTATCAAAAAGAAAATGTATCCGAGTGACGTTCGTTTAAAAGTTAAGAATGTAAAAGATAGAAAAATAGTTTTTTTCATGTTTAATTTAGTTTTAGTTGTTGGTGAATTTTGCTCTGAGAAGCTTAAAAAAAATAAAGCCAAACATCAATAATCAATATTAGTAATCAGATTGTTAATAGAATATAAATTATCATCCTTTGGCTTTAACTTATAAATCATTTTAATGTGGTTTTTATCAATCTATTACCATACAAAAAAAGTTCTACGAAACTTTCATTTAGTAGAACTTTTAATCATTATTAATTATTCATAATAGTTTAGGTTTGTTTAGCTATTACCCATTTAAGAAAACAGTTTTTTTGTCAATTGGTAATTAAACTTATAATTTCACTATTTTTTTAGTAATACTTTTAGAAGCATCTTTTATTGTTAAAATATAAACACCTCTGTTCAATTTAGAAAGATCCATTTTAGCATAATTGGTATCTAATTTTGTTTGCATTACTTTTTGCCCGTTTAAGGTATACAAAGCTATTTCAGTATCTTTTATATTCAAGTTTGCAGTATCCAACGAAATATGCAGATCGTTCAAAACAGGGTTTGGATACATATTTACATTAATATCTTCGGAAGAAACACTTAATGACTCACTAGAATACTCAATAACCAATTCGGGTGTAAAATTACCTGAATCAAACTCTTTTGGGTAAAAATCAATACCTTTTGCAGTAGGTACGGGATCGATTGGGTCTTTAACCACTACGGTTATTATTTTATCATTGTTATATTCTTGAGCAGTGTATGAAGAAACATCCCATTCATTCCAAGCTGGATTCGTAGTAATACGAGCTCGTTCATTTTCAAAAGAAGGCTTGTTGTTCCAGGTAATTCCAGTTTCTGTCCAGCTATCATCTGCAACATCGTAAACACTGCGTAGATATCTAAAACCTGTTCTTTGATATACCCTTAGCTTTGCTGAAACTATGGGACCTGGCACTGAACTTAAGTCGAACTTAAAATACGCATAGCGTCCCGTAGAAGCTGTTACCAAATTATCAGCTGCACCATAATTAGTTGTTATGGCTGATTCGTGTACATAAGTATCTGCAATAGTTAAAAGCTTAATTGACCCATCTACCGCATCAACAACACGTAATTCCTGGGTTGTGTTAGGGGCTGCGTTGTAATTTGCATCACCTGCTTGCGTAGCCGTAATAGTTGTAGTTCCTGTGCTTACTATATGTATTTTTCCGTTTACAATAGTTGCTACCGATGTGTTTGTACTTGAAAAACTTACAGGTAAACCCGAACTTGCGGTTGCCTCAGGAGTAAAATCTGCACTACCCACAACTTTGTTTGGAATAGTAAAAAACTTTATGGTTTGGTCTTGTTTTACGATACCAGTTTGAGTTAATGTAAAATTATCAAGCTTAAAAGATCCTGACACACCACCAAAAGTTAATTTTAAACTTTGAACGCCTTTATTTAAAATAATATCACTAGCAATAACATACTCTTTCCAATCAGTATCTCCCGTTGAGTTTGGTGCGCCGAAGGGAACAACTAAATCAGTCGTTTTCTCCTCTCCCCCTGCACTAATTTTAATAGTTCCTCCTGCTTGAGAAGCTGCATAGCGAATGGTAAGACTATAAACAGCTGTTTCGGGAGCCGAAACGGTATAGGTAAGCCATTCGCCTGATTCTATAGAAGTCAAGTTATATCCTCCTCCAGCAGTAGCTTCTATGTCTACGTTATCCATAGTTCTGTATGCTCCTGCAGTGTTGCTAGCACTTAAATCATGATAGATACGACCTTCTCCATTTTTAATTGGATCATAATCAAAATTTTCTGCCTCAATCATGTTTGGAATCACATTCATATCATATACTGGCAAACTATTGGAATCGAAACCACTAATAGGGTCTCCATAACAAAATGCAGGTCTACGTGCAGAAAGTCCGCCCCAACCTATAGCATCATTGGTCCAGCCCGCCTTTTCATAACCGCCTACTTCTATGGATTTATCGCGCGCACGTACTGTCCATTTTAAATCAGCTTCAGTTTTAAAACCTCTGCCTATAAAGTGGGCAACAGGCATTTCAAACACGGGTCTACTATTAGGAAACCCTCCTACGGCATCAGGACTGATTGCTTTTGAAAACCAACGCTCTGTTCTATCAAAACGTTGTATAAATTCACCCGAGCCCACTGTTGGCACCCATGGAGTTGGTTGGTCTGGATACGATTGAATTGCTGAAACGTTATATCTCATATTGTATTCAAGCCCCAATAACAATCTATCGTTAGCATGACTGTATAAATCTACTCCTTGATTCCATGCCATTTCAGACATGGATGTGAGCAACCCAATACCAAAGGCTGTATGTGCTTGGTCCCTTGAACTTTCTTGACATTGGCCATTTTCCCAAATATAATTGGTCATCACTTCATTAAAACCGTAATTAGCGATACTATTACCTCGATTAACGTTGTAATCGTCAGCATATTCATTAGACTTCTCTGGATTCAGGGTTGTATGTGTACTTGGACCTGCTGGATAAGGTATATCATTTAAATGAGATGCTAAATCTCCTTGTATATATTTAAGCGCACGATTGTACATTTTTTCATTATCTAAAAATATACCCATAGCCATTACGGTACGCCAACCAGATAATCCTTGGTTTCCATGGCGTCCTGAATCCCCTTGATACGCCATCCAATAAAAGGTTTTGTTTGGACCTGTTACTGGCGTAGTTGAAGAATATCCAGGATATACCAACATGTCTTTAAACGCTTGTAAATCGGCAGGTGCCCAACCTGAATAAGTACTTTTTATAATTTCGGCAGCTTCAATCATGATGTAACCTATACCTCCACTTAAGGCATCGGTACCTCCGCTGGTAACCGATGTAAGATTACTCCATGCCTTAAATATTTCAATTGATTTTTCGGCATGCCTAGTATCTCCAGTTACATACCATCTAATAGCGTTATAATAGGCAGCTCTAATATCGCTATTCCATGCACTTTCATTTACACCTGAATCTCTTCCTAATTCTGTAAAACTTGCATCTCCCCGCACTACATAATCATAACTAGACTTGGAATCGGCTACCATATCTTGATATGATGTGTACCAAGGGTCTATTTGTGCCTCCACCATATATTTCATACGGTCTAAATCGGACTTTTTGTGTGTAATTCCTGGATGCACAAATTGTGCGTGAAGCGGAGCCATAATAGCAAATAAAAGAGCCATCACTATAATTAGGCTCTTGTTAAAATTAGGATTGGTTAATTCCTTTTGAGTAATGTTATTTTTCATTTAGTTGTTTTTTAAAATTAGAATTATTTCTTTTATAAATACAAAAAATTGAAATGATTCATAATTCATTTGATAATTGTAATATTAGCATCTGAAAACAACAATTTTTATAAATTATAGCGCAATGTTTTTAAATTATAGGCCATTTCCTATCACTTCATACTCAAGGCTAATAAAATATCAAGAGATAACATAATTATAACTAATTCGTAAAGGATTAAATTTCGATTGTTTATCCCCCAAAAATCAAATAAAACAACAAATAAAACTGTTTACTCCGGATACAAGATGAAGACAGATTTTTAAAATTAATTCCAAAAAAAAAGGCTGTCTTTTCAGACAGCCTTTAACTTTAATTTAAATGATTTGAACTAATATGTCCACATATCTAATTCAAAATCTCTAATTTTCTCTTTAATTCTTTCAGATTCTAACAACTGCATTAAAGCATTTTCAGCTATATATTCAGTGACTGCTCTATCGCCTTGTACATTTTCTTCTTTATAAATATATGCTTGAAAACGTCTTGAATTCAACACATGATCAAAAGAAAATGGCATAGAACTATTTTTGTTATTAAATGATTTCGCTTCGTGCAATACCTCTCTAGCATCTGGATAAAATATCCAAAATAATTCAACTAAATCAGGCATATCACTATCTATAAAGTTAACATCAGGTGCTACTGGCGCAATTCCTAAAAGTCTATATTTCATTTCTGCCTGACGTTTATCAAAATACCACAATCCTTTAATATGGTACTCAGTTATATCAGCTGCTGAAATATCACGTCTGTTAATATACTCCGCAGATAAAGATTCGCCAGCGTTTATTTGTTCAATACCAGATTCAGTAGTGTCAATTTTCACTAAAGAAGCTTGAATATCCTTTAAAGTACGTTTAGACTTAAAGTAAGAATCATCATAAAGGTTTTTTATTCTTCCTTCCTTAATGCTTTTCATAAGCACATCGTACAAACAACGTCTGTCACTACCAATATTATTAGTATCAATAGGATAATACAACGGAAAGTTAGCACGCTCATCTAAAATAATTTTTTCCCAAACCATTTTAGAATAAAGGATGTCTCTATCATCAACATAGCCATATTCCAATGGTTTATCATTGTCGATTGCCTTTTGTGCCGATGTTCTAACCCCAATTTCTTCAGGACTTTTCGCGTTTAATATATTAGCTTGTGCAAATACACTAGACACTGCCAAAACAGTTGTAACGGTTAATAAAAAACTTTTTATCTTCATCTTCTTATAATATTAATTACTAGGAATAAACGACTTGTTAAACCTAATATTTTAGTTTGTAAGCTCAATAAATACAGGAGATACCTTTTTAAGCATCACACTAGATCCATCAGCTTTAGCTTCAATATCAAATATTTGAATACCTTCACCTCGCTTAGCCTTAAGTAATGTTGCTTTTGCTCTTGCATCTAGTTTATTACCATTAACCTCGATAGTAGGTTGACCTGGTACTTTAAATTTGAAACCTGTTACACGCAATGGTAATTCAAAATCAAAATCTTCAAATTTAGCGCCAACTGTTGAAATTTCAAGGGCATTTCTTTGCATACTTAATGAACCATCTTCACCTCTTAATGTACCTGTTGGTTTTGGTAAATCTTTAATTCTAAACGTTGCTTTATCACTAACGGTTTGTCCATCAATTTTACCAGTAACATTAATTGTAACTTCTCTTCCTTGAATTTTTTGAGCGTCCATAACGTATTTACTACCACTTACTCTGCTTAATCCTTGGGCCGTTGCTGTTACATTATTATCGGCAATACCTGCGAATGAAATAGTCATTGGGTTTTGAACACCACGGTAAACTACATTCATTTTATCTGCTGAAATCGTGGCTGCATTTGGTTTAGCTACAACCGCAAAGGTTTGGTTTACTGGTACCGGTAACTCTTCACCATCTTGAGCGAAATATAGATTACCTTGAATTTTATGTTCTCCCACGCTTCCTGCGCCTACTTTCAATTTAACTTTACCGCCTTCAATAGAATACTCTTTCTCTGAAAGCTTTCTTCCATCTAAAGTTAATTCTACTCTATTTGGTTTTGTTGTAGCATCTGTACGACCTAAAACAATTTCGCCATCAAACTGCTCACCATTAAAATAAGCCGATTTTGAAGTTTCCATTAAAGTTGTATAATTGGACATAGATACTTCACTAGCAAGTGTACCTTGTAACATAGTTGCTAATATTTCCGATTGGGTTGTTTTAATATCGGCTTGCAACTGTGTCATTTTGGTTAAAGATGCCACTAAAGGAAATCCTTTATAGTGATAATCTAACCAACCTTGTTTGATTCCATCTCTATTGGTAACATCGTCGGTGCTAAACTTCTCTTTTACATCGCTTACAACAGATTTCATACCATCTTCTCCTGATAGTATTTTAGCCACACCTTCTCTAAATCCAGCCATTTGATCTAAAAATTCTTGACCTTCTGGTTTTAATTTTGCGCCTTTAAAGAAATTATTATCAAGATAGTCTCCCTTATCCATTACTTCATAATCGGTAGGGTCTTTTATTTTTTCAACCATATTGGCTTTCAATGTTTCTAAATAGTTGTCAAATTTTGAAGCTAACGCATCAATTTGATCTGCTTTAGATTTTAAAGAAACATATTTTTCTGGTTGATCTGTAGCCTTTTGTTCTAAACTTGCCATGAAAGCAGCATTTCTTTCACTTGTTGCTTGATTAGACTCCGTAAGCTTCTCGTTCATTAATCCGAATGCTGAAAGCACTTCTTTAGACATATTTAACGCTAGCATCGCTATAAATATTAAATACATCAGATTAATCATTTTCTGTCTGGGTGATAAATTTCCTCCTGCCATGTCTAATTAGGGTTTTTGGTTAATTATAAAAATTTGGGATTAACTCCTAATTAGTTTTTGTTCATTGCAGTTAACATACCGCCGTACACATTGTTTAATGAAGATAAGTTTGATGCTAATGATTTCATTTGCTCTTTTAAAATTGCGGCATTTTCAACAGACTCCTCGTTAATTGTTGCTTGTTTGCTGATACTTTCTAATTGCACTTTATACAATCCATTCAAAGATTCCATTTGAGCTGCTGCTAATGATAATTCCTCACCATATTTTTTTGAAGCTTCAATTGAACTTGCACTAGACGACATATTTTTTGCTGCACCTTCAAAGTTTTTAATACTTTCTCCTAAACTTGCCATTAATTCGCCATCAATTTTAGCTTCTTTTAATAAATTGTCTAGTTTTTTAGATAATAATCCTTCTGGGTTTTCGCTTTTTTCTTTTTTAGATGCTTGTCCACCTGCTAATTCCGGGTAAACTAACGACCAATCTAATTCGTTTTCTACTGGTTCGAATGCCGATAATGCGAAGATGATTGCCTCTGTTACAAGACCAAGGGTTAACATAAAGTTACCTGTTAAAGGTCCAATTTCAAAGTGAATAATTTTGAATAGCGCTCCAACAATTACAATTGCTGCTCCTAATCCGTAAGCCATATTCATGAACTTTTTGCCTGCTTTTGACTGTGCCATAATTTTTGATTTTTAATTTAAGTAAATACTTAAGTAGGTTAATTAATAGGTTATAAAATTATTATTGATTTGATTCAAATGTATTAGTTTTATCTTCTTCCTCCAGTTACTTGTGTCCCCATGTAATCTTGAACTGTTCTAAAACCAATATAACTTCTTGCAGAATCTGCATATTCGTAATCTCTAGAGCTAACTTGTAAAAAGTATGCTACATCTTTCCAAGAACCACCACGTACTATTTTACGCTGGTTGTTTTTATCATTTACACTTGGGTTTATCGTTGAAGTAAATTCATAGGATGATGGATCATAAGATGCATTTACCCATTCGGCTACATTACCAGCCATATTATACAAGTTGTAATCATTTGGCTCATAAGACTTGGCTTCAACTGTGTAAAGTGCTTGGTCCGCAGAATAATCACCTCTCACAGGTTTAAAGTTTGCCATAAAACAACCTCTATCACTTTTTGTATATGGCCCACCCCATGGATATGTTGCTGCTTGCAAACCTCCACGAGCCGCATATTCCCACTCAGCTTCCGATGGTAACCTAAACGTGTTTACCAAAGTGGCACCTTTTTTAGATTTTAGATATGAATTTTTCTTAATTGTTCTCCACTCACAAAAGGCTTTTGCTTGTTTCCAAGTAACACCTACTACCGGATACTCGCTATAAGCATCATGCCAAAAGTAATCATTATGCATTGGCTCATTGTAAGAATATGCGAAATCTCTAATCCATACTGCTGTATCAGGATATACTTCCACTTCTTCTTTTACTATGGCATCTCTACGTTTAATACCTCTATTTCTAGCTGCTTCTTGGATATCCATATAGCTAAATTGGAATTTAAACTTTTTAACATCCCAAGTACGCTGTCCATTATAAGAATCTTCTAAAGGCAAATACATACTATCCATTACTTCGGTATAATATTCATCTGGATATTTAGAGGTATCAAAAATTAAAGCAATTTTGTTATTAATTTTTCTTCCTTCGTATCCAGTAGGTCCTAATCCTGTATAGTTTTCAAACATGTACTTTTCATAAACAGACATATTAGCTGTATCTGCATCTTTAAAAGCATACTCACCTATACCTCCGTCTTCTGGCACTTTGCCAATTTCATCGGCTAAAACTGCAAGTCTATATCGTAAAATAGAATCTCTTACCCAATTCACAAACTCACGGTACTCGCTATTTGTAATTTCAGTAGCATCCATATAAAAGGCTCTTACTGTAGCTGTTTTAGCTGGAGCATCTTGAATCCCAGCTAAATCATCATCAGCTTTACCCATTATAAATGCACCTCCAGGAATGAGCTCCATTCCGTAAGGTTTTTCTGGATGCCATTTTTTACCTTTGACACCCACTAGCTCGCCTTTATCATTTGAGCCACAACTAGCTAGTAATGTTAATACTGCGGTTAATAATATAAACTTTTTCATATCCATAGAAAACTCGAGGTTAATTGTATAAGCTTTATTTTGAGAGCGTAAACATATTTATATATTTTCAAAAAAACAACTATTTAGCGAAAAAAAATACATTTCATCGTGAAAATTTGGCGTTTTACCGATGAAATGAGCATTTAGGCTATTTTCAGACCTAAACACAGTTCTTTTGAAAAGCTTTATACCAACGTTCTGGCACCATATTATTACATGCATCCAAATAATCTTGATGCATGCAAGGTAATAACGTATGCCTTTTCAGTTTATTGTTAATTTCTGTTAAAAAAGGTATTTCAATCCACCATCTCCCTGTCTTATTACTTTTATAAAACACTAATTCCTGGTCTTCAACCAGCGTTATATATTTCTGATAGTTGTTATCGTTTGTAAAATCATCATCTTTAACTCTGCAATTTACACCTTCAACAAAATACCAAAGCATTTGTGCTATTAGCATAGATGTCATTTCATCGTCTTTAGATGGTTTATATTCATATATACCAAAAGAACTCACTTTATTACTTATGCCTGCATAACGCGTTATCGCGCAAATTTCTTTGCCATTTAAACCGTTTGGCGAGAGTCTTTGATTTGAACTTACTTCTGAACCTTTAAGTGAATTTAAATCAACACTCACAATATTTGCATCTCGCATCACTGGTTCTACAAGCGTGATATCCTTTGAAACTTCTCCTAAACGATACGATTCAAAATACAAACCATCCATCAAATCTTTCTCTTCTTGCGAATTAAAATAGGTTTGATACCCTACGGTAGCGTAGTTAAAAAGGTTGTAAGGTTCTTCCAAAATTATTTTACCTACAAAGCTATCATTCTTTATAGGTTTTGTTGAATCACCCAAATCAAACTTACAGTCCACATTTACTATATTAACCATTGGCATTATAGTATCATAAGCTCGGTAATTGGGGTAAGTAAGATCTTGCGTGCCTCCAATTATTATAGGAATAATATTTTTTTTGATTAAAATACTAATGGTGGTTTTTAAAGCAAAATAAGTATCTTCAACACTTTCACCTTTATTTATATCCCCTAAATCGGCAATTGTAGTGTTCCAACTTCCTGGAAAAAGTCCATAAAAAGCCTTTCGTATTTCGTTTAGTTGAAACTCTTCACCAATATAATTAATGTCGTTTCTATTCTCTAAAACGCCTATAATGGCAATTTTAGCTCCTTCCAAATCTGGAAGTCCCTTTTGTGCGGAATGGATTTTAATTTTACGCCCCAACGCTTGCATAGACAACAACTCATTATGAGCTAAAACTACGTCTGAAACAGGGGAGAGAAAATTAAAATTCATGTATAAAAATCGTGGTTTACTTCTTAATTCTGCCTAATTAAGTATGCTCACAAATATCAAAAGAATAAATGACTTTTTACTTGCCGTTAACATAAAAATAATCTATAAAAAATATCAATTAGTTAATTTAAAGCAGGTAAACTTGACTTTTATTAAATAACTATTTTTTCTTAGTAGCCGTTTTTTTCTTAACGGACGCTTTCTTAGTTGGAGTTTTCTTTTTTGGAGTCTTAACTTCTATTAATGCTTTTGCCTCATCTAGAGTCATTTTGGAAACATCAACCGATTTATCCAACTCCACTTTCACTTTACCTTTAATCACGTTATGTCGGCCCCAACGAGCTTTTTCAACACGAATACCTTCAGCTTCCCAATTATGGATAACTTTATCAATTTCTTTTTGAATTTTTGTTTCAATCAATTCAACAATATCAGAATCTGATAAATTATCCCAATCATACTTGCTATTTACGTTAATAAACATATTGTTCCATTTAATAAATGGTCCAAAACGTCCTTTTCCTTTTTGAACGGGTAATTTTTTATAGATATAAATTGGCGCATCTGCCGCTTCCTTTTCTTTTATTAAAATAACAGCATCATCTAACTCTACGCTTAGTGGATCTACTCCTTTAGGAAGAGACACAAAGGTGTCTCCAAACTTAACATACGGTCCAAAACGACCGTTATTAACCTCTACCTCTTCTCCTTTGTAAGTACCTAAACTCTTAGGAAGCTGAAATAAATCCATGGCCTCTTCGTAGGTAATCGTGTTTAGTTGCTGGTCTGGTGTTAAGCTCGCAAATTGAGGTTTTTCTTCATCATCAGGCGATCCAATTTGTACCATTGGGCCAAATTTACCTAAACGAACAAGTACTTGTTTACCTGTTTTTGGATCGGTTCCTAAAATACGTTCACCTGACTCTCTTTCGGCGTTTTCCTGAACATTTTCTACTTGCGGATGGAAATCATGATAAAACTCTTTCATTAGTTTTATCCAATTTACTTTACCTTCAGCAATATTATCAAAATCTTCTTCAACTTTTGCCGTAAAGTTATAATCTAAGATATTCTCGAAATGGTTCACCAAGAAGTCTGTTACAATCATTCCAATATCTGTAGGCACTAATTTACCTTTATCGGAACCTACTTTTTCGGTAAGTAACTTATCTTTTACAACCCCCTTTTTTAAAGTAAGCTGTGTGTAATTACGTTCTACGCCATCAATCGTTCCTTTTTCAACATAATTTCTATTTTGAATTGTTGAAATAGTAGGTGCATAAGTGGACGGACGACCGATTCCTAATTCCTCTAGTTGTTTAACTAAAGATGCTTCGGTATATCTGTAAGGCGCTCTAGTGTAACGTTCTGTAGCCGTAATATAATTATTAAGCAGCTTTTCATTTACCTTCATAGCAGGCAACATACCTTCTTGCTCTACATCCTCATCATCGGTACTTTCTAAATACACTTTAAGGAAACCATCAAAAGTTATCACTTCTCCGTTTGCAGAGAAAGTTTCCTGATGCGTAGATGCGCTTATTTTTACATTTGTACGTTCCAACTCTGCTTCACTCATTTGCGATGCGATGGCTCGTTTCCAAATTAAATCATATAAACGCGCTTGGTCTCTATCAATATCTACAGAATGTGTTGCAAAATCTGTAGGACGTATGGCCTCATGCGCTTCTTGGGCACCTTTGGCTTTACCTGTATAATTTCTTGGTTTACTATACTTTGATCCGTAGGCACTTTCTATTTCAGCTTGCGCCCCTTTACGCGCTTCATCAGATAAATTAACACTATCAGTTCTCATGTATGTAATTAAACCAGCTTCATAAAGGCGTTGAGCCATAGTCATGGTTTTACTTACTGAAAAATAAAGTTTTCGAGATGCTTCTTGTTGTAGAGTTGATGTAGTAAACGGTGCTGCAGGTGATTTTTTAGCTGGTTTTTTCTCTAAGTCAGAAACTTTAAAACTAGCTGTTGCATTTAGTTCTAAAAATTTCTGCGCCTCTTCTTTGGTTGAAAACGTTTTAGGCAATTTTGCTTTAAACGTTTGCCCTTCTTCATTCGAAAATTCAGCATCAATTCTATAAGATGCTTCGGCATTAAATTCCTGTATTTCGCGTTCTCTTTCTACTATCAAGCGAACAGAAACGGATTGTACTCGACCAGCGGACAAGCCTCCTTTTACTTTTCGCCATAGAACAGGCGACAATTCATAACCAACTATTCTATCTAATACACGACGAGCTTGTTGCGCATCAACCAAATCGTAATCTATACCACGCGGGTTTTCAATGGCCTTTTGAATTGCTGCTTTGGTAATCTCATGAAAAACAATTCGTTTCGTTTTGTTTTTATCTAATTTTAAGGTTTCAGCTAAATGCCAAGCAATGGCTTCACCCTCTCGATCCTCATCACTTGCCAACCAAACTACATCCGCTCCCTTAGCTAAATCTTTTAGTTTTTTTACAACTGCCTTTTTATCTTTTGATACTTCATATTTTGGTTTGAAATCACCTTCAACATTCACCCCCAACTCCTTTGAAGGCAAGTCTGCGATATGCCCAAAGCTAGACTCTACCTTAAAATCTTTTCCTAAAAATTTTTCGATAGTTTTTGCCTTTGCAGGTGACTCTACAATTACTAAATTCTTCGCCATACTTCAATTTTTGAAGCTACAAATGTATATGAAAAAAAGTTTATCTGACTAATTTTAGGGATTATCTGTAATCTTTTTAAATAAAAAAAGCCACATTTTAAAACAAACAGCACCATTATTAATACTTTATTTTACAATCTATTTATTAAGACATCCTAAATCCTTACTTATTTTTTCATCATTAAAATCAACAATTTTATTGTAAATACTATATATAAATATGAGAATGATTTTATAACATATCCCCCAAAGCAACACAATGAAAAATCAGAACTCATCATTTAAAACAAACTAAGCCCTTCCCATAACTCATGTTTTTAAATATTTCAGGGTCAATCAAACGTATATACAACGTTGGTTAATACGTATTAAATAAAGACACACCATAAAAGGCATGGTATTGAGTTGTATTTCTAAAACCGAACTTTAATAAACAATTCGATAGATTAACTATAATAAATAGTCCAGAAAATCTCAATTGGAAGTTAAATTTATTTTTTTTTAAATAAACCCTTTCTTGTGTACAATCAAAATTTAATAAATTTTTAAATATGACACTTTGTCACAAACCATAAATAAGTTGTATCTTTGCATGCTTATTGAAAAGATGTGAGTTTCTAGCAGACTATGGAAAAAATAATTGACGAAAATAAACAAGGAGAAGCCTTAGTTCTTGAACAAAAGGAAAATAACAAACGTAAACTTTTTATTGAAAGTTACGGGTGCGCCATGAATTTTAGCGACAGTGAAATTGTAGCTTCAATTTTGGCTGACCAAGGATTTAACACCACTCAAAAACTTGAAGAAGCAGATTTAGTCTTGGTAAACACCTGCTCTATACGTGATAAAGCAGAACAAACTGTACGAAAACGATTAGAAAAATATAATGCCGTAAAACGCGACCATAACCCAAAAATGAAAGTAGGGGTTTTAGGCTGTATGGCAGAACGACTAAAAACTAAATTTCTTGAAGAAGAAAAAATTGTAGACTTAGTAGTTGGTCCAGATGCTTATAAAGATTTACCAAACTTACTTTCTGAAGTAGATGAAGGTAGAGATGCCATAAACGTTATCCTATCTAAAGATGAAACTTATGGCGATATTTCTCCCGTACGTTTAAACACTAACGGTGTTACTGCTTTTGTATCCATTACGCGTGGTTGCGATAACATGTGTACATTTTGCGTGGTACCTTTTACCCGTGGACGTGAGCGCAGCAGAGAACCACAAAGTATCTTAGAAGAAATCAACGATTTATGGAATCGTGGTTTTAAAGAAGTAACGCTTTTAGGCCAAAATGTAGATAGTTACTTATGGTACGGTGGTGGATTAAAAAAGGATTTTGATAAAGCTACAGATTTACAAAAAGCAACATCTGTAAACTTTTCTAGTTTATTGGACCTATGTGCTAAGGCGCAACCTAAAATGCGTATTCGTTTTTCAACATCAAATCCGCAAGATTTAACCATGGATGTTGTTGAAACTATGGCAAAACATCAAAATATTTGTAATCATATTCATTTGCCTGTTCAAAGTGGCAGCGATCGTATTTTAAAGGAAATGAACCGATTACACACCCGCGAAGAATACATGACGTTGATTGACAATATAAAACGTATTATACCAAACTGCGCTATCAGTCAAGATATGATTGTTGGTTTTCCAACGGAAACGGAAGAAGATTTTCAAGATACTATTTCATTAATGGAATACGTTAAATATGACTTTGGATATATGTTCACTTATTCAGAACGCCCAGGAACATTGGCAGAACGGAAAATGGAAGATGATGTACCCGAGGCTACTAAAAAACGTAGACTTGCAGAAATGGTAGAACTTCAACAACAACACAGCGGTTTTAGAACCAGACAAAATCTAAACACAGTTGTAGAAGTACTTATTGAAAAAGAGTCTAAAAAATCAGATACGCACTGGTCTGGTCGTACTCCACAAAATCTAGTAACAGTGTTCCCTAAGGGCGATTATAAAATAGGTGATTTTGTAAACGTACAGGTTAACGATTGTACAAGTGCTACTTTAATTGGAGAAGCGATTGGGTATTCAATTAATAATTAAAAAATAAAAAAGTCTTCTTAAGCGGAGTGGAAAGTCTTTAAACACGCCCCACTCCGCTCGACCAGACAAAATATAAAAAATGGAATCAATTCAAGCTATAAAACAACGTTTTGGTATTATTGGTAATACACCAGCGCTAAATCGTGCCATTGAAAAAGCTATACAGGTTGCTCCCACCGATATTTCGGTATTAGTTACAGGTGAAAGTGGTGTTGGTAAAGAAAGTATTCCTAAAATAATACATCAACTTTCGCACAGAAAACATAATAAATATATTGCTGTAAACTGTGGTGCCATTCCAGAAGGCACCATTGACAGTGAACTTTTTGGGCATGAAAAAGGTGCTTTTACAGGTGCAACACAAACCCGTGAAGGCTATTTTGAAGTAGCCGATGGCGGTACTATTTTTTTAGATGAAGTTGGTGAATTACCCTTAACAACCCAAGTACGTTTACTTCGTGTTTTAGAAAATGGTGAGTTTTTAAAAGTAGGATCTAGTAAAGTGCAAAAAACAAATGTACGAATTGTGGCTGCCACAAACGTAAACATGTTTGAAGCTATTGAAAAAGAAAAATTTAGAGAAGACTTATATTATAGGCTAAGTACTGTTGATATTCATTTACCACCTTTACGCGATCGTCATGAGGATATCCACTTATTATTCCGAAAGTTTGCGAGCGATTTTGCATTAAAATACAAAATGCCAACCATCAAATTAACCGATGCTGCGGTTCAGCTCCTAGAAAAACACCGTTGGAGTGGTAATATTCGTCAGTTACGGAATATTGCAGAGCAATTATCCGTTTTAGAACAAAACAGAACTATTTCTGCCGAAACTTTAAAAAGTTATTTACCAACGGTGGGTGCCAATTTACCTGCTGTTATAAAACACACAAAATCGGACACCGACTTTAGCAGCGAACGTGAAATATTATACAAAGTATTGTTCGACATGAAAGCAGATTTAAACGATTTAAAGAAGCTTACACTAGAGTTAATGAAAACTGGCAACACCAAAGATGTTGAAAAAAACAACGAAAGTTTAATTCAAAAAATCTATGGTAATATTGACGAAGATGATGCCGATTATGAAGAAGACCCTATAGAAAACAGTGAAGTTCTTTCTATTACAGAACACACAGCAACTCTTGAGAAAAATGATTCGGTTTTAGATAAATATCATTTTGCTGAAGAAATTGAAGAGGAAGAAACACTTTCTTTACAAGACAAGGAATTAGAATTAATTAAAAAATCGTTAGAACGTCACAGCGGAAAACGTAAATTAGCAGCTGCCGAATTAGGTATTAGCGAACGAACCTTATATAGAAAAATTAAACAATACGATCTTTAATCGAGTTGCCTTTTTCATTTCAGGTTTTTGGCATAAAACTGCAACAAATTATAAAAACAAACGTTTAAAAACGAATGTCACACAAGGCCCATTTCAAGTGACTTAAGAAATATGAAAAAACACATCATTTACTTTTTCCTTTTAACTTTCAGCTTCTTTTTTACAAGTTGTGGTTTCTACTCGTTTACAGGAGCTTCAATACCTGCCAATGTAAAAACATTTCAAGTAAATCGTTTTGAAAACAACGCCCTTTTAGTAGAGCCTGGGTTAGAAAACGCCTTTAAAATTGCTTTAGAAGACTTAATACAAAACCAAACTAATTTAAATTTAGTTACTTCTAATGGCGATATTGTTTATGAAGGTGAAATTAGCGAATATCGCATATCTCCAACAACTGCAACTTCTGAAAATACAGCTGCACAAAACAGATTAACCATAAGCGTAAGAGTTCGATTTTTTAATAGAAAAAAAGAGGACGATGATTTAGAACAAAACTTTTCATTCTTTTACGATTATGACGGCACCTCTCAATTAATAGGAAGTGTAAAAATTACAGCTCACGAAGAAATTTTTGAACGATTAACACAAGACATATTCAATGCAACATTGGCAAAATGGTAATTATCAATTGCCATTTTCAAACATTGTATTTAAGTCTATTGACTTGAAAATAAAAAAATAATTAAATTTGGCTTAGCCAATGAATCAAACTGATTTTACATATATTCTTCAAAACCCAGAAAACATTACACATCGATTTACTGAGGCAGTAAAATCTATTGTAGATGAATTCCCATATTTTCAATCGGCACGGGCTATATATCTTAAGGGTTTAAAAAACGAAAACAGCTTTAAATACAATCAGGAACTTAAAACCACAGCGGCTTACACCACTGACAGAAGTATTTTATTCGATTTTATTACATCGGACGTCTTTGTTCAAAATGAAATTTCAGAATTCATTAAACAAAACACGGAACATTTAAAAGATATTGAAATTGAATTTGAAGATATTTCGGTTAACAAACGTGTACTCATTGACGAATATTTAAAACAACAAATCACAGAAACGTCGGGTGTTTTAGACCCCACATTATTTACAACTAAAGAAGATTCTAAAGTTGAAATTGAGACACCAGAGCACATACAACCTGACGTTGAAGAAGCATCAATTCCAGAAGCACCATCAACAGATGTACTTGAATTAGGAAAACCACTAGAATTTAATAAACGTGAAACACATTCGTTTAATGAGTGGCTAAAACTTACAAGACTCACACCTATTGATCGTGCGGAAAACAAAGTTGAAACAGTAAAAAAACAGGAAGAATTACAAGAAACAGTCACCGAACAGAATACAGAATCTGTTTCTAACCTTGATAAAAATAAGAAGTTTGAACTTATAGAAAAATTCATTTCCGAAAATCCAAAAATAAATCCAATTACAGTTTCGGCTTCAAAAGTTAATATTGCCGAAGCACAAATGATACAACCCGAAGCCTTAATGACAGAGACTTTGGCCAGAATTTACATGGAACAAAAAAACTATAAAAAGGCAATTCAATCTTATAAAATTTTAAGTTTGAAATATCCAGAAAAAAGTAGTTTCTTTGCAAACCAAATTAAAGCATTAGAACAATTACAAGAACAAAATAATAAGAAATAATGAGTACGTTTACAATATTTTTAGCCTTAATAGTTATAGTTGCCTTTTTACTTATTGTGGTAATCATGGTTCAAAACCCTAAAGGCGGCGGATTATCATCATCATTTGGTGGTGGTGGTTCACAACAACTTGGTGGTGTAAAAAAGACAACCGACTTTTTAGATAAAAGCACTTGGACTTTAGCAACTTTACTTTTAGCTTTAATATTATTATCTAATGTAGCTATTAATAGAGGTGGCGATAGTTTAGATTCTAAAGCTTTAGATTTAGATGCAACAACTTCTAAGCCATTACCTAATCCAACACAACCAGCAAACGACACTGCTCCTGCAGAATAATTTATGCGATTATAATACAAAAAATGCCAACTTTTTCAAGTTGGCATTTTTTGTTGCTGTAAGTTTGTCAGTTTACAACCATTGGCACACTTTTAGAATAGTAGCTATCCGTTAACATTAATTTTTAAACTTAAAATATATTTAAAATGGCATTAAACATTAAACCATTAGCAGATCGCGTTCTTATCGAACCTGCACCCGCTGAAACTAAAACAGCTTCAGGATTAATTATTCCAGATAACGCTAAAGAAAAACCACAAAAAGGCACTGTAATTGCTGCCGGTACAGGCACCAAAGACGAGCCTATTACGGTAAAAATTGGCGACACTGTTTTATATGGTAAATATGCTGGAACAGAATTAAAACTTGAAGGTAAAGATTATTTAATTATGCGTGAAAGCGACATTCTTGCAATTATTTAATTTCAAATTCCAAAAAAACTAAAAAACAAATTCCAATAACTTTCATAAACATCTAACAGTTCCAATAATGGAATTTGAGATAAATAAATTGAAGGTTTAAAATTTTAAATTAAAATTTTTAATTATGGCAAAAGACATAAAATTTGATATTGAAGCACGCGACGGTTTAAAACGTGGTGTTGATGCATTAGCAAATGCAGTAAAAGTAACTTTAGGACCTAAAGGTCGTAATGTTATTATTGGTAAATCTTTCGGAGCACCACAAGTAACTAAAGACGGTGTATCTGTAGCGAAAGAAATTGAATTAAAAGACGCTCTAGAAAATATGGGAGCACAAATGGTTAAAGAAGTTGCTTCTAAAACCAACGATTTGGCGGGAGATGGTACTACTACTGCTACCGTTTTAGCTCAAGCTATCGTAAAAGAAGGTTTAAAAAACGTAGCCGCTGGCGCGAATCCTATGGATTTAAAACGCGGTATAGATAAAGCTGTTGAGGCTATTACTAAAGACTTAGAAAACCAATCAAAAAAAGTTGGTAACTCTTCTGAAATGATCAAACAAGTGGCTTCTATCTCTGCTAACAATGATGAAACTATTGGAGATTTAATCTCTAAAGCATTCAGTAAAGTTGGCAAAGAAGGTGTTATAACTGTTGAAGAAGCTAAAGGAATGGATACCTATGTTGATGTTGTTGAAGGTATGCAATTCGACCGTGGTTATTTATCACCTTACTTCGTAACAGATACTGATAAGATGATTGTTGATTTAGACAATCCTTACATTTTATTATTCGATAAAAAGATTTCTAACTTACAAGAAATTCTTCCAATATTAGAACCAGTTGCACAATCTGGACGTCCATTATTAATCATTGCTGAAGATGTTGACGGTCAAGCATTAGCTACTTTAGTAGTAAATAAATTGCGTGGTGGACTTAAAATCGCTGCTGTAAAAGCTCCAGGATTTGGTGACAGACGTAAAGCTATGTTAGAGGATATCGCTATTTTAACTGGTGGAACTGTAATTTCTGAAGAAAGAGGTTTCACTTTAGAAAATGCCGATTTAAGCATGTTAGGTACCGCTGAAACGGTAACTGTTGATAAAGACAATACTACAATTGTAAACGGTTCAGGTGAAGCTGATACTATTAAAGCACGCGTAAACCAAATTAAAGCACAAATTGAAACTACTACAAGCGATTACGATAAAGAAAAACTACAAGAGCGCTTAGCTAAATTAGCTGGTGGTGTTGCTGTTCTTTATGTAGGTGCAGCTTCTGAAGTAGAAATGAAAGAAAAGAAAGATCGTGTTGATGACGCATTACATGCTACAAGAGCTGCCGTTGAAGAAGGTATTGTTGCTGGTGGTGGTGTTGCTTTAGTAAGAGCAAAATCGGTTTTAGAAAAAATAACTACTGAAAACCTTGATGAAGTTACAGGTATTCAAATTGTTGCACGTGCTATTGAAGCTCCTTTAAGAACTATTGTTGAAAATGCAGGAGGTGAAGGTAGCGTTGTAGTTTCTAAAGTAATGGAAGGCAAAGGATCATTTGGTTATGATGCGAAGTCTGAAACTTATGTTGACATGTTAGAAGCTGGTATTATAGATCCTAAAAAAGTTACACGTATAGCTTTAGAAAATGCAGCTTCTGTTGCAGGTATGATTTTAACTACCGAATGTGCTTTAATTGACATTAAAGAAGATGCTCCTGCTATGCCTCCAATGGGTGGCGGTATGCCAGGAATGATGTAATATCATTAAATATTATCAATTTAAAAGCCTTTGAAATTATTCAAAGGCTTTTTTAATTTATATAAACTAGAATAAACCAATTCAATCTTTTCATAAAAAAATAATAAAGCCTTTAAATGTTATGGCGATTCATGAACTTTGCCCATTTCATTCTAAAAGGAATTTTCTAAATCCTTTCTTAAATTCCTAAATACATATTCGTGTTCTTGTTTTATTCCAATCTTTTCTGCTAACCTCCAATAAAATCGAGGTTTAAGCTTGGAGGTGTAGGTTGTGGTTCTGGTCATTTTACTAAACTTCCCTCCCACTAAATTCTCAAACTCATAAGACGCACTTTTAAATCCGAGCCATTTTCTTCCTGTTACCTGATAATCGATAACCTCCATATTTAAAAATTTTCCTCTTTCAATTTCTGTAATTCGTTCAACTATTTTACCTCCATCAAAATAACAAACTCTTAATGCTCCTACTTTTTCTTCTTCTAACACACAGCGTTGAGGCACTGGCAAATCAAGTTTCATTAAAAATGGCTTTTCAGCATCGAGTGTGTCCACCTGCTTAATTTTATCGTAAACTTGAGTTGCACTATAAGGCAAAATGATTTCAGATTTTATTTCTATAATATCCTTACCTTCTTTGGTTAATATTTTTTCAGCGTAAGCAAAAAAAACAAATATCAAAAAAGGCAGAACAGAACTTTTAGCCATATTCTTTCGTTGGTGGTCTATCTTATTCTTTTTAAAATAATATTTAAATAGCATGCCTAGGGCTATGGCCACAATTATTAATGGCATAGCCATAAGAATACAAATCACACCCTCTAAACCTCCTAAGATTAACAAAACAAAAAAGATAATTAATGCAATAGTATGCCCCCATAAACTAATTTTTTTAATAGCACTATTCCCTGTAATGAATCCGATTATAAAAGGTAAAAGCACAAAAAAAGAAACTCCGTAGGTTATTTGTTCAAAATGCAATAACAAAAAGCCTACCGACAAAAACAAAAAACTAATAATAATGGTAACAACCAGATCGTCTTTCATAAAAGCAATATTCAACTAAATTAATTAATTTCTAAGTCAGAAAAAACATTTACATAGTTTTTTTCTTATAAAAAATACAGAAAAAAACTATTAAATTATTAAGTACAAAAAACACCTGTTTTGGTTGACCATATACGCTTTATGTTTACAATCATTTCTAATAATAAAAACTAATCAGCATCAAAAAATCACATATATCATCTGCTTAATTACATAAAAGTAGCAACTATTAAACAATTTCCATTTTTGTATACCTATTTAGAAAACAAGTAAATTATTTACGAAAGATTAGTTTGATTTTTGCAACATGAACGATATATCAAAATCTGGAATTTTCACGCTACTTCTTGTAAGCTCTTTAACTATTATGGTAGGAACAGCTATAGCTCCTTCCCTATCTGGAATTGTTAAACATTTAAATTTTGCATTTTCGCCAAGTTGGCTAATAACCATTCCTTCCTTAGGTGTTGTGATATTTGCGCCATTGATTGGTAACTTAGTTAATAGGCTAGGTAGTTTAAAATTATTAATTCTCGGACTGATTCCATATGCCATATTAGGAGTTATTGGAGCTTTCATATCTAACAACTATTTATTGATATTAGATAGGTTGCTGCTAGGTGCCGCTACCGTTGCCATTCAAGTATCTGCCACAACTTATATAGCCGAATATTTTACAGGCGAAAAAAGAATGAAAATGATTGCATGGCAAGGCATGTCCATTGAACTTGGCGGTGTTGTTTTTCTAGCTATTGGAGGTATTTTAGGCCAAATGAGCTGGCAACTACCATTCAGTATTTATTTAATTGCCTTAGTATGCTTGATTTTAGTTTTGAAAACCTTGCCAAACTCGACATCTATTAAAAAAGGTCCAGAAGCAACTTTAAAAACAGAAAAGCCAAATAACAAAAAGGTTGAAGTTATTTTTTACGCTTCCTTACTAGCCATGATGTTATTCTTTATAGGCTTTGTTACTTTACCTTTATACTTACCCGAATCATTTGGCTTAAGCACCTCTAGCATAGGTTATTATCTAGCTTTCATTTCTTTAATAGCCATTATTACAGCTAGCCAAATGCCAAAAATGGTGAAGGTATTTGGAGATGGAAAAACAGTAAGTATGGGATTTATGTTTTTTATGCTTGGATATTTGGTTTTAGCAATAACTGCTAATGTGCCATTTTTAATTATGGCTGCTGTTTTTATCGGCATAGGTTTTGGATTCACAATTCCTCTTTTAAATCATATGATGATTGAGGCAAGTACCATACAAAATCAAGGAAAAAATCTAGGTTTATTCTCTATGGCTGTTTTTGGTGGTCAGTTTTTATCAACTTTTATCGAATATATTTCTAATAATTACACTGCAGTTTATGGAATAGGTGCCTTATTAGCATTTTTAATTGGAGCCACAATTCTATACCTCTTTCAAAAGTTATCCAAAAACTAATTTTGAAAATTTTCTTCTTATATTTGAAAAACACTTTTATTTTGAATGGAGAAAGCAAATTGGAATGATAAAATTCAAATTGTTCAAAACTTTAAAAACAATACCAAAATACTTTCAGATAACTCTATGGGAATTTATTTTGAATTCAATTCAAAGAACTCCCTAATAGTACATTTTAAGCCCTTAAATGAAAATTTTAGCAGTGAAGTATTCAATGAAAATGATGGCGTTTTAATAAATTTTGAAAGAGATCTTATTGATGAAGATGATATTGAATATGCATTGGATGTAATGTCGCTCTTCAATAAATATCCAAAATTTCAAATAAATATATTAGTGCAAGTTAGTCTTATACGAAATCTTATAAGACTTCTGAAAGAGGAATATAACAATGACTCTGCATCCTACATCATGCTTAAAACGTTACTTAAAGTTTTAATATTACATTTAATTCGTTTTCAAAATAATAGTTTTTTAAAACAAGATTTAAATCAAAAACGCGTTTTTCAGTTTTTAGAATTAATGGAATCCACTTTTTTAAAAGAAACCCACACCGCTTTTTACGCAAATGAAATTGGAATAAGCAGTAAACGACTAAACCAAATTTTAAAAGAGAAACTGAAATTAACAGCCAAACAAATAATCCAACAACGCCAAATTACAGAAGCTAAACGCAGGCTTACAAGAGGCGAAATAACAACCAAGGAAATAGCATTTTTACTTGGTTTCGACTCAAAAAGCAGTTTTTCAAGGTTTTTTAAAAAACATGTTGGAATAACGCCAACAGACTTCCGATTACAAAACTAGAAGTGTTGTATCAATCTTAAAAACTATAAACCTCAACTAAAACCTACTACCACTTCAAATTATTTTAATTCTAAAATGAAAAGCATAAAAAAACTCCAAAGCCATTAACTTTGGAGTTTTTATTTTATCGTTATAGGTTCCTAATCTTTTTAAGCTCTACTAACCTTTACAGGGCAACCAATTGCCTTAGTAATATTCGGACTTGGTTGTTCTCCTTTTTCTAATGCCTTAATAGCATCTTCAAGATATTTTACTTTTACATCGTCTGCTGATTTTGCATTATCATCAATTGTGCCTATGTATTGAACCTTTCTTTCTTTATCTAATAAAAACACGTGAGGTGTTCTTACAGCACCATACTGTGGATAAATCTTTTGTCCTTCATCTACTAAATACACAAAAGGAAAACCTTTTTCTTTAGCTCTATTCTGCATGGCTACATAACCTTCACTTTCATTTTCAGGACTATTTGGATTTATTGCCACCACAGAATACCCTTTAGGCGCATATGCTTTATGTAGCTCAATTAATCGGTCTTCATACATTTTTGCAAAAGGACATTCATTACAAGTAAAAACAACAATATAACCTTTGGCATTTTTAATATTTGCTAATGAAAACATACTTCCATCAACATTTTTAAGCGTAAAATCCGTAGCCACATCTCCAATTTTATAACCTCCCATTTCTTCCAAAGTTTTTGTTTGTTCTGGACTACCACCTCTTGGCGGCCCTTTTCTTTCACCCGGAGGTGGTCCTTGACGTTCTTGCCCAAAACTATTTATACTAACTAGCGAACAACTTAAAAAAAGGATAACTGCAAGAATCGCATTTGTTTTTTTCATTTTTACTTAATTAATTTTTATTTGTTTATAGAATTATTTACTTCAAGCGCAAGATCATCAAGACTTTCAAAAGTACGTTCATGAAACGTTCTTTTCTTACTATTAAAAATAATTGAAAAGGGAAGCGCACCAGACCAATTTGGGTCAATTTTATCTATCCAAGCATTAGCATCTGGATCGTCCAACAAAACAACCTTTGCCTTAATATTATTTTTCTTTAAAAATGGTTTCAGTTTCGTTTCAATATCTTTTGGAAAATCAAGACTCACTAATAATAATTCAACGTCTGGGTTATTATTAGCATAAGCCTGTAAATAAGGTAATTCTTTAACGCAAGGCGCACACCACATAGCCCAAAAATTTACAATAACAGTTTTATTATTGTGAATATAAAGTAAGGGTTCCAACTCATTAAAATTGTATACCGGAATATCGGTATTAATTTCAATCGTTTCTTTTTGAATGGTAGTCAATTTTGCACTTTTACCATTAAAACTAACACTGAAAATAAGAACCAGTAAGAGGACTGCTATTGACACGATTTTTCTAATCATGATTATTAAAAAGTTTATATTGTTTAGACTATTACTATAACAAAAAGTTTAATCTGCAAACGTTTTTACAATTTACCTAGCTCCTGGAGGGCAATAGGTTTTCAGATAATTAGTAAACAAGGTTTTTAAATGTTCCGTAGTTCCTTCACCTTCACGAATTCCGTGAGTACGATTTGGATAAGGCATAAATTGAAATTGTTTATTGTACTTTACCAACTCATTAACTAAAATTTCTGCGTTTTGGTAGTGTACATTATCATCTCCCGTGCCATGAATGTATAATAAGTTTCCTTTCAGGTTTTCAGCATGTGTTATTGCCGAACCATTTACGAAATCTTGCATATTTTCTTGTGGCAAGCCCATGTAACGTTCTTGGTAAATATTATCGTAAGTCAATAAATTTGTAATAGCCGCAATTGAAATACCTGTTTTATAAATTTCAGGGTACTGAAACAATAAATTTAGCGTAGTAGATCCACCTCCACTGTGCCCCCAAACCGCAATACGTTCTGGATCAACGAAATCCCATTTCAAAATTTCTTTGGCCGCCAATGCTTGATCTTTTATGTTTATTTTTCCAATATTTCTATAGATACTTTTTCTCCATTCGCGACCTTTGGGAGCAGGTGTTCCTCGGTTGTCTAAAGACATATAAATATAACCGTCATCAGCCATACTGCCGTTATAATTTCTGTTATTTCCAGCACCATAAGTATCATTTACAGTAGTTGTTGCAGGTTCAGAATACACATAAAAAACAACTGGATACTTTTTGGTAGCGTCAAAATTTGTTGGTTTCACCATCCACCCGTCCATTTCAACACCTTCAGAAGTGGTTACTTTAAAGAATTCTACCTTAGGAGTTTCTGTTAATTTAGAAATATTAGCTTCAATACCATTTTCAGGGTTTATAGGCTCATGGTTTGATAACGAAATTAGCTCTGAAGCTGGTTTTGTAAAGTGATTTGAAAATGAATGTATGGCAAACGCTCCTGTTGGTGATACATTGTAGCTATGCGTACCTTGCAGTGCTTTTGGACTCATCAATTCTAATTTACCTTTCCCATTTAATTTGGTTCTATATAAATAACTTTGAGTCGCATTTTCCGGAGATGCCATAAAATACACATAACCTTTTTTAGTATCTATAAATGATAAATCGGTAAAATCGTAATCTCCTTTCGTTATTAATTGTTCCTTTCTCCCTTCTAAAGATACATTATACAAGTGCCTCCATCCATCTTTTTCACTTGCCCATAAAATATTTTTACCCTCGTTGTACCAGATAAAATTATTGGTAAAATCTACAGTATAACTATTTCCTGCTTGGTAAATATCTACCCAGGCAGTATCTTTTTCTTCATGAATTACTTTTGAAGCTCCCGTTTTAGGCTCTGCAATAAATAATTTACTGTGGTTTTGTTTTCTGTTTAATTGTTGAATTAACAATTTTTCGGTAGAAGGAATAAACTCCATACGCACTAAATAATTTTGACGCACATCTCCTGGTATATTCATCCATGTGGTTTTTGCATCTTCAACATTAACAACACCTACTTTACAAGCTGATGGTGGTTCTCCTACTTTAGGATATTCTAAAGGCACTAATTCAGAATAAATAGCATCCGTATTGTTAATCATGTAGAATGTTTTAGTGTCGCTCGCATCAATTTGCCAAAAGGCAATCGATTTACTATCTGGACTCCAACGAAAACCATCACGGCAAGCAAATTCTTCTTCATAAACCCAGTCAAATGTTCCGTTAATTAAGGTTTTAGTACCATCGGTGGTTAATGCTTTAATTTTTGAAGTGCTTAAATCTTCAACATATATATTATTATTACTTACATAAGCAGCCAATGTGCCATCAGGAGATATTTTAGCAAACATAAGTGATGATTCTGGCAGGGTTTTACCTAATTGCTGTAAAGCTCCTGTTGCCAAATTCAGCACCCAATAATCCCCTTTTGTATGAATACGCCAAACACGTTTAGTATTTGTAAATAATAATACTTTTTGCTCATCTTCTGAAAATTTAAAATAACTAACGGAAAGTGGTTGTTCGCTTTTTGCTGGCGTTAATTGTTCTTTTGATATTAACACTTTGGCATCGTTATTAGGTAATGTGTATTGAACAATACCTTCACTTTGAATTCGGTAATATGATTTACCATCATTTGACCATTTGAAGCCGCCTTGCGAAAAACTTTGTAACGAAAAAGCAATTAAAAACCCTAAAATTAAGATCGATTTTAATCTAAATTGAAATTTGAAAATGAACATGTAATGTATTTTAATAAGATAAGTTTATTTTGAAAAATATAATTCTCGAATTTAATATTTTAATTGAAATCTGAAACTGTTTGCAAAGTGTTTAACAGATTCTTATGATATATATAAAAAGAAACCCAAACTTATAGGTCTGGGTTTCTTTATAATTACTCGTTATGGTCATCTACTACATTAGTATCTCTGTATTTACAACAAGGGTGCAGCGATTCATAAGCTTGGGTAGTGGCCTTTAAATCTTTTGTATCATGACCAACAGCTGCCACACTATTTTTTATTGTTTTTAAATCTGTTTTTCTAGCATCGTATATCAATTTCAATTCATGTGTTTTCACATCCCAAATAGCACTTTTTACACCTTTAGTGCCAAAACATGCTTTTTCAATTCTAGATTTACACATTAAACAAACGCCATCGACCTCTAGCGATGCTTTTTCATTCTTGTTTTGCGCGAAAGTTACTGTTGAAATTAATACCGTTAATACAATTATTAGTTTTTTCATTTTTATTGTTTTTTTTTGTCAAGTCGAGCAAAGTCGACACTTATTATTTATTCAATGTTAATTTTCTTTTTACCAGGACAACACAAATAATTTATTAAATATTCGAATATTTGTGGTTAATTATTATTTTATTTTAAACCTTAAACCCGCATAATACATACTTCCAAAAATTGGGCCATATACAAATGTGGTATCAAAATAAGAACCAAACGGATCGTCCGAACCCAAAATTGGGTTGCTTTGCCTCACAATAGTTACATTTTCACCGCCTAAATATAATTCAAATTTTGGAGAAAATACTTTGGTAATTTGCATGTTGAGTGTTGCCAGTTTGGGTGTTTTATCATCCAACTGATAAGCTAATGGATTTGTATCAGTTGCTGAAAAACGCTGTGCTCCCAACCAGTTGAAGGTTGCATCAAACTTCCAATGTGCATTCGTATTTTCACGCAACGGGGTTTCATAAGAAGCATTTGCAAATAATCGGTGTTTAGGTGTTAATGGTTTTTCTAATTCTCCCGATTGATACTGTGTTTTCACTTCGTAGAACTTATATGCTAATCGCAAATCGAAAGTAGTAAATACATTATAATTTACTTCTGTTTGAAAACTGTTGGCAAAACTTTTACCTTCAAGATTATAAAAATTAACCTCCTGTGGATTTTCATAATCTACCACTACTTGATTTATGAAATCTGTTTTATAAAAATCAAAAGTGATATCAGCTTTTCTTCCGAAAAGATTAAATCCCTGCAAATAAGACACGCCGTAATTCCAAGCAATTTCAGGATCTAAACCATAAATTTTTCCTGTAGTATTCAAAATATTTATAGACCTAGACGTAGCAAATATATTCTGGTTTTCAGCAAAAATATTTGCACTACGCTTTCCTCTACCTACAGAAGCCCTAAAGGCCGACTTTTCCCAAGGGGTATAACGGGCATGAAATCTGGGCGTTATAAAAGTACCTAATAAATTATGACTATCAATACGTACACCTGCTGTTAGGTTTAGCTTATCCAAATCATCATAATTATACTCAAAAAATGCACCAACCGAACGCTCTATTCTTTCATAATCAGAATCTAGGTTTGGTGTTACCAAAAATTCATCATAATGATCGTATGTAAAATTTAATCCTGTTTTAATTTTATGGCGAGAATCGCTGATAATAGAATTATATATAGCATTAGAATACAAGCTATTGTGTGAAATATCATATTGTTTCAATCCAAAGTATGATTCTTGTTTATGACCACTGAATGCCGATTGCAAACTAATACTTTGCCAAGGAATTTCGGGATTTACATATCCTAATTTGGCCGACACTTCGTAGCGCTCAGTACTAATTTCGCTTCCCCAAGCGTTTGTAGTTAATTTATCGGTTTTCGGATCGAAATCAAGTTCACCAGTTTGTTTTTTATCATTTAGGTATTTCAAATTAATAAAACTTAAAATTCCTTTTTCGGGATTGGTGTATTGCCAACGGTTCATCACATTTACTTGGTCGTACTGTGGCATATCTAAAAATCCATCATCATTAACATCGTGCACACCATGATGAGTATTTCCATGTATGTAAAAACCCGTATCCCATTTATCGCTAACTTTAGTGTTTATATGCGTATTTAATTCCATACGCTCGCTACTTGCAGCATACAGATTTACAAACAACTTGTCGTCCATAGAAGGTTTAACTAATTCTGCATTAATTTGTCCTGCAATACTTTCATAACCATTAACAACACTTCCGGCTCCTTTAGTAATTTGAATACTTTCCACCCATGTACCAGGTATAAAACTTAAACCGTAAGCTTGTGAAGCACCGCGGATGGAGGGTATATTCTCAGTTGCTATTAAAATATACGGGGTTGTTAAACCTAACATTTTTATTTGTCGGGTACCAGTAACGGCATCGGCAAAATTCACATCGATAGACGGATTGGTTTCAAAACTTTCAGATAAATTACAACAAGCTGCTTTAAGTAATTCATCACTACTAACCGTAAAAGTATTTGTTGCTTGCAAATACGATTTTGCTGTAGTTTGTTTTCTAGATGTTACTGTAACAGCATCCAAATTATCTAATGGTTTCAACCAATGATTAACCATTTTAGGCTGTCTAATTGTTATCGTGTCTGTTTTAAATCCAACATAACTGATAACCAATTTACTGTTTTGCTTTGAGTAAGGAATTATAAACTTCCCATCAATATTAGTTACTGTTCCAATACTGGTATTTAACCAATATACGTTAGCTCCTGCTAAACCGATACGTTCATTATTATCATTTGCCTCCATAATCATCCCATTAATTCTGTCTTGGGAAGTCATAAAAAAAGGAAGCATTAGTACTATATATAATATGTTTTTCATTATTCTATTCAATATTTATTTTTCTTAAACGAAGTGCATTGGCTATTACCGATACCGAACTAAAACTCATGGCTACGGCAGCTAACATAGGGGAAAGTAATAACCCGAAAAACGGAAACAAAACGCCTGCGGCAATTGGTATTCCCAAACTATTATAAAAAAGTGCAAAAAATAAATTTTGTTTTATATTCTTCATTGTTTCTACACTGAGATTATGAGCTTTTACAATACCGTGCAAATCGCCTTTAACCAATGTAATGGATGCACTTTCAATAGCTACATCGGTTCCTGTGCCCATAGCAATACCTACGTCACTCTTTGCTAAAGCTGGAGCATCATTAATACCGTCACCGGCCATAGCTACTACAGCTCCTTCGTTTTGTAACCTTTCTACTTCTTTAAGTTTGTCTTCAGGAAGCACCTCTGCTCTAAATTCTTCCAATTTAAGTTCTGAAGCTACTGCTTTCGCGGTTTCTTCGTTATCTCCTGTAAGCATAATAACCTTAAGACCTTTTTCGTGTAGCTGTGCGATTGCCCGCTTGCTAGTTTCTTTTATTTTATCGCTAATAACCACATAGCCCATCAAATTACCTTCTACGGCCAACATAGGAACTGTTTTTCCTAATTTTTGGTACGCTACTATTTCTTCTTTTAATTTATTAGAGATTGTTACCCCTGAATCCCTCATTAATTGGTCATTACCAAGCACTACTTTCTTCGATTCAATAAAACCGCTCACGCCTTTTCCTGTTACAGAAGTGAAATTGCTAACCTTTAGGCCTACTTCATTCTGTTCCTTACCATATTTAACAGTGGCTTCTGCAATGGGATGCTCGCTTAATGTGTTTAAAGAAATTATGTATTGCAAAACCTTTTTGTGGTTAAAACCTTCGGAAACTTCAGCAACCGTCTCAACCGATGGTTTACCTTCTGTAATGGTTCCCGTTTTGTCAATAATTACCACATTTATTTTATTTAATTTTTCCAGTGCTTCAGCATTCTTAATTAAAACTCCGGCTTTTGCTCCTTTTCCCACTCCAACCATAACAGACATAGGAGTTGCCAAGCCCAAAGCGCAAGGACAGGCAATAATTAGTACTGCAATGGCATTTACCAAGGCATAAACATAGGATGGTTCGGGACCAAAAATTTTCCAAACAAAAAATGTTATGATTGAAATGATTACTACTACTGGTACAAAATAACCTGAAATTTTATCCGCCAACTTTTGAATTGGAGCTTTACTTCTACTGGCATTATTTACCATGACTATAATTTGAGATAGTAAAGTATCCGCCCCAACTTTTTCTGCCTTCATTAAAAAGGATTGTTTACCGTTAATGGTTCCAGCTTTTACTAAATCGTTTTTAGTTTTTGTAACTGGAATAGGTTCTCCAGTAATCATGGATTCATCAACCGAACTTTCACCTTCAACTATAACACCATCTACAGGTATTCGATCCCCTGGTTTAACTCGTAAAATATTTCCAACAACAATCTTATCAATAGAAATAATCTCTTCTTTACCATTAACCACTTTTACAGCTTTGTTTGGCGCAAGTTTTAATAATTCCTTTACCGCAGAATTTGTTTTACTATGTGCTTTTGCCTCTAGTAATTGTCCTAACATAACTAAAGTTAGAATTACTGTAGCCGCCTCAAAATATACATGTACCGTACCTGTAGCCGTTTTAAATTGCGCGGGAAATAAATCGGGAAAAAGTATTCCAAAAACGCTAAACAACCACGCCACACCAGAACCAATTCCTATAAGGGTAAACATGTTTAAATTCCATGTAAGTACAGATTTATATGCCCTCTTAAAAAACACCCAATTGGCATAAAACACAACTGGAATGGATAGTAAAAACTGTATATAATTCCAATAATTTAGATCTAAAATGTGGTATATGGGATTATTGGGAACCATATCGGACATGGCTATTAAAAATATAGGAACCGTGAAAACTACCGAAATCCAAAACTTATGGAATAGTTTTTTATAGGTTTTTATTTCTTCTGATTCCTCAACTTCAGCGGGTACTAATTCCATCCCGCAGATAGGACATAACCCAAACTCATCCTTTATAATTTCCGGATGCATGGTGCAGGTATATGTAGTTTCAGAATTTTGAACTAGGCTAACTTCTTCTACCAAATCCATTCCGCAAACAGGACAGTCTCCTGGGGCATTATAGGTTTTTTCCCCTTCACACTGCATTGGGCAATAAAACATACCCGTTCCCTTTCCTTTTTTATTTTTTGATTCCGCTAAATTTTTTTTGCTATTATCTTCACCCGGAAGTGAAATAATATAATGATCTCCCAATGCGGCTTGTAGTGCTTCAGTTGCAATATGCTCTTGGGACTCTATTACAGCTTCTGATGTTTCCAAATCTACAGTAGCTTCTAAAACAGCATCCATTGCATTGAGTTTTTTTTCAACGAATGTTCGGCATCCATTACAGGTCATACCTGTAACTGTATATATATGTTTCATTGTAATTGTAATTTTAATTTGATTTAAAAAATTCTTTATCAATTCCGCTAACGACGGAAAATAATAGGAAACTCCCTTTTTTAAAGAGAATGAGTAAAATCAAATTATAAACACTTGGTCTAATACCTGAATATCGGCAACCAAGTTGGGTGGAGAATAATCTTTATGAGGGCTTACCTGTTGAGGTAACCCTTCAAATAAGTTAATAAATGCGTAAGTAAAAGTTGAAATAAAAAGTTGATTCTGAAAGTTTAAATCATCAAAATTTGAAACCTTTAATTCATCTTGCCCCTTTACAAGTTTAATCTCATCTTTACAACACATCATTTTAGTTGTGATCTCTTCTTCAACAGTATCAGTACCACATTTTTGGGCTTCACTAAAAATAGAAACATCAATTAAAATGTCGCCACAGTAATGCTTTTCAAAAGTAAAAGATACTGTTGAAAACAAAACCAGCAATGCCAAAAGCACGGAAAAACTTTTATGTAAAAAATGTTTTATCACACCTCAAAAGTACAAAAAATTAAAAACATTGACATTCATTTACTAAATGATTAACATTTTAGGTTTTAATTTTGTTGTAGTAAAATGCAGGAAGTAAAAGAATTAAGATAATTGGCTGAATTAAAAATCGACGTAAATTGAAGAACAGATAGTAATCTTCTTGCCTCGGGTTCACTACAAAATACAAGTAAATTCCAATTAATAAAACAAATGAAACAGCGTATATGAGCGCTGAAAATTTAAGCATGCTTTTATCTTTAAAAACTACATACAGTATCCCAAGGGAAATAACTGTATTTAAAAGATAGCGGAGTGAAGTAAATAAGGTTACTTTAAACACTTCTCGCCTAGGACTGTCAATATATAAGTAATCATTTTGAAAAAATGTTAAATAGGGATCGTAGAACAATTCATCTTCAAAGAAACGGATTAAAATCAACAACCCAAATAACACGAATAACGAGGTAAATTTTATAGCTTTATTCATTGCCTTTCTTCAATTTAGAAAACCGATTCACCCAGAATATCCACAATAAAAACACCATCCCATAAATAATTGCTGGAAAAATTACGCTATGAAAAACCTCTTTTTGATGTGGATAATGATACAAACCGATAGTCAACAACACGATACGAATTAAATTTACAGTATAAATTAAAACACTTCCGGATAAAATATAAAAAAAGGTTGTTTTTAATTTAGAAGCAAAAGCAATGATAAATGAAATAAATAAAATGATAATACTAATGGAATTACAGCCTTCAATAACACGTGCTATATACAAATTATTTACAATCAATTTCATGGAAGGCTCGTCTGCATGTGGTAATACTTTGGCGTTATAATTAAAAGAATTCAATATGGCCTCACTTTGTTTCGCTACTAAATGTGTCATAAAATCAGGATAATACTTACTCCCGTCAGAAAACTGTAGATAAAACTTATACGACACAGAAAGCACAGTATACACCAACAAAAATGTTATAATAAACCTTATAACTAATTTATATTTTACTAAGAGTGCTTTCAAAAATAAAAATGACTTTTTGTTAACATGGTTAAAATTATGCAAAGCAATCATTTTTTTCATACCTTTTAAATACTTTTACCAAAAATTTTGAAATTTATGACCTTTAACGAACTTAAACCGCAAGTGGAATCTATTGTTTTAAATACTGAACAAACGGTAGACCAACGCCTTTTAAATATTTGTGAATTACTTGAAAAACACATAACATATTACAACTGGGTGGGGTTTTATTTTAGGAATGGCAATAAAGAAGAATTAAAACTTGGTCCGTATGTAGGCGCACCAACCGATCATACCATTATTCCGTTCGGTAAAGGAATTTGTGGACAAGTAGCTGTAAGTAATCAAAATTTTGTAGTTCCCGATGTTACTGCCCAAGACAATTATATTGCATGCAGTATCACGGTAAAGGCCGAAATAGTAGTACCTATTTTTGTAAACGGTGAAAACATTGGACAAATTGATATAGATTCGAATACGCCCGATCCGTTTACAGAAGCCGATGAACGCTTCTTAGAGTTTGTTTGTACGCAAGTTGCTACAATGCTTAAGTAAATTCAAGTCTTTTACTTAATAAATTGCTGATTTAAATAAAAAATCGCTTTGTTTTTTGTTTCTTAAAGAGTTGTTTTCTAGTTGAAATAACTACTTTTGCAACTTCAAAATTAGATTTATAAAATGAGCAACGAAAAAACAGTAAAATCTGCATTAATTTCCGTTTTCAGTAAAGATGGATTAGAGCCAATTGTTAGAAAACTAAACGAGCAAGGTGTAACCATTTATTCAACTGGTGGCACTCAAACATTTATTAACGATTTAGGTATTGATGTAGTTCCTGTAGAAGAGGTTACATCTTACCCTTCTATTCTTGGTGGTCGTGTAAAAACTTTGCACCCAAAAGTATTTGGCGGTATTTTAAACAGACAAAACCATGAAGGCGACATTAAAGAATTAGAGGATTTTGAAATCCCACAAATAGATGTTGTTATTGTTGACTTGTATCCATTTGAAAAAACAGTAGCTTCAGGCGCAAGTGCACAAGATATTATTGAAAAAATCGATATTGGAGGTATATCTTTAATTCGAGCAGCAGCAAAAAACTTTGCCGACGTAATTTGTGTAGCTTCTGTTGATGATTATGCTGAGTTTTTAGATTTAATTTCAGAAAATAACGGAAGTATTTCAGAAGAAAACAGAAAACGTTTTGCTGCTAAAGCTTTCAATGTATCATCTCATTACGATACTGCTATTTTTAATTACTTCAACAAAAACAACGAAGAAACTGTTTTAAAAATCAGCGAAACTAAAGGTAATGTATTACGCTACGGTGAAAACCCTCACCAAAAGGGATTCTTCTTTGGCGATTTCGATGCCATGTTTACGAAACTAAACGGTAAAGAACTAAGTTATAATAATTTATTAGATGTTGATGCTGCGGTAAACTTAATAAACGAGTTTAAAGGTGAAGCACCAACATTTGCTATTTTAAAACATAACAATGCTTGTGGTTTTGCACAAAGCAACAGCATCCACCAGGCCTATGTAGATGCTTTAGCTGGCGACCCAGTTTCAGCTTTTGGCGGTGTTTTGATTAGCAATACGGAAATTGATAAAGCAACTGCCGAAGAAATTAGCAGTTTATTCTGTGAAGTTATTATTGCTCCTTCATATAATGCGGAAGCTTTAGAAATTTTAAAAGGAAAGAAAAACAGAATCATTTTAATTTTAAATGATGTTGAATTACCTCAAACTAACGTAAGAAGTTGTTTAAACGGTATTTTAGTTCAGGATAGAAATAATGTTACCGACACCATTGAAGGTTTAAGATATGTTACAAATACAAAACCATCACAAAACGATTTAGAAGATTTAATATTTGCCTCAAAAATATGTAAGCATACTAAATCGAATACTATCGTTTTAGTGAAAAACAAAAAATTATTGGCCAGCGGAACAGGACAAACAAGCCGTGTAGATGCTTTAGAGCAAGCCATTCATAAAGCAAAAACATTTAAATTCGATTTAAACGGTGCTGTTATGGCGAGTGATGCATTTTTCCCATTTCCTGACTGTGTAGAAATTGCTAAAAATGCAGGAATTACATCTGTAATTCAACCAGGAGGTTCAATAAAAGACCAATTAAGTATTGATTATTGTAACGAAAATAATGTAGCTATGGTAATGACTGGAACACGTCATTTCAAACACTAATCAAATTACACCTCATTTAATAAAAAGAGCACTATAACAATAGTGCTCTTTTCTTTTTGGAATTAATAGCATTATCATTTCTACTTAAACTCATTTTAAATACAGCTTAGTTCTCACAATTATATAACCGTCCCTCTGAAACTCACTAGGTCTCCATCCGATTAAAAAAGATTCAATTTTTTATTAGCCTTAATATAAATTGTGGCTTCTTCCATTTTTTCCGCTACAATTACAACAACACTAGAATCTGCCGAAAGCAATGGTTTTACTGCAGATTTGATTAAAGATGCTATAATATCGCACTTTTCTAAATTTAAAATTATAACCAGCAAAGCAGCTTCTGATATTAATAATTTTCTCCTATTTACATAGATTTATTTTTGAAATATTAATCCAGAGTTGAACAAAGTGGATTCATCATTTGAAATGATTTTCCAAAAAACATATTCAAAGTGACGGCAAAAGGTTTTGTGTTAAAAAAAAGGAAACAGAAAGCGTTGAAATGACGTGAAGGAACAAAAAAAGTAATTAATCTTTATTTTATAATTTAACATACAATCAATAGAACAACCACAATTCCAAGCAGTTGAATTAAAACAAAAGAAAAAGTCCACATAAAATTGCACTTTTTAACAAAACCAAACGTTAGATAAAATTAATTATACAAGTAAACATAATAAACGCTTATATTTTATTTAGATTTATTACTTTTACACATTCGTTTTAAAACTTCTAATACTAGTTACAGCTTATGGACTTTTTTGACTTCCTAACCGAAGAAATTGCAATAGATTTAGGTACTGCAAATACTCTTATAATACATA
This sequence comes from Mariniflexile sp., assembly GCF_041583155.1. GTDB lineage: Bacteria > Bacteroidota > Bacteroidia > Flavobacteriales > Flavobacteriaceae > Mariniflexile. The sequence goes on from NZ_JBFHGK010000001.1 coordinate 51,039, forward strand.
ATGACAAAGTTGTTGTTGATGCGCCTTCCATAGTCGCACGCGACAGAGTTTCTGGTAAAATTATTGCTGTTGGTCAGGAAGCCAGCTTAATGCAAGGTAAAACCCATGAAAACATTAAAACCATTCGCCCGCTAAAAGATGGTGTTATTGCCGATTTTGATGCATCAGAGCAAATGATAAGTATGTTTATTAAAAACATACCTGCACTAAAAAAGAAATTTTTCACGCCTGCTTTACGTATGGTGGTTTGTATCCCTTCTGGTATTACCGAAGTAGAAATGCGTGCGGTAAAAGAAAGTGCCGAGCGTGTTAATGGTAAAGAAGTATATTTAATACACGAACCAATGGCTGCAGCTATTGGTATTGGTGTTGATATCATGCAACCTAAAGGTAATATGGTTGTGGACATAGGAGGTGGTACTACCGAAATAGCAGTAATTGCTCTTGGTGGTATTGTGTGCGATAAATCGGTTAAAATTGCTGGTGATGTTTTCACTAATGATATTGTTTATTATATGCGTACACAACACAACTTATATGTAGGAGAACGCACTGCTGAAAAAATAAAAATACAAATTGGTGCCGCAACCGAAGATTTAGATCTTCCTCCAGAAGATATGAGTGTTCAAGGACGTGATTTACTTACCGGTAAACCAAAACAAGTATCAATATCTTTTAGAGAAATTGCAAAAGCTTTAGATAAGTCTATCTTACGAATTGAGGATGCTGTTATGGAAACCTTATCTCAAACACCTCCAGAATTAGCTGCCGATATTTACAATACAGGTATTTATTTAGCAGGTGGTGGTTCCATGTTAAGAGGTTTGGATAAACGTTTATCGCAAAAAACTGACCTTCCTGTGTATATCGCCGAAGATCCTTTAAGAGCCGTTGTAAGAGGAACTGGTATCACACTTAAAAATTTAGCTAAATACAAAAGTGTTTTGATTAAATAGGCTTATAAAACATGCAACAGATTATTAACTTTGTAATAAGAAACAAAAACTTTTTGTTATCCTTGTTGCTGTTTTCTATATCCTTAGTTTTCACTATACAAACGCACTCGTATCATAAAAGTAAGTTTTTTAATTCTGCTAATTTTTTAACTGGAGGTATTTACAATTCTATAAATAACTTTACCGGCTATTTGAATTTAAAATCTCAAAACCAAGTACTAGCGGAAGAGAATAGTCGGCTAAAAATGCTTTTGTTTAATTCGGAAAGCAAAAAGGACTCCATCTATTTAGATACTGTTTCCTATAGCGGAACTTACAAATTTACATTAGCAAATGTTACAAGAAACACCTATTCTGGTGCCAACAATATTTTACTTTTAAACAAAGGGAGATCTGATGGTTTAAAACAAGATTTAGGCGTAATCAGTTCTAAAGGAATTGTTGGTATTATTGATCGTACAAGTAAACGTTACGCTACCGTAATATCAGTTTTGAATACCGTAAATAAAATTAGTGCGCAGTTAAAAAAAACTAATCATTTTGGAACCTTATATTGGGATGCCAAATCGCCTTATTTTATTCAGTTAATTGATATTCCTAAAATAGCACCCGTTAAAAAAGGGGATACAATTATAACCTCAGGACGTTCTTCAATTTTCCCAAAAGGGATACCTATTGGAACAATTCATAATTATAAATTGGATGCTGCTCAAAATTATTATGAAATAAACATTAAGCTATTTAATGACATGACCAATCTTGAGCATGTTTACGCTATAGAAAACATTGATACTGAAGAAATAAATAATTTACTAACACCAAAAGTGGATGAATAATTCAGTGTTTATACATATTGTGCGCTTTGTTTCACTGGCTTTAATGCAGTCTTTGGTGTTTAACAATATTAACTTTTTAGGATATATCAATCCATATGCCTACATCATGTTTATTGCGCTGTTTCCTGTAAAGAACAATCGCCTAATTATCATATTATTAAGTTTTTTTTTAGGACTTACAATCGACTTTTTTTCTGATACCGGAGGAATTCATGCCGCAGCCTGCGTGTTTATTGCCTACATCAGACCAGTATTACTTAAGTTCTCCTTTGGTGTTATTTATGAACATCAAACCATAAAATTTAACACTGTTGAATTTGGTGAAAAATTAACCTATTTAACTTTACTTACATTTATTCATCACTTTGTTTTATTTTATTTAGATTTTTTTAGTGCTTCAAAAATAATTTTAGTGCTTCAAAAAACACTATTCTCAAGTATTTTTACTATTTTATTAATCTTAGTAATAACAATTATTTTTAGTAAAAAATCTAAATGAGACGATTCTTACTTGTTGGCGCTATAGCCTTTGCTGGTATCATATTCATATTAAGACTATTTTATCTTCAGGTTTATGATGGTAGGATAGACGATATTTTTAGTGATAATGCTCTAAGAAAAGTATATGACTACCCAAAAAGAGGCTTTGTTTTTGATAGATACGGTGAGCTTTTGGTTTCCAACCAACCATCCTACGACGTTATGTTTATTCCGCGGGAAGTAAAACCCTTGGACACCTTAGAATTTTGCAGGCTCTTAAAAATTGATAAAGAGCGATTTAAAACTATTTATGAAAAAGCCTATCATTACTCACCTTGGCTACCATCTGTTTTTATTCCTCATTTATCAAAAGAAGATTATGCTAGTTTACAGGAGAAAATGCGAAAATTTGAAGGCTTTTATATTCAAAAGCGTTCTTTAAGACATTACGAGACTTCTATTGGAGCCAATGTTTTAGGTGATATTGGTGAAGTAAATGATGCTATAATTGAAAGAGACCCTTATTATAGAATGGGTGATTTAATAGGAAAACAAGGCGTAGAAATTTCATATGAAAAAACATTAAGAGGCGTAAAAGGTCTTAAAGTTATTCAAAAAGACCGTTTTAATAGGGATTTAGGACCCTATAAGGACGGGATTTATGATACGCTTCCAAAACCTGGAAGTGACATTACCATTACTATCGATGCTAAGTTGCAGGCTTATGGGGAATTGTTAATGTCCAACAAACACGGTGGTATTATAGCAATTGAACCAAGTAGTGGTGAAATTTTATCTATGGTTTCAACCCCAACCTACAATCCTAATTTATTGGTGGGAAGAGATCGTTCTAAGAACTTTTCAAAACTATATAACGATAGTATTAATAAGCCTTTATATGACCGTGGACTTCAAGCCATGTACCCTCCAGGTTCTCCGTTTAAAATTTTAAATGCCCTTATTGGTCTACAAGAAGAAGTTGTAACCACCGAAGATCGTTTTTACTGCAACCATGGCTATAGTTATGGTGGCAGAAAAATGGGATGTCACGGTCACCCTAGTCCGTTGGCTATGAATGGCGGTATTTATAACTCATGCAATGCCTACTTTGCAAATGTTTACCGACGCATTATCGACAAACATAAAAATCCAGCAAAAGGTTTAGATATTTGGAGTAACCATGTTAAAAGTTTCGGCTTAGGTGATTACCTAAATAACGATTTATCGGTAGGACAACCTGGTAAAATACCAACTAGTAAAACTTACGACCAATTGTATGGGAAAAACAGGTGGGGAAGCACATTTAATTTATCAAACTCTATTGGTCAAGGTGAAGTTTTAACAACCCCTATCCAGTTAGCAAATATGACGGCTGCTATTGCCAATCGTGGATACTATTATACACCTCATATCATAAAACATATTGAAGGCCAAACTATAGATGAAAAATACACCACACCACACCATACAACAATAGACAAGAAGCATTTTGAACCTATAGTACAAGGTATGTTTGATGTTTATAATTACGGTACAGCATCAGGCGTGCGAATTAATGGTATTGAAATTTGTGGAAAAACAGGTACTGCCGAAAACTTTGTAAAAGTAAACGGCCAGCGTATGCAGCTTACCGACCATTCCATTTTCATAGCATTTGCTCCCAAGGACGACCCTAAAATTGCATTGGCAGTTTTTGTTGAAAACGGGTATTGGGGAGCGCGATTTGCTGGAAAAATTGCGAGTTTAATGATTGAAAAATACTTAACTGATACTATTACCAGAGTTGACATGGAAGACTACCTTCTTAAACACACACTGGAACACGAATATGCAAAACCATATTCTGGGAAACCTTTTGGAATTAACAAGAACACCACATTGGAACAAATTAGTGAACCAGAATATTTAGAACTTAAAGAACTACTAAAACAACTAAATAAGAAATCCAGAGATCCTAAAGTAATTAAGAAAAATCAAGGACTTAATTTATAAATGATAATTAAGAACTATTAAAACTCCGCTGAATAAAAATGGTTGAAGCAGGTAGATATTATAAATTTGATTGGATTACTATTATCCTATTTTTCATGCTTGTTGGTTTTGGTTGGATCAATATTATCTCGGCATCACATACAGGAGATACTATTAATTATTTCGACTTTTCGCAACCTTATGGGAAGCAGCTCATGTTTATATTTTTAACCATTGGCCTTATCGTACTCATATTAGCTATAGAATCTAAGTTCTATGAACGGTTTTCAAGTGTTATCTATATTGTTTCCATGCTTTCCTTAGTAGGACTTTTTGCCTTTGGAAAAAACGTAAATGGTGCCACATCGTGGTATGGCGTCGGGGCTATGACCATTCAACCCAGTGAATTTGCTAAAGCCGCTACAGCATTGGCTGTTGCAAAATATGTGAGTGATTTAAATACTGATATTAGAAAAATAAAAGATCAAATTTATGTATTTGGAATCATTGCGATCCCTGCCATTTTGGTGTTACTTCAAAAGGATGCGGGTAGTACGCTTGTATATGGTAGTTTTATATTTGTACTTTATAGGGAAGGCTTATCTCCTTTATTTTTAGTTTTGGCCGCTATGCTTATTGGCATTTCGTTAAGCGCTTTAAAATTTGGTGTAATAATAACATCCATAATTATCACTGTTGTTATTTTGGGACATCATTTTTTAAGAAGGCGTAAGCCGTTGCTCATTCAACCTATTTCTATAATTACTATAAGTGTGGCAGTGGCATTTGGTGTTCGCTATTTCTACGATGAAATCATACCTTTTCATCAAAAAGATAGGATTACTATTTGGTTAAGTCTTGAAAAAGACCCTGTGAAATTAGAACGTATGAAAAAAACCATTGCTTATAATTTAAATGAATCAGAAAAGGCTATTAGTTCTGGAGGTTTAAAAGGAAAAGGATTTTTAGAAGGCACAAGAACCACAGGTAAATTTGTACCAGAACAACATACCGATTATATTTTTAGTACCGTTGGTGAAGAATGGGGCTTTATTGGAAGTACTGCTGTTATTATCGTTTTTATTTTGCTCCTACTTCGGATTCTACATTTAGCAGAATTACAACGATCCCAATTTAGTCGCATGTATGGTTACGGGGTCGCTTCTATATTTTTCATGCATTTCTTTATCAACATTGGTATGGTTATGGGTATCATTCCAACTATTGGCATTCCATTACCAATGTTTAGCTATGGTGGCTCTGGGCTTTGGGGTTTTACTATTTTACTATTTATATTTATTAAGTTAGATTCGGATAGAATTAACCAATGGTAAGCTCTAAAAATAAACTCCTTTTAGCTTTATATTTATGAAGTCAAATTATCTTTTAATATTAGGAATTACAATCCTAGTATCCGCTTGTAATAGTTCAAAAAAAGTTTTTAATGATTCTTTTTCTTCGGAACAAGTTGATATGATTATGAGTTCCAGTGCCTCAACACCAATGCGTGTTTTCAAAATTAATAATAAGCAAGACTCGCTGTTACTTCGAACTAAAAGTGAACATATAATGGCCAATCCAAACGACATTATATTACAACGATTTGTAAGTCGTCTTTACGCCACGGTTAGAGATAGCATTTCATTAGGTGTTGGTATCGCAGCACCACAGGTAGGCATATTGAAAAACATTATTTGGGTTCAACGTTTTGATAAAGAAAACTTACCTTTTGAAGTCTATTTAAACCCAACAATTAACAAATACTCAGAGGAAAAACAAACTAGAAAAGAAGGCTGTTTATCCATCCCTAACAGAAGTGAAATCTTAAATACACGGGCATTTCTAATTGAAATTGAATACGATACTATGGAAGCCGAACATAAAACAGAAACTATAGAAGGTTTTACATCCGTTATTTTTCAGCACGAAATTGATCATTTGAATGGCATTCTGTATTTGGATCATTTGGAAAAGGAATCGAAAAAAGATTTTTAAACCCTAACATCCAAACAGTATTTTATTACGTAATTAAGTAAATGTATTACAACTACCTATGAAAAAAATCTTCTACTTTAGCTTATTTTTTAGTCTATTCTTTTTTGGTTGTAGCGACGATAGTCCAAACCAAAACGATTTAGAATCACTACCTATAGATATTGGTGGAATACAAACTGAAAATAGTCTTGGAAGTACCAATGCCATATTTGGACATTATATTTACACCCCGAGTGAATACAATAATTCTTCCGATGAATATCCGCTGCTTGTTTTTCTTCATGGATCTGGGCAAATAGGTAATAGCCAAACAAATCCAGATGCCCTAAAGGTTTTGTTATGGACTGGGCCACCAAACATGATTGCACAAAAAAAATGGGCACCAAAATACCCAATGATTGTTGCCTCCCCACAACTTACATCAGGAAGCTGGAATGCCGATGATGTTCATAGTTTTATTAGCTATTTAATTAGCAACTATAAAATTAATACTAATCGTATCTATTTAACTGGTTATAGTTTAGGTGGCTTTGGATGTTTCAATTACATATCCAAATACGGGTCTGAGTCCTACGCTAAGGCTATTGTTCCCATTGCCGGAGGCGGTAGTATCAGTTCTGCAGACAAATATACCGATGTTGCTGTTTGGGCATTTCACGGCGATAGTGATACATCGGTTTCAAAAAACTACTCAATAGATATGGTAAATGCTATAAACGCTTCAAATCCTAATACTAGCGCCAAAGTAACTATTTACCCAGGAGTTGGTCACAATTCCGACACTAGAACTTTTGATGGTACTGGTATGGGAACAGAGAGCAACGATTACGATGCTTTTAATATGAGTATTTACGATTGGATGTTTTTACAGGTAAAAAATTAAAAAAATCACTTTTTAATCTCTAACTTTTCTGCGAAATAATCGCAAAAATCCTTCATGGTTGCGGTCATTTTTTCATCTTGCGTAGCTCTGTTAAAAGTATCACTCATGGCAACCAAGGTTTGATGGAAAAATACTTTCATTTCATCAACAGGCATATCTTTGGTCCATAAATCGATACGCAGGGTTTCCTGAGTGTTTGAATCCCAAACAGCCAACATCATGGCTTTAGCTTCTTCATTGGTTATACCCCCATCTTCTGCTGTCCAAAACAATTTTTCTGGCACTCTATTAGCATCCAATTCTACTTTTAATTCAATTTTAGAGGTGATTTTTTTCGACATTATTTACGTGGTTTAAACTTGGATTTATTAAAAATATCTTCAGGACTTTCTATTAGCATTTCCTTTAAAGTAACATCATTTTGCTCCATGTAGGCTCTAACAATTTGCCAGCCTATATATTGCCCCAACCTTCCTGGAGATTCGGCATCAACTTCCTCCAAATAAAATTTTGAAAAAGGCGCTGGAGTTAAAAACCGACCTGCTAGTTTAGAATCGGTACTAAAAAGCAATTCACGTTCAATGAAGTACCGCCAAATATAACTTTCATTAGCATTAGCCCAATCCAATTCGTCTGAAGTATATCCAATTCTTGCTGCCTCTGTTTTAAATGGAATGATGACATCTTTAAAATAAAGCTGTTTACCAAAATAAATCATTTCATCCAAAAAAGTATTGCTAGATGTCTGAAAACAGTATTTCTTAGCATATTCATCCGCCAAATCAACAACAATCTGTTCCCTTTTTAAATTTTCTCTTAAATATTTTGGTATGTTTTCATAAAAAGGGTGATTAGCACCTAAATAATTATCCAAGGCAATTAAAACAATCGTATCCGTTACAATTACGCGATTTCTATAGTCCACATCGCTAGTTGTGGTAATAATTCTGGGTGTACGAAATTCTGGAAAATAATATTTTAAATGATTGAGCAAAGATTCAATTTCCAATTCGGTGGATTCAAACTCGGAAAATGTATTTTCAACTTCTTTATATAGTTCTTTTTGTAGCGAATCTGATGCTTTTTCAATCCAGAAAGAATCAAGATATTTTTCCGAAAACATAAAAGGATAAGCTTGCTTTAAATCTGGCAAGGTTTCAGCATCAATTTTAGCAAACAATAAATCAAATCGCTCAATATTAGCATCTAAATTCAGTTTAGAAATTTCAGACTCTATTCTGTTGTCATTTTTGCAAGAAACCAGGACTTGTATAACAATGAAAAAAAATATTACATGCTTCATACGAAACTTAATAGCTATAAATTTTTATTAATTGGGTGATTCGTTTATTTTTGTTTGCAAAGGTACAATTCTTGAACTTAAATTCATTTAAAAATGCAAACAGAAAAAGTTGTTGATTACATAGTTAATTGGTTAAAAGATTACGCTACTAAAGCGGGTGTAAATGGATTTGTTATAGGTGTTTCTGGAGGCATTGATTCTGCCGTAACATCAACTCTTTGCGCCAAAACAGGTCTCCCCCTACTTTGTTTGGAAATGCCAATTCATCAAGCACCTAATCAGGTTAGTCGTGCGTTAAACCACATTGATTGGTTAAAACAACAGTATCCGCTTGTAAGCATGACCCAAGTTAATTTAACTCCTGTTTTTGATAGTTTGGTAGCATCTTTACCGAGCGTTAAGAATGAAGAAGAACGTTTTATGGCTTTAGCAAATACAAGAGCTAGGTTACGCATGACTTCGCTTTATTATTTTGCAGCTTTACACAAATATCTGGTTGCCGGTACCGGTAACAAAGTTGAAGATTTTGGTGTTGGTTTTTTTACTAAATATGGTGATGGCGGAGTGGATTTAAGTCCTATTGCGGATTTACTAAAAACAGAAGTTTATGCCATTGCAGAGTATTTAGGTATTAATCAGGAAATTATTGTGGCACCACCAACAGATGGTTTGTGGGGCGATGATAGAACGGATGAAGACCAAATAGGTGCGTCATACCCTGAACTAGAGTGGGCTATGAAAATGGACGACGAAGGTAAAACAGCTGAAGACTTTGAAGGTAGAGAGCAAACCGTCTTTAAGATATACAAACGATTTAACATGGCCAATAAACATAAGATGATTCCTATTCCGATTTGCGAAATTCCCAATAATTTATCATAAATTTTGCAAATCGTTTAAATATTTACTACATTTGCAGCAAGCTTATTCTCTCAATTATATTATTCTCTCTAACTAATTTATAATTACAAAAAAGCTTATACAATTATGATAAAATTATTAATAGCAGACAACCACCCTATTACAAGGAAAGGGCTTGAAATTCTTTTTTCAGCATCTACCAACATTAAAATTGTTGCAAGTGTTGACAATGGCGAGGCCATTATGGAATACATCAAAAATAATCCTGTAGACATCATTTTAACTGAAGCCGATCTCCCAAAACTTAACGGTTTAACAGTTTTACGTTATTTAAAAAATGACTACCCTAACATTAAAACCATCATTTTTAGTGCACAACCAGAGGAAGTATATGCAGTAAATGCCATAAAAGCTGGCGCTTACGGATACATCCACAAATCGGTTAATGTGATTACAATTAATGAGGCAATTTTAAAAGTTCATGAAGGTGGCATTTATTTAAGTAATGACCTAACCCAACAATTAGCTTTTGGTAACAGAGTTAACAAAGGCGGATCTTTCTACAAAAAACTTTCTACCAGAGAAGCTGAAGTTTTAAAACTTCTTACTATTGGTAGAAAAAATAAAGAAATATCAAAAGAACTAAATATTAACGAAAAAACCGTTAGTACTTACAAGGCTCGTTTAATGCGTAAATTAAAAGTTACAAATTTGGTTGATCTAGTTAGTCAAGCAAAGTTAAACGAAAACTTATAGAACACGATTTAATTTCCGAGAGAGCAACATTTTTAGACCAGAATATTCGATGACTCCTTCAAGGATTTCCTTATTAATATCAGTGATATTGGACGAGGCTTCTTGTTGAAATTCTTTGACTTTTTGATCTATTAAAAAACAACGTAAGCTTAAAATAGTTTCACTTACTAATTGCGCAACGCTATGAATTTTTTCCTTTGGGAAGATATTCATGCGTTGCCAATTATCTAAGGAATAGCGTTCATCTTCCATTAAAATATGGGTAATTTCGTTACCTAATTCCACATCCACTGAATTTATAAAATTATTCAATTCGAAATCTGGATTCTGATTTAAGGCATCAATAACCCTATAATACAAGGTTTTAAAATGCGGATTCGAAAATTCCATTTCATCCTCTTGAAGATCTAAAAAAACCTTTTCAAATACTTTAGCTTGGTGTATAACTGGTTCTAAAACCAAATCACCTTTGTTGTCTTCTTTATAAACCAAATCTTCAAATTCTTCCGTTCTATTACCGTAAAGCAACAACACCTCTATAATTTTCCGTTCTAATAAATATTGAACATCAACCTTTTCAACTGGTTGTTCATGACGAATGACTTTAAAAGCTTGTTGTTCACTTTTGTGCCGATCGTTTTCTTCTTTAACATCCTTCTTATTTATTTGAGCCAGTGTACTAAACAACACTTCCTCACTAATATCCATGATTCTGGCACACTCCTGAATATAGATTTCTCTTTTAATTTGATCCGGAATTTTAGAGATACTATTCATAATATCACGAACTGTATCAGCCTTTTTTATGGGATCATTTTTAGATTCCTCATACAGCACCGATGCTTTAAATTGAATGAAATCTTTAGCATTTTCTTTTAGATATGCCGTAAGTTCTTCAAGACTATTTTGTCTAGCAAAACTATCGGGATCCTCACCGGCGGGAAAGGTACAAACTTTAACATTCATACCTTGCTCCAAAATTAAATCAATGCCACGAAGTGAGGCGCGCATACCTGCCGCATCGCCATCAAAAAGCACGGTAATGTTTTTTGTTAGTCGGTTTATTAGACGTATTTGCTCTGAAGTTAAAGCTGTTCCTGATGAAGACACTACATTTGTGATACCGGATTGGTGAAACTGAATAACATCGGTATACCCCTCAACCAAGAAACAATTATCTTCTTTAGCGATACTTTGTTTAGCATGATGGATACCATAAAGCACATTACTTTTATGGTAAATATCACTTTCTGGCGAGTTAACATATTTTGCAGCCTTCTTATCGCTAGTTAAAATACGTCCACCAAAACCTAGCACACGACCACTCATACTTTTAATAGGGAACATAACGCGCCCTTTAAACCTATCAAAGCGCTTATCGTCTTTTACAATGGTAAGTCCGGTTTTTTCTAAAAAGTCCAACTTATAGCCCTGCTTTAAAGCTTCATCAGTAAAGGCCTGCCACTCATCCAAAGAATACCCTAAATCAAACTTCTTAATCGTGTCTTCTGTAAAACCGCGTTCCTTGAAATAACTTAAACCAATAGATCTTCCTTGATCGGTTTTATGTAGTATTTTTTGAAAATAGCTATTAGCAAACTCGCTTACTAAATACAAACTTTCACGTTCGTTTGCCTGATCCTTCTGCTCGTTGCTTTGCTCGGTTTCCTCAATTTCTATATTATATTTTTTGGCTAAATATTTTATAGCTTCCGGATAGGTGAAGTGTTCGTGTTCCATTAAAAAAGAAACGGCCGTTCCCCCCTTTCCGGTTGAAAAATCCTTCCATATTTGCTTAACAGGAGACACCATAAAACTTGGAGAACGCTCGTCGCTAAACGGACTTAAGCCTTTAAAGTTACTGCCAGATTTTTTTAGCTGTACAAAATCGCCTATAACCTCTTCTACTCTAGCGGTTTCAAAAACTAAATCTATGGATGCTGGTGAAATCAATTTTGGAAAATTATTTTTAGAATGTAAATGTAATTATAAACAATTGATTTTTGAAATTTGACTGTATTTGAAAAAACAAAGTTTCTTGTAGCAATCGATAAAACTTTTTGAAAACGAAACAATAATTTTCAATTTTACAAAACCAAAAAAACTTCCGAGGAAGTTTTTTAAGTGAATATTCTTAAACTAATCCATATCAAACCTCAACCCAAGCGATATATTGTTTTGTTTGATAGCTTGGTCTTTAAAAATAGGTGATAAATCGTATTTAACATACAGCGCCACATCATCAAAAGCAATGTAACCACTTAAACCATATACTAAATTACTGGTATTAAAGCTTTGTTTTTGTTTTTCCTTTTCTCGATCGCCGTCTAGCTCGTATTTCAATTTTTGACGGCTTCCAATATTAAATCCGCCATAACCACCAATACCTATTTTAAACTGATTGTCGGTAGAATACCTAAAATAAGTGTCTTTATCTATTTTTTTGGAAGGTCCGAACTCAAAATGAACAGGAAAAACCAAATTAGAAACGGATAGTTTTGCTTTTTTTAAATCTACAGGAAATTCCTCTAAAGTGGTTTCGCTTCCGTTTTGCACAAAATATTGATTATCCATTGGTTTTAAACCATTAATTTGAAAGGAATAACCATATTTTAAACGCATAAAATTCGATTCTTTAAATACGCGAGTTTTCCACGCCCATCCAATTTCAAAAAAGCGCGAACCGCCAAACTTATACGGAGAATCGTCTAACTTTTCTCCCTCAATTATGGCGTTGTTTAAACCAAAGGCTAGCACAAAATCGCTGGTGGTACGTCTATCATATTTTAAATTTTTTGGTTTGTCTTTTGCTTTATCGCCTACAAAAATAAAACTTTCACTTGTGTTCTCGTTAGCGCCTCCAACTCTTACAATGCCATTAATAGCATGCTCACCTACGAATTCATAGCCTTCTTCATTACGTTCTGAAAGGGCATATTTATTTTCGATAATAGCAATGCGGTTTTCAATATTTAACGCACGCTTTTTCGCCACTTCTTTTTTTAATAATTCTGCTTCTGCGTTTGTAATTTCGCCTTTTTCCAAACGACTGTTAATCGCCTCTACTTCTACTTTTAAATTGTCGCGTTCTTCATTTTGAATTTGCGCCTTAATTTTCTGTAAATTTTCAAGTTTGTTTTTGTTGTTTGAATTCTGAATTGTGTCTTGTGCCATAATAACTTGCACATTTAAAATTAGCGTGATTAATGCTAAATACTTCGTAATTGTTTTCATAACTGTTCGTTTTTTTTACCCCAAATGGGTGTTAATAATTGATTTTGATTGATGATTTTTTTTTATTTATATGATTAAACTCCCGCCTTAGCCGAAATGACAGACTAATTATTACGCTGTGCCACTGCCGTTTTTATAGAATTGTAACTCGCTTTTATGGCATCGAACACTTTATTTCTGAACGATTGGTCTAAATCGGATTCTACCTCTTGAAGCAGTATGGTAGCATCTACAATTCCTGTGTTAATATTATACATTCTTTGTAACCTAATTTCCTTTTGGGCTTCAAACAACAAGGCATCAATAGCAGCATCTGTAACTTCTTGGTTTTGGTTTTTCATATGCTGTACTTTGGCAACAACGTCTTGAATTTTTTGTTCTTCAAACGTTAATTTTTCTTGAATTACGACAGTTGGTATTGATACTTTACTAGTTTCTTCCGGAACAACTTTCTCTTCAGCCGCAACAACAGTATGATTTTCTATTATATATTTTGATCTTGGTTTTATTAAAGTTTCTTCTTTTAAAACCTCCTTTGGTGCTTCAACTGTTTCAACTACCACCGGAGTATTATCTTTTTGTTGAATAACAGTAGGCGCATCTACAACTACAGGTGTTACTTCTTCAGTATTTAAAAGCTGAAACGCCACAAACATTACACCTACCACACTAGCGGCAATACCCAACCACCAAAACGCTTTGTTATTTTTTCTTTCAACTGTCTGCTCTAAGCGTCCTGAAAGTTTAGCCCAAGCTTCCTTAGAAGGCTGTAACCTTCTAGCCTCCAACTTTTCTTTTATACTGTTTTCGAATTTATTTGGTTCCATAACTTGTTGTTTTATTTAATTTTCGCCATTGCTCCTGAAGCATTTTCCGTGCTTTAAATAATTGCGATTTTGAAGTACCTTCGGTAATTTTCAACATGTTGGCAATTTCATGATGCTTGTAACCTTCAATGGCGTACATAACAAAAACTATTTTATAGCCTTCGGGTAAGGCATCAATCAATTCCTGTATTTGGGCAACCTCTATATCTGTTTTTATATTATTGGTAAAATCGTTTTTAAAATCTACTTCTTCTACCGAGAATTCAATATTTTTTTTCTGTCTTAAATATGAAATGGATTCCCGCACCATAATACGTCGTACCCAACCTTCAAAACTACCTTCTCCCTTAAAACTGCTTAAATTGGAAAACACTTTAAAAAATCCGTTAAGCATAGCTTCTTCCGCATGTTGTAAATCTTTAATGTAATACCTACAAACACTTAACATTTTGGGCGCATGCAACTCATACAATACACGTTGTGCTTCACGATTGTTTTTTATGGCTTTTTTAATGAGTGCCTCTTGGTTTTTATGTAGTTGTATGACTTTCAAAAAATATATATATCTGTTTTTTGTTATTCATCAGCCCCACTTAACATTCAGTTCTTTATTCTAACCTAATTAAAATTCATGATTACAAATGTTACTTCAGTCTTCTATTTTAAAAGACGCATATTTTAAGATAATGGTTGCCTGATGCAAAAGTTTTTTTTCAACTTATCCATTTGCTACAATTATTTTAGTAATTTAAGCACATACTTTGTAGTACAAATTGTTTAGAATTCAATTATCGCTTCAAAAATTAGTTTTCTCATTAAAATTTTGGAATTATTTTTAACAAATTAAAATAAAGTTTGATTTTTTTATACATATAAAGCCAAATCTTTAAATTTTTTTCAACAATTCATTACATTTGGCTTAATACCTTATAATATATGAACGACAATCCACTTTTCTCGTCTTACGAAAAACTCCCAAAAACTTGGGATGAAATGTACTCTGATAATGAAGAATTCAGATCTCAATATGAAGGATTTATTGAGTATTTAAAGAAAACTTCACCTGAAAAATTGACCAAGAAAGAAGACCTTTCCAAACAGCTATTTATGAGCCAAGGCGTTACCTTTACTGTTTATAATGACAATGAAGGTATCGAAAAAATATTTCCGTTTGATATTGTACCCAGAATTATTACCGCTGAAGAATGGAATAAAATTGAAAAAGGTATTAAACAACGCCTTAAAGCTTTGAACTTGTTTATTAAAGATATTTATAATGAACAGTTTATTATAAAAGACGGACTTATTCCTGCAGATTTAATTTATTCCTGCCCCAATTTCCTTCGCGAAATGAAAGGTGTAAAAGTGCCATATGATGTATATGTGCATATTTCTGGTGTGGATTTAATTCGCAATAATGATGGTGAATTTTATGTACTTGAAGATAACTTAAGAACACCTTCTGGTGTAAGTTATATGTTAGAAAACAGAGAAATTTCTAAACGTTTATTTCCTGGGGTTCTTCCAAAAAGCCATGTACGCTCAGTTTCAAATTATCCAAACATGCTTTATAAAAAGTTAAAAGAACTTTCCGATAAGGTAAACCCTAATATTGTTCTTTTAACTCCAGGTATTTATAATTCTGCCTATTATGAACACACTACACTTGCCAGATTAATGGGAATTGAGTTGGTTGAAGGCAGTGACTTAGTTGTAAAAAACCATTTTGTTTACATGAAAACCACTAACGGTTTAAAACAAGTAGATGTTATTTACAGACGTGTTGATGATGATTATTTAGATCCGCTGGAATTTAATGCAAATAGTGTTCTAGGTGTTGCCGGTATTATGGCAGCATATAGAAAAGGAAATGTGAATATTGTAAATGCACCAGGAACTGGAATTGCCGATGACAAAGCAATTTACATTTACGTGCCAGATATGATTAAATATTATTTAAACGAAGAACCGATTTTAAAAAATATTGAAACCTATCAGCTAGGCCGACCAGATGAGTTAGAATATGTTACCAAAAACATAAAAGAAATGGTAATTAAAAAAACAGATGGTAGTGGTGGCTACGGGATGCTTATGGGCCATGAAGCTTCGGATGAAGAAATAAAAGATTATCTGGATAATGTTAAAAAGAAGCCTGAAAATTTTATTGCACAACCTATTCTAAGGCTATCAACAGCTCCATGCTTTATTAATGGACAATTATCACCTCGTTGTATTGATTTACGTCCGTTTGCGCTTATGGGTAAAGATGGTATCGATATTTGCCCTGGTGGTTTAACACGTGTGGCGCTAAAAAAAGGCTCATTAGTAGTAAACAGTTCGCAGGGTGGTGGTAGTAAAGACACTTGGGTATTACAATAATCAAAAAAAAACTTTTTAAAGTATGTTAAGTAGAGTAGCAAATAACCTGATTTGGTTAGACCGATATATGGAACGTGGCAATGGCATTTTAAGTTTACTTAAAGTGAATTTTTTAGCAAATCAAGACTCGCCCGAACTATTTTCTTGGACACCAATTATTAAAAATTTTACAAATTCAGAAAATGAGTTTTATACTGAAGACGCTATAGAATGCATCGATTTTATGGTATTTAATATTGGTAATTCTAACTCTATTTTAAATATTGTTACAAAGGCTAGAGAAAACGCAAGAAGTGTACAAGAACATATTTCTAGAGAACTTTGGTTATGTATTAATAATTACTATTTATATCTTACCAACAGAGATTTACCTAGAAGGCTTCGTGAGGAAGATCCAATAGAGTTTTTAGAAGATTTAAGAAAACACCATTTAATATATTACGGAACTTCCGATGTTACACAAGAACGTGGTCCTTCCTATTATTTTATGAGCATTGGTAAATTTCTGGAACGTGTAATTCAAATATCCGATTTCACAGAATTTAAATTGATGGAAATTGGAAATACTTCCGATAGCTTAGAGAAAAGTTTTTATTGGAAAAATTTACTACTTTCTATTGGTGGTTATCAATTATATCTAAAAACACATAAATCTACTTTTAATGAAGAGCACGTCATACGATTGGTATTTCAGGAAAAGTCATTTCCTAGATCGGTATATTACTGTGTAAATAAATTAAGCTGGTATATAACAAAGCTTATAGATGCCAATGAACTTGAAAAAACCAATTTAGAATTTTTAATTGGTAAATTAGAAAGCTCTATAAAATACACAACTGTTGAAAGCATAAAAGAGCAAGGGCTACAAAATTATATAAATGGTATTAAGCAGGATATTAGAAATATCTCTATGAATATTAACTCCGTTTATCTTTCTAATATTAATTGATCTTAAAAATTTATTATGCCTACATTTTTTATAAAACATATTACAAAGTTCAGTTATAGTAATCCTGTAGTTGATGGCGCAAATTTAATTAGATTGCACCCAATAAATGATGAATACCAAAAAGTAGTATCTCATTTCCTGTCTGTTACCAACAACCCTTATATAGAATCATTTAATGATTTTTATAATAACCGAATTGGCACTTTTTTAATTACTGAACCACACGATGAATTAATAATTACATCAGATGTGGAAGTCATAACTTACGACAAATTATTTCCTACAGATACCGTTGATGCCAAAACCCAATGGGAAGAATTAAAAGCTAGAAAATACGATGCAGAAATAATCGATTTCTTGAAACCGACCCCGTTTATTGGAACCGAAGAGGTATTGGATTTAATTGCATCCAGAAAACTTACAGAAAAAACGCCTTACAGGGTGGTTTTAGAGTTGTGTGACTATGTATATAACAATTTTAAATATGTAAAGGGTGTAACAAATGTAGACTCAACCATAGATGAAGTTTGGAAACTAAAAGCAGGTGTTTGTCAGGATTTTACAAACGTTTTGTTGCAAATGGTAAAACTTTGTGGTATTCCTGCGCGTTACGTTAGCGGTTATATTTGTCCTGCTGAAGACAATACCAGAGGTTTAGGTGCCACGCATGCTTGGATAGAAGCTTACATTCCCTTTTATGGCTGGTTTGGTGTAGACCCAACCAACAACGCCATTGCCAATGGAAACCACGTGCGTTTGGCTGTTGGTAGAAATTATGCCGACTGTTCTCCTGTTAAAGGTGTTTTTAAACGCAAAGTGGAGTCTGATTTATTTGTTGTAGTTGAAATAAGCACAACAAAAAACAAAGAAAACATCGAATTACCAACAAATTCGTTTTCCGATACGAAATCAAGCAATAGTTATCAACGTAATTTAGATCGTATCCAGCACCAACAACAACAAATTCAACAAAACCAGCAGCAGCAACAATAATTATTATAAATTACAAGTGTAAATTTAATTAGAATAAATCCTTTTTAACAATTCACTTTGTATATAAACTTGATATCAACATTTAAGTTTGAATATATCCAAAATATATTCAAACTTTTTTAGTTACAGATGAAAATAGCTTATAAAAAGGAACACCTAAACACCTCGTTACTGCTGGGTTCGGTTTGGTTGATATTTGGGTTATTAGGATTTAATTTCAACGAAGAAATTAGATGGAATGATTACGGATACATTCTATTTGCTCTTTGTTATATTATTCTATATTTCTATCAAAAACAAAATAAATACCTGACAATTCAAAATGAAATTTTACAGGTTAACGATTTATTCGGAAAGAAAATAAATCTTTTGGAGGTTAAGCAAATTAAAAAATTTGCAGGAGATTACATCTTAAAAACCAACCATAAATCCTTAACTATAAACACAAAAATAATAGACCCGAAATCTTTAGAAACACTAAATTCTGAATTAGAAAAATTACATGTAGAATGGAATTGAAAATTCTTTTTATCAAAAACGGAAAATACCAATTTTGACGAATAAAAAACTAACAAGTTACTTTTTCCTGAAATTCTTTAGCTTAAAACTTATCATTCCTTCGTTAAACAAGTACATTATTTACACCCTTTAAATGCCGCCTTTTTATAGCCATTGCTTACTTTTACATTGTAATTGTTTTCAATAAAATGCAGCAACTTTCATATTTCAAAAATCAACTATATTGGCTTAAGTCATTACTCACCAATTTCTTAAACAACCCTAATAGATTATTGGCGTTTAAAGGAACAACCGTAATTGGATTTCTTGTTGTTTTAATGCTAAGTTTAGGCTTACCATTTTATGCTGTAACTTTAGGATTAGGAGCACTTGCTGGAACACTCTCTGAAACGGATGAACATCCAAATGGCCGTTTAAAGTCTACTGCCTTGAAGGTGCTAAGCTTTGCAATTTCAAGTTTTTCGGTAGAATTGCTTCAACCCTACCCCGTAATTTTGGCGGCAGGTTTAGCTGTGTCAACAATCGTTTTTATTGTAATTGGAGGAATAAGTGAACGCTTTAGAGGCGTTACATTCGGCGCTTTACTTGTGGGTATTTACACCATGATTGGTGCACAAATAAGCCCTACCTGGTATATTCAACCCATATTATTAACTGCGGGAGCCTTTATATATGGTGTGTTTTCGTATTTAGTGTTACGGCTAAAACCATATAGTTTATTAGAAGAACAATTATCCAGAGGTTTTTTAGCACTGTCATTGTACTTTGAAGAAAAGTCAAAACTATTCCCTAGTGATGAAAAGGAAGGAAAAGAAATAAGAGCGAAACTTGCCTTATTAAATGTGCAAACGGTTGAGGCTTTGGATAAATGTAAAGAGGTTTTAAATAGCTATAGCGAATCACTAACTGACCAAACTCCATTAATCCCGTATTTAAATTATTTCATGGTTTTACAAGGCTTACATGAAAGAGCAGCCTCCAGTCACGAACGCTACGATTTATTAAGCACCAACCCATTAAGCGGCGCATTAATTGGAGGCATTAGGCAAGTATTACACGAACTTTCTCGTGCCATAAAAAATTTCTCTGAAAACTTACTAACTGGTACTCGTTATAAACATCCAATAGCTTTGGATTGGTTAATGAATACCATAAACAACTTATTAATTAGTAATGAACTAAAACCAAGCGATCCTTTAAGCCTACTACTAAGAAATTTAAGACAATCGAACCAAACATTAAAGGGAATTTATTATAATCAAGACAATAATTTATTGCCAAAATTAGAAAAAGACAATAGAACTTACATTGAACGATTGAAAGTTCAATTAAATTTTAATCACCCAAGAATGCGCTATGCATTACGTTTAAGCATTGCTTTTTTAATAGGATACTCTATTTCCGAATATTTCCAGATAGCCAAAGGAGAATGGATTTTATTAACAATCTTATTTGTTTTACAACCTAGTTATAGCGAAACAAGAAGGCGCCTTTTACAAAGAATCATAGGAACTTTTTCCGGAGTAGTAATTGGTATTTTAATTATCCGACTATTCACATTTCACGGTCAAATAGTATTAATGATAACATCAGCCTATTTCTTCTTCGTTTGGATGAAACGCCGGTACTCGGTTGGCGTCATTTTTATCACAATTTTTGTTTTATGTGCATTCAATATCATTGCCAATAAAGGAGTTGATGTTATGGCTCCAAGATTAATAGACACATTAATAGGGGCTTTAATTTCATTTTTTGTTGTTCGTTTTTTATGGCCTGAGTGGCAGTATGAAAAATTACCCGTATTATTAAAAGAAGTTATACACAAAAATACCGCATACTTCCGAGCTATATTAAATGAATACAAACAATCAACCACCGATGATTTAGCATATAGAATAGCCCGAAGAGAAGCACACAGAGCAGATAATGCTTTGGTTATGGCTTGGCAAAATATGCAATTAGACCCTAAGAAACAGCAACAATTAAAAAATACAGCATTTACTTTAACGTATTTAAATCATGCGCTGCTTTCCTATCTTTCTGCTTTAGGAGCTCATAGAACCAAGCAAAACAAAGAAATCTCACACTTGTTAACTTTTGAAAATCACATTTTAAAGGTGTTGGAAAAAACTTCTAACAGTTTAACAGGACAAATAAATTCCAATTTAGAAAATATTGAAGATAGTTTAGAAGAAATAAGCGATCATTTACTTAAGAATAATAGAGAAAGCACACAAATGGAAAATATTCTTTTGTACAACATTGCTGAAGTTACCTTGCAAATAGTTGAAGAAGCAAAATCATTACAATCAATCACTGTTTAACATTAAATAGTAGCCTTAGAAAAAACAAACACAACACTTAATGCTAAAAAATTACTTCTTTCTATCAATTACATAATTCACCATCAATTCTAAAGCGTTTCTATAAATTGATTCAGGATAAGAGAATAACAATTGTAATGCGTCTTCCTGAAACTGTTTCATTTTACTGGTAGCATAATCCAAACCACCATTATTTTTTACAAAAACCACTACTTCCTTAACTCGTTTCGCGTCTTTATTATGATTTTTAATGGAATTAATGAGCCATTTTCTATCTTTCTTATCAGCATTGTTAAGCACATAAATTAAAGGCAAGGTCATTTTTTGTTCTTTAATATCAATGCCCGTGGGTTTTCCTATTTGATCATCGGTGTAGTCAAACAAATCATCTTTAATTTGAAATGCCATACCAATAAGCTCACCAAACTTTCGCATAGTTTCAACGTGCTGCGATTCTGGTTTTACCGATGCTGCCCCCAAACTACAACAAGCCGCAATTAAAGTAGCTGTTTTCTGGCGAATAATCTCATAATAAACAGCTTCAGTGATGTCAAGTTTTCTAGCTTTTTCAATTTGAAGCAGTTCACCTTCACTCATTTCACGTACTGCTATTGATATAATTTTTAATAAATCAAAATCATTATTATCAATACTTAATAGCAATCCCTTAGATAGTAAATAATCACCAATAAGAACAGCGATTTTATTTTTCCAAAGGGCATTTATAGAAAAAAAACCACGCCTTCTATTACTATCATCAACCACATCATCATGTACCAATGTAGCCGTATGAATCAATTCAATAACCGAAGCACCACGATAAGTACGTTCACTTACTTCACCATTCGATACCATTTTTGCAACCAAAAACACAAACATGGGTCGCATTTGTTTCCCTTTACGGTTTACTATATAGGTTGTTATGCGATTAAGCAAGGCCACTTTACTAGACATTGAAAGCAGGAACTTTTGCTCAAAAAGATCCATTTCAAAGGCTATCGGCTGCTTTATTTGTTCAACAATTTTCAAATTAAAAAAATTACATTATGATAACAAACGTACTAAAAATTTATTAACCTCGTAAAAATAAACATAAGCTAGATTTTATTGGGTATTTGAGTTTAAAAAACACGATAATTATTATAAATTGGCCGCTATTAATTAATTAATAGCATACGAGCATGAAAAAAATTACATTATTATTTTTATTATTAACCTCTTCAATAATCTCAGCGCAAACTGTAGTTTGGTCTTCGGATTCCGAATCTTTAACCGGATGGGGTGCAAGCGACTTTGATGGTGATGGTAACTCTTGGGGGACTTTAAACTCCGTGGAAAGCATAGGATTTAATACTGGAACTGTTTTATTTTCTGAATCTTGGCAAGAAAATGACACTGAAACTGGACTAGCCTTAACTCCAGACAATCGGCTTTATACACCTACTTTCTTTATTCCAGAAACAGCAACTTCCATTACTTTTAAAATGAAAGTTGCGGCAGCAGAACCGACCTATTTTGCGGAAAAATATGCTGTTTATGTTTATGATTCTAATAACAGTGAAGCTCCTGCTACACTAATACATCAGGAAACCTTGACTGCAGGAGGTCTTAATAGTGCTAAAGACATTGCTGTTGCAATACCAACATCTTTTGCTAATAAAACAATTGGTGTTTTAATTAGACATTTTGATTGTACTGACCAATTTTTATTGTTAATTGATGATTTTGAAGTATCTTATACAACAACCTTATCAACAGAAGATAACACATTGAATATTGCCGGAGTTTATCCAAATCCAGTTAAAGACCAAGTTAAAATTCAAACAAACGAAATTGTTGATGCTGTATCTATTACAAACCAGTTAGGACAACGCGTATTGGACATAAAAAAAACAAGTATTATTGACAACACTGTAGATTTAAGTGTTTTGGATAAGGGCGTGTATTTTATGAATGTTAGGATTGAAGACAAATCTCAAGCTATTAAAATAATCAAGCAATAAAAATTATATTACTTACTTCTTAATTTAAAAAAAGAGCTGCAAATTGCAGCTCTTTTTTTTAACTTTTATTAGCTAATTGACCACAAGCTGCATCAATATCTTTGCCGCGACTTCTACGCACATTCACTACGATTCTATTTTTCTCTAAGCAATCTATGTAATTTTGTAATGCTTCTGGAGACGCTTGTTGAAACTCGCCGTCATCAATAGGGTTATACTCAATAATATTGACCTTACATGGTACATATTTACAGAACTTTACCAGTGCATCAATGTCCTTTTGGGTATCGTTAATACCATTCCAAACAACATATTCGTAGCTAATTTTACTTTTAGTTTTAGCGTACCAATACTCCAAGGCTTCCCTTAAATCTTCCAACGGAAAGTTATCGTTAAAAGGCATAATGGTTGTTCTAACCTCATCAATTGCTGAATGCAGAGATATAGCTAGATTGAATTTAACCCCATCATCTGCCATTTTCTTTATCATCTTTGGCACTCCAGATGTTGAAACAGTAATCCGTTTTGGCGACATCCCTAAACCTTCCTCCGAAGTTATTTTATCTATAGCCTTTATAACATTATTGTAATTCATAAGTGGTTCGCCCATACCCATAAAAACAATATTACTTAACGGCCGTTTGAAATACAATTTACTTTCGTTATCTATAGCTACAACCTGATCATAAATTTCATCTGGATTTAAATTACGCATACGTTTTAAGCGCGCTGTTGCACAAAATTTACAGTCTAAACTGCAGCCAACTTGACTAGAAACGCAGGCGGTAGTTCGTGTTTTAGTAGGAATTAAAACAGATTCCACAATTAAACCATCGTGTAACCGAACTGCATTTTTAATCGTTCCATCGTTACTACGTTGCATGGTATCTACCTTTATATGATTGATAACAAAATTATCTTCAAGCATTTGACGCGTTTCAATTGAAACGTTCGTCATATCATCAAAAGAATGAGCGCCCTTTTGCCATAACCATTCATAAACTTGATTCCCACGAAAGGCCTTATCGCCTTGTTTTTCGAAGAATTCTCGAAGTTGCTCTTTGCTTAATGCCCTAATGTCTTTTTTTGTTGTTGCCATAAGTAATGCAAAAATAAGCAAAGGATTGATGAATTACGATTAACCTATGATGAATTTGATTAAAGTATGATGATTAGCGACTTTTAATGTCGGAAATTTAATTATTCTTTGACACTATAAATTGCATTAGCGGTTGAAGCGTAAAGCCCACAGGGAGGTACGAGCGAGGACTTGCAGCGTAAAACGCGACCCTTTAGGGTAATGCCCAAAATAAAATTTATTAGATAATTAAAAGGGTGCCTTTTATACAGTTATAAAAAAAGCCTTGAATTATCAAGGCTTTTAAAATTTATAGAATTAACATGGCATCGCCATAACTGTAGAACTTATACTTTTCTTTTACAGCTTCTTCGTATGCTTTTTTAATGAAATCGTGTCCTGCAAATGCTGAAACCATCATTAACAAAGTTGATTTCGGGGTATGAAAATTAGTAATCATACAGTTAGCAATACTAAAATCATATGGAGGGAAAATGAATTTATTTGTCCAACCTTCAATTTCATTTAATTGACCGTCTGAAGACACTGAACTCTCTATAGCACGCATGGCAGTTGTACCAACGGCACAAACTCGTTTTTTATTTTGAATACCTTTGTTTACAATTTCTACTGCCTTTTCGTCAATTTTAAGTTCTTCGCTATCCATTTTGTGCTTAGATAAATCTTCAACTTCAACTGGATTAAAAGTTCCTAAACCAACGTGTAGTGTTACCTCAGCAAAATTAACGCCTTTAATCTCTAAACGTTTTAGCAAGTGTCTAGAAAAATGGAGCCCTGCTGTTGGCGCTGCTACGGCCCCTTCATTTTTAGCGTAGATGGTTTGATAACGATCTTCGTCTTCTGGCTGTACTTCTCTTTTAATATACTTTGGAAGTGGGGTTTCTCCCAACTCATTTAATTTTCTACGGAACTCTTTATAAGAACCATCATATAAAAAACGCAATGTACGGCCACGAGATGTTGTATTATCGATAACCTCTGCCACTAATGTGTCATCATCACCAAAATATAGTTTGTTACCTATTCTGATTTTACGAGCGGGATCAACCAAAACGTCCCAAAGACGTTGTTCTTCGTTAAGTTCACGTAATAAAAACACTTCAATTCTGGCGCCTGTTTTTTCTTTATTTCCATATAATCTAGCAGGAAATACTTTGGTATTGTTAAGTATTAAAACATCGTCTTCATCAAAATAATCAATAATATCCTTGAACATTTTGTGTTCAATAGTTTGTTTTTTTCTATCTAAAACCATTAAACGAGATTCATCTCTGTTTTCCGCTGGATATTCTGCAAGTAATTCTTCTGGTAAATTAAAACCAAAGTGTGATAATTTCATGAAAAAATGTGTTTATGTGTTTAAGTATTTAATCGTTTATAAGTATCTAAAAATACAAACGGATGCAAATATACGATTGTGAAATAGGCGTTGTCAAGTAAATGGGTGATTATTATTTAGTTATTTTAAAACCAACAGACTCTAAATCGTCCCAAAAAGTTGGATATGACTTTGAAACAACCTCGGCATCTTCAATTACAACAGGTACTTTAAGTGCTAAAGGCGCAAATGCCATAGCCATTCTGTGATCATTATATGTTGTAATTGGAACGTATTCCTTTATAGAGCTTGAAGCTGAAAGATGCAGAGATTTTTCCGTTATTTCCACATTTCCTCCCAGTTTTTCAATTTCTGTTTTTAAAGCTACTAGTCTATCCGTTTCTTTAATTTTTAGGGTATGGAGCCCTGTTAAATCACAAGGTACCCCTAAGGCAAAACAGGTTACGGCTATGGTTTGAGCTATATCTGGTGCATTAGCAAGGTCGTAAGCAAATGGTTTTAAGTTTTCTGTGATTTTCTCTAAAACCACTGTATTATTTTTAAAACTAGTATTTACACCAAAATGTTTATATATGTCTACTAATACCGAATCGCCTTGCAATGAGTTTTCTTTATAAGATGACAGCGTTATTTCTGTACCAACTTCACTCAAGGCTGCAATACTAAAATAATAGGATGCTGATGACCAATCGGATTCTACTGTAAGGGTTTTAGGTGTTAGTTTTTTGGTATTCGGTTTTACCGTGATTGTATTTCCAACAAATGATGATTCTAAGCCAATTTCATCTAATAAGCTTAAGGTCATTTTAATATATGGCACTGAAGTGATTTCACCTTCTAACGTTAATTCAATCCCATTCTCTAGTTTTGAAGCAATTAGCAATAATGCAGAAATATACTGGCTACTTACATTTGCTTGTAACGATACTTTATGTTTTGTTAATTTTTTTCCTTTTATGTTGATTGGAGGAAACCCTTCATTCTCCACATAACTAATATCTGCACCAAGTTCTTTTAAAGCTTCAACTAAAATTTGAATGGGGCGTTCTTTCATACGTTTGGACCCTGTAAGGGTTACTTCGCGACCTTCTTGTATAGAAAAATAAGCTGTTAAGAAACGCATGGCGGTACCTGCATGGTGTATATCTACAACTTCGGAATCAGATTTTAAAGCATCAGCCATTAAACAGCTATCATCAGAATTTGAAACGTTTTGAAGCGTGAATTCAGGATATAGTGCCTTTAAAAGTAATAATCTATTAGACTCGCTTTTTGAGCCTGTTATGATTATTTTAGATTGACGATTTGCAATTCGTGATTTTTCAAGTGTGATATTCATTGTATTTATTAAAAGCTGGTAAATAGTACTCGACTTAAATTCATTATGAGCCAAGTCGAACGGCTCTAACTAACATAAAAAAAACGCTTCTTAAAAGAAGCGCTCAAATATACTTATTATTTATTTTAATTTTTCGTTATTATGATGCCTATCGTGATCGCGATTGGTTTTTAAATCTAATTTTTTGTCAAAAGCCGCTTGCAAGTCAATACCTGTTTGATTTGCTAAACATAATACTACAAAAACAACATCGGCAAGTTCTTCACCTAAATCTTTATTTTTATCGCTTTCTTTTTCACTTTGTTCACCGTAGCGTCTGGCTATAATTCGTGCTACTTCTCCAACCTCTTCGGTAAGCTGTGCCATATTAGTTAGCTCGTTAAAATAACGAACGCCGTGGGTTTTAATCCAGTTATCTACTTCCTGTTGTGCATTTTTGATATCCATTTTAATTACTCTTTATTTTTTGAATCGATAATTATCGTTACGGGTCCATCATTTATAAGACCTACTTGCATATCAGCTCCAAACTCACCAGTTTGAATTGGTTTACCTAAATCCTGTTCTAACTGTTTTAAGAAAGCTTCATAAATAGGAATTGCAACTTCGGGTTTTGCTGCTTTTATATAGCTTGGTCTATTTCCTTTTTTGGTGGCGGCATGAAGTGTAAATTGACTTACCACTATGGCCTCGCCATTAATATCTAAGAGCGATTTATTCATCACACCATTTTCATCGGAAAAAATCCGAAGATTTGAAACTTTATTTGATAGCCATTTTATATCCTCGGAAGTATCACCTTCAACAATTCCTATAAAGACTAATAATCCGTTTGAAATTGAAGCGACTTCTTTGCCTTCAATACTTACACTTGCTTTTAAAACTCTTTGAATTACTATTTTCATTTTAATAAATCCTAAAAAGTGGATTTTCTAATTCTTTAATATATATTTAAAATTTTACGAAAGTCTGTAAGCTGAATTTTAAAGTCATTATTCCCTTTCCCAATTATCCGTTCTATAATGTTCATCTTCACCTTCAACTATTTGCACATAACTACGGTAGCGCGAAGCGGCAATTTCATCACGATCCAGTGCATTTTTTACCGCACAATGTGGCTCTTTTATGTGTAAGCAATTATTAAACTTACAATCTTGCTTTAATTCAAATATTTCTGGGAAATAATCGCCTACTTCTTCCTTATCCATATCAACAACCCCAAAACCTTTAATTCCTGGTGTGTCTATAATTTTTCCTCCAAAACTCAAGTCGAACATTTCCGCAAATGTAGTGGTATGTTGTCCTTGACTATGAAGCGTTGAAATTGCCTTTGTTTTAAGATTTAAATCGGCTTCAATGGTGTTTACAAGCGTGGATTTTCCAACACCAGAGTGCCCAGAAAACATACTTACTTTATCATGCATTAAGGCTTTGACTTTATCTACATTTTTTCCGGTTTTTGCCGAAACCCCAATACATTCATAGCCTATCTTTCTATAAATGTGTGCCAAATACCTTACTTCGTTTAAGGTATCTTCATCATAAGTATCAATTTTATTGAAAAGTAAAATGGTTTTTATAGAATATGCATTAGCAGTTACTAAAAAACGATCAATAAAACTGGTTAACGTAGGCGGATTGTTAATAGTAATCATTAAAAACACCTGATCAATGTTAGATGCAATAATATGAGTTTGCTTGGAAAGGTTTACAGATTTTCGAACAATATAATTAGTTCTTTCATGAATGTTATGAATTACACCAGAAACCTGATCGTTATCCGTTTCTAATTCAAAATCCACCAAATCTCCAACCGCAATTGGGTTGGTACTTTTAATACCTTTTAAACGGAATTTTCCTTTAATACGGCATTCATAAGTATCCCCTAATTCGGTTCTTACCGTGTACCAACTTCCTGTAGATTTATAAACGAGTCCTGTCATAATTATTATCTTCAAAAGTAAAATAAAAAAACCAACTTCCATGTGCGAATATGTTTATATTTAATACATTTAGAACATAAAACAAACCAACAACAACATGAAAAAAATTTTATTCCCTTTTTTACTTTTGGTGATTTTCCAAAACGCAATGGCACAAACGAATTTGTACGAAAACCCAAATTTTGATGAACTAGCAAAAGCACATAAAATTATTGCCATTGTCCCTTTTAAGACTCAGGTTAAACTGAGGCCAAAGCAAATGAAAGAAATGAGTGCCGAACAACTTAACCGTATTGAAAAATCGGAAGGAGAAAGCATTCAAACAGCTATGTATTCTTGGTTTTTAAAACGCAAAAAACGAGGCGACTTGCAAAGTTTAGAAATTCAAGACCCAAGAACAACTACTGCCATGTTAAAAAAACAAAACATTGATTACAATACAATAATGGATTTCACTCCACAGGAATTAGCTAAATTTCTTGAAGTTGATGCTGTAATTTCTGGAGATTTCGAAACAAATAAGCCTATGTCTGAAGGGGCGTCTGTTGTCCTTGGTGCATTATTTGGCTTTTTTGGAAGCACGAATAGCGCAACCATTAACATGAGTGTTCATGATGCTGCCGATGGGGTTTTACTTTGGAATTACAATAAAAAAGTAAGCGGTACAATAGGAAGCGACACCGAAGATTTGATAAATATCTTAATGCGTAAAGCATCGCGAAGATTAGCTTATACTAAAAACAGTAAAGATGAAGATTAATTTTTAAACAAAAACGCCTCACAAATGTGAGGCGTTTTTTAATAACAATATTAACCGTTAAGTATTTTTTCTTGGTGATTAATTGATTCTTGATGAATTGCTTTAAACATTTTCAAAATAAATTCTTCACTCAATCCTTGAGCCTCTCCTTCAATAACCATTCTACCTAAAATCTCATTCCAACGCTTACTTTGTAAAACAGCAACGTTTTTAGATTTTTTAAGTTCTCCAATACCATCGGCAGCTTTCATACGCTTACCTAATAATTCGATAATTTGATTATCAACCACATCAATTTGAGCTCTTAAATTCTCAAGTTGTTTGTTATAATCAGCTTCGGTATTGCTTTCTTTTCTTATTTTCAAATCTTTCATAATTTGAACTAATGTAGTTGGTGTAACTTGCTGCGATGCATCACTCCATGCGTTATCTGGATCGTAATGAGTTTCAATCATTAAACCATCAAAATTTAAATCTAATGCAGTTTGCGATACATCAAAAATCATATCTCGCTTTCCTGTAATATGCGACGGATCGTTAATTAATGGAATATCTGGATATTTATTTTGAAACTCGATAGCCAATTGCCATTCTGGGTTATTTCTATATTTCGTTTTTTCATACGTTGAAAAGCCTCTGTGAATCGCACCAATATTTTTAACACCAGCTTTGTAAATACGCTCAATACCACCTAACCATAAGGCTAAATCTGGATTTACTGGGTTTTTAATTAAAACTGGTTTATCAGTTCCTTCCAAAGCATCTGCAATTTCTTGCATAATAAATGGGCTTACTGTAGAACGGGCACCAATCCATAATAAATCTACATCATGCTCTAAAGCCAATTTTACATGGGCTGCATTAGCAACCTCGGTACAAATTTTCATACCAGTTTCTGCCTTTACCTTTTGTAACCATTTTAAACCTAAAGCTCCAACACCTTCAAACATTCCTGGACGTGTTCTTGGTTTCCAAATACCTGCTCTAAAATAACTTACATCCGTATTTTTTAGCTCATGAGCTATTTTTAATACTTGTTCTTCTGTTTCAGCACTACAAGGTCCTGCAATTACAAGTGGATGACTTAAATTTAATTCATCCAACCACGTTCTCATTTCTTTTTTGTTTTCCATTTTATTTAATTTACTTTAAATCTACTCCTTGTGAATTCTCACCTTTTTCGAAATAATTCTTTATAATTAATTTTTACTCTTTATTTATTTAGTTGGGCGTTGCCTTCTTATACAATACCGTTTAAAATATCCTTTATTCGGTTGGTGTCTTTCATTTCGTTAAAAACAGCATCAAAATTATCTTCTTTCATCAATTCTTTAAACTGAGTTAAGTTAATAATGTATTCTTCTAAAGTTTCAATAACGTTTTGTTTGTTCTGCTTAAAAATTGGGGTCCACATTTCAGGCGAACTTTTTGCTAAACGTACTGTTGATGCAAATCCACTTCCGGCCATATCAAAAATATCGCGCTCGTTTTTTTCTTTATTAATTACGGTTTTACCTAACATGAACGAACTAATATGCGACAAATGCGATACATAGGCAATGTGCTTATCGTGCGCCTCAGGATTCATATATCGAATACGCATGCCAATAGATTTAAACAAATCCAATGCTTTTTCCTGAAGTTTGAATGTTGTTTTCTCTACTTCACAAATAATATTCGTTTTACCAACAAACAAATTAGGAATAGCTGCACTTGGTCCTGAATGTTCGGTCCCAGCAATTGGGTGCATTGCTAAAAAGTTTCTACGTTTTGGGTGGTTTTCTACCACTTTGCAAATATCAACCTTCGTAGAGCCGGCATCAACCACCAAACCGGAGTCTGGTATTTTGTCTAAAATTGTCGGTAATAATTTCACCGTAGCATCAACAGGAATGGAAATAATTACTAAATCGGCATTTTCTAGATCATCTAACGTAGCTTTTTTATCAATTAAATTAAGTGCTAAAGCTTCATCTAGAGTGGTTTCTTTTCTACTAATACCATGAATTATCACATCTGGATATTTCTTTTTAATATCAATAGCAAGACTTCCACCGATTAACCCAACCCCTATAATATATATATTTTTCATTTCTGTTTTACTCTTTTATACTGCAATTGTTTTTCTGCCTATCATGCAGTAAACCTTGCCTGTAAACTCATTTTACTCTTCTTATAGCTTCTTCCAATACTTCTGTTGAAGCACATAATGAAAACCTAATGTAACCTTCGCCCTTACTTCCAAAAATAGTTCCTGGCGTGATAAACAAATGATTGTTTTTTAATGCCAAATCTATGAACTCTTCTGATTTTACAAACGGTGGTAATTTTGCCCAAACAAATAAACCTGTGGCATTTTTATCATAAGTACAATTTAATGCTTCCGCTAATTGCCAAACTAAATCACGTCGTTCTTTATAAACATTATTAAGTGTAACAAACCACATTTTAGAACATTTTAAAGCTTCAATAGCTCCTTTCTGAATGCCGTAAAACATTCCAGAATCCATATTACTTTTTACTTTTAAAACATTACTAATGTGTTTACTGTCTCCAACAACCATTCCAACACGCCAACCTGCCATATTGAACGTTTTACTAAGTGAATTAAGTTCTAAACAAACATCTTTTGCTCCTTTTACACCTAATATACTTTGATGATCTTCATTTAAAACGAAGCTATATGGGTTATCGTTTACAATTAAAATATCATGTTTTTTACCAAAAGCCACCAATTCTTCAAATAAAAATTTACTTGGTTGGGCACCCGTTGGCATGTGTGGATAGTTTACCCACATTATTTTAACCTTCGTTAAATCCAATTTTCCTAGAGCTTCGAAATCTGGTTGCCAATGGTTAGCTTCATCCAATTCATAAAAAACTGGTTTTGCACCTACTAATTTGGTAACCGATTCATAGGTTGGATATCCAGGATCTGGTATTAAAACTTCATCCCCTTCGTTAAGGTATGCCATTGAAATGTGCATGATCCCTTCCTTACTTCCCATTAATGGTAAAATCTCGGTGGATGGACTTAAACTCACAGAAAAATGTTCTTTATAAAACCCTGCAATGGCTTCTCTTAATTCTGGTAAACCTTGGTAACTTTGGTATTTATGAGCATTAGGATTTGTGAATCCTTCATTTAGAGCATCAATAACCTTTTGTGGCGGTTGCATATCTGGGCTACCAATACCTAAATTTATAATAGGCTTGCCATTAGCTAAAAGCAGATTTACTTCTCTTAATTTTTTAGAGAAATAGTACTCTTCAACGGTGTTTAGTCTATTTGCTGCTTCAATCATTTTTTCGCGTTTTTATATTCGCCTAATACTTTAAATCCTTGTGCCATAATTTCTATAATAGATTTGGCTTTTCTAAACTCTTCGTAGGTTTCAAACGTAACGTCAACAAAAAAGGCATACTTCCATGGTGTTTCAATAATTGGTAAGGACTGAATTTTTGTTAAATTCAACTTACAATCGCTCATTACATTTAAAATAGCAGCTAAACTACCTCGTTTATGATCTGCCTCAAACCTTACAGAAGCCTTGTTTATTTCGTTTTGCGGTATTTCGGAGTTTACTCGTTTAACAATAACAAAGCGTGTTTCGTTGTGTTTTATAGTTTGAATGCTATGTGCTATAATTTCCAACTCAAAAATCTCAGCTGCCATAACACTTGCAATTGCTCCAACACCTTTTAGTTGCTTTTCTTGAATACGCTGTGCAACTTCGGCTGTATCTTTATCTTCTACCAATTTTATATGAGGATGAAGTTTAAAAAACTCCATACATTGCAATAATGCCATTGGATGCGAATACACTTCCTTTATTTCTTTTATATTCTGATTTGGAAGTACCATTAAATTATGCTGAATATCCACATAATGCTCTCCTACAATATGCAATCCAAATTTGTTAATTAAAGCGTAATTTGGAATGATAGAACCCGCAATAGAATTCTCCAAAGCCATAATTGCGGCATCACATTGTTTTGTAATTAAAGAATCGACTACCTGATCGAATGTTGAACATTCAATAGCATCAACAGGCTTATCGAAATATTGCTGGGAAACAATATGATGAAAGGACCCTTTTACACCTTGTATGGCTACTGTTTTAATCATATACAAAAAAAAGTCCCGATTTTCATCGAGACTTAGTATTAAAATTTATGTTTATAAATTACACATACAACGCCTCGTTTTTTCTGCTAAAGAAAAAATAAAAACCGCTAAAATATGTATAACCTACTGTTGTCTTCATAATTATGCTGCTAAAGTAAATAATATTTTAAGAAACAAAAGCATGATAAAATCTTTTTTTCATATTTGATTAAAGTTTTAAATATTTTACAGCAAAACACACATTACATTAGATAATCATTATTTTTGTTTAAAAATTATTAAATATGTCGATACTCGTTGAAGGGGTTACGAAACTATACGGAAACCAAAAAGCATTGAATAACATCTCTTTTAAGGTTGATAAACCAGAAATAGTTGGGTTTCTGGGTCCGAATGGTGCTGGAAAATCGACTATGATGAAAATTTTAACCACTTATTTAAGTGCTAATGAAGGTGTTGCCATAGTGAACGGCTATGATGTAACTACCCACAAACAGAAAGTACAGCAAAGTGTTGGTTACTTACCAGAACACAACCCACTGTATTTAGAAATGTATGCAAAAGAATATTTAGCTTTTAATGCACAAATTTATAAGGTTAATAAAACACGCATCCAGGAGGTAATAGAACTTACAGGACTAACAGAAGAAGCTCATAAAAAAATCGGACAACTATCAAAAGGTTACCGCCAACGTGTTGGACTTGCTAATGCCTTGTTACATAATCCCGACGTTTTAATTCTTGATGAACCTACCACCGGTTTAGATCCAAACCAATTGGTAGAAATACGAAACCTTATAAAAACTATAGGCAAAACTAAAACGGTTTTTCTTTCTACGCATATAATGCAGGAGGTGGAAGCCATGTGCGATCGTGTTATTATAATTAACAAAGGTGAGATTGTCGCAGATAAAAAACTAAATCAATTGCGCGAAAGTAAAGAGCAAACTGTTATCGTAGAGTTTGATTACCGTGTTGAAAATGCCTTTTTATTAAAACTACCTAAAGTTGAAAAGGTTGTAAACACCTACGATTTTGTTTACGAAATCACTTTTTTAACTTCCGAAGATATGCGCTCGCATGTGTTCGATTTTGCTCATGATAACAAATTAAAGATTTTACAGCTAAATCAAAAAAACGCAAGTTTAGAAACCCTTTTCAGAGATTTAACTTCAAATTAAAAAAAACACACCTTTACTTAAAATAAATTGCAAAGACTTTACAAAAGTTACTAATTTTGTAGCGCAAACATGACGAATATCATCTTTACTAAAATATTTAGATGCTAATTTTGTGGCTTTCAATCAAATTGTAACATTATATAAAATACGCATAGTTATCAAAATTTTAAAAACGATAACGATTGCGACAATTCAAAAACACTAAAATGAGTAAAGGAATTTATGTTGCTACCATTGAACCAAACAGCGGAAAATCTGTTGTTGTTTTAGGTTTAATGCGTATGCTTTTAGGCAAAACAGCTAAGGTAGGTTATTTCAGACCTGTCATTGAAGATTTAGAAATGGGAGAAATGGATAACCATATAAGTACCGTTCTATCACATTTTGAAATTGACATCAATTATAAAAAAACATTTGCCTTTACAAGGAATGAAGTGTTTGATTTGTATAACCAGGGTAAATCTGGCCAGGTGATTGATGAAATAATTAGAAAATACAAATATCTAGAAGAGCAATTCGATTTTGTTTTAGTTGAAGGTACCGATTTTTCGCATGAAAACTCGAGTATAGAATTAGATTTGAATATTCTAATATCTAAAAACCTTAGCTTACCTGTTATCATTGTTATGCAGGGAGACAAAAAAGATCATAAGGAAATTGTAGACAGTGTTCAAATAGCTTACGATACTTTTAGAAGTGATGTAGATGTGTTATCTATAATGACTAATAAAGTTGAGCCTAAAGACACGGGAACATTGAAAAAATTATTACAAGAGCGTATTAACAATAATACGGATATCTCTGTAATACCAAAAATTCATAGCTTATCGAGTCCTACAATCAAAGAAGTAATTAAATCCCTAGACGGAAAAGTACTCTTTGGAAAAGACATGCAAAACAATCTAATTGATAGTTTTAGTGTTGGAGCCATGCAACTAAGAAACTATCTTACACACTTAAAAGAAAATGCTTTAGTTATTACCCCTGGAGATAGAGCAGACATCATTTTAGGTGCTTTACAAGCTAATATTTCAAAAAATTATCCTAAAGTTTCGGGTATCGTTTTAACAGGAGGATTAATTCCTGAAGAACCAATATTAAAATTAATTGAAGGTCTTTCAAGCGTTGTTCCTATTATAAGTGTAAAAGGTGGCACCTATTCAGTAACCAACAGTATTGGTAATATTAAATCTAAAATATACGCTGAGAATATCGATAAGATTGAAACATCTATCGCTACCTTCGACTTAAATGTAAACTCAGATAAATTAGCTGATCAATTAATTACATTTCAATCAGACATTTTTACTCCAAGAATGTTCCAATACAATTTATTACAACGTGCACTTAAAAATAAAAAACACATTGTTTTACCAGAAGGATATGACGAACGTGTGTTACAAGCTGCAGCAAGATTAATAAACGCACAAGTTGTTGAATTGACATTAATTGGTGAAGTTGAAAAAATTAAGGAACGTATTGAAAGGTATGATATTGCCTTAGATATTAACGACATAAACATTGTACACCCAAAAACATCACCTCATTTTGAAGATTATGTTAACACATTATATGAGTTAAGAAAACATAAAAATGTGAACATGGAAATGGCTAGAGATGCCATGGCTGATGTGTCATATTATGGAACCATGATGATTTACAAAGGTCATGCAGATGGTATGGTTTCTGGAGCAGTAAACACAACACAACACACCCTACTTCCTGCGTTACAATTTATAAAAACCAAACCAGGAGTAAATATTGTATCGTCAGTATTCTTCATGTGTTTAGAAGATCGTGTATCTGTATTTGGCGATTGTGCTATAAACCCAAATCCAAATGCTAAAGAATTAGCCGAAATTGCTATTTCATCTGCACAAACAGCAAAAGAATTTGGAATTGAACCAAAAGTAGCCATGTTATCTTACTCGTCTGGTGCCTCAGGAAAAGGTGCTGATGTTGAAAAAGTAAGAGAAGCTACTGTAATGGTAAACACACAAGAACCAACATTAAAAATTGAAGGTCCAATTCAATATGACGCTGCGGTAGATTTACGAATTGGTCAAAGTAAACTTCCTAATTCTGAAGTTGCAGGACGTGCAAGTGTACTTATTTTCCCAGATTTAAATACTGGAAATAACACGTATAAAGCGGTACAAAGAGAAACTGGCGCTTTAGCTATTGGCCCTATTTTACAAGGATTAAACAAACCCGTTAACGACTTAAGTAGAGGCTGTACAGCAGACGATATTTACAGTACAGTAATTATAACCGCAATTCAAGCACAAGAAATATAAAAACATGCAAGTATTAATATTAAACTCTGGGAGTTCATCCTTAAAATTTCAATTATTTTCAATGCCAGAAGAAACTATTCTTTGTTCTGGTATTATAGAGCGTATTGGATCAAACGATGCTATTTTTAAATATAAAACAGACAAAAACACTGTTGAAACTGAATCTCCAATTTTAAACCATAAAGCTGGTTTAAAATTAGTTGCAAAACACCTGTTAGATGATGCTATAGGTGTGATAAAATCACCGGAAGACATAGCTATTGTTGGCCATAGGGTTGTTCATGGTGGTGTTTATTTTAGTGACACAACTGAAATAACTGAAGATGTTAAAGATAAAATTAAAGAATTATCATCTTTAGCACCTTTACACAACCCTGCTAATTTAGAAGGTATACTGGTAGCCGAATCAATTTTCCCAACTGCAAAACAAGTTGCCGTTTTTGATACAGCGTTTCATCAATCCATCCCTGAAGTAGCTTATAAATATGCTATACCAAATGAGTTTTTAACGGAGCACCACATACGTTTATATGGCTTCCACGGAACAAGTCACAAATACGTTTCAGAAAAAGCTATTGAATTTTTAGGTAAAAAAGAATCTAAAATCATAACCGTTCACTTAGGAAATGGTTGTAGTGTAACTGCTGTTAAAGATGGAAAAAGCATCGATCACTCCTTAGGTTTCTCTCCTGTTAGTGGATTAATTATGGGAACACGCTCTGGTGATGTTGACCCTGCTATCATTTTTTATTTAAAAGACAAATTAGGATATAACTTAAAAGACATAAACACCCTTTTAAACAAAAAAAGTGGTATGCTTGGACTAACAGGTTATAGCGATTTGAGAGATATTGAAAGTATGGCTGCAAAAGGCAATAAAGACTGTATTTTAGCCTTACAAATGAATGCGTACCGTATTAGAAAATACATTGGTAGTTATGCTGCTATATTAAACGGATTGGATGCTATTGTATTTACAGCTGGTATTGGAGAAAACTCAAAATACATGCGTGGTCTAATTTGTGAAGACTTAGAGTTTTTAGGAATCAATTTAGATACTGAAAAAAATAATTCAGACATAAGAGTTATCCGAACAATCAATAAAGAAGATTCAAAAACTAAAATTTTAGTAATTCCAACTAATGAAGAATTGGAAATTGCTAAACAAGCAGTGAATTTAATTAAAAATTAATTTCCCTTTATAAATTTCCTCAACTTCTATTACTGGTGGATTGGATACGACAATAACATTGCCTGTTCCCGAAATTCTTCCAGTAATAGACTGTTGCGGATTCACAATCATATCATTGGAACTTCTATTCCAAATAGTTACATTTTGAGCTATTAATGATGCACCTTCAAAACGTGAAGTACCAGAAGCAAATGAAATATTTAAGTTATTTGTTTTGCCTGAAACAAAGCAATTGGATAAATTATTGAATTCTACAGAAAAACTATTATTGTCAATTTCTAAGCTAAAGTTTCCACTTGTAAAAGATTCTGGCATAAAATAATCTTCTGCCAAAATAGTTAAATTTGGGTAGGTTAGCACCCCATCAGAACGCACTTCATACTGTGTAGAACTTCTAATTTCTATTATGTTTGGCGATGTAACATACACCTTAGTAACACCGTAATCTCTAATTAAATTACAAGTATTATTATCTGTAAGAATAAGTTTTTTATCAATAACAACAACTTCTACCTCGTTAAATAAATTTGTCCCAGTCTCAACAATAATTTTTTGCTCGTTTCCTTCTTTAATAATTAACTCAACATCCCTATTAACTAAAATTTTATCAAACGCAGAAACACTAATTTCTTGTTGAACAATTGACCCTGTTGTTTGAAAACAATCACCAGCATTTTCGCTGTTACAAGAAATAAGTAAAAGAATTGTAATAATGTAAATTAGTTTTTTCATATTATAATCTTACCCCAATACCAAACTCTACCGCCTCCGCTTTAGCTGCGTGTGTTTTTAAAGTTAAAGCACCAAACCATTTATTATTAATGTAACGCTTTAAGCCTATTCTAGAATACATTTGTCCTTCAAAATCAAACGGATAATACACATAATAACCTAATTGTGTTTCAAGCGAGGTTCTGTTTAAGAATAATTCATGTCCTACAAAAACACCAACCCGCTTATAATCTTCATCACCTGAAACATTATTTTCAGGAAACGAAACGCTTTGATAGTAAATAAGTTCCTCTAAAAACTTTGAAAAAAACACATCAGTTCCTATCTGCAATGCACTTTTAACATTAATGCGTTTATCTGCATAAGCCGAGACTATATAAAATGGATAAGTACCGCTTCCAACTACATCACTTTCGTTAAAGCCGCCTCTTAAAACGACATTGTATTTTATTGGTTGTGTAAATTTTTCAGTTCCTCTATCTGCTATCGTGGTAATATATTCTGGTTCTTCATCATCTAGATTATAAGTCACCCCTAAATTAAAAGCGATAGTATTCACACTCGCATTTGGTGCTTTCACATTAGCATTTGAATAATGAATTAATGAAAAACCAGCTTGTAAACCAAACTTATCTATAATGCGTTCTTTTTTGTAATTAAGCATCATCATGGTACTGCTTAATAGATGTGTACCGAAGGCTATATTCCGAGAGTTGGTCTCCTTATCGTAAGGGTTTGGAGCATATCCAATACCTTGTGCGATTCTGAACATTAAATTCCGATTCAGAAAATAGAAATTATAGTGCGCATATAACGAGGCATTATTCCCTAAAACATCATTTTTTAAGTTTTGATAAGCAAAAGAGATACCGAAATCGGGATAATTATAGCGTTGTTCCCAATCGTTAAAACCATATGTTTTTTTATTCCAGCCTATAATAACACCTTCTGGATGCCCTTGTATTAAATGTAGAATATCATTATTATGTAACGCTATATTTCCCTTAAAATAGTTAACATCAAAATATGATGTGTTTCGTTTATCCTGTGAAGAACTCAACCAGGTTAAGACTAAAAAAAAGCAAGTAAAAATTGACTTCATTAACAAATGTCCTGCTGAGCAAAACGCATCTATTTATTTAAAATAATTCAGATGCTATTGCTTTTATATTATCACTTTTTCCCATGGAGTAATAATGTAAAAATGGTACACCGGCTGCTTTTAATTCTTTAGACTGTTGAATAGCAAATTCAATACCCACTTGTCTTACAGCCTTGTTATCTTTACAAGCTTCAACCGCTTCAATAAGTTCTTCTGGTAAATCTATTTTAAATACCTGAGGTAAAATTTGCAAATGACGCTTTACAGCAATTGGTTTTATACCTGGAATTATAGGCACTGTAATACCTATTGCTCTAGCCTTTTCAACAAAATCAAAGTACTTCTTATTATCAAAAAACATTTGGGTCACCACATAATCCGCACCAGCATCTACCTTTTCTTTCAAACGTTTTAAATCAGTATTAAACGAAGGTGCCTCCATGTGTTTTTCTGGATAACCTGCAACACCAATACAAAAGTCATAGTTATGTTCAACCTCTATATCATCATGCAAATACTTTCCATTATTTAAGTTTGTAATTTGCTGCACTAGTTCGCTTGCATAGGCATTTCCACCAACAGTTGGTGTAAAATAAGGTTCATCCTTTCTAGAATCGCCACGCAATGCCACCACATTATCAATACCTAAGTAATGACAATCCACCAATACATACTCGGTTTCTTCTTTAGTAAAACCACCACACAACAAATGCGGAATGGCATCCACCTTGTACTTATGCATTATAGAGGCACAAATACCAACGGTACCTGGGCGAAGACGAGTTATGCGTTTATCATAAAGTCCGTTACCTTTATCAATATAAACATATTCTTCTCTCGAAGTTGTTACATCAATAAACGGTGGTTTAAACTCCATTAACGGATCGATATTATTATATAAATCTTGAATGTTTTTCCCTTTTTGTGGTGGTATCACTTCAAAAGAAAATAATGTTTTTCCGTTTGCCTTTTTTATATGGTCTGTTACTTTCATTCCTTGTTTCCTGCGTAGACAGAAATCTTATTTTAATTTAATTCAAATATTTTATGGGCGTTACCCAAGGGTCGGGCTATACGCTACAAGTCCTCGCTCGTACCTCGCTGCGGGCTTTCCGCTGCTATCCCTAACGCAAATGCGACTACAAATTAAAGCAATAACTTTTTAACGGCATTATAGTCTTCTTCATATTCCCAATAAATCCATCTTCCATCCACATAATCGGTTAAAATATATTTATCACTAATCGATTTAATACGATCAACTGGAATTATTTTCTTCGAAAAATTTCCCGAAGGAATAGGCTCCAACATTTCCTTGTTTTTGCTATTATAACCGTGAGATATAATATAACTACCTAATGTTAATTCTATAAACTGTGGTTTCATTTTTTTCAATTAATTCGTCATTGCTAAAACATTTCAGGCATCTATTGGATGCTTAAGCGTGTCTATTCGTGAAAACCTTATTCATCAGCAATGGTTGGATGCAACCACTTTCTAGCTTTCTCTTTAGTAATACCTTTTCTAACCGCATAATCGGTAACTTGATCATCAGTAATTTTACCTAAACCAAAGTATTTCGCTTCCGGATTAGCAAAATAATATCCTGAAACTGCTGCAGCGGGCCACATGGCTAAGCTTTCGGTTAATTTCACACCAATTATTTTTTCAACTTCTAGCAACTCCCAAATAGTTTCCTTTTCTAAATGATCAGGACACGCAGGATACCCTGGTGCTGGTCGAATGCCTTTATAACTCTCTTTAATTAAATCATCGTTAGAAAGCGATTCACCTGCATCATACCCCCAATGTTTCGTTCTTACTTGTTTGTGGAGATATTCCGCTAAAGCCTCTGCAAACCTATCGGCTATGGCTTGGGCCATTATCGCATTGTAATCGTCTTCTTTAGCCTTATAACTATCAGCCAATTCTTGTGCTCCAAAAATAGCAACACAAAAGGCTCCCATGTAATCTATTTTACCGGTTTCTTTTGGAGCAATAAAATCGGCCAAAGCAAGGTTTGGAATGCCTTCGCGTTTACTTAATTGCTGACGTAAGGTTCTAAACCTCACTATTTCATTTCCTTTTTTCTGAATAGAAATATCATCATCATTTATAGCATTAGCCTCAAACAAACCGAAAACAGCTCTTGGTTTCAATAGTTGTTTGGCAATGATTTCTTCAATCATTACTTGTGCTTCGTTATACATGATTGTTGCTTGTTCACCTACCAATTCATCAGTTAATATATCTGGAAATTTACCGTGTAAATCCCAACTTCTAAAAAACGGACTCCAATCTATAAAAGGCACTAATTCCTTTAAACTTAATTGTTTCAACATCTGAATACCCATTTCTTTTGGTTTTACAATTTCAGACGTATCCCAATCAATTTTAAACTTACGTTTTCTGGCTTCAATTAATGAAATATATGATTTTTCTTTACCACGCTTTAAAAACTTGGTGCGAAATTCATCATAATCCTTTTTTAAATTAGCAACATACTCATTACTTGTTTTTTTATTCAATAAATCACCTACAACCGTTACAGCGCGCGACGCATCATTAACATGAACTACTGCGTTTTTGTATTGAGGATCAATTTTTACAGCCGTATGCGCTTTTGAGGTGGTTGCACCACCAATTAGTAATGGCACTGTAAAATTTTGACGCTCCA
Source organism: Mariniflexile sp. (assembly GCF_041583155.1). Lineage (GTDB taxonomy): Bacteria > Bacteroidota > Bacteroidia > Flavobacteriales > Flavobacteriaceae > Mariniflexile. The sequence goes on from NZ_JBFHGK010000001.1 coordinate 94,098, forward strand.
TTTCTTTGGCTAAATACACCATTTCATCAAGTGACGGTGTAATTAAACCAGACAAACCAATAGCATCAACATTTTCCCTTTTGGCGGTTTCAATAATTTTTTCTGGCGGAACCATAACACCCAAATCTACAATAGCATAGTTATTACACGCTAATACAACGCTAACAATATTTTTTCCGATATCATGCACATCACCCTTTACAGTTGCCATAAGCACTTTACCAACGGGCTCTTGTAAATCTCCTTTTTCAGCCTCAATAAATGGGTTTAGATACCCTACGGCTTTTTTCATAACGCGAGCAGACTTTACCACTTGAGGCAAGAACATTTTACCTGCGCCAAATAAATCGCCTACCACGTTCATTCCTATCATTAAGTGACCTTCAATAACATCAATCGGTTTTTCGGCTTGTAATCTTGCTTCTTCTACATCTTCAATAATAAAGGCATCAATTCCTTTTACTAAAGCATGAGTAATTCTATCTTGAACAGGATTTTCTCTCCACGATAAGTCAACACCTTTTTCAACTTTGGAGCCTTTAACGGTTTCAGCAAATTCTAATAAGCGTTCTGTGGCATCATCACGCCTATCTAGAATTACATCTTCAACGTGTTCTAATAAATCTTTAGGTATATCGTCATATATTTCTAAAAGTGCTGGATTTACGATACCCATATTCATTCCTGCTTGAATGGCGTAATATAAAAACACCGAATGCATAGCTTCACGCACGCCATCGTTTCCTCTAAATGAAAACGACACGTTACTTACACCACCACTAACGCTTACATTTGTCAAGTTTTCACGTACCCAACGCGTAGCTTCAATAAAATCGATGGCATTTCTGCGGTGTTCCTCCATGCCAGTAGCAACTGGAAATATATTTAAATCGAAAATAATATCTTCAGAAGGAAAACCTACTTTATTCACTAAAATATCATACGATCGTTTTGCTATTTCTATTCTTCGTTCATAATTATCGGCTTGCCCGACCTCATCAAAAGCCATGACAATAACAGCTGCACCGTAACGTTTAATTTGTTTTGCCTCCCAAATAAATTTTTCTTCACCTTCTTTTAAGGAAATAGAGTTTACAACCGATTTCCCTTGAACCACCTGAAGTCCAGCTTCAATAATTTCCCATTTAGAACTATCAATCATGATAGGCACACGAGCAATATCGGGTTCGGCAGCAATAAGGTTTAAAAAACGAACCATAGATTCTTTACCATCTATCAATCCGTCGTCCATATTTATATCAATAATTTGGGCACCACCATCAACCTGATGACGAGCAACTGCTAAGGCTTCATCAAATTTTTCCTCTTTTATAAGACGAAGAAACATTCTAGAACCGGCTACATTTGTACGTTCTCCAACATTTATAAAGTTGCTGTTTTCGTTTAAAACCAAAGGTTCTAAACCAGACAATTTCATATATTTAGTTTGCTTAATTTTCATAACTCTTAACGTGTACCTTACACTGCGCTCAAAGCGGCAGCAGTACGTGGTTTGTATTTTGCGGCAATATTTGCGATAATTTTAATATGCTCTGGTGTTGTTCCACAACATCCGCCAATAATATTAATTAAATTTTTCTTTAAATATTCTTCAATCTGTTCTCCCATTTCTTCTGGAGATTCGTCGTACTCACCAAAAGCATTAGGTAAACCAGCATTGGGATGTGCTGAAATAGCAAAATCTGTTTTATTGGCAATTGCTTCTAAATGTGGTTGCAATAAATTAGCACCTAATGCACAGTTAAACCCAACAGATAACAATGGAATATGAGACACAGATATTAAAAAGGCTTCGGCTGTTTGCCCTGACAATGTTCTGCCTGAAGCATCAGTAATAGTTCCGCTTAACATAATTGGCACATCGATATTTCGAGCGTCTTTAACTTCTTCAATTGCGAATAATGCCGCTTTTGCATTTAAGGTATCAAATACGGTTTCCACTAACAATAAATCAGCACCACCATCTAACAAGGCTTCTACTTGTTGTTTGTAAGCAATTCGTAATTCGTCAAAGGTTACAGCTCTATAACCTGGATCATTAACATCTGGCGACATACTAGCTGTTCGGTTTGTTGGCCCAATAGAACCCGCTACAAAACGTGGTTTGTTTGGTTCACGTTTTGTAAATTCATCAGCTACTTCCTTTGCTATTTTTGCAGATTGGAAATTTAGTTCATACACCAAATCTTCCATTTGATAATCGGCCATAGCGATGGTTGTACCAGAAAATGTATTGGTTTCAACAATGTCTGCGCCAGCTTCAAAATACTTGGCATGAATGGTTTTTATAGCTTCTGGTTGCGTTATAGATAGTAAATCGTTATTACCCTGTAATGGTATTGGATAATCTTTAAAGCGCTCACCACGAAAGTCCTCTTCTGTAAATTTATAACGTTGAAGCATAGTCCCCATAGCACCATCCAGCACTAAAATACGATCTTGTAAAGCTTGTTGTATGTTTGACATTTTTGATAATTTATATCTGTATGTCATCAAGAAAAGTAAAAGAAACACTTTTCGTTATCTTTCTAATATTCCTTGAAATATTAGTAGAACGTAGCACCTTTCCCAAGATTTTGGGAGGTTGCCAAGGCTTCAACGGGTCTAGTCCCTCTACCTTTCTTGATAACACTATTAATACGTTTATGAACTAGTTTGCAAAAATACTAACTATATTTTTGTTATCCTATTTAATTTGTTTGTGAGAATGGTTAGGTTTGAATTATGTTTTATTCAAATAATGTTGAAGATAAATAGCGGTCGCCTCTGTCACAAATAATTGCCACAATAATACCTTCCTCAATTGTTTCCGCTATTTTTAAAGCGCAATACACGGAGCCCCCACTACTCATTCCTGCGAACACGCCTTCTTCTTTGGCTAATCGCTGCGTTGTAGCCTTAGCATCTTGTTCGCTAACATCAACCACCACATCAACTTTAGACCGATTAAAAAACTTTGGCACATAATCGGGCGACCATTTTCTAATCCCAGGAATTTTAGCGCCATCTTCTGGTTGTGCTCCAACAATAGTGATATTTTTATTTTTCTCCTTTAAATAAGTTGAAACACCCATTATAGTTCCTGTAGTACCCATGGCAGAAACAAAATGTGTTACTTGACCCTCGGTATCCTTCCAAATTTCTGGACCTGTAGTTTTATAATGTGCTTTCCAGTTATCGTCGTTTTCAAATTGATTCAAAAGCGTATATCCTTTTTCATCTCTTAATTGAAATGCTAAATCTCTAGAACCTTCAATTCCCGCATCAGCTGGGGTTAGTATCACTTCAGCACCGTAAGCACGCATGGTTTTAACTCGTTCCTCTGTTGAGTTTTCAGGCATTATTAACACCATATTCAAACCAAATAAATTCGCAATAAATGCTAACGCAATACCGGTATTCCCGCTGGTAGCTTCTACTAAATAACCACCTTTTTTTATGTCTCCTCGCTTTAAAGCTTCATTAATCATATTAAAGGCAGCACGGTCTTTTACACTTCCTCCTGGGTTATCGCCTTCTAGTTTTAAATACAGTTTTACGCCCTTTTTTGAAATCAAATGACTTACTTCAACAAGCGGAGTGTTTCCAATTCTATTTAAAATACCTTTAATGGGTGCCATTCTTTTTATGTCTGATTTTTATTTCAGTTTGATATGTTACTAATGAATTTTCTGGAACGGATTCGGTAATCCAAACATTTGCTCCAATAGTGCTATTGGCTCCAATAGAAATATCACCACCTAAAATTGTAGCATTGGCATAAATGGTTACGTTATCTTCAATTGTTGGATGACGTTTGATAGATTCCATGCTTTTTTTCACTTGAATTCCACCTAAAGTAACACCTTGAAAAATTTTAACATTATTTTTAATAACAGAAGTTTCGCCAATAACAATTCCGGTTCCATGATCCACAAAGAAGGATTCACCAATGGTTGCACCTGGATGAATATCAATACCTGTTATGCCATGAACATATTCACTCATCATTCTAGGAATGATAGGTACATTTTGCACATATAACTCATGACTTAAACGATAAATTGAGATGGCATAAAAACCCGGACAAGCTAAATAAACTTCCTCTAAGGTTTTAGTAGCTGGATCGAAATTAACAACCGCAACAGCATCTAAATCTAATTTAGTTCTGATAGAAGAAAATTTACTTTGAAATTCATTCCAAATAGCTTCACCTCCATCAATATTTAAATTACTTGTGATATCTAAAAAGGTTTTCTTTAAAGCCTGAAGTTCATTTTCATGTTCATCAAAAATATAATAAAACAAACGTTTTGTAAAAGTCTTAACTACATCTTTTAAACGGACGTTATATTTTTTTTGAATTAATTTATCATTTAATTCTTGGCATGGATCCATATCAAATACATTTAATTACCTGTTAATTGTCGCTCTTCGAGCTTGAAATTTACAACAATAAAACAAGACTTTTAAAGAACTTATTATTGAATGGACTGAACAACTGCTTTTGGTGCTTCCTTACGCGACCCATCAAACCCATCAATTCCACTTACTGTTGTGTATTTTAACACATATCTTTTTCCTGGATTAATAATTCTGTATGCTGCCTGACACATTAAAGTAGCTTCATGGAACCCGCAAAGAATTAATTTTAATTTTTCAGGATAGGTATTCACATCACCGATTGCAAAAATACCAGGTATGTTTGTTTGATAGTTTAAAGTATTATCTACTTTAATCGCATTCTTCTCAATTTCTAATCCCCAATTGGCTATAGGACCTAATTTTGGTGACAACCCAAAAAGTGGAATAAAATGGTCCGTTTCAATTCGTTTTTCTTCCCCATCAACATTTACGGTTAAGGCTTCAATTTTTCCATCACCATGAAGTTCGGTAACTTCAGCAGGGGTGATTAAATTGATTTTTCCAGCTTCCTTTAATTCCCCTACTTTTTCAACAGAATCTAAAGCCCCTCTAAATTCGTTTCTTCTATGAATTAGTGTTACTTCTGAAGCTACATCAGCTAAAAAGATACTCCAATCTAATGCCGAATCACCACCCCCAGAAATCACAACACGTTTATTTCTGTAAACTTCTGGATCTTTAATAAAGTATTCCAGACCGTTATCTTCGTAAATATCCAAATTATCCAACCCTGGTTTTCTAGGTTCAAAAGAGCCTAAACCACCGGCTATGGCAACCACAGGCGCATGGTGTTTTGTTCCTTTGTTAGTCGTAACAATAAAAGTACCATCTTCTAATTTATCAATAGTTTCTGCACGTTCACCTAAAGTAAAGCCTGGCTCAAACTGTTTACCTTGTTCTAGCAAGTTTTTAGTTAAATCGCCAGCTAAAATTTCTGGAAACCCTGGTATATCATAAATAGGTTTTTTAGGATAAATTTCTGAACATTGCCCCCCTGGTTGTGGCAACGCATCAATTAAATGGCATTTTAATTTTAACAATCCTGCTTCAAAAACTGTAAATAATCCTGTAGGACCTGCCCCTATAATAAGTATATCTGTTTTAATCATTTTAAGATTCTTTTACTCTATTTTTTTTCAATTAATCCTTTGGTAAATTCGTTAAGTGTTTCCACTTTTTGTTCAAAATCACCTTTTATTGTTTTTCTATATTCATTTAAATTCTTTACCAAATCATCTACATTTTCTGGAATAACATCCTCAAAAAACTGACGTAAACGTTTGGCTGTTGTTGGCGACTTTCCGTTAGTCGAAATTGCCACCTTCACATTACCTTTTGTAACTATTCCACCCATATAAAAATCACAATAAGGAGGATTATCAGCAACATTAACCAAAATGCTACGCTTACGGCAATGCTTGTGCACTTTTACATTTACGGTTGGCACATCGGTAGTTGCTATCACGATATGCTTACCTTTTAAATATTTTTTATTATAACGACGCTTAATTAATTTAACATTGCCTTTCTTTGCTAATTCGATTGTGCCTTCTCTAAACATAGGCGCCACCATAGTTACTTTAGCATCGGGACTTGACTTTAATAAAAATGTTAGTTTTTCTTCTGCTACATTTCCGCCACCAACAATAAGTACATTCAGGCTACTAAGTTTTAAAAATATTGGGTATAAATTATTTCGTTCAGCACCTACATTACCCATTAGGGAAACTTGCTCACTTGATTCTCCTGCATTTATAAGTTCCTTCTTCATGAATTATTTACAACTTCTTTATAAATTGATGAAAGTTGAACACGTTCCTTAACAACATCACCAATTACAATAATGGATGGGTTTGCTAATTGCTTTTCTTCAACCACTTTTATAATGGTGCTGATGGTGCCAAAACCAAATTTTTCATTTTCAGTGGTACCTTCTTGGATGATAGCTATCGGCGTATCTTGCTTATTTTCATCGGAAAAAATCTGAACAATTTCTTCCAATTTTGCCATACCCATTAAAATTACCACTGTTGCAGTTGATTTTGCTGCGATAGCTACATCACCCGATAATTTATGCGCTTTAGTAGTTCCTGTTATAACCCAAAAACTTTCTGAAGCCCCACGTTTTGTAAGCGGAATGCCTTGATAGGCAGGCACAGCTATGGAAGATGAAATTCCAGGCACCACAAAGGTTTCTAAACCAAACTGCCTAACATAATCAATCTCTTCAGCACCTCTTCCAAAAATAAATGGATCGCCACCTTTTAAACGTACTACATGTCCTTTTTCCTTAGCTTTTGTTACAATGAGTTCGTTAATCTGTTCCTGCTGATATGCATAACACCCTTTACGTTTCCCCACAAAAATAAGCTCTGCATCATGCGCAGCATATTTAAGAAGTTCTTCATTTATAAGCGCATCGTATAAAATCACGTCTGCAGATTCAATCGCTTTAATTCCTTTAAGTGTAATTAAATCGACATCTCCCGGACCTGCGCCTACAACTGTTAATTTTGGGTTTATCAAACTCATTCTAATTATTTAAATCGCCTTAAATTAAAGCTTTGTATCTGCTGTTCTAAAGGCTTTTACTTTTTCTAAAAATTGGTTAGCACTATTTATATATTCCTTTGCAAATGCCTCTGTTGGTGCGTTCTTATTAATTTGATAAATTAAATCTGAAAAAGAAGTCCCTAGATCTAGTTTTCCACTTTCAATAAAGAACTCATCAAATTGACTAACGATTCCTGCATGTGTATTGGTGCTTTTGTTTTCAGCCAATAACATTGCTTTTGCCGAGTTTACTAAAGAACTATAGGCATGATAAATGGCACTTGAATATACTTTGTCGTTAAAAGCTTGTTGTGCATTTTCAATTTTTTCTTCACTTTCTAAAAACAAAGTTGCAATTAAATCGATAACCACACCTGCACATTCACCAATTCCAATTTCTTTTTCATATTTCTGTTCTGTTCCCCAATCTATAAAATCGTCTTGAGTTAAATTTGAAACATCTTGTAAATCGTTTAATAAATCATAGTAATAACGTTCTCCCGTAACTTTATAATAGTCAACAAACTTTTTACCATTGGCATTAGCTTCAAAATCATTTAAAATTCTACGTAATGCTTCTGGTCCTCTTTTACTTGGTACTTTTACTACTTTATCGGCAAATAAACCTGTACCATCTCCTAAATTACCACCACCTAATAAAACTTGTAATGCCGGAGCCACCAATTTATCTGGTGTACGAACGGACATCCCTTGAAATCCGATGTTGGCCATATTGTGTTGTCCGCAAGCATTCATACAACCACTAATTTTTATAACAACATCGTCGTTTTTTAAATATTGTGGATATTCCGCTTTTATAACACGCTCCAACTCATCGGCGATACCTGTACTACTTGCAATACCCAAATTACAAGTATCGGTTCCAGGACATGCTGTTATATCAACTGCTTTGTTATAACCAGCTTCAACAAAACCTAATTTTTCTAATTCAGTATAGAAAAAAGGCACTAAATCTTCCTTTACAAAAGGAATTACTATATTTTGGCGTAACGACAGACGAATTTCGCCTGCAGCATGTTTTTCAACTAAATCGGCTAGCAAACGTGCTTTATCTGTGTAAAAATCGCCTAAAAGTACTTTGATACCAATAGCAACATAGCCTGCTTGTTTTTGAGGAATCAAGTTTGTAGATTTCCACAAATTAAATGCCGCTTCATCTTTAATTTCTACGTTTGGCGCTTCAACCGAAACTGGTTTTGAAGCTACATAGGCATCGGCATCAATAGCTACTGTTTTAAACTCGATTGCTTTTTGCTCACCTTCAACCAATTCTTTAAAAGCCTCTAAACCAATGTCTTTTATTAAGAATTTCATTCTGGCTTTAGCACGACTTTTACGCTCGCCATAACGATCAAAAACACGAACAACACCCTCCATTAAAGGAATGATTTTATCTGAAGGCAGGAAGTTATAAAGTTCGTCTGCATGACGCGGTTGTGAGCCCAAGCCACCACCAATCATAACCTTAAAACCACGAATTCCATTTTCAATTTTAGCGATAAAACCTAAATCGTGCATGTATGAAAGTCCTGTATCTTCATCAGAAGATGAAAAAGATACTTTAAACTTACGTCCCATTTCTTGACAGATAGGGTTTCTTAAGAAGAAACGAAATAAAGCATCAGCATAAGGCGACACATCAAAAGGTTCGTTTGGATCTATACCTGCCAATTCTGAAGCCGTTACGTTACGAACTGTATTTCCGCAAGCCTCTCTTAAGGTAATTGCATCTTTATCTAATTCGGCCCAAAGCTCAGGGGTTCTGTTCAAATCCACGTAATGAATTTGAATATCTTGACGTGTAGTTATGTGCAAACGGCCACGAGAATACTCATCAGAAACATCTGAAATTCTTCGCAACTGATTACTTTTCACTTTTCCGTAAGGCAGTTTAATACGAATCATTTGCACCCCTTCTTGACGCTGACCGTAAATACCACGTGCTAAACGAAGACTTCTAAATTTTTCTTCATCAATTTTGCCGGTATTGAATAACTCAATCTTTTTAGATAACTCTAAAATTTCATTTGCAACAACTGGATTCTCTATTTCTGTTCTAAAAGTTTGCATTTTCTTTTTTGTTTGAATGTTGAAAGTCTTAAAGTTGAAAAGTAGTTAGCTTATCAACTTTTCACTTTCAAACTTTTTAACTTTATACTTCTTTACTGGATAAAACCGGCTCCTACAGTATGGTTATTTTGAGTATCAATTAAAATAAAAGACCCGTTAGTTCTGTGGTTTTTAAATTGATCGAAAAACAATGGTTTGTTAAATTTAAAAGTAACCGATGCAATATCATTCACTTCTAAACCTTTAACATTCTTTTCTATTCCGGAATAATCTGGATTTATTTTATGATTGATAGATTCTACTCTTGCCAAAACTTTATTCACGCCATGTTGTAACACATATTTTGAACCAGCTTCTAATGGCGTAGAATCCATCCAGCAAATATTGGCCGTAAATTGTTTATCGATAGTTGGTAAATCGCCTTCTTTAACAATCATATCGCCTCTACTAACATTAATATCGTTTTCTAAAGTGATAGTTACAGATGAACGTCTTGAAGCCGTTTGATATTTTTCATCGTAGAAATAGATGTCTTTAATTTTCGATCTTGTTTTTGATGGTAATACCAAAATATTATCTCCAACACTTAATTCTCCTCCATATACTTTACCCGCATAACCTCTAAAATCATGAAAATCTTCTGTTTTAGGACGAATAACGTATTGTACAGGAAAACGTGGGGTACCTACATTAAATATATCTTTTTTATCTAATTCCTCTAAATGTTCCAATAAAGCATCTCCTTTATACCAAGGCATTTTATCAGATTTATTAACAACATTATCTCCCTTTAAAGCACTTACTGGGATGAATGTAATTTTTTGGTCTTGGTAATCTCTCTTACTCATTAACTCGGAGAAATCTGCTTTAATTTTGTTGTAAACCTCTTCAGAGTAATCAACCAAATCCATTTTATTAATAGCAACAACCACATCTTTAATTCTTAACAAATTATTGATGAAGAAGTGACGGTTTGTTTGCTCAATCACCCCTTTTCTTGCATCAATTAAGATGATAGATGCTTGTGATGTTGAAGCACCTGTAACCATGTTACGTGTATACTCTACGTGGCCAGGTGTATCTGCGATAATGTAACTTTTTTTGGCTGTTGAAAAATAAATGTGTGCCACATCAATGGTGATTCCTTGTTCTCTTTCTGCCACTAATCCATCAGTAGCCAACGAAAAATCTAAGTAATCATAACCTTTTTGTTTACTTGTTTTTTCTATAGCCTCTAATTTATCGGTAGTTAATGACTTTGTATCATAAAGTATGCGCCCTATTAGGGTACTTTTTCCATCATCTACACTTCCTGCTGTTGCAATTTTTAATACTTCCATTTTATTTTTATGCTTTATGCTTTACGCCTGCGCGTTAAGCAATCTGACTTTATCTTATTTATATTGGTCCAGAACTTACTTTCAATAACCTAAAAGTAACCTTGTTGTTTACGTTTTTCCATGGCTGCTTCCGAACGTTTATCATCTATTCGAGCACCACGTTCTGAAATAGTTGAATCTCTAATTTCTTCAACCACTTTAGAAATTGTGGAAGCTTCAGACAATACAGCTGCTGTACAACTCATATCCCCAACGGTTCTAAAACGTACCATCTTTTCAATTACCTCTTCACTTTCATCTCTATAAACAACATCATCTTCTGCAGACCAAATCATGCCATCTCTTAAAAATATTTTACGTTTATGAGCAAAATAAATCGATGGGATTTCAATATTTTCTTTTTCAATATAAGACCAAACATCTAATTCTGTCCAGTTTGAAATTGGGAACACCCGTACATTTTGACCTAAATTAATTTGACCATTCAACATATCAAACAACTCTGGACGTTGGTTTTTTTCATCCCATTGCCCAAAATCATCACGCACAGAAAATATACGTTCTTTTGCTCTGGCCTTTTCCTCATCACGACGTGCACCACCTATACAAGCATCAAATTTAAATTCTTCAATAGCATCTAAAAGCGTAGTGGTTTGAAGTTGGTTTCTACTCGCATATCTTCCTGATTCTTCTTTAACTTTACCTGCATCAATAGAATCTTGCACGTTTCTAACAATTAATTCCAAACCTAATTCTTTAACCAAACGGTCGCGGAATTCAATAGTCTCAGGAAAATTATGTCCGGTATCAATATGCATTAATGGAAATGGAATTTTAGCAGGGTAAAATGCTTTTACCGCTAAACGTACTAATGTGATAGAATCTTTACCTCCAGAAAACAATAACACAGGTTTTTCAAACTGCGCAGCAACTTCTCTAATAATGTAAATTGCTTCGTTTTCTAGTGAATTAATATTTGATGTGTCTTTCTTCATAATCTTATTTTTGTTAGTCACGAATACTATCTGTGCTGTGACCTTCTTTTTTTATACTTTTTAGTTCAACCCTAATTAACCATGTAAACCACACTCTCTATTCTCTAATGCTTTTGTTGGGTCGAAATATTTAAATTCGTTTGGCAAGTTATTTTCTTCTAGGTATTTATCTAATTCTGCATCCGTCCAATAATAAAACGGACTCACCTTTAAAACACCATCTTTACTAACACTAAAAATACCAATACTGTCTCTAAATGCGGTTTGACCTTGACGTAAATTCGTAAACCACACTTTTGGCTTGTGCTCTTCCATGGCACGCTTAAAAGGCTCCAACTTCACTTGTTCTGTAAACAAAGCATGTTCTGGAGCATCTACAGTAGGTATTCCCATAACCACATCACGATGTGCTGTTGTTTGTTTTGGGACATATAAGAATACGTTTAGGTTCAAATCATTTATTACCTTCTCGGCATGCTTATAAGTTTGAGGGGTATTGTAACCTGTATCGCACCAAACCACTGGAATTGTGGCTTCTATTGAAGACACCGCATGTAATATTGCTGCCTCGTAAGGTCTGAAATTAGTTGTTACTACCGCTTCTTTATTAAGCTCAAAAGCCTTCTGAATGATTTCAGATGGCTTAGCGTCCTTCAAAAGCGTGTTTAATTCGTTTATAACTTCTTGTGTAATCATACTCTATATTATTTTCCCCATTTAATAGAATTCCAAATGCGTTCGTGAAAAAAGTACAATACCATTTTTGTAACTAACTCTATGGAACCAATTTTAAAAGCTAAGGTTAAGTGACCTGTTATTATCCAAGAAATAAGAATAGTATCTAAAGTTCCTATAATTCTCCAACTAATAGACTTTACAACGCTTCTTAAAGGCTTCTCTTTTGTAATATCTGTTTTATAACTGGTTTTCTCTTTTTGATTTGAATTTGTTAACACTTGCTCAATCATTTTACTTAGTATTATATTAATCCTATCGATTTAGTAGGGTTTGCAAATTTAATACTTTTTATATTTTATCAAAATATTTTTTTGTTTTTTTTCGCTATGCGGCTTTTTAACACTTTATAATGAACTCCAGCAAAAAATATGAATTTCATTATTGATATATTAGCTTAGGCTACGTTTATCGCTCTGACAAATCCTTTAAACTTGTATTCTTAAATACTTCTAATGTACTATCTCTAACTTGTATCATCAGTTTATTAACACTACACGAATCTTCATCAGGACAGTCATCACACTTTTCATAAAAGTTTAAGCTTACACAAGGCACCATGGCAATTGGACCTTCAAGAACGCGCATTACCTCCGTCATTAAAATTTCCGAAGGGTCTTTTCTTAAATAATACCCCCCATGCTTGCCTTTCTTTGAACCTAATATGCCCGCCTTTCTTAAAGTAAGCAGAATGCTTTCTAAAAATTTTTGAGGAATGTGTTCTCCTTTAGCTATTTCACCTACTTGCACAGGTACATCGCTACCAGTTCTAGCAATAAAGGTTAGTGCTTTTAATCCGTATTTTGTTTTTTTAGATAACATGTTGCGAAGATAAGTATTTTATGAAATCCAAAAAGCATGAATTTAATTCATTGTATGTGATTTTTTTAAAGCGTAAAATGTGGCCTGCGAGAAGTCATCATCATCACCAGTATTATTCTGATTATAAACACCTGCTTTAAAATACATAAATTGACCACCTACATTATAACCGCTATTTACCATATTTACAGTTTTAACAACATCGGTTTGCCCATCTCTGCTAATGGTAACTGTTAAAATATCTCCTACAACTTTGATGGTGTAACTAAATTTTTCATTCAATGCGATGCCATCTGACGGATTTGAAGCACTATTACTCCTCGAGCCAATCATTTCATGCCATTGTTCACTACCAAAACCTTCTGCGGGTTCGTGTGCAAAATAGATAGAGCCAAGTTGATTGTCTTTTAATTTCCTGTAGTACAACCTAACGGGTTCATCATCATTAGCGTGTATTTGCCCAATGATAACACGTCCTATATGACTACTACTTCCTGTGGTAGTAACATGGTTTACAGCTAAAGTGGCACTCATTTCTCCATCATAACCAGCAGCGGCCGCTTTATCTGCTGCAGGAGCTGTACCAAAAACCCAATTATTCTTGTTAACACCCTGCGTACTTATACTTGTATTTACCCCTCTAAGCATTTCACGTAATTCTACTCTGGTATAACTTGTATTGGTTGATGTTTTAAAACCAGCTATTGGACATTTAAAAACCATTCCCCCATCATTAGCGGTGTAAAAATATGTAGCGTTTTCGTATTTGTTATTTAGCTGAGCTACAGTAATGGTCTGTGCGGTACCATTTCCACTATTCACTGGGATACTTAAATTCCAAGTTGATAAATCGAAATTAGCTGAAGGTGTATTATCTTCCTCAACAACAATTACCTCTTCTTCTGGCTCGACTTCAATTGAATCTGAAGCACTGCAACCTAATAGGAGTGTAACTACTGGAAGCATAAAAATTGTTTTCATTGATTTCATGTTCATTTTTTTTGCTTAAAAATAAACCCTAAAGATGATATTAACCTAAAAATACTCAAAATTTTAACAATCAAACCAAATGAGTAAAACCAAGAATCACATGAAATAAGTCTGCTTAATTAGATAAAGCTTGATCTAAATCGTTAATAACATCATCCACGTGTTCCAAGCCAACAGAAATCCGAACCAAACCATCGGTGATATTAACTACTAAGCGCGCTTCTTCACCCAAGCTATGATGTGTGGTTGATGCTGGATGTGTAACAATCGTTCTGGTATCTCCTAAATTAGCAGATAACGAACACATTTTTATAGAATTCAAGAAGTTTCTACCCGCTTCAATTCCACCTTTAACTTCAAAAGCTACTATGTTTCCTCCTAATTTCATTTGTTTTTTGGCCACTTCATATTGAGGATGTGACTTTAAAAACGGGTATTTTACCCAATTTACTTTTGGATGATTTTCTAAAAATTCAGCAACTTTCAATGCATTTTCACAATGTCTGTCTACTCGAACTGCAAGTGTTTCCAAACTTTTAGACAATGTCCAAGCACTTAAAGGCGACATTGCTGGCCCTGTATTTCTTGCGAACAGATAAATTTCCCTAATTAAATCGGCTCTTCCTACCGTTACACCTCCTAATACACGTCCTTGACCATCAATTAATTTAGTTGCAGAATGTATTACCAAATCGGCTCCAAACTTTATAGGTTGTTGTAAATACGGTGTTGCAAAACAGTTATCAATAATTAAAATTAAATTATGCTTTTTAGCTATATTCCCTAACAACTCTAAATCAATAATATCAATGGCAGGGTTCGTAGGAGACTCTGCATATAAAATTTTTGTGCTTGGAGTAATCAACCCTTCAATAGTTTCTGGCTCGTTGATGTTGAAATAACTTGTTGTAATTCCCCACTTTGGTAAATACTTTGTAAATAAAGTATGGGTTGAACCAAAAACCGAGCGAGCAGATACAATATGATCATCACTCTTAAGTAAAGCAGCAAAAGTTGAAAATATTGCAGCCATACCCGTGGCAAAAGCATAACCAGTTTCAGCCCCTTCCATTTTACATATCTTTTCTACAAATTCGGTAGTATTTGGATTTGTAAATCGGCTGTAAATGTTGCGCTCTTTTTCTTCTGTAAAAGAGGCACGCATATCTTCAGCGTCTTCAAACACAAAACTAGACGTTAAGTAAATTGGACTTGTATGCTCTAAAAATTCAGTACGATTAAGTTGTGTACGAATTGCTTCTGTTTCAAATTGTTTTTTTTCCTCGCTCATTTTTCTTTTTTTTCTTTCAACTAATGCGCTAATAATGATAAATAAAACATTAGTGAATTTATTTTTTTTATTTCAGGTTCCTTCTTAAGGTAAATACATTAGTTTATGTGTTTTGACAATCTTAAGATATCACCAAAAACACCTCTAGCTGTTACTTCTGCGCCAGCGCCAGCACCCTGAATTACAATTGGTTGCTCTCCATAACTTTCTGTAAATATTTCAAAAATAGCATCAGAACCTTTAATTTGCCCTAAAGTGCTATCGTTAGGGATTGATATTAATTTCACTTCTAACTGACCTTTATCTTTCGATAAGTCGCCCGATAAATCACCTATGTATCTTAAAACATATCCTGGACTTTGGGCTTCTTTTATCTTTTGAAATTCCTCATCTAGAACATTCAACTGACCTAAAAACTCTTGAACAGAAATATTTTGATATGCTTCAGGAATTAAATTCTGAACCGATACATCTTCAAACTCATTTTGCAAATCTAATTCTCTAGCTAAAATTAACAACTTTCTAGCCACATCATTTCCTGAAAAATCTTCTCTTGGATCTGGCTCCGTAAATCCTTTATCAATTGTTTCTTGAATAATAGCGCTAAACGGTTTGTCTTGTACCGAAAAATTATTAAACAAATAACTTAACGTACCGGAAAACACCCCGCGAATTCTGGTAATGTTTTCACCCGATTCGTGTAACAGCTTAATAGTATCAATAAGCGGTAATCCGGCACCAACCGTAGTTTCATAAAGATACTGCTTGTTTTGTTCTTTTAATTTAGAACGTAAATCGGTATAAAACTGATGCGATATTGTGTTGGCTATTTTGTTTGATGATACTAAATCGAAACCGGCTTCTACAAGTGGTATATAATTTTTATAAAAACTAGAACTCGCCGTATTATCAACCGCAATTAGGTTTTCTAGATGATGGGTTTTTGCAAACGCAATAACATCTTCAATAGAACTCTCTAAAGGCGATGTTTGGATTGTTGTTTTCCAATTACTATCTACGCCTTTTTTATTTAAAAGTAGTTTTTTTGAATTTCCAATAGCAAACACATTTAAACTAATGCCTTTGCGTTTTTCAATATCATCTTTCGATTTTAAAATTTGATAAATAAGTGCACTTCCTACTAACCCGTGACCAAAAATAGCGATGTTAATTTTCTTTGAAATTCCGAAAATCTCACCATGTATCACATTCATTGCTTTGTGAAGTTGATCTTTTCTAACCACCAAACTTACATTTTTCCCAGTAACCGTATTGTTGAATAACAACGGGGTAATCTGGTTTTTAATTAGCGCATTGAAAGGTTTATGAAACGAGCTTAACTCGATACCAATAATAGAAATTACCGATACATCATCAACCACCGCAATTTTATTAACATCTTGTGAGTAGAAATCTTTTTCAAACTCACGCTCTAACGCAATTACAGCTTGAGTTGCTTGGTCTGCATTAATAATTAAACCAATGCCTCTTTCTGAAGAACCTTGCGAAATAATACTCACGCTTATATTATGATTTGCCAAGGCTCCGAATATTCTGGCATCTACCCCACTTTTACCTAATAACCCACGACCTTCTAAATTTAATAAAGCAACGTTATCCAATACCGATAAAGAGGTCACTTCTTTAGAATTTGGTTTTGCAGTAATAAGCGTCCCTTCATCATTTGGGTTGAAGGTATTTAAAATTCGTAAGTTTATATTCTTTTCAACTAAAGGAATGATAGTTTTTGCATGCAGAACTTCAGTTCCAAAATTGGCAAGCTCATTCGCTTCACTAAATGATAATTCTCTAATCTTTTTGGCATCTTCAACCAAATCAGGGTTTGCTGTATAAATCCCATTTACATGAGTATAATTTTGCAACTCTTCAGCATCCAGATAATTAGCTAACAAAGCAGCTGTATAATTACTACCATTTCTGCCTAATGTAGTGGTTTCATTTTTAGAGTTTGAGGCAATAAAACCGGTAACAATATTTACAACATCGCTACCTGCTTCTTTAAAATATTTTTTAACATTGTCTTTTGAGAGTTGAGATATAGGCTGTGCATTTCCAAAAGTGTCATTCGTTTTTATTAAAACGCGCGCATCAACTGCCGCTGCTTTTATTGATTTCTGGTTTAACAAACTTGCAATTAATTTTACCGAAAGCAATTCGCCTTGAGCTAAAATTTCATCTTTAGTTTTTTGACTGTAATCACCTAAAAGGCTAACACCTTCAAACAATTTATCTAAGGTTGAAAATTCTTTTGAAAAATCAACATCCTTAAATGGTTCTGTTTGATAGTTTTTAAAAACCTGTAATACTTCTTTATATGGATGCCCTTTTACGGCTTTGTTTAGAATATCTTCTAAATCATCGGTTGCTGAGCTTCTTGCTGAAACCACCACAGCAATTTTTTCTCCTTCTTTTACCTTATTTTCTATAATTGAAATAACGGTATTCAATCCATCGCCGTTAGCTAAAGATTTACCTCCAAATTTTAATACTTTCATGCGTCTTTTTTTCGAATTAGGCACAAAAATGCCTTCTACTATTTTTTCTAATTGCTCATACTCCATTAAAAATGCATCGTGCCCGTGAACAGAATGAATTTCATTATAAGTAACATTCGGGTTTGATACTGCCAATTGCTTATGGGTTTGCCTATTTTCTTCAGCAGTGAAAAACAGATCGGAATCTACACCTATAATGTGAATATTTCCATGAATGTTTTCCAACACATTAAAATCCGATGGCCTATTTTTAGTCACATCAATGGTTTTTAATAATTGATTCATCAATTTATAAGCTGACAACTGAAAACGTTCCTGTAACTTATTCCCATGATGAAGCAACCAACTTTCCACATTAAAAATCTCTAGTTCTTCATTTTTTGAACGTTGAAAACGCTCATTAAAAGATTCGGGGGTTCTATAACATAACATGGCATGCATTCTGGCATCATGCACTGGATTTCTTGAATTCAATAAGAATTGCTCTTGAATCTGACAGTTGGCAATTAACCAATCTGTCGATTTCCAATCGGTTGCCACTGGTATTAAGTTTTCGGTTATATCAGGACTTAACACTGCCATTTCCCATGCAATTCCACCACCTAGCGAACCGCCAATAAGCGCAAATAACTTATCGATTTTTAATTCTTTTAAGCCTATTAAAAACAGATTGGCAATATCTCGGGCAACGAAATCTTTGTAATTGTCAATTACAAAACCATCGAATCCATTCCCAGGAATATTAAATGCCAAGATGGTATATAAATTGGTGTCAACAACCTTATCATCGCCCACTAAATCTTTCCACCAACCATCTTCTCCCGCGACATTACTATTACCTGTTAAAGCATGATTTACCAACACAATAGGCGCAGTACCCAAAGGTTTACCAAATAATTGATAGCTTAACTTTATTTCTGGGATAAGCACCTTATTTTCCGTGGTATAGTTTTTAATAATGATATGTTGCAATTCTTTTTTCAAGTAAAAAATAAATTTAAAATTTTATGCAAGGAAACAACCTTGCCAAATTATGAGTTATATGGATTTGAAAGCTTCTTTTAAATCGGCTTTTAAATCGTCGATATCTTCTAATCCAACAGATAGACGGATTAAGTCTTTTGGAGCCCCCGCTGCCGCTTGTTCTGCTTCTGTTAATTGTTGATGCGTTGTGCTTGCCGGGTGAATAATAAGTGATTTTGTATCGCCAATATTTGCTAATAATGAAAATAATTTTGAATTATCGGCAATAGCCTTTGCTGCATCATATCCTCCTTTGGCTCCAAAGGTAACAATTCCACTCTGACCTTTTGGCAAATATTTATCGGATAATGCTTTGTACTTGCTGCTTTCTAACCCCGGATAATTTACCCAAGCCACTTCTGGTTGTTCCTCCAACCATTTTGCTAGTTCCAGTGCATTCTGGCTATGTTGTTTAATTCTTACTGGAAGCGTTTCTAAACCTTGTATAATATTAAAGGCATTCGTTGGACTTAAAGCACCGCCAAAATCTCTTAATCCTTCAAGAATTAATTTAAAAGTATATGCTGCTGCACCCAATGCCTCATGATATACTAAACCGTGGTATCCTGCTGAAGGCTCTGTAAATTCAGGGAATTTTCCATTTGCCCAATCAAAAGTTCCTGCATCAATAATAGCGCCTCCTAAGGATGTTCCCTGGCCGCCTATGTATTTGGTTAATGAATGAATAACAATATTTGCCCCATACTCTATAGGGTTTAAAAGCACTGGTGTTGCTACCGTATTATCCACAATAAATGGTACACCTGCAGCTTTAGCATGAACCGAAATTGATTTTAAATCTAAAACATCTAGTTTTGGATTTCCTAATGATTCTACAAAAAAAGCTCTAGTATTATCCTGTACAGCATTTGCAAAGTTATCAGGGTTATCAGCATCAACAAATGTGGTTGTAATTCCTAATCTCGGTAATGTTACTTTTAACAAGTTGTAGGTACCTCCATATAAACTGCTTGATGCCACGATATGGTCACCTGCTTTTAATAAAGTTAATAAACCTGTTGAAATTGCAGCAGTTCCAGAAGCAAAAACAACGGCTCCAATACCCCCTTCAACAGCAGCTAATCGTTCTTGTAAAATTTGATTTGTTGGATTGTTAAGTCTGGTATAAATAAACCCTAATTCTTTTAATGAAAATAGGTTAGCAGCATGATCGGAATTGTTAAAAACATACGATGATGTTTGATAAATAGGCACTGCTCTGGTGCCGCCATGTGCTTTAACGTCGTGTCCTGCGTGTAGTGCGTTTGTTGCTAATTTTTGTGTACTCATTTTTCTGTCTTTTTTTAGTTAATAAATTGATTAAACCAAAAGCCAAATGCATCATGTTACTGATGTACTTAAAATAGAAAAATGTTAAAAAGAAAATACAACTATTATTAAAAAATAGTTTTGGGTTATCTATCCAATTTTTAATAAATGAATTAAAAATTAAGTAGAATTTAGCACCTTCTTTAATAAATTTAAAGGGTTGCTAAGGCTTCAAAGGGTCCAATCCCTCCACCTTTCTTGATAACATTTCAGTAAGTGTTTGAACTTTGTGAATGCAAATATTCAGTTAGAAATTTTAAAAATCCTAATTTTTTTTAAATAATTTTAAAAATTTTACAAAAAAAATTTAAGCAAGATACTGATTATCACTTATTAAACCGCTTATCATAAAACTTGTTTTGAATCACTAAACTGATGGCTCTATTTTGAATTTTGGATTCTAACCAAGAAATAATATCTAAATACAAAAAGGATCTACTTTGGTAAGGGTCATTTTCATACTCCTTAAGTTTCTTATGAAGTTTTATAAACTCATTTCTAACTTCATGCGGATATATATCTCCTAAACCTCTTAAAAACTTGATAAACTCTTTTTGCACTTCATACAAATCTTCCATTTTAATTAAAAACTTATAAGTGCTTCTAATTAGGATATCCAAATTATAATCCATTCCCGCCTCATAATGCGCAACTAAATTCAATATTCTGGCAAAACACAACAAATCTTCACGCATTTGTAACGATTTGTTATTAATGATTTTCTCGAGATAATAAATACACTTTTTATTTTCACCTGCCCCAAAATACATACTTCCAATTTTATAATAAAACACCATAACGTGATGCTCATCTATCCGGTCACTATAATCTTTTAAGCGTTCTAAAACCTCATCAATTAAAGGCAAACCCTCTTTAAAGCTACCTTCAATAAAGTGCAAATTAAATTTATTATTGTATATATATAAAAAAGCTAATCCATCTAGATTATCATCCATTGGAAACCATTTTTCTTTTGTAACCGTTTCCAGTCTTACGAGTGATTCCTTGAATTTATCATAATGACTTAAATAAAATAAGGCTTCTAACAAGTAATGGTTTCCCCTCAAGAAAAACACTGGGTTTAAAATAATTTGATCCTTGTTTTCATAAAATAAATCAACCCATTTGGTGGCATATTTATAACAAGCCAAAAAATCTAAGGTTAAAAAACTATACCATAAATAGGCTTTGTAAAGCCATAATTTTTCGCGAAAACCTAACGTGTTGATATCGTACTTAGGAAGCCGCGCATTAAAATATTTAGTAACACGAAGACTTTCCTTGTCATTTTTTACATAACCCGTTTTTAAAAACAATCCATAAAGTTGAAGTGATAAGTTTGAAAGCTTACTAGCCAGTACGTTTTGCTGACTTAACTCTTTCGCTTGAATGGAAAGTTCATCGGCCCTATCTCCTAAACTCCTTGTTATATATTGAGATTCAATTACTTTTTCTAACTCAACAATTTCATAAGCAACATTCTTTTCTTCATTGGCGATGGCTAAGTTTTTGGCCTTATCTAAAATTTTCAAACTTTGCTTATATAAACCTTTATGGTATAAAATGGTAGCAAAATCTAATTGCTCTCGAATTTGAATTCTAATATTTTGATGAGAAGGATTTAATCTTAGGCTAATAAGGATCTGCTTATATAAATGTGCTTTTAAATTTGATAATTGTTCCTTCTTTACAATTCCTTTTTTCAAAATGGCCGATTCATCGTAGTTTGATAGCTTTTCTAATATATTGAAAAGGGTTAAAAATTTAGAATCTTCATTAACACCCAATCGACCTACATAAAGCTTAAATTGTCTCTTTTCAGACTTAGAAAGCGATTTTACGAGTACAAACAAATTATCTTTTTGTTCTTTTGTCATAGTTACAAAATCAGTACTATATTGCTGATTTTCAGTTTTTTAATTAAAATATAAACGAGTTAAACATCGTAAAAAAAGCGAGTTGCATTATCATTTAAGCAAACCAAAATATACATTCGTAGTACAAAAGAAAAATTTATTTCATTAAATGTCTAATACTAACGTACAAATTTTTGACACAACGCTTCGCGATGGAGAGCAGGTCCCTGGCTGCAAATTAAATACCGAACAAAAGTTAATCATAGCCGAACAGCTAGACCTTTTAGGTGTTGATATTATTGAAGCTGGTTTCCCTGTTTCTAGTCCTGGCGATTTCAAATCGGTTGAAGCTATATCTAAAATTGTAAAAAATGCAACAGTATGTGGTTTAACCCGCTCTGTTGAAAACGATATAAAAGTAGCTGCCGAAGCTTTAAAATATGCAAAAACCCCTAGAATTCATACAGGAATTGGAACTTCCGATTCTCATATAAAATTCAAATTTAAATCTACACGAGAGGCTATTCTTGAACGTGCTTTTAAAGCCGTAAGTTACGCAAAATCTTTCGTAGAAGATGTAGAATTTTATGCAGAAGATGCCGGAAGAACAGATAATGAATATTTAGCACGTGTTTGTGAAACCGCAATTAAAGCAGGAGCAACGGTGTTAAACATACCAGATACTACAGGATACTGTTTGCCACACGAATACGGTGCTAAAATTAAATATTTAAAAGAAAATGTTAAAGGTATTGAAAAAGCAATTCTATCATGTCATTGCCATAACGATTTAGGATTAGCAACGGCTAACTCTATTGAAGGTGTTATTAATGGTGCGCGCCAAATTGAATGTACTATTAACGGAATTGGCGAACGTGCTGGAAATACAGCTTTAGAGGAGGTTGTTATGATTTTAAAACAACACCCGTATTTAAACTTAGATACTAATATTAAAACTGAAATGCTTTATGGCATAAGCCAGTTAGTTTCGGATAGTATGGGTATTTATACACAACCAAATAAAGCCATTGTAGGCGCGAATGCTTTTGCCCATAGTTCTGGAATTCACCAAGATGGAGTTATTAAAAATCGTGAAACCTATGAAATTATAGACCCTAAAGATGTAGGTGTAACAGAATCTGCCATTGTTTTAACCGCAAGAAGCGGACGTGCTGCCCTAGCATACAGAGCAAAAAATGTGGGTTACGAATTGACAAAGCTTCAGTTAGATGAAATTTATGAGAACTTTTTAGATTTCGCCGACAAAAAGAAAGAAGTTAACGATGATGATATTCATACCATTATTGAAAATAGTAGATTATATAAAGAAATTATTTCAGCATAATAGCTTATATTTAAACTAAAATAGAAATAATTTAAATAATTAATTGAAATGAAATTAAATATAGCCGTTTTACCTGGCGATGGTATAGGACCAGAAGTAATCGCTCAAGCTGAAAAAGTCTTGAAAGCCATTGCTATGGAATTTGACCATGTATTTACATTTCAACATGCTTTAGTTGGCGCATGTGCTATTGAAAAAACAGGCAATCCACTGCCCGAAGAAACTGTTAGTATTTGTGAAAATGCCGATGCCATTTTATTTGGAGCCATAGGGAATGCTGCTTTCGATTTAGATCCTTATGCTAAAATAAGACCTGAACAAGGGCTTTTAAGGTTACGTAAATCTTTAGGCCTTTACACGAATATCAGACCCGTAATTGCTTACGACGATTTATTAAATAACTCGACTTTAAAGAAAAAGCAAATTGCGAACACCAATATTCTTATTTACCGCGAACTTACAGGAGGTATTTATTTTGGTGAGAAAAAGTTAAGCGAAGATGGAAATACCGCTTCGGATATTTGTGAATATACCCGTTTTGAAATAGAGCGCATTGCACATTTAGCATTTAAAGCAGCACAATCTAGAAAACGTAAATTAACATTGGTTGACAAAGCCAATGCTATGGAAAGTTCTAGACTATGGCGTCGTGTTGTACAAGAATTAGCACCACAATACCCCAATGTACGTTTAAATTTTATGTACATTGATAATGCCGCAATGGAACTTATTATGAACCCAAGACAGTTTGATGTTATTTTAACAGAAAATATGTTTGGCGATATCCTTTCAGAAGAAGCTAGTGTCATTGTGGGTTCAATAGGTCTATTAGCATCTGCATCCTTAGGTGATGAACATGCTATGTTTGAACCTATTCATGGTGCCTACTCCAATGCTGCAAATAGAGGTGTTGCAAACCCTATAGCTGCAATTTTAGCAGCAGCCATGTTATTAGAACATTTTGGCTTAGATGACGAGGCTGCATTAGTACGCGAAGGTGTAGATAAATCGTTAAAATTACATATTACAACACCCGATTTAAACACCAAGTACGATAACATTACCACCACAAAAGTTGGAGATTTCATCGAAGATTTTATTAACAATCCAGATGAAACCAATTTGAACTTTACCAACATACATTTAGGGCAGTCCACAATTATTTGATTATTTGAGTTAGTCACCGGGAAATTAAAATCATTGGATTAGTCCTTAAAAGCGCATTTTAAATAATGCGCTTTTTTAATATCTAAAAAAGACTTGACTTGATTAATTATTAGCGCAATTCTATCCTTTCAATTAAAAGTTCAAATTTTTCAGATTTTTTGTTCGCTATCAGGAAACCTATTTGTTCAATGAAATCACCAGAGAATGCTGGTAAATCTAGCTTTGTTCCTCTAAATTTAGGTAACATGTCTTTAAGTGAAATTTCAATATCTTGCCACTCACCTGAAGTGTGGAACAATTTTACATAAGAATGATTATTGTTTAAATCATCTTTAATTCTAAATTGAAAACTAGTCGGTTTACCTTTTAATTTTATAAAAATAGATTCATACTGTTTAACCTTTAAGGGTTTAAACTGACATCTAACAGACGAAAAACCGCCGTTATTCTCTAAAGACAACTCACCTTGAAACAATCCAAAACCATCTTCAGTTAAGCTGAAACTTCCTGCCGATTTACCTCCCATAACGGCATCATTAACAATCACCCAATCCGCTACACCAGTAGTTTCCTTAAAATCAAAAATAACCTCCATAAAGTTGTTAGTTTTTAAAACTACAATTAATAACGAATCGTTAAACTATCTCTCCGAAACAAATGCTTCAAAAGCATCGTTATAATAAATCGTAATTTCGTTACCTTCTAAGATATCGGTTTTAGCAACAAATGTTTGGATTAGGTTTTCATAATCACGATCAAAAACCTCTGCATTTGGCTCCTTACTATGATTAAAAAAACTTCCCACATCGCTAATACAAATGGCATCGTACTCTTCAATCCAAGGGAATTGAAGTGTTGCCAAACATTCCGGTAAATTTTCATTTACATGAATCAGTACCATATAACATTTAGCCAACATTTCGCCCTTAGCAATGTTTCTACTTGCAAATACACCTTTTCCGTGTAATGGCGATTGTTTTACTTCTACGGGAACTGTCATTTAATCAGGAAACTTGCTTCTAATTTTATCCAAACATAGATTATGAATACTGCCCACATGCGTATGTTTTTTAGAAGTATCTGGTTTGTAAGTCCCATTTTGAACTTGTCCTCCAATTTTTTGGTAAGCTTCTCTAAAACTTTGTCCTTCTACAACAAGGGTGTTAATATTATCAACTGTAAACAGGTATTTATACAAATCGTTATGTACATCCACATCTTTAACAATGACTTGTTTTATAGAGAAATTAAAAATATCGAGAATATCTTTTACGTCTTCAAAAGCAGCAATCATATTTTCTTTTAGCAATTGAAAATCGCGATGATAACCACTAGGTAAATTATTTGTTATTAAAAGCATTTCTGTCTGGAGCGCTTGTACTTTATTACATTTCCCACGAATCAACTCAAAAACATCTGGGTTTTTCTTGTGTGGCATGATGCTACTTCCTGTTGTTAATTCATCTGGAAAGGAAATAAATCCGAAATTCTGACTCATATACAAACACACGTCCATAGCAAAACGGCTCATGGTGTTGCATAAACTTCCTAAACTAGCAGCAATGGTGCGCTCACTTTTACCGCGACTCATCTGTGCTGCAACTACATTATATTTAAGAGTTGCAAATTCCATTTCTTTAGTGGTGAATTCTCTATCAATTGGAAAGGAACTTCCGTAACCTGCTGCTGAACCTAATGGATTTTGATCTACGGTTCTTAAAGCAGCATCTAACATATAGACATCATCAATCAATACCTCTGCATAGGCCGAAAACCACAACCCAAAAGATGATGGCATGGCAACTTGCAAGTGTGTGTAACCGGGAAGCACCTTGTCTTTATAGGTATCGGCTAACCCTAAAAGTGTTTCAAAAAGAGTTTTAGTTTTTGCTCTTACTATACCTAAATTCTCTTTATAATATAGTTGTAAAGCTACTAAAACCTGATCATTTCTAGAACGCGCTGTATGGATTTTTTTACCTACTTCACCTAGTGACTTTGTCAATTCAAATTCTATTTTAGAGTGCACATCTTCAAATTGAGCATCGATAACAAAGGTTTCGTTTTCAATTTGTGTTTCAATCTTTTTTAAACCACCTAATAATTCAATTAGCTCATTAGTGGTTAGAATACCAATTTTTTGAAGCATCTTAGCATGTGCCTTTGATGCAATAACATCGTACTTCGCTATATGAATATCAATTTCACGATCGTTTCCTACTGTAAATTGTTCTATTTTCTTATCGATTGATATGCCTTTATCCCAGAGTTTCATTTCGTAATGTTTATATGTTTATTTGTTGAATTGTTTAAACGATTACTCGATTTAACAATTCAATATAAATTTGTATGCCTTCTTCAATTTCACGCAAATAAATAAATTCGTCAGCTGAATGTGAACGCGGGCTATCACCTGGCCCTAATTTTAAGGACTTACATGATAACCAAGCCTGATCTGATAATGTTGGAGAACCATAGGTTGTTCTCCCCATTGCAATTCCTGCCTTAACTAAACCATGATCTACTGGAATAGATGAAGAATTTAGATGTAAACTACGTGGAATGATACTATCACAAGGTGCATTTTTTTGCAAAAATTCTGCAATTTCAGCGTTGGTATATTTATCATTAACACGTACATCAATCACTAGTTCTACATCTGCAGGCACGACGTTATGTTGCTTTCCTGCATTTAATTGTGTAACTGTTAACTTCACATCTCCCAATGCCTCAGAAGTTCTCTCAAACTTAACGTCCTTAAACCATTGCAAAGTTTCTATTAGTTTATAAATAGGATTATCATCGTTTGGATGTGCTGCGTGACTAGCCGTTCCTTTAACCTTAGCATCAAAAACCACCAAACCTTTTTCGGCAACAGCTAAATTCATGAGGGTTGGTTCACCTACAATGGCTACGTCAATCTTTGGAATGATTTTTAGCATGGAGTTTAATCCATTCGGCCCGCTACTTTCTTCTTCAGCGGAAGCTACCAAAATTAAATTATACTTTAAATCTTTATGATTATAAAAATAAGTAAAGGTTGCAATTAAAGATACTAAAGCTCCTCCTGCATCATTACTCCCTAAACCGTATAATTTTCCATCTTCAACAATAGCTTTAAATGGGTCTTTAGTATATGCCGTATTTGGTTTTACCGTATCATGATGCGAATTTAGCAGCATATTTGGTTTACTGGCGTCAAAATGTTTATTAACCGCCCATACATTGTTTTTAGTTCGTTTATAGGTGATATCGTAGCGCTTTAACCAAGCTTCAATATGCAATGCGGTTTGGTCTTCTTCTGAAGAAAACGACGGGGTTTCTATTAACTGTTTTAATAGTGCAATTGCATCATTTGTTAATTCTTGTATTGCCATATTATAACGTTATTCTTGTAAAATTATCATTTTCTTGAGTTAACATGTTTGTGTTTCCCATATTGATGGTTTTTACGCCATTATTTAAGGCATCGAAACAGTTTTCCAATTTTGGCAGCATACCATCAGCTATAATGCCTTGTTTTAATAATTCTGAATACAACTTCGTGTCGATATGCTTTACTACCGAATTTTTATCGTTAATGTCTTTTAAAACACCATTCAACTCAAAGCAATAATAAATAGATGTGTCGTATAGATTACTCATCCCAATTGCTAGTTGTGAAGTGATGGTATCTGCATTCGTGTTAAGTAGCTGTCCTTTACCATCGTGCGTAATAGCACAAAAAACAGGGGTAAAATCTGCTTTAATTAATTTATCAATTGATTTGTGAGCCACTTTTTTAACGTCACCTACAAATCCGAAATCCACCTCTTTAACTGGGCGCTTTTCTGAAGCAATACTATTTACATCGGCTCCTGTTAAACCTATAGCATCTATATTTAAAGCTTGTAATTTGGCTACAATATTTTTATTTACCAAACCACCATATACCATGGTAATTACTTCTAGAGTTTCAGCATCGGTTATGCGCCGTCCATTAACCATCTTAGATTCAATGCCTAATTTAGCAGCAATTGCTGTAGCTCTTTTTCCGCCACCATGAACTAAAATTTTATGTCCCTTTAAATTTGCAAATAATTTTAAAAATTCTCTTAAAGACACATCATTTTCAATAATGTTACCTCCTATTTTTACTATGGATAATTTTTCCATTTATTTTTTTATTAAAAATCAAACTAAGAACTAAAAACTTACAGAGTACTTCGTTCCTAAGAATGATCTCTTAATTATTTTAAATCTTCCAATATTTTTTTCAATACCAATTGTGCCGCATAAGTTCTGTTATTTGCTTGTTGAATCACGATAGAACTATCACTATCTAAAACGGCATCTTCAACAATTAAATTACGTCTTACTGGTAAACAGTGCATGAATTTAGCATCACCTAGTTTTTCTTTGGTAATCATCCAATTAGTATCTGTATTGGTTACTTTACCGTAATTTTCATAAGAACTCCAGTTTTTAACATATACAAAATCGGCATCTTTAAAGGCTTCTTCTTGATTATGAGTAATCTTTGAGTCGCCAGTAATTTCAGGACTTAAATTATACCCTTCAGGATTTGCTATAACAAACTCCACGTCCATTTTCTGCATAGCTTGAACAAAACTATTTGCTACCGCATGCGGTAAGGCTTTAATATGAGGTGCCCAGCTTAAAACTACTTTTGGTTTTATTTTTTCTGTGTTTTCCGAAATTGTAATCGCGTCTGTTAAAGCTTGTAATGGATGCCCCGTAGCACTTTCCATATTAACGATAGGCACAGAAGCATATTTAACAAAGGCATTCAATACTTGTTCACTTTCGTCTTTTTCCTTGTCTGTTAAGGTTGGAAATGCTCTAACTGCAATAATATCACAATATTGAGAAACCACGGCTGCTGCTTCTTTAATATGCTCAGCGGTGTTTCCATTCATGATGGTACCATCGCCAAACTCAATTCCCCAAGCATCGCCAGAAACATTCATTACAATAGGATCCATTCCTAAATTTAAAGCTGCTTTTTGCGTGCTTAAACGGGTACGCAAACTAGAATTAAAGAACAATAACCCTAGGGTTTTATTTTTCCCTAATTCCTTATAATTAAGCGGATTTCTTTTTAAAGCTTTGGCTTCCTGTATCCAAGTATTGATATTGTCTATATCTTTTATGGAGGTGTAATGTTTCATGTGTGTGTTATTTTTTATTATTGGTCACATGTAGCTTCCAAATGGTCAAAATCTCGCGTTCCGGAATATCGTTTTGGAAGTTTCATTTCTGAATCTATTTTATTTTAGTAAACTGAATTTTATTTTCGAAGGCATTCAAAATGAAATCATCCTGCAATCCATTCACAATCCATGTTTCTATATTTGCTTTTTTTGCTACTGATGCTGCTTCAATTTTGGACTCCATACCACCACTTCCATGGGATGATTTTGAATTAACAACTTGCTTTGCCAATTCCTCAAAATTTTCTACTACTTCAATGGTTTTTGGGCTTCCACTCTCCATTGACTCCTTAGTATAAATACCATTTGTATTGGTAGCTATAATGAACAGATCTGCTTTTAAAAGTGAAGCTGTTAACGCTCCCAATTTATCATTATCCCCAAATTTAATTTCGTCGGTAGCAACTGTATCATTTTCATTGATAATGGGGATAAAATTGTTTTCAACTAAAACGTTTATAGTGTTTACAATGTTAGTTCGACTTTGTTCTTTCTCAAAATCGGAATAAGACAATAAACATTGTGATGTTGCTAAACCACATTCCCTAAAAATATCTTGATAAATACGAATTAAATGCGGTTGACCAATAGATGCCAAGGCTTGTTTTACTTTGATTCCTTTGCCTTTACTTTCCAACTTTACAAATTGTTTTGCTGCCGCAATTGCGCCCGAACTTACAATGATAAACTCGCAAGTATCTTGCAGTTTAGCCATTTGATTTGCCAAATCTTCTATTTTACCCCAAGAAATATTATCGGTTTCTTTGGTAAGCGTATTGGAACCAACTTTTAAAAGGATGCGTTTCTTTTTTTGCATTATCTTATTTGTCCATTACCATGAACATACCATTTATTAGTAACTAAATGTTGTAAACCAATAGGGCCACGTTGGTGTAACTTATCGGTACTGATGGCCAATTCACCTCCCAGACCTAATTGGCTACCATCGGTAAAACGGGTAGATGCATTGTGATAAACTGCAGCAGTATCTACATTCGCCATAAACACCTCTGCTACAGCTTTATTCGCTGTAATGATTGATGAAGAATGACCACCAGAATATTTATTAATCATGGCGATAGAATCTTCATTCGAATCAATTTCAGCAATAGCAATTTTATAATCAAGGAATTCTTGAAACCATATAGCTTCCGACTCGATAGCTTCAACTCCTTCAAACTTCACAAGTGCTTCATCACCTAAAATCTGAACATCGAATTCCTTTAATTTTGAAATCAATGTTTTTATGAAGGCTTCTTTATTTGGAAGATTTTTATCAATCAGCACTTTATCCAATGCATTACAAGCTGAAATTTTAGCTGTTTTCGCATTGATGATGACTTTTAATGCAAGATCAACATCGGCTTCTTTGTGCACATACACAAAATTGTTTCCACGACCACTAATAATTACTGGGCATGAGGCATGTTCTTTCACAAAAGCAATTAAACGTTCCCCACCACGAGGCACAATTAAATCAAGTTGCTGTGTTGGTTTTTCTAAAAAGGCTTGCGTTTCGGTTCTGTTGAACTGAAGATATTCAACCCATTCCGTTGAAGCACCATGAATTTCCAAAGCCTGATGCCATAATTCAACAATCTTTAAATTCGATTTTAAAGATTCTTTTCCTCCTTTTAGTAAAATTTTATTTCCCGATTTAAAAGCGATTCCTGCAGCCTCAACCGTTACATCCGGACGTGACTCATAAATAATTAAAATCGTTCCAAATGATGCAGTTTTATTATAAACCTGCATGCCATTATCGTGTTTAAAACTAAAGCGCTCCACTCCAACAGGGTCTTCTTGCGAAGCCAAATGTTTGGCGGATTTAATCATTTCATCTACTTTAGAATCGTCTACTTTTAAACGATCGTACATAGAAATATCATCACCATCATAGGCATCTAAATCGCCTTTATTAATCTTAATAATTGCAGCTCTTTCTTTGTCCAAAAGTTCTGCCATTGTGAGTAATACAGCGTTTCTTGTTTCTATTGATAATAAAGTATTCATTTTTTTTAATTTTTGTTTCTGAACTTTAAAGTGTTCTCAGATTTTCTGAACTTTAAGTTTCAGAGTTCTTACTCTGCATGTTAATTAACATTTTTAAATTCGTCTTTACAAAGCTTTTTTTAAGGCTTCAAAAAACTGATCAACATGTTCTTTTTTAATAGTTAACGGTGGTAAAATTCTAATTAATTTTTTATTAGAAGCACCACCTGTAAATATATGATGTTCGTAAATAAGTTTTTTTCTAAGTTCTCCAACTTCAAAGTCGAATTCCAACCCAATCATTAAACCACGTCCTTTAATGTTTTTTATCTGCGGAATGGTTTTAGCAATGCTAATAAAATATTCTGAAATTTCATTAACATTCGTAATTAGGTTTTCTTCTTCAATGGTATTTAAAACTGCTAATCCAGCAGCACAAGCCAAATGATTACCTCCAAATGTAGTACCTAACATACCATGTTTTGCTTCAATATCCGGATGAATTAAAATCCCTCCAATAGGAAATCCATTCCCCATGCCTTTAGCTATTGAAATAACTTCAGGTGTTACATTATAATACTGAAATGCAAAAAACTTACCGGAACGACCGTAACCCGATTGTACCTCATCGGCAATAAAATAGGTATTATTGGCTTTACAAAGTTTATCAACTTGCTCGAAAAATTCGGCAGTGGCTTGATCTAAACCACCAACACCTTGAATAAACTCCACAATTACGGCACACACATCTCCTTTTTCAAGCTCTACTTTAACACCTTCAATATCATTTAAATCTAAAATAGTTACCTTTTGCTGTGCGTTAATTGGCGCAATAATATTGGCATTATCAGTAGCTGCTACAGCTGCCGATGTACGTCCATGAAAGCCGTTTTTAAAAGCAACAACTCGCGACTTTCCTGTTTTAAAAGAAGCTAATTTCAATGCGTTTTCATTAGCCTCAGCACCAGAATTACATAAAAACAGTTCGTAACCCTTGCAGCCGGAAAGTGTTTCAATTTTATTAGCTAATTCAACTTGTAACGGATTTTGAATGGCGTTAGAATAAAACCCTAAAGTTTTAACCTGATTACTAACAGCCTCCACATATTTTGGATGTGAATGTCCTATAGAGATTACAGCATGACCTCCATAAAGGTCAAGGTATTCGGTACAATTTTCATCGTAAACAAGCATGTCTTTGCCTGCAACGGGTGTTACATTATATAATGGATAAACGTCAAATAATGGCATTTTAATTCTTTTTAATTTGATTAATTTTCTCGAAAGAAGCAACAATACCTTGTATCAAAGCAGAGCTTAAACCTTGATGTTCCATGGCATTTAACCCCTCAATAGTGCAGCCACTTGGTGTAGTAACGC
Organism: Mariniflexile sp.; assembly: GCF_041583155.1. Taxonomy (GTDB): domain Bacteria; phylum Bacteroidota; class Bacteroidia; order Flavobacteriales; family Flavobacteriaceae; genus Mariniflexile. Next base: position 127,161 of record NZ_JBFHGK010000001.1, read on the forward strand.
GGTCTATTTCCTGTTCTGGATGTCTACCAGATTCAATTAATAAACTCGCAGCACCAAAACACGTTTGGGTTGCTAACTGATGTGCTTCGTGGGCTTCAAAACCTAACTGTATAGCTCCTTGAGTCGTCGCACGCACAAGGCGCATCCAAAATGCAATCCCACTCGCACAAATTACGGTTGCCGCCTGAATTAAATCTTCAGGGATAACCAAGGTAGTTCCTAACTGATTAAAAATATCTTGCGCTAAGCTAACTTTATCTTGTGCTTTCTCGTTAGCCGCAATACAAGTCATGGATTTTCCAATAGAAATGGCTGTATTAGGCATCACACGGATAATATTTTTGTCCTTTCCAATAATACCCTCAATTCTAGGAATTTCAACACCCGCAGCTACAGAGATTACAATATGTTTATCCGTGAACTTTGATGCTACCGATTCTAAAACAGCATTAATATGTTTAGGTTGCAAAGCAAAAATAACCATATCGCTGTTCTCAACCGCCTTTACGTTATCGTTGGTTACAGTAACATAATCTTCTTCTCTATAAACTTCAACATTCATTGTATTTTTATCTGCTAAATACAACGATGTAAACGACTTGTTATTAATAAGTCCTTTTGCAATGGAACTTCCTAAGTTTCCAGTTCCTATAATGGCTATTTTCATTTTTAACCTGTTATTGCCACAAATTCACTATCTTTTTATGTGTGTAGAAGTGGCTTATTTTAAATCATTAATCACATTTATTTTGGTCGTTACCCTATCGGGTCGGGCTATTCGTTACAAGTCCTCGCTATCGCTGCGGGCTTTTCACTACTATCCCTAACGCGGCACTATTTGCAAATGCACTGCTAACTTCAGCTTCAAACCTATTTTAAAAATAAGTCGCTTTTATTTGTAATCCTGTTGTTTCCTCCAAACCAAACATCAAATTCATATTTTGAATTGCTTGTCCAGAGGCACCTTTCAATAAGTTATCAATCACACTCGTTATCAATAATTTATTATTATGCTTATGTAAATGAACCAAACACTTATTCGTGTTTACCACTTGTTTTAAATGCAACATATCATCGCTAACAAAGGTAAATTTAGCATCTTTATAATATGATTTATATATCATTTTTGCTTCTTCCAAGGATCCTTCAAAATTTGTATACAATGTTGCAAAAATACCTCGAGAAAAATCACCTCTATTTGGCATAAAAATAATTTCAGAAGAAAAACCACTTTGCAATTGGTTAACCGTTTGATTAATTTCACCTAAATGCTGATGTGTAAAAGGTTTATAATATGAAAAATTATTGTCTCTCCACGGAAAATGTGATGTTTCAGACAACGAAGTTCCTGCACCCGTAGCACCTGTAACTGCGTTAATATGTACGTCATTTTTCAACAAGCCTTTTTCTGCGAGTGGCAATAAAGCTAACTGAATAGCCGTTGCGAAACAGCCCGGATTTGCAATATAATTGGCTTTTTTAATGGCTTCTCTTTGTAATTCTGGCAAACCGTAAACAAAGGTATTCCCGTTAAAAACCTTATCTTTTTCAAGTCGGAAATCATTTCCTAAATCAATGATTTTTGTATTAGCCGAAAAGGTATTAGCGGATAAAAACTTAACCGAATTTCCATGACCTAAACACAAAAACAACACATCAACTTCTGGGTTAACAGTATCGGTAAATTTCAAATCTAAGTCACCATATAAATCTTGGTGCACTTTGCTAATGTTATTTCCTGCATTGGATGTACTATACACAAAATTAATCTCTGCGTTAGGATGATTAATTAACAACCTAATTAACTCACCAGCTGTATAACCAGCACCTCCAATAATACCTACTTGAATGTTTTTCATTTCTTTGTTTTTCAATGCTTTCAGGGTTAAGAACCCTGAAAGTGTTATTTTTCATCAATAAATTATGAATTTACCTGATGATATATTTTATTCTGATTTCCAAAAATCTTGATAAATCCTTTAGCTTCATCAGCCGTCCAACCTTTATTTTCCTCTCCGTAGCTTCCAAACTTAGCACTCATTAAATCGTGTTCAGAGCTAATTCCATCTAAATTAAAGTGGTATGGTTTTAAAGTTACAAATACATCGCCCGATACTTTATCCTGACTACTTGTTAAGAAAGCTTCAATGTTACGCATTACAGGATCTAAATATTGTCCTTCGTGTAAGTGCATACCATAAAAACTCGCTAAATATTCTTTATGTTGCAATTGCCATTTGGTTAACGTGTGCTTTTCTAACAAATGATGTGCTTTTATAGTGATTAAAGCTGCAGGCGCTTCAAAACCAACACGACCTTTAATTCCCACAATTGTATCTCCCACGTGAATATCTCGACCAATAGCATAGGCTTTTGCTAAGTTATTTAAAGTTTCAATATTGATTTCTGGGTCGTTTTCAATGCCATTAACTGCTACTAACTCCCCTTTTTCAAAAGTCAACTTCACCTTTTCTTCCTCAGTATGTTTTAATTGCGATGGATATGCATTATCTGGCAATGGTTTATCCGAAGTTAAGGTTTCCGAGCCACCTACACTTGTACCCCAAAGCCCTTTATTTACCGAGTATTTTGCTTTTTCCCAAGACATATCAATGCCATTAGCTTTTAAATAATCGATTTCCTCCTGTCTGGTTAATTTTTCATCTCTAATAGGCGTGATGATTTGAATTTCTGGTGCTAAGGTTTGAAAAATCATATCAAAACGTACTTGATCGTTACCTGCTCCTGTACTACCATGCGCAATATATTCTGCACCGATGCTTTTTGCATACTCTACAATTTCAATTGCTTGAATAATACGCTCTGCACTAACAGACAAAGGATACGTATTATTTTTTAGAACATTTCCAAATATTAAATACTTCACTACTTTTTGATAAAACGTAGCTACAGCATCAATATTTTTATAAGTTGAAACCCCCATTTTATAGGCATTACTTTCAATATGATCTATTTCAGTTTTTGTAAATCCACCTGTATTTACACTTACAGCATGTACGTCATATTCTTTTGATAAACTTACTGCACAGTACGATGTATCCAATCCGCCACTATATGCTATTACTAGTTTTTTCATAATATCTAATTGTATAACTTATTTTCTTTTTGTAATTATTTTAATTGTCTGATTTCAGCCTCAAAACAGGCATTCACATAATACTTAAAATTTAATTCATCTCGTAATTTTCCTAATTTCTCAAGCTCCTGAACTAAAACGGCAGACATTTTAGAGAGGGTAACATGCGTCATTCCTAACAATTCATTATAATGATGAACCTTTGGCGTTTGGGCAATTGAAATTAAAAATGTATCGCTGTAAAACTCAGTCATTCTGGCCATTAACAACAATCCAAGATTGAATTTTCTGTAGGCATCATCCACCCAAAGACAAGAACGTTCATAAACAAAATGTCCTTTAACTTGATGCTCATGCACAAAAATATGCCCTAAAATCTCATTGTTCTTTACCAATAAAAAACAACCGTTTTCAACACGTTTTTTAAGCATTTCCACACTTACAAAGTACAGAGTTGGAAGCGCTTTTGATCTTTCTGAAATAAGTTCTAACGACTTATTAGAAAGCTTATAAACCAATTTTATTTCAATGCCTGTTGCTTCACAAAAAGCCTCAGCCTCCTCAATCACATGATCGATTTCTATATCTAATATTGTATTCATTTTAATTTATCCGACTATTTGGCTTAATAAAATTTATTTGGTTTATAGATGTTAATTCAAATTGATTCATCATCCTTATTTTTTATCCTTTTTTAAAAACATAGTTTCTTTTATATGCTTTAACCTGTTAAAAACCTTTTCTTTTATCTTAATTGGATCAGATTTCTTTGCTTTAGGGTCATAAAGCATTCCCGTGCACAAACACATCTTTCTGTTGGTTCGTGTTAAAACGTCGTAATTTTTACAGGTTTGGCAGCCATCCCAAAACGTAGGGTCATCTGTTAATTCTGAAAACGGTACTGGCTTATAACCCAAATCGGTATTCATTTTCATAACAGCTAAACCTGTTGTAATACTAAACACTTTCGCATCCGGAAACTTGGTTCTTGAATGCTTGAATACTTTATGCTTAATCTTCTTTGCCAATCCTACACCACGATAATCTGGATGCACTATTAACCCTGAATTGGCAACATATTTACCATGTCCCCAAAGTTCTATATAACAAAATCCCGCAAACTTATCGCCGTCTAAAGCAATAACGGCATTTCCATTAAGCATTTTCTTAGTTATATATTCTGGAGTGCGCCTAGCAATACCTGTACCTCTTACAGCTGCAGATTCTGCAATAGTTTCGCAAATAACTTCTGCGTATTTTGAATGTGATATATCGGCAATTACAATTTCCATTAAAATTCTAAAAATGTATTAAAAGTTAAAGTTACTCTTTCAAATGAACTAGACTTACCTAGCTCAAAAACAAAAACACACTCCCTACGGGCGACGCGGATAAATGCGACACCTGAAATAGATATTAACAACTATATTAAATAAACTTTGAAACTTTGTGGATGAATTTTTATACACTCTAAAAAAAATTAAATTACGTTTGGTTTTTGCTCATTTACAGACTAGAAGCTGCGGCGAGTAATACTCGCGCGGAAACCGGGTGATGAAGGACGTATTTTATTTTTTAATGTATTCATGACGTAAAATTATGATTTTATTCATTACGTCTGTTAAAATCAGGTAGTTTTTTTGATAAAATTATCAATATCTCTACTTTTTAAGAAATTATTTTTAATAATTTCATGGATACCACAATCTTGGTCAATAAAAAACAAATTATCTAAAAATCTAGAAACCAAATATTAAAGTATTTTCTGTATATATGGAAACTATAAGGAAATCCAGATCTATTATGTATAAGAATCTGCTATTTTTTGTAATGAAATGCTTTTGTAGATATTTCACTTTCAGTGGGGAAATCTGCCGGTATTTTTGTTTGCTTTACCTTACCAGTTGCAGCCCATTCCACACCTCTTTTTAGAAGTGTTATAAAGCCCACACATTCAAACGCTGTTGTGTCGTGCCCTAATGTGGTATGAAATACTCTGCCTTTACCATAATCAATCGTCATAACTACAGGTTCTTTTTGTTGCAATGTAGCAACTTTTATGCTTGTTACTGCTGTAGCTAAAATGGTTACGTTTTCAGCAGGACCTCTTAAATAAGCATAACATTCATCATCGGCATGCATCCAAGTTAAAGGCAAACCTTTAGTTATGGGATGTTTTGTATTAAAGGTAGTTACAAGGAAAGCCTCTCGTTTACCATGCTTACCACCAGGTCCTGGTTTGTAATCTTTTTTGGGTTTATTATGCTCATCAACGTACAAATACGGACCATGCGCCTCGGTTCTATTTCCCCAGCCACCAATACCAATTATTTTGTTATACGCTTCCCATTCTGGAAAAGAATTATCAGCTGCATGTACACTAACAAAACCTCCTCCATTTTTCACATATTCATCAAAATTTTTCTGGGTTGCCTCTGGCCATGAAGCTGCTTTGTATCCAAAATTAGAAATAACCACATCATATTTAGAAAAATCGGGGTTAAAATCGGGGTCGGTTATAGGTTTACCCTCAACACCAGCGGGCACATTTGCTAGAGGTAACCAGTCTTTATGGGTCTCGCTATTTGTTAAGTACTTTGTTCTTTCAACATCGACTTCAAACAAACCTGTTTCTTCTAAATATTGCTTCATCATGATGGTTGATTTTGGCCATACCGAATGGTTGTTTTGACCATCAACAATCAACACCTTTATTTTATCTTTATATTCATTCACAGAAAAAGCCTTTGTAAAAAAACAAAAACAGATTACTAAAAAAACAACTTGCTTCATCATAACAACACCAATTTTTAATATAAAATTCTTTTAATTTCTAAATACCTAATATCTTTTTCAGATAATTTTCATCTGGTTTTGCACCTGCAAAATCGTCAAAACTACGTTCTGCAGCTTCTATAATATGACTTTGGATGAATGGCGCTCCTTCTCGAGCGCCTTGAGCAGACGATTTTACACAGCATTCCCATTCCATAACCGCCCATACATCGCAGCCATACGTGGTTAATTTTGAGAATATTCCTGAAAAATCTACTTGTCCGTCACCTAAAGATCTGAATCTCCCAGCACGATCTTTCCAATTAGAATACCCTCCATAAACCCCTTGTTTTCCTGACGGATTAAACTCGGCATCCTTCACATGAAACGCTTTAATTCGTTCGTGGTAATAATCTATAAACTTTAAATAATCTAACTGCTGAAGCACAAAATGACTTGGGTCGTATAAAATATTAGCCCGTTTATGATTTCCCGTTGCTTCCAGAAACCTCTCAAAAGACGTGCCATCATGCAAATCTTCTCCCGGATGCAATTCATAACACACATCAACGCCTTGTTCATCAAAATGATTTAAAATGGGCAACCAACGTTTCGCTAATTCTTCAAAACCCATTTCCACCAATCCTTGCGGACGCTGTGGCCATGGATATATGGTGTGCCATAATAAAGCCCCTGAAAATGACGCGTGCGATTTTAAACCCAATCTGCCACTGGCGGTCCCTGATTTTTTAACAAAATCAATCGCCCATTCCGTTCTAGCCTTCGGGTTTCCTTTTACTTTATCCGGCGCAAAACCATCAAACAAGGTATCGTAAGCGGGGTTTACAGCCACTAATTGGCCTTGTAAATGGGTTGAAAGCTCTGTGATTTCCAAACCGTATGAATTTACTTTTCCTTTTAATTCATCGCAATAGGTTTGACTTTCGGCTGCTTTTTCAATATCGATTAATCCCGATTCCCAAGTGGGGATTTGAATGCCTTTGTACCCTAAATCGGCTGCCCATTTACACATCCCATCCAATGAATTGAATGGCGCTTCACTTCCTGCAAATTGCGCTAAAAAAACGGCTGGTCCTTTTATTGTTTTCATATTTCTATATTATTTTTTTGGCGTTACCACAAGGGTCGGGCTTTCGCTACTCGCTCCCTCCTTTGTCGGGGAGCTCAAACAGACCGCTCAATCCCTAACGCAACATCCGCCAACAATCGTTTTTAAGATTAATTTATTTTTATCCAACTTGCATTGTTCTTATCACTTTCTACAGCGGCATAAATAAATTTCATACCTCTAATACCATCTTCAATGGTTGGATAATCTGGTTTTTTTATGGTGTCACCTGCATTAAAAGCAATAACATGTTTTGCGAAATTTTTATAAATGGTAGCAAAAGCTTCCAAATACCCTTCGGGATGCCCCGACGGAATTCTGGAAACTTCCAAAGCCTCTGGATGCAAACCATTTCCGTTAGGTGTGTATATTTTTTTAGGCTCTTCTAACCAACGCGTGATTAATTCATTGGGGTTTTCCTGATACCATTCCAAGCTTCCTTTTTCTCCATACACTTTAATAGCTAAATTGTTTTCTTCACCTAAAGCAATCTGCGAAATAGAAATACTGCCTTTAGCACCATTTTCCATTCGGATTAACATGTTGCCATCATCATCTAAAACTCTGCCTTCACCAAAAACACCTAAATCGGCCGCTATTTCTGCAATTTTTAATCCTGTAATGTATTCTATTAAATTTTCGGCATGCGTACCAATATCTCCCAAAGCCCCACCAATACCAGATCGCTTCGGATCTGTTCTCCAAGCCGCTTGTTTTTGTCCTGTTTTCTCTAGAGACGTAGACAACCAACCTTGAAGATACTGCGCTTGTATTTTTCTAATCTTTCCCAATTCACCTTTGGCAACCATTGCCTTGGCTTGCTTAACCATAGAATTGCCCGTATAATTATGTGTAAGCGCAAATAATTTACCGCTGTTTTTTATAATGTTTTCAAGCTCGGTAGCTTCTTCTAGCGTAAGCGTAACGGGTTTATCGCAAATAACATGAAAGCCATTTTCAATCGCCATTTTTGCGGGTGGAAAATGCATGTGATTTGGGGTGACAATCGCAACAAAATCCATTCTAATAGCTTCTGGCAATTCTTTTTCCTTAAGAATCATGTCTTCAAATGTCTTGTAACATCGGCTTTCATCTAAATTAAGTTCTTTTCCCGATGCGATAGATTTTTCTTCAGTACTACTAAAAGCACCACAAACTAATTCTACCATACCATCAATTGCGGCTGCTTTTCTGTGTACATCTCCAATAAATGAACCGATGCCGCCACCGACCATTCCCATTCTTAATTTTCTACCCATCATAAATTTATACGTGTACTTTATTTAAAGTTTTATTTTTATTCATATATATGTTTAAGCCTAAAAACGCTACAATAAGAATTGCGGGTAAAATAGACATGGTTCGTAACGCCTCACTAGCGCTAGCGTTATCCATTAAGTTCCCCATAATTGGCAACACGATTGATACCGAAAACATACCTGCACCACCCATTATGGAAAGTCCTAAAGCCCCTGTTTCTGGCAAATATTCAGCAACAAACCCCAACATGGTTGGCCAAAAGAAGGTAACACCAACTGCAAATACCGCAGCAGCGACAAATATCATCCCACCGCTTGTAACGGTTAACAACCATAAACCTATGAATGTGAAAATTGCGGAGTATAGCAACATGCCCGATGGTTTTAATTTATGTACTATTTGACCCGCAAACAACCTACCCAATGCCATAATGCCGTTAATGAATGCAAGCACTAATAACGGAGATTCCACCGAAGTTTTTAAAAGGGATTCTATACGTTGGGTGGTTCCTAATTCTGAAGCCGCAGTTAACAACATACAGAAAACCATAAATAGGAATAACGGTTTTAAAACACTTGAAAACATGGTTTTATTACTTACACCCAACTGAACGCGTTCGGTTACCGGCATTTTTTGTCCGAAAAACAAAACAGCATACAATATTAAAGGTACGAATAAAGTTGACACCATAAGTTGCCAGCTTAAGCCCATAACATCCATAACCAACCAGCTCACCAAAGCGCCAATTACAATACCTCCTGGAAACCAAACATGAAATCTGTTAAGCATTTTCGTTTTTTCCGTGGTGTACATAGAGGCAATCATTGGGTTTAGTGCTGCCTCTACCATACCGTTTCCTATGCCTACAAATAAAGTTGCTATGAACAATGACGTCATGGAATCTGCCATAAGTGTTAAAACAATACCTATGGCATGCGTTACAAACGCCATCCAAGTTATTTTTTTAATGCCTAATAAATCTACCAATGGCCCACCAATGATCATGGCGATAGTAAATCCGAAAAAAGCAGGTGCAAATGCATAGCCTAATTGTTCTAAAGTTAAACCCATACCTTCCGGACCAAAAACGGTTTCTAATCTTGCTCGAATAGCAAAAGTCATGGCTGTTGTTATTAATGCGAGGCAACTGGCTAGGAAAAGTCTGTTTTTGTTAATACCTTCCATTCTTAAAAATTTTAGTTTAGTGGTTAATTTTTTTAGTGCTTACGTCCTTTTAAAAACTGTAAACCCATGGTTAAAAAGTGTTTTACATTAAAACTAAAAACATAACTAAACAGTGTAGCTCTATTAAAAATAGCAACACTTAAGTTATGATAACATTGTGAAAATATGGAATTAGAATAAAAAAGTCGTTTATTTTTATTCAGTGAAAAATATTAAACACTAAATAAACTTGCTTAAACAAGTTGAAGATTTTTGGCTTCAGACTTCATTCTGTATTCGTTGGGCGAACATTTTTCATGTTTTTTAAAAACCGTTGCAAAATATTGGCTAGAGGTAAAACCACACATGTAAGCAACTTCTGCAATCGTTAAATCTTTATCCTCTTGAAATATTTTTTTAGACATTTCCAATCGTTTCATGGCTAGATAGCGCATGGGAGTTAAATTGGTAATTTGCTTGCAATGGTATGTAAATCGGGTTAATCCCACGCCGGCAGATTGCGCCATTAATTCAATGGTCCATTGTTCCGAAAGGTTATTTTCAAGTTCTTTTAAAAAATACTCAACACTTCTGGAGCTATCAGTTAACGATTCATTCAAAACAATATCATTCGTATCTAATAAATCGAGTAAATTAATAAGTAATGAATTAATAAGGATTCGAATTTTAGAAGCGTTACTTCCTTTTTCGTCTGTATTAATCGCTTTATTAAGTTGAGAAAAACACTCTTTAATACTTTGATTTGTTTTTAAAATAGACTTTTCATTATGCCTTAAAATGGTAGTTAGCCTTGATAAGTCTTGAGGTGTTAAGGTAATCCAATCTGGCCAAACCCAGTCTTGATGCGGTCTTCGCACGCCCAAATCGATGATTACCCAATAAAACTTCCCCATACCAATATACGGATTCCCTACCTTATGAGCTTCCCACGGACGCGTGATTGTAAGATCGTTAGGCTTAAGCAACACTTCTTTGCCCTCTTGAGCGTAAGGCATACTACCCGATTCTAAAAAATGAAATTCAATCCCTTCATTTCTATGCCAATCCAATCCCCAATCTTGAGATTCATTAGCATCCCAATACCCCAAACTATTCAACCCTAATGTATTTTCGTCTAATCTGTCACCAGGATAGGTATGTCGCGCAAGGGCTTTGAATTTTATCTTTTTTCGTTTAAAAGCATCTGTTAATGGCAAACAAGTATCCGCATGATAAACAATACCATCGGCTTTATAGGGTTCAATCTTTTTCTTGTTGGCTTTCACTAATTGTGTTTAAATTATTTCACTTTGCAAAATACGTATTTTTTAGCAATTAGAAAACTGCTATAAAATTACAGGTTTTGATGTATAAACGCTTTCAGTGTTATTAAGTAAACACTAATGAAAATATATTATTTAAATTTGCATTCTTTTGAATAACCCAGAAAAAGCACTTTATCAACTATGAACAAAATTAAGTTTTTCATTTACCTAATCGTAGCGTTTAATACATTTTTAATCTCTGCTCAAGCTACAATTAGCGGAACAATTAGTGGAACAATTTCCGATAACAACAACAAAGCTATTGAAGGAGCCACCCTTGTATTGGACAACTCTTCAAGTCTGTATGGCACTACAAATACTAATGGCGAGTTTAAAATCATTAATGTCCCAACAGGCAATTACAAACTAACAATTTCTCATTTGGGGTACAAAACTTTGGAAACTAATATTTCTGTTAACGAAAGGAATGCTCCGCTTTCTTATGTTTTACAAACTGATTTACTAAACCTGCATACCGTTGTAGTAACAGGCAGTTTTAGTCCTAGAACACAGATTGAATCTAACACTTCTATAAGTGCTTTGAACACAAAAGAGATTCAGCAAATTTACCCTCAAGGAACTGCTAATTTACTTCAAAATATACCTGGTACTTTTACTGATGCTTCTGCTGGCGAAGTATTTACAAAAATTTACACTCGAGGTATTTCGGCTGCAGCCGAAGACGATATGGGTTGGTATTATGTATCGTTACAAGAAGATGGTTTGCCAGTTAGTTTAGTACAACACTCCTATTACGGATCTGATTTATTTCACCGCACCGATTTAACCACCCAAAAAGTGGAAGCGTTACGAGGCGGTAGTGCTTCCATTACAGCCATGAATGCCCCTGGTGGTGTTTATAATTTTATTTCCAAAAGTTCTTCTGAAGAATTAACGGGAGAAATACAATTACAAAGCGGCATTCAAGGTGAAGGCAACCCTTTATATAGATTAGATGGTGTATTAAGCGGTTCCTTAGGAAACGACTGGTTTTTTAATGCCGGAGGTCATTACAGGCTTGATGAAGGTGCCAGAAATACCGATTTCACTTTTAGCAAAGGTGGTCAATTAAAATTCAATATTATTAAAGAAAACGCAAACGGTTATTTTAAACTTTATGGTAAATATCTAAACGATTACACCAACAGATATAATGGGGTTGCAGCTACCAATTGGGACAATCCTAAACCTGCATTTGGTTTTGATTTCAATTCAACAGCGTTAATGATGCCCGAATTTCACGCTCAAATCCCGGATGGAAGAAACTTAAACAACACCATTAGCTTTGACCCATCACAAGGGGTTCATGCAAAAGATTTAGCTTTTGGTTTTGATATTTTTAAAAATTTAGGAAACAACTGGTCATTTAAAAACAATATGAAATTTTCTTCAAAAAGTGCTAATTGGCAAACATCCATAAGCAATGCGTTTGTATCTATTAGCGATCCTACAGGCTATTATTTGGTGAGCTACGGAAACCCTTTCCCGGTGGGTCAAATTGTATTTCGTGATGCTAATTCGGGAAATGAGTTAGCAAGAGTTGATAATAGCGGTATTTTTTCAGGTGATTCAGCACAATATTTAACAACTGGCACCCTACCAAACGATGCTATCATGGGGACTTCTACTTGGTATAAAGACAATGAAGCCGATGAATTTATGCAAGAATTCACCCTTAGAAAAGAATGGGAAAATCATGATTTACATATTGGATTAGCTTCTGGTTTTTCAGAAACATCTGTTTTTACACAAGGAAGTTTAGCCTTTTCTACCTATGAAAACAACCCTAAAATGTTACAGCTTACTTTAGAAAATCCAGGAGAGCCCGTTTTGGCTTTGTCTGATGCTTATGGTGTGAGTAATTATGGTGGCTTATTTTTTACCAATAGCAGAGCTAATGTTACACAATTAGCCACTTTTGCAAACGATCGTTGGAAACTTTCAGACCGTATTCAACTCGATTTGGGCGTACGTTTTGAAACCATCAAACATAACGGAAGTAACGATCGTTATGAAACTTTTACGCAAACAGGCGGATTAGATGGTGATGAAAACACGGCCTACGATAATAATTTTAGGCAACCTTCTGGTGAACAAGACGCTTTTAATTACAACTATAATTACATATCCTATTCCACTGGAATTAACTACAAAATAACTGACGATGCCGCTTTATTCGGGCGTTTTTCAAAAGGACATAAAGCACCCGAATTGAATTACTATTTTAATAATTTTTCGAACGTACCAATAAATAAAAAGGGTGAAGTACAAGATATTAATCAGATGGAATTAGGGTTAAAATCTAATTTAAAAGACATTTCATTTACAACCACGCTATTTTGGAGTGAACTTAGAAATATTGGTGTTTCTGATTTTGCCTTCGATGAAGACACCAATAGTATTTTTTACACACCAATTCAATTTAACACATCTAGAACTATTGGTTTGGAATGGGAAAGTGCATATGCACCTTTAGATCATTTTCTCTTCCGATTTAATGGGATTATTCAGAGCCCAAAAGCTACTAAATGGAGCATTTATGATGATGCCGGCAGTGTTGACTCTAATGATGATAGCATTACAGATTATTCTGGGAACACCTTAGCTTTCAACCCCAAATTAATGTTTAACCTTATTGCTGAATACAATAAAAACAAAACCAGTTCTTTTGTCAAATGGCGTTATATGGGTAAACGTGAGGGTAATGTTGCCAATGCATTTCAATTAGCGGCTTACAGTGTTTTTGACGCAGGCTTAGGCTACAAAATAAACAAACACTTATCCGCTAACATATTAGTCACAAATCTTTTTAATTCTGACGGATTAGCTAACTTTTTTGGAGCGAATAGCTTTGCTGCTAATGCCAATGATGCCACCTCAGAATTTATTGAAGCCAATCCCGACGCTAGTTTTATAGTAGTACCCATTTTACCAAGAGCATCACTTTTACAATTGAATTATAGTTTTTAGATGTTTAAATGTTTCGAACAAACAAAAAAGGTTGAAATTAATTTCAACCTTTTTTGTTTCTGTAAACCTTATTTTTTATTTTTTCTCTTTTTCTAACTCTTCCAAAGTCCAATAATCTTCTCGGTCTTTTGATTTTGCTCTAGCAGCTCTAACTACCTTTTTATGAACACCATCTAAATCATTCATTGCTCTCACATAACTTAACACATCGGCAATCCATTGATCATCATTCGCTTTGAGTGGCATCATAATACCATAATCTTTACCATCAACAGGACCTATAAGTCCGTTTAGCAAAATCTTACTTAATTTTTCTTTATCATTACCAACCACCCTTGGGCTACCTATTAAAGTTGGTGCAACAAGCATATCGCCATCAATAGGCACTCCTTTTAAATCGGCACCATGACAGGTAATACAAAGCTGATTATACGAATCATATCCTTTAAGAATACTTTGTTTTTCACCGTTATTTCTGCCTGCAATGCGTTTTTTCAATTGTTGGAGTTTAGAATCGCCAGTTTTTAAACTTTCCTTTACGGAATGCGAAACAATTTCATTGCCTTCATACTTCGCCTGGATTTTATTAAGTATATCTGTTGCCTTTTTATTTTTACTGTAACGCAAACTTAAAGCCACTTGGTTAGCAACTTCTAAAGAAGGGTCGGAAACTAATTTCTCTAAGTCAGAAAACATATCAGTATCACCAGCTTTTAAAAAGGTTTCACTTAAACGAATAGCTGTTACACGAACTCGAGGGTCTTCATCTAAAAACTTTTCTTTAATTAGAATTTTATCAACCATGCCCAACCCTTCTAAAGTCCAAAGTGCATGCACGCGCTGAATACCCAAATCTTTATCGGTTCCAAATAAGCTGGTCCACCATGTTTCGTTATCAGATGCAATCTCCTTTAATTCTGAAATCACCGATTTATCATCTTTTAAAATGATTAATTTTTGAGCTGTATTTCTGTACCACCCATTAGGATGTCCTAAATATTCAATTAAATCAGACGCTTTCTTTCCTAACAAATTCGGTTTGTTGCTATCTGGTTTAATATCTTCATGTACAATTCTATAAATTCGTCCTTTACCAATGTTTTTATCCAATTCTTTACGGATGATAACAGGACGAATCGAACTCCCTTCTTTAGTCCAGTTACTTTCTTGAATTATCCCGCGATACATATCTACAATATAAAGCGCACCATCTGGACCTGTTTTGGCTTGGGTAGGCCTGAAATTCAAATCGGTTGAAGCCATAAACTCAGCTTGATCGTAGGCATTATAAAGCACTTTTTTGCCATCTTCAATTTTTACTTTAGCTCGACGGATAAGTCTGCCCACAGGTTCTGGAATAAATAAATCGCCATACAAGGATGAAGGTAATTTATGCCCTTGGTAGATTTCCTGACCTGCAACACCCGTAAAATGATTTAGGGTATTATCTGGGCGTAATCTTTTAGGGCCTCCCTGTACATCGGGTGTACCAACTATAGGCCATGGTTCCATAAAACCTTCTGCCAATCTACCTTCTGGATTATAGTCTCCATATACGGCGGGTTGCTGAAAACCATAGGCTGGATTTTCACTTCCTGCGGACGAATAATACATAACTCCCATATCGTCTTGAGTTAAACCCCATTGCCCACTTGGCATGTTTTCAAGAGAATCTACTATAACTTTATTTTTCTGAAATTTAAATCGAATAGGATTATACGTTGTGTATACCCAATTATCTAAATTCCAAAGCAAGCCACTTTGCTGGTGTTCTAGATTTCCGCCACGACGATTTTCGTTGTAATAAACTCTTTCTTTTTTATCGGCAACACCATCGCCATCTGTATCTTTATAGCTCCACAAATCATAAGAAAACGTTTCATTTACAATTAACTCATTTTCAAGAGGCAAAATCATTCTTGGAAGCAATAAACTATCAATAAAGACGGTACTTTTATCCATTTTACCATCACCATCAGTATCTTCAAGTAGTTTTATTTTGCTTATAGAACGGTTGGTTCCCGAACCATCAATATCTTGCATATAGGTATTCATTTCGGCAACATACATTCGCCCATCACCATCCCAAGCAATGGTAACTGGCTCATCAATCATTGGTTCACTAGCTACTAGCTCTACCTTATAACCTTCAGGTAAATAAAATGTTTTCATACTTTCTTCTGGTGAAAGAAATTTTGAAGGTGCCTCTAATACGATTTCTGGTTTTTCATAGATTTTATCTACGTATTCTTTCTTCTTACAATTAAATAAAAACAAAGCTACTAGAGAAACAGGTATAATTTTTTTAATCATTATTTAGTTAAATTTGGTTGAATATGAATTGTATGCTTTTTCTAAAAAGTAAAAAGCACAAAGAATCCAATAGAATTTCATTGATGTAATATTGATGTAATTACGTAAACGAAATTCCATTAGTAATTAATGTATTATTCCACTATAAATGTTCCTTTCATCATCATATAATGACCAGGAAAACTACATAAAAAATTATAGGTCCCTACTGCTGGCGCATCAAATTCTATAGTAGTAACTTGACCACCTCCAATTAAGTCTGTGTGCGCTATAACATCTTTCTCGGAACCTACCGGTATATATTTGTTGTCTCTAGAAGTTGCGGCTTTTGCGGCAAATGCTGCCATGTCCACCCCTTGATTAAGTAGTACAAAATTGTGCCCCATTACATTTACATCCATTTTACCGGTATGCCTGAGAGTTAATTTTATTTTTTTACCCGCTGCTACTTTTATTTCCGTTTTATCAAATTTCATTAAATCTGTACCAGCTAAAACAACTGTTTGAACATTCTCATCTTCTTTAATGTCTTCTTTATTGGTTGTTTGGGTTTTCTCGTAAGTGAAACCATCCTTCTTTTTTTCTTCTTTACCTCCACAACCTATTAATACACCACACGCAAAAACCGATACAAATACATTTTTTACAATTTTCATCTTTATTATTTTAATTAAATTACAATGTTAACAACTTAACAGCAAACATAAATTCACAGTGAAGCAACTCCAAATATAATTATATAAAAAGAGTAATTAGTGCAGTATTTTTCAGTGAAAAATATTGTACTTAACAGGTGAAAACAAAAAAAACACTAGCAAACAATAACGCCCTATTGAGTAGGGCGTTTATTTATAGTTTATAAAATATAATCGGTACTTATGAAGTTAGAAGCTTTTTTATCTAACAGTTCCTTAAGAATAGCATTATTATAATCGTTGTCTTTTGAAGCAACGAAAGTTCTTATTGAGAATGAACGAAGAGCATCGTGTACACTTAAAGTACTAAACGCTGAATCTTTTCTTCCAGTGAACGGATAAACATCAGGTCCACGTTGGCATGAGCTATTTAAGTTCACCCGACACACTAAATTCACTAAGGTATCAATTAATGGTGCTATAGTTTTTATATCACCACCAAATAAACTTACTTGCTGTCCGTAATTAGATTCCGCCATATCGTTAAGAGGTTCCTCTATATCTGAAAATGGTATGACAGGAACAACCGGACCAAATTGTTCTTCTTCAAAAACACGCATGCTTTTATTAACTGGGTATAAAACAGCCGGAAATATAAAATTCTCGGTTGTTTCTCCTCCTTTGGCATTTAATATAGTAGCGCCTTTAGCCACAGCATCATCAATTAATTCTTGAATATAAGCTGGTTTTTCAACCTCTGGTAGTGGCGTTAATTTAACACCGGCTTCCCATGGGTTCCCAAACTTTAAGGCATCTACTTTGGCCGCAAAACGTTTATTAAACTCATCTACAACCGACTCGTGTACATATACTAATTTTAATGCTGTACAACGCTGCCCATTAAACGATAAGGTTCCCGCAATACACTCATCAACCGTTAAATCTAAATCAGCATCTGGTAAAACAATTGCCGGATTTTTTGCTTCTAGCCCTAAAACCATACGCAATCTGTTTCCTTTTGGATGTTCAGATTGCAACGCATTAGCAGATTTACTATTACCTATTAAAGCCAAAACATCAATTTTACCAGATTGCATAATTGGTGTAGCCAACACGCGACCCCTACCATAAATAACATTGACCGTACCTTTTGGAAAACTATTTTGAAATGCTTCTAATAACGGGGATATTAATAAAACTCCAATTTTTGCAGGCTTAAAAATAACCGTATTACCCATTATTAAAGCGGGTATCAATAAGGTAAATGTTTCATTAAGCGGGTAATTATAAGGACCCAAACAAAGTACTGTTCCAATAGGACCTCGACGAATATGTGCATACACGCCATCGTTTTTTTCAAACTTTGCAGAATCGCGATCTATTTGTTTATAATCCTCAATGGTATCATAAATATAATCTACAGTTCTATCAAATTCCTTTTGAGAGTCTGGTAACGTTTTGCCAATCTCCCACATAAGAAGTTTTACAACCTCTTCACGTTTCGTTCTCATTTGGGCTACAAACTTTTCCATGCAAGCGATACGATCGGCTACTTTCATGGTTGGCCATAAGCCCTGCCCGTTATCATAAGCACCTAATGCCGAATTTAAAGCTTCTAAAGCTTCTTTCTCTCCTAATTCAGGAATCGTACCTAACACTGTAGGTTTATAATTCTCTGTTGAAGAAATAGTTGAATAAACTTCAGTGGATTTTCCATTCCAGGTTTTTAATTCGCCATCAACCAAATAGGTTTTTTGATGTAAAAGGTTTGTTATTTTATGTGGGTCGGGAATTTCTATAAAAGGCTTTTTCATAATCTAAATTTTTAGGTTAGAATTTAAAAAACAAATATACTTTTATATTCGCTCTAAATCCTTATTAAAACTTTCAAAGGAATAAAAAATAACTAAGAATTAACGCTGAATTCCTTTATAAATGAATGACATAAAACGAAAACGATTTCGAAAAAACTAGTCAATTCTGCAGTTATACAAACAATAATTAAACTAAAAACTGAAACAATTCTGGTTTATTATTTAAATAGTCACCATAAAAATTACGCTGTTTCATTTTGGCTATTAACGGCTCCAAATCGGATGCTGATTTTAGTTGAATTCCCACTACTGCCGATCCATTTTCACGATTGGTTTTCTTGGTGTATTGAAAATGAGTTATATCATCATTGGGGCCTAAAATATCGACCACAAATTCTTTCAATGCTCCAGCACGCTGCGGAAATAAAACAATAAAATAGTGTTTTAAATTGGCATACAACAGGGCACGTTCTTTAATTTCAGCAGTACGCGTAATATCATTATTACTACCACTTACAACACACACAACGTTTTTGCCTTTAATTTCTTCAGCACAAAACTCTAATGCAGCAATACTTAAAGCACCTGCAGGTTCTACCACAATAGCGTCTTTATTATAAAGCTCTAAAATGGTTTCACACACTTTTCCTTCGGGTACAGTTAGCGTGCGGTGCAAATTTTCTTTGCAGATATTAAAAGTTAAATCACCTACACGTTTAACTGCTGCACCATCCACAAACTTCTCGATATGGTCTAGTTCCGTGTTTTTATTATTTTTAATAGAAACGGTCATTGAAGGCGCGCCCTCTGGTTCCACTCCTATTATTTTAGTGTTTGGTGATAATTCTTTAAAGACTGTAGACAACCCTGCTGCTAGACCACCACCTCCAACAGCTATAAGCACATAATCGATAGGCTCCTCGGCTTGTTCAAAAATTTCTAAACCTATGGTTGCCTGTCCTTCAATAACCTTTTTATCATCAAACGGATGAATGAAAGTCTTATTAAACTCGTTGCATTCTATCATGGATGCATGGTAAGCATCATCATAAGTATCACCAACTAATTTAATTTCAATATATTCCTCACCAAACATTTTAACCTGTTCAATCTTTTGTTTAGGCGTTGGTGTAGGCATATAGATAGTACCTAAAATCTTTAATAATTTACAAGACAAAGCAACACCTTGAGCATGGTTACCTGCGCTAGCACAAACAACGCCATTTTTAGACTCCTCAGGAGTTAGGGAACTAATCTTGTTGTAAGCACCTCTTATTTTATAAGATCGTACTTGCTGAAGATCTTCGCGCTTTAGAAAAATGTTCGCTTTAAATTGATTTGAATATCTTAGGCTAGGGCTTAAAGGCGTAACTGCCGATACCTTTTTAATGGTATCGGCAGCTACTGTTATATCTTTAATACTAGGAAAATATGTTTCTTTCTCCTTGTCCATTAATGAATTTTTATAGTAAGTCTGCAAGGTATAAAAAACCTTGCAGACCGTATAAAATTATTTTCTTACTAAACTATTGGTTTCATTGCCGTCATAGAGGCTCTTAAGAAGGCTCCTACTTTTTCAACTGGATGCTCTCTTAATGCTTTGTTTACAGCAATTAATTTAGCATTATCAACTGCCTTTCCGTTATCTTTAGCATATGCTTTTCCAATAACGTCGGTATCGATTTTCTTCATGAAATCTGCTAATAATGGTTTACAAGCATGATCGAATAAATAACAACCATATTCAGCTGTATCAGAAATCACAGAGTTCATTTCATATAATTTACGTCTTGCAATGGTGTTTGCAATAAGTGGCGTTTCGTGTAACGACTCGTAGTAAGCTGAAGCGTCTATAATACCTGAGTCTGTCATAGCTTCAAACGCTAATTCTACACCAGCTCTTACCATAGCAACCATTAACACACCGTTATCGTAATATTCTTGCTCAGAAATCTCAACATCTCCTGCTGGTGTTTTTTCAAATGCAGTTTCTGCTGTTTCTGCTCTCCATCCTAATAAATCTTTATCATCATTAGCCCAGTCTGCCATCATACCGCTAGAAAAACGACCTTCCATAATATCATCCATATGCTTTTGGAATAATGGACGCATGATGTTTTTCAATTCTTCAGAAAGTTCAAATGCTTTAATTTTCGCAGGGTTTGAAAGCCTATCCATCATATTAGTGATACCACCATATTTAAGACCTTCCGTTATAGTTTCCCAACCGTATTGGATTAATTTCGACGCATAACCTGGTTCAATACCTTTTTCAATCATTTTATCGAAACAAAGGATAGATCCTGTTTGCAACAAACCACAAAGGATAGTTTGCTCACCCATTAAATCCGATTTCACCTCAGCAATAAAAGAAGATGCTAATACACCTGCTCTATCACCGCCAGTTGCTGCCGCATAGGCCTTTGCTTGCGCCCAACCTTTTCCTTCTGGGTCATTTTCTTCGTGAACCGCAATTAATGTTGGCACGCCAAAACCTCTTTTATATTCTTCTCTTACCTCTGTACCTGGGCATTTTGGTGCCACCATAATAACTGTTAAATCTTCACGTATTTGTGTGCCTTCTTCAACAATATTAAAACCGTGAGAATAAGATAAAGTTGCACCTTTTTTCATTAAAGGCATAACCGCTTTTACTACACTTGTATGTTGCTTATCTGGTGTTAAGTTTAATACCAAATCAGCTGTTGGAATTAATGCTTCGTAAGTATCAACAGTAAAGCCGTTTTCTGATGCATTTAAAAATGATTTACGTTTTTCAGCAATCGCTTCAGCACGTAATGCATAAGAAATATCTAAACCAGAATCTCTCATGTTCAACCCTTGGTTTAAACCTTGAGCACCACATCCTACGATTACAATTTTTTTGCCTTTTAAAGCATTTACACCATCTTCAAACTCAGAAGAGTCCATAAAACGACACTTAGATAGTTGAGTTAATTTATCTCTTAACGATAGTGTGTTAAAATAATTTCCCATTTTTAATTTTAGTTATTATTGATTATTGAAGGCCAAAAGCGCTTCGGTTATTTTCATTTCGTCTTTAGTTACTGCAATACGTCCGGCACGCACAAATTGCATAATGCCAAATACGTTTAAATCTCGACGTAAAGATTCAATTTCATTTCTTCTTCCAGATTTTTCTAAAACAAAAAACTCTTTATTTACGGTAACAATTCTAGAGTTGCTTTCTTTAATTATATTTTGAATTTGAGGCTCTTCAAACAATAAACCTGATTTTATTTTGAACATACAAGACTCTGTATAAATAGTTTCTTCGTCGGTATGATAATATGCTCTAATAACCTCTACTTGTTTTTCAAACTGACCTATAATCTTTTTAGCTTGAGATTCTGTAATATTTACAACAATTACAAATCTATTTACCCCTTCAATTTCTGATTGAGACGTAGTTAAGCTTTCAATATTAATGTGTCTGCGTTGAAAAATTGCTGATACACGATTTAATAAACCAATGTTATTTTCGGTATAAATTGAAATCGTTAATGTTTTTATTTCTTCGTTCATTTTTTTTAAGATATTAGATTTAAGATGCTAGAAAATAGATTGTTATAATTAATCCATCTATTTCATGTATTCATCTCTATTCCTTTGTCTATATTCTATTTTCTAAAATCTATTTTAATTAACATAAACGCACATCCGACACCGATGCTCCTGAAGGAATCATTGGAAATACGTTATCCTCCTTTTCAACGCAAACCTCAAGGAAATATGATTCTTTGGAATCCATCATTTCTTTAACTGCATCTGCAAGTTCTTCGCGTTTTGAAATGCGTTTCCCGGCTATATAATAACCTTTAGCAATGGTTATAAAATCAGGATTTGTCATTTCAGTAGAGGCATAACGTTTATCGAAAAACAATTGTTGCCACTGGCGTACCATACCTAAAAACTCGTTATTCAAAACTACAATTTTAACAGGTACTTGTTGTTGAAATATAGTGCCTAATTCCTGAATATTCATTTGAAAACCACCATCGCCAATAATAGCAACCACATCTCTTTCTGGTGCGGCCATTTTAGCGCCAATAGCGGCAGGTAAAGCAAAGCCCATAGTCCCTAAACCACCAGAAGTAATATTACTTTTAGTTGTTGTGAACTCGGCATATCTGCAAGCTATCATTTGGTGCTGACCAACATCTGAAACAATTGCAGCGTTTCCTTTTGATTCTATATTGATTTGCTTTAATACTTCCCCCATAGTTAAACCTTCTTTGGTAGGATAAAGATCGTCTTTTATAACTTTTTTGAATTCAATATCGTACAAGTCTTTAAACTCTTGCAACCATGATTCATGTTTATTATCGTTTAGTAGTGGTAATAATTGCGCTAAACTATCTTTAGAATCACCTATTACAGCAACATCTGTTTTTACATTCTTATCAATCTCAGACGGATCGATATCAAAATGTATTATTTTAGCTTGTTTGGCATACGAGGCTAAGTTACCCGTAACACGGTCATCAAAACGCATTCCTATGGCAATAAGCACATCACACTCATTTGTTAATTTGTTTGGTGCATAATTACCATGCATACCAACCATCCCTACATTTAGTGGGTGCGACGTTGGCAATGCGGAAGCCCCTAAAATAGTCCAAGCTGCAGGAATACCTGCTTTTTCTACAACAGCTTTTAATTGAGCTTCAGCTTTCCCTAAAATAACACCTTGCCCCCAAACAATTAGTGGTTTTTTTGCTCCATTAATTAATTTTGCTGCAGCCGCAACAGCCTCTGGCTTTGTTTTCGGAATTGGTGTATAACTTCTAACGCCGGTGCATTTTTCGTAGCTAAAATCAAACTCAGAAACTTGTGCATCTTTCGTAATATCAATTAACACAGGTCCGGGACGACCGCTTTTAGCTATATAAAAAGCTTTTGCTAAAACTTCTGGAATTTCTGAAGCTTTCGTTACTTGATGATTCCATTTTGTAACTGGCGTAGAAATGCCAATAATATCTGTTTCCTGAAATGCATCTGTACCTAACAAATGAGAAAACACTTGGCCAGTAATACATACCAAAGGTGTAGAATCTATTTGTGCATCGGCAATCCCTGTAATTAGATTTGTTGCCCCTGGACCTGAAGTTGCCATAGCAACACCTACCCTACCAGAAATACGAGCATATCCTTGGGCTGCGTGCGCGGCACCTTGTTCATGACGAGTTAATACATGATGTATTTGGTCTTTAAATTTAAATAATTCATCATAAACTGGCATAATAGCACCTCCTGGGTACCCATAAAGAATGTCAACCCCTTCCGCCATTAAACATCTAATAATAGCTTCACTCCCTGTAATCCGTATGGTTTCTTTTGCCACTTTTTGTGTTTTATTTGCTGTTTTTGTATTCATAATTCTCAACTTTTAATGATGAGATTCTCTCTATTGAGAGAACGACAAAACATTACTGTTTTTTACAAATCCGTAACACATCCTTTAGATGCTGATGCTACTGATTTTGCATATTTATATAAAATTCCTTTTGTATGTTTTAAAGCCGGCTGAACCCATTTCGCCTTTCTCTCTGCTAATTCCTCATCAGAAAGCAATACGTTAATGGTATTATCTTCGGCACTAATTCTAATCTTATCTCCAGTTTTTAATAATCCAATAGTACCACCTTCTTGTGCCTCTGGGGTAATATGACCTACTACAAAACCGTGTGTACCTCCAGAAAAACGTCCGTCAGTAATTAAAGCAACCGACTTGCCTAAACCAGCACCCATGATCAAGGAAGTTGGCTTTAACATTTCTGGCATTCCCGGGCCTCCTTTTGGACCTACATACCGGATAACGACAACATCTCCCTTTTCTACTTCGCCATTCGAAATTCCTGTATTTGCTGCTTGTTCTCCATCGTACACCACTGCTTTTCCTTCAAAAAGTAAGCCTTCATTTCCTGAAATTTTTGCAACAGCACCTTCCTGCGCAAGGTTACCATAAAGTATTTGTAGATTTCCTGAAGATTTTAATGCTTTGTCTTTTGGGTAAATAACGTCTTGGTCGTTTTCAAAAACTAGTGGTTCTACATCTTTTAAATTTTCTGCTAAGGTTTTTCCGGTAACGGTCATACAATCGCCATGTAAATAACCATTATCCAATAAATATTTCATTACTGCAGGTGTTCCACCAATACCGTGAACATCTTCCATTAAATATTTTCCACTTGGTTTTAAATCGGCAATCAATGGTGTCCTATCGCTAACACGTTGAAAATCTTCCAATGTAAATTCAATATCCGCTGCATGAGCAATGGCCAAAAAGTGTAATACCGCATTTGTTGAACCACCTAAAGCATTTACCAATGCAATGGCATTTTCAATCGATTTTTTTGAAATAATATCCAATGGCTTTAAATCCAATTCCAAAAGATTTTTGATAGCAATTGCAGTTCTTTCAGCTTCTGATAATTTATTTGGATTTTCAGCAGGAATAGAAGAGTTATATGGTAAAGCAAAGCCCATACATTCTATAGCCGAAGCCATGGTATTTGCCGTGTACATACCTCCACAAGCGCCTGCTCCCGGAATAGCACTTTTTATAATTTCTCTGTATTCTTCTTCACCAATTTCACCAGCTACTTTTTGCCCTAAAGCCTCAAAAGCTGATACAATATTCAATTTTCTTCCTTTATATTTTCCTGATGCAATAGTACCACCATACATCATTATGGATGGACGGTTTAAACGCAACATTGCAATAACGGCACCTGGCATGTTTTTATCGCACCCTACAACTGAGATAAGCGCATCATAACTTTGAGCTTGCATAACCGTTTCAATAGAATCTGCAATAATATCTCTAGAAGCCAAGGAATAATTCATCCCTGAAGTTCCCATAGAAATACCATCACTAACACCAATAGTATTAAACCCTAAACCTACTAAACCTGCAATTTTACACTCAATTTTCACTTCAGCAGCTAAACCGTTTAAGTGCATGTTACACGGGTTACCATCATATCCTGTACTTGCAATACCTACTTGGGCCTTTTGCATATCTTCGTCTGTTAAACCTACTGCGTATAACATGGCTTGAGAGGCCGGTTGCGATATATCTTGTGTTAATCTGCTACTATGTTTATTAAGTTTATTCATTTTTTATTTGGATAATTTATGCTTTGTCTTAAAGACATTTAGTTTTTATAATATGATATTATTTTCGTTAAAAAAACCTCATTCTATCAAAAAATAACGCCCGAAAATAATTTATTAAGATTATGTAACAGCCTTTTTTTCTGAAATAAGGTTAAATTCATTGTAATTAAAAATAACTTAAAGTGTTGTTTTACAGTTATTTAAACTGATTTTTTTATGATGTTCAAAATTGAAAAAATAATCCATAAAAAAAACTGCCATTTCCTGAAGTCGCTTCATCTTTCAACTAGCTTATAAGTATGAATTTATATCGATGCCAAATATTAACAAAAACAATCATGAAAATATCTTTTAATATTTGCCTGTTCAAAATTAATCGATAATACCCTATTAATTCGTTAAAAAAGCAAAAAACAATTTGCTTTTCCTTTTATTTTTTTACTTTTGCGCCAGAAATAACAGAGGATAGATTTGACTGATTGCAACCTCTTTATATTGAATACATTTCAATATAAGTAAAAATGCTAAAGGCAGTGTAAACTTCCTTCGACGTTTTCGTCAAATCTCCTGCATATATTAAAAAAAAATGGCGTATTTATTTACTTCTGAAAGTGTTTCCGAAGGACACCCAGACAAAGTAGCAGACCAAATTAGTGATGCTTTAATTGATAATTTTTTAGCTTTTGACAAAAATTCAAAAGTAGCTTGTGAAACCCTTGTAACAACCGGACAGGTAATTCTTGCAGGCGAAGTGAAATCACACACTTATTTGGATGTTCAAAAAATTGCGAGAGATACAATAAACAAAATTGGCTATACAAAAGGCGAATATATGTTTGATGGCAATTCATGTGGTGTGCTTTCTGCAATTCATGAGCAATCGGACGATATCAATCGCGGTGTTGATAGAGCAACCAAAGAGCAACAAGGCGCAGGCGACCAAGGAATGATGTTTGGTTATGCCACCAACGAAACCGAAAATTTCATGCCACTGGCATTGGATTTATCGCATCGTATTTTAATTGAACTAGCCGAATTACGTAGAGAAAACAAAGAAATCACCTACTTAAGACCAGATTCTAAAAGTCAGGTAACTATTGAGTATAGTGATGATAACGTACCGCAACGTATTGATGCGATTGTCGTATCAACTCAGCATGACGATTTTGCTGATGATGATACGATGCTTGCAAAAATCAGAAAAGATATTGTTGACATTTTAATACCGCGCGTGGTTGCTAAATTACCAGAGAACTTACAAACATTGTTTAATAGCGATATTAAATACCACATCAACCCAACAGGCAAGTTTGTAATTGGTGGCCCACATGGTGATACTGGTTTAACAGGACGTAAAATTATTGTTGATACCTACGGCGGAAAAGGTGCTCACGGTGGTGGTGCATTTTCAGGAAAAGACCCAAGTAAAGTGGACAGAAGTGCTGCTTACGCAACACGACATATTGCTAAAAACTTAGTTGCTGCAGGTGTTGCCGATGAAGTATTGGTGCAAGTAAGTTATGCTATTGGTGTTGTAGAGCCTATGGGAATTTTTATAAACACCTATGGAACCTGCCCATTTAACATGACTGATGGCGAAATTGCCGAAATAGTTTCAAACGTATTTGATATGCGCCCATTTGCCATTGAAGAACGTTTAAAATTACGAGCTCCTATTTATAGTGAAACTGCTGCTTATGGCCACATGGGTCGTAAAAATGAAACTGTAACAAAAACATTTAACCAACCAAATGGCGAAAGCGTAACCTTAGATGTGGAGCTGTTTACTTGGGAAAAATTAGATTATATTGATAAAGTAAAAGCTGCTTTCAGCCTTTAACTAACACTTATTCAATCAAATATCAAAAACCTTGTAATTAATTTTACAAGGTTTGTTTTTGCGAAAAATTTAAATCGTTTTAATTTTTTAATCGTATTTTAAAATGATAAAGAAAAAACTAAAAAGAACCTATCGCATTTCCAAATACGTTATTTACAGAGAAACCTTAATAGACTATAAAGAACACTTTTGGTCCTTTTTAGGCGCCTTTATTGGTATCGGCCTAATCGCTTTTATGCAATCTCAATATTTACCAAAACTAGAAAACACGTTTTTAGTGGGATCATTTGGAGCAACATGCGTTTTGCTTTACGGCGCTATTGAAAGCCCTTTAGCACAACCTAGAAACTTAATTGGCGGCCACTTGCTATCGGCTATTATTGGTGTTACCGTTTATAAAGTGTTTCCTGATATCATATGGCTTACCGCACCCCTAGCCGTTTCGCTATCTATCGTGTTAATGCAATTTACGAAAACACTACACCCACCAGGTGGCGCAACCGCATTAATTGCGGTAATTGGTACCGAAAATATTAAATCATTAGGGTATTTATATGTACTATCACCTGTGTTATCAGGAGTACTTATTCTGCTTTTAGTTGCCTTAATTTTTAACAACATTACCTCAAACAGAAGCTATCCTGTAAGTAGGATAAAATAAAAATCTGGTTTTGGTTCTAACTAGATAATATTAAAAAGGAGCATAGGAGAAGATGAGACTATTAAACCTATAGTTTATACTTTGGATGGAGGCTGAAAAGTTTGAAAACTAATTTAATGAAAACAAATGTCTTTAGGTGTTCTTTTTTGACTTCCTAACATTTGACTCTGTAAATAATTCCAGCTACTTTCGTTTAACAACCATTAAATCAATAACAACTAATTTTGGATTCCATAATTAATCATAATTATTGCATAGTAATCCTTTCAAAAAAAAATCACAAAACAAGTGTCTTAAAATCACAAAATTTCTAATTCTTACTTTTCTAATTATTAGAAATTAATTATCTTGCTTAGATTATTTTTATTTCACAAATTATATAACAAAATATTAAAAAAAATGGAAAGATTCAGCGAAAAGTACATCATCACAAAAGACATGGACTGGGAAGTACTTGGTGGAGGCGTATCAAGAAAATTCTTAGGTTATGATAACCAAATTATGATGGTGAGCGTGAAGTTTGAAAAAGGTGCATTAGGTGCCCCACATCAACATTTTCACACACAAGCTACCTATTGTGTTTCAGGTAAATTTGAATTTGAAATTGATGGTGTAAAGCAAATTATAGAAGCGGGAGATGGTGTGTACATTGCGCCTAATTTATTGCATAGTGCCGTTTGTTTAGAAGAAGGACAATTAATTGACACATTTAGTCCTGTAAGAGAAGATTTCTTGTCTGGTGTTGGCCCTTCTTATTTTAGTGATAAAAAATAAAAAGAAAAAACTATCATAAACAAAAAAGCAAGCTGTTTAGCTTGCTTTTTTAATTTCCTAAAAATAAAAAAGTCTGCAAATTTGCAGACTTTTAAAGTTTTGTGGGGAGAGCAGGATTCGAACCTGCGAAGACTTAGTCAGCAGATTTACAGTCTGCCCTCGTTGGCCGCTTGAGTATCTCCCCAAAACCGTGCGCAAATATATCACAGTTTCTTTATTATCCAAAATAAAAATGCGCTATTTTACAATTCATATCGCAATCTAAACGATGCGAACAATGGTTGAATAAAATATTCAGTGGCACTAACCGAAATATTACTGGAATTTGTATTGTTTTGTGACTTGGTATTGAACAAGTTAGTCGCTTTCAACTCATACTCTAACTTGGAATCTTGATTCTTTTTATAGGACAAAGAAGCATTCCAAAATTTATAATTATTTATGGTTTTATCTTCATCACTATAATTAGTATATGAAAAATCTGTTTTAAACGTAAACACTTTTAAAATAAGCGCATCTACTTCTATAGATGGCGACTTAGTATAAAACTTAGTATTATTGTTTTCTTGAATACTATAACGATAATTTAGCTCAACGTTAGGTGCCGTTTTAAAATTGGTCCTTAACTGAGTTGTGTAAGATTGAGAGAAGCTTTCGTTAATAGAACGTGTATTATTTATAAACTGATTAAACTTTGAATAACTAAGGTTTCCATTTAGAGAAGCTCTGAGCTTTCCAAAGGTGCGCTGAAATCTTCCATTGGCACTTGCACTTTCATCTGCAAAAGCCGAATTAAAAGGAGAACTTATAAATATAACACTATTGGCATCTGCTGGCTCTAGTACATTTCTAATATTATCAATACTTTTATTATAATTAAGACTCGCATATACATTAGTATAATTAAACATATTAAAACTAAAATAAGACAAATTTAGATTGTGGGACAAAGCGCTTCCTAAATCAGGTTCCCCAGAAAACAAAGAACTATAGCTATTCAGCACCAAACCACTTGCAAATTGAGACACATCCGTAAATTGTGTTTGCATTTTATAGTTAAATGTTATTTGCTCACTCTTTTTTAATTGCATCAACATATTAAAATCAGGCAAGAGTCGGAAAAAATTATCGGTATACTCTGTATTTTGCTGTGTGTTTTTTGCTGAGTATGCATGTGCCGAAAAACCCGGAGTAAAGGTAAAAATTCCAGATTTCAACCTGTAATGTGTTGCTATATATAAATCTGTAAAATTATATTTAATATCGTTTACATCTAAACCATTGTTAGTGTTTGGCGTTGGATTGAATTGCGAATCATCATCTAAAAACTGGAATATTTCAGAATTAAATTTCTGTGTACTTAAGATGCTTCCAACGGTAAAATTAATATCACTTTTCTTATTTAAAATGTTCCAATAATCTAGTTTAGCATCCATCTGATTGGATTTTACACGCTTATCTTGGGCAAGGTTATAATCTATTTGAGAAGCATCCAAGCCTAAAATATTTGCTGTACTTTCGTAATTATCTTTATCCTCTAAAATGGCATTATAAAAAGGATCTTCATCTTGTAACAAATGCTGAACCTCAAAAGCAAAAATATTAGTTGCATTAAGGGTATAATAATAATTTAAATTTTGATTGATACTAAAAGGGCTTGATCCCTCCAACTCAGTAATAGTTCCTATTTGGGTGGAAAATACACTTTGATCTTGTGATTCTTTCGAGATACGACCTAAAACATCATAATCTAATTGATTGTTACTATTAGGTTTATATTTTGCCGAAAGTTTAAGCATCCCTAAATCGCTACTTTGGTGGGTGTTACTTTCTTTATTCTCGTTTCTTAACTCATTATCAAAATATTGTACATCCCTAATTTCTTGCATATCTGTTCTATTGCCTGAAAAAATGGCAAAACCGCTTAAATCTAAAGCTTTGTTAGGAGACCAGCTGAAGTTAGCTGCACTAAATTTGGTATTGATAGCTTTAGCGCGATCGTTCTGTGTTGTTAAAAATCCTAGACTATTGGTTCCTAAATTGATATTAGTACCGCTACTTCTGCTTGGACTTCTGAAACCCCCTGTAAAGTTAAAATAATCGCGACGAGTAAAAGCAATTTCACCGATATTGTTTAAATCCGTAATGGTATTAATACTGTATTTCGGACTGTAATAAAATAATTTTGGTTGCAATAAGTACAACTCATTTTGGTTTGAAGCACCACCGCCTGCAGTAATATTACCAAACCAGAAATTAGTTTTACCTTCTTTCAATTTAATATTAATAGCCACATTATCTTGGTTATTGGTAACACCACTTAATTGCCCAATTTCTGCATAGTTTTTTAGAACTTGCACTTTATCAACTGCATTTGATGGAATATTTTGTGTAGCTAACTTGGTATCTCCATCAAAAAATTCTTTACCATCAACCATAATTTTAGACACGGTTTTCCCTTCAACCTGTATTTGGCCTTCATCATTAATTTCTACCCCTGGCAAATTTTTAAGAACATCACCTAACTTTCGTTCGGTACCTTTATTAAACGAATCGGCGTTATATATTAATGTATCCCCCCTAACAACTACAGGCATTTCGTAAACGATATTTACTTCGTCTAAAGTATTATCATTTTGCATGGTAAAATTCTTAACTATATCCGATTCTTTCGTTTCTAAAATTTGTTCATTGGTTTTCATCCCTATATAACTAATCTGAAGTTTATAGGTGGTGTTTTTTTTTAAAGTGAGTTTGTAACCTCCTTGGTCGGTTGTTATTCCATAACCATCTAGCGCTTTGGTTTCTTGGTTTATGGCTACTATATTAGCCAATTCAAGAGGACTTCCTATACTATCTTTTACTATACCTTCTAATTTTATTTGGGAAAGAGCTACTGAACTTGTTGCTAAAAACAGCAACGCGAAAATTGTTTGTTTCAAGTGTTTATTTTATTGCTTAATTATGGACACACATTTTTGCTATTAATCTTTTAGGAGTAAAAAATAGTTAATAGACTTGATTTACTGTTTTTCTTAGGGAAGATTTAATTTATCTACGTCCGCCGCCGCCAGGTCCGCCGCCGCTTCTAAAATTTTGGCGCATTTCTTCAGTTTTCTTTTTTACTATATCAGCATATTCAGCTTTTGTAACTTCTTTTCCTTTTGAAGGTATTTTAATAACTTCTTTAACTTCTGGATTTATTACAATTTTAGAACACAAAATAGTGGTTCTATCAGCATTAATTTCTAAAATTAAACCAGGTAAACCCCAATACTCATCAGGACCCAAATTAACTGGAATTTGCATGGTATACCAAGCAACTACTTCAATTTCTTTAGTAGCAGGCGTATCAGTTTCTGTATTGTTTGACGGTCTTCTAAAGCTAGTAAAATCCACAGCATCTACGGTTTTTGTAGTGGTTGCTTTAAAGCACATATACTGCCCTATTTGTTTTGATTCTCCATCCATTTTCCAATTTAACTTTGGCAATGAATCTTTAATTAAAAATTGTTTTCCGAAAAATTCTTGCTCCTGTAACAACCTTTTACCCTTTATATCTTTGTACTGAGGTCCGGCTGTAAAACTGCTCATCATAGCTCCAAAACGGTTATTACCACCTCCTGGCGCATCCAGTTTTTCTTCTTCCTTATACATAGATTCAGATTGATTGAAAGTCAAAACATAGGTTTTCTCCAACATGCTTTTCATACGATCGGCAATTTGTTTTCTGCGTTCCTCACTCATATCGCCTCCTCCAAAATTACTCATATCAACCGTGGTTCTGGATTCATAATAGGCTTTGCCTTGAAATTCCTTTTGCGCATAAGCCATAACAGACAAAAAAATGGTAAAAAAAATAAGACTAATTCTAGTGTAGTGACGTTTCATATGTTACTGGTTTTTGTATATCAGATTTAAAACTAATTTTTAAATAGTTTTGACTTGCAAATTTGTAATAAGTTTAATGCGTAAACGTTAAAAATTCCTTAAATTTAAAAAGCCGTACTATAATTTAATGTTCGGCTTAATTGTTTTATTAAAATTCGTACTTTTCGCTTCATTATGAAATACCATCTATACTTACTTTGTGTTTTTACACTACCTATCGCTTCTCAAGACATTATTAAAACAACTTTGAAAGAAAACAAAGAATTGTTTGCAGACGCATTTGTAAGCACAAACAATTTTGACACCACCTTTTATATTTTAGAAAACGTACTTTTTAAAAATAGCGTAGATACCAAAGGTATTGATATTGGTTATAGCAACTTTCAATTAGGAGCTATTACATCGGTAAACACCTTCAACCCTTTAAAAATTAATATCTTTTACAAGGATTTTAATACCGCTTTAATTCTAGATAACCGGTTAGCTGAAATGTTTAAAATAGATTTCAGTACTCTTCCGGAGTATAAAAACATATCTCATATTTCAACAGGTTCCGATAATACACTTTGGATTTTCAATGAAAACACACAACAATTAGAGCTTTTTGATTATAAGACCAACACCACACGTGCCAAAACTTTGCCCATTCAAAGTCCTGTTCTGGATGTAAAAAGTAATTATAATTATTGTTGGGTCTTAACCAAAACCCATTTATATAAGTATGATTATTTTGGAAATTTGATGATAAAAACTAAAAATGATGCCTTTGAAAGCATTGCCATAGATAACGAAGATGTTATTTTAAAAAAAGGTAACACCCTGAGCTACTTGAAGAAAAACACGGAATCCATACTTCCAATTTCATTGCCAAATTTGTTAATAAATCAGTTTTCTGTAGCTAACCAAACGTTGTATCTTTACGCCGCAGAAACTCTATATAAATACCAATTAAAAATCAATTAACTTATGCATATTGCAATTGCTGGAAATATTGGCGCCGGAAAAACAACACTTACAAAATTACTAGCGAAACATTATAAGTGGGAGCCGCAACTAGAAGATGTTGTGGACAACCCGTATTTGGATGATTTTTACAACCAAATGGAACGTTGGAGTTTTAATTTACAAGTCTATTTTTTAAATAGTAGATTTCGTCAGGTTTTGCAAATTCGCGAAAGTGGAAAAGACATCATTCAGGATCGAACCATTTACGAAGATGCTCATATTTTCGCACCCAATTTACATGCCATGGGTTTAATGACGAATCGCGATTATGAAAACTATAAATCTTTGTTCGATTTAATGGAATCCCTGGTGCAAGGTCCGGATGTGATGATTTATTTAAGAAGTACCATTCCAAATTTGGTGTCGCAAATTCACAAACGTGGGCGCGATTATGAAAACACAATAAGCATTGATTATTTAAGCCGATTGAATGAGCGCTATGAAGCTTGGATTCATGGTTACAACAAGGGGAAATTATTAATTATAGATGTTGATAAATTAGATTTTGTAGACAAACCAGAAGATTTAGGTTTCGTTATTAATACCATTGATGCAGAAATTAATGGTCTATTTTAGTTTGAGAGACTAAAAAACAAAACATTTTCATTCTTTAAAACCACTTTAATTGAAAGCAAGACAACTCTTTATTTGCCTCATATACTCTATTGTTTTCACATATGCAGGCAATGTATTTGCGCAAGATAGTATTGACACTGTTGCAACAAAAAACAGAGTTTGGAAGCAGCTTGCATATGATGGTAAATTCACCTTAAAAAGTATAGGCAACGGGTTTACCCAACCGCTTCGCTGGCAAAAGGATGATTTTATTACCGCTGGAGGTATTGTTGCTGGTTCAGGTATTTTATACCTTTCTGATAATGAAGCACGCACGTTTTTTAAAAATCAAAACGATGATGTGCCACAGTTTTTTAAAGAATTTGGATGGTATTTTGGTAGTCCGCAAAACTTCTTTATGGTTTCAGCAGGCGTATATGGTTTTGGACTTATTACAGACAATGAAAAAGTAAGACATGCAGGTGTACTAATTATTGCGTCGGCAGCAACATCTGGCATTATACAATCTATTACCAAAACAGCAGCGGGACGTGCCCGTCCAATGACAGGTGATCGTAATGATTTTAAACCTTTTGAAGGAACCGCTGGCTATCATTCATTTCCTTCTGGTCATTCTATTCTTTCGTTTTCAATGGCACATGCTATTGCCAAACAGTTTGATAGTTTTTGGGCGAAGGCGGGAATTTATGCTGTTGGCTCCATTGCACCTCTTAGCAGATTGTGGGCAGAACAACATTGGTTAAGCGATGTTGGCCTAGGTATGGCCATTAGTGTTGTGGTGGTTGACGGTGTTGATAATTTTATGAAAAAGAACAATGCCTACAACTATAAAAAACCGAAACAAATAAGCTGGCAATTCAAAGCTGGATACGGCACTTTAGGTTTGGTAGGAACCTTTTAAAAAAGCACCACATATCCTTGTAGGAATTCAAAAGAAATAATTAGTTAACAACAAAGCGACTAATCGTAGTATCTGTTTTCAAAAAATAAACCCCACTAGTTAGATGACTAACATCTAATTTAGCTGTAGTTGATTCAATTTTTTGAAAAAATAATACTTTACCCAAAACGTCAAATATTTTAACGCTACCAATACTAGCGGTTTTGGAATTCAAATTTAGATACCCATCCTTCACGGGAACTGGGTACAATATTAATTTGTTTTCTTTTAAAACGGCATCATAATTATTTAATATAGAACACGTGTTTTCTCCATAAATTTCTACCTCTTGATAACTATTCCAGCCACTTGGAGAAGAATTTCCATAGCCCAAAATTCTAACATATTGCACCGTTGGGTTTGATATTAATGGGAAATTTTGAAAACCAGCTGCCAAAGAACTTGTTACAATTCCTGTTGCATCAGTAAAATTAACCCCATCAATTGAAGTTGCTATTTTAAAGGAAGATGTTCTTGTATCTCCGTTAAGAAAATAAATTTTTACACTGCTAATTATTTTAGGACATTGTAAATTATAGGTTAAATAAGCAGACCCTGTATAAGATTCACCGGACCACCTAGTACTTGTATTAGAGTCAAGCGTATTTTCAGGAATATTAATACCGCCCGTCTGAGTTCCAACACCAGTTACAGTAAGTCCTGTAATTTTTTCAGCATTGCTAGGAATAAAAACTCCGTTTGACTGATTCACAATAAGTGTGGAACTTTCTCCTCCACCATTTTGGGAAACTGTAATAGTAGCAGATCTATTCACACCCGTTGAATTCTCTAAAACAGTTACTGTAACAGTGCTACCATTACTACCACTAATCGGATTAATGCTTATCCAGGAAGCTTCTTCTGAAATATTCCAATCTACATTTGAACTAATATCAAAACTTGAGCTATTTTCAGTTTTATTAAACTCCAGTGCATTCGTAGACAATGAAATATATGGCGAAGGGGACGATAGAAACCCTATTTTTACATTGACATCTTCCTCTTTATAAGGGAAATTTGTTCCATTTCCTCCATATTCTTCAGCACCCGCATCAAAAAATGTTGTTGGCCTTGAACTACCTAAAACATCTTCCGTTAAAAAGTTATAAGTACCAGCACCATAATTTATAGCCGAACTTCCAGATGGTAATCTGTAAAAGTCAGCCCCCGAAACTAACAATCCAGATTCAACGTTTATATTGCCTGTTGCTGATACAGTTCCAAAAGAATCCCAAATACCTGTTTGTTTTATGTTATTTTCATACTTTGAGTCTCCCGTTAACTGGGTAACAACTTGTAATGCCCGGTTTGAACTTGCGTTTGTAATTACCTCATCTAGAAATATAATATTATTGCCTATAATAACATTATTTGGAGCCACGTTTTGTGTATTAGAGTCAAATGTAGTCCCAACGCGTATTCCATAATCACAGTTTACCAAGGTATTATTCACAATAATTGCATCAATAACTGGTAAATATCCATTTAATACACCATCTGATTTACCGTTGGCAATATTAATACCTCCAGTACCATTCGATGAAGAACCATCTTCCTTTCTAGATCTGATACCTTCAATATAATTATTGTAAACTTTATGACCTTCACCCATTACTCGGACACCTCCCGACATTGGGTAATTATTTGCTAAAAAGTAATTATCAAACACATCACAATTGTTGCCATGTCTTAACGTTAGGGCTCCACTATAATCTCTAAACGTATTGTTATAATACTTGTTTTTTCCGCTTTTATTGGAAATAACTTCTATCTCACCACTCCATTTATAGAAAAAATTATTATAAACCTCTGTATACGAATCCGATAAGGATGTTGCACTATTTCCTATTCTAATAGCATCTTGATCATTTAAGGCATTTAAGTCGCCCACAGGTGTTCTTTCCGCAAAGTAGTTATGATGAATTTTTGTGTAATTGGCCTTCGCATTATCGCGATTATCATTTATGATGCTCCCAACTCCATTTTTACCAATGAAGGAACTATGACTTATTTCGTTATACTGTCCGTATATAATTATCCATTTAAAAGTATCCGTCGCTTGCGAAGCTGTACCATTAAAACTATCGATTTTTATGTTAGTTACTTTGCAATTATTACATTCATTATTACTCGCATCTCTAAATTCGATAATAGGTTCTATGGTTGTTTTGCTACCTCCTGAAACAGAAACTAAATTTGAAGGGTTCTTAAAAACAAAACCCTCAAAAATGATAAAATTTCCACCTAAACTAATTTGAGGAGCACCTTGAAGGAAAACCTGACCTGGATTTTGAGCTTTTATTGTAATTGGGTTTGCAGCGGCACCTGTTTTATTAATACTGATAATCGTGTTATTCCAAATACCATTAGCCAAAATAATCGTTGTTCCAGCAGTTGCATTTGAAATAGCACTTTGCAGTTCGGTATTATTACTAACCACCTGTGATTGTGCAACAAAAACAAACATTATTAGGATAAGAAGTATTCGGTTTTTCATCAGCTTACTTTACTATATTGGATAACCAAACTGGTTAACCAATTCCAAATATAATAACTTTAACTTGAAAACAAAGTGAAATTTGCGGTAAAATAAAAAACACGCTAAAAAGCGTGTTTAAAATGTCGACAAAAGGGAGTTTCTTTAGTGAACTTTGGTCTTTTCTGTCTTTTTATCCTTTAGTGAAGCAATTTTTTCCTTAACGTCGGCCTCCGCTCCTTGAAAGGTTTCATAACTTGTAGATTTCACCCCGTTATTGTTAATAATAGTAGTAACTACTGCTTTAACCGTGCCATCATCATTTTTATGCATATCTACCTTTACTTCCTTAAAAATCTCTATTTTTTCGGGAGCACTTTCAGAAACATATGCGTTAACAATCTCCGAATTTAAAGCAATACTTGGTGCAATAACCAATGCCACTACACTCATTAATTTTAACAAAATATTTAAGGAAGGTCCAGACGTGTCTTTAAATGGATCTCCAACAGTATCACCTACAACTGCAGCTTTATGTGCATCAGTTCCCTTTTTCCCCTGTTCCTCAATAGTTTTTTTAGCATTATCCCAAGCACCTCCTGCATTCGATTGGAAGATAGCCATAAGCACTCCACATGTTGTTACACCTGCTAATAGACCTCCTAACATTTCTGCTCCTCCAATAAAACCTACTGAAACAGGAACTATTATAGCTAAAACACCTGGAAGTACCATCTCCTTTATAGAAGCTTTTGTTGAGATAGCCACACATTTGTCGTATTCCGCAAAACCATCAGCCGCATCAAAAATAGCTCTATCTTCTTTGGTAGCTTTACTCATATCAGAATCATATTTTCTCATCACAGCTAAAGCAGCCTTTAACTGAGGAATATCTCTAAATTGTCTACGCACCTCTTCAATCATAGCCATTGCAGCACGTCCAACCGCATTCATTGATAAAGCAGAAAACACAAATGGCAACATGCCTCCTACTAACAGGCCTGCCATGATATCTGGTTTTGAAACATCAATAGAAATTACATTCGCAGTTTCCATAAATGCTGCAAATAATGCCAAAGCCGTTAAAGCGGCTGATGCAATAGCAAAACCTTTACCGATAGCTGCAGTTGTATTACCCACAGCGTCTAGTTTATCGGTACGTTCTCTAACTTCTTTTGGTAATTCTGCCATTTCTGCAATACCACCAGCATTATCTGAAATTGGACCATATGCATCAACAGCTAATTGAATACCTGTATTTGCTAACATACCTACGGCTGCAATTGCAATCCCGTATAAACCAGCAAAATAATGCGATACCAAGATTGCTGCTGCAATAAGAATGATAGGGATCATGGTAGACATCATACCAACACCTAATCCGGCAATAATGTTTGTTGCAGCTCCCGTTTCCGATTGATTGACTATAGAATTTACAGGCCCTTTACCCGTACCTGTATAATATTCAGTTACTTTACCAACAGCCAAACCTGCTGTTAATCCCGCTATAGTTGCCCAAAAAACACCAATAGCTGAATATTCCACACCTTTAAAGCTATAAGTCTCTGGAATAAAATAAGTTATAATAAAATAAGAAGCTATAACCATTAATCCGGCCGAACCAAATTCGCCAATATTCAAGGCTGTTTGTGGATTACCACCATCTTTAACCCTAACAAAAAAAGTCCCAACGATTGACATGATAATTCCAACCGCAGCTAGTACTAGAGGCAAATAAACAGCACCCATACCACCAGCTACATCTGGGGTTATTATTAATGCTCCTAAAATCATAGTACCAATAATTGAACCTACATACGATTCAAATAAATCTGCACCCATACCAGCAACGTCTCCAACGTTGTCGCCAACATTATCAGCTATAGTTGCAGGATTTAGTGGGTGATCCTCTGGAATACCTGCTTCAACCTTTCCTACTAAATCAGCACCCACATCGGCAGCCTTGGTATAAATACCTCCACCTACACGTGCAAATAATGCAATGGATGAAGCTCCTAACGAAAACCCAGAAAGTACATTAAGCACTAACGTAACATTTTCTTCGCCCGGCCATATTTCCTGATAAATAGCAAATAGACCACTTAAACCCAAAACACCAAGACCTACCACACCAAGTCCCATAACAGCTCCACCAGCAAAGGCAACTTCTAAGGCCTTTCCTAGAGAAGTTCTGGCTGCTTGTGTTGTTCGTACATTTGCTTTAGTTGCCACCTTCATTCCTATAAATCCAGCTAGTGCAGAACAAATAGCTCCAACTATAAAAGAAATGGCAACCATACCATGTGAGCCTGCTTCTGCAGTGCCTTTAAAATATAATAAAATGGCGACGGCAACCACGAAAATTGAAAGAATTTTATATTCTGCTTTAAGAAACGCCATGGCGCCATCGGTAATGTTTTTAGCAATTCGTATCATCTTTTCCGTGCCCTGATCCTGTTTGTTCACCCAGGAACTTTTGACAAATACAAATGCCAATGCTAAAACCCCAAAAAGAGGCAAATAATTCACTATTAAGTCCATATTAAGTCAGTTAGTTTATATTGGTTAATTGATTTATTAAAGGACTAAAAATAGGAAAATATAAGTGATAAAAAAAGCCACCTTTAATTAAAGATGGCTCATTTATTCTAATTAAAAATAAGGATTCTACAATTAAATTGTAAAGGTTCTTTTTTTCTTGTGATCGC
The DNA here is from genome assembly GCF_041583155.1 of Mariniflexile sp. GTDB lineage: Bacteria > Bacteroidota > Bacteroidia > Flavobacteriales > Flavobacteriaceae > Mariniflexile. The sequence goes on from NZ_JBFHGK010000001.1 coordinate 167,657, forward strand.
TTTCATCGTATCGTTTAACACATTCATGATAAATCTTAATAGCATCCTGGGCATTTCCCCAACCACCTACATCAACTTTCTTTTCTTCCAAATCTTTATATACTTGGAAAAAGTGTTCAATTTCTTTTAAACGATGCGGATTCAATTCTGAAATATCATCACGATTACTCCAAACCGGATCGGATACTGGAACACAAATGATTTTCTCATCTGGTCCTTTTTCATCAGTCATATAAAAAACACCTATTGGTTTAACTTCCATCACCACCATAGGGAATGTTGGTTCTATCCCTAATACAAGTACGTCCAATGGATCTTTATCTAGTGCTAATGTTTCAGGTATAAAACCATAATCACCAGGATACATCATAGATGAAAACAAGGTACGATCAAAACGAATTTTATGTAATGTAAAATCGTACTCGTATTTATTTCTACTGCCTTTAGGTATTTCAATTAATACGTCAAATGTTAGTGGGGTATTTTCGCTCATATTATTTTCTTATTTAGATAGACAAATATACTGAACGCATTAGCGTTGACCAATAAAAACAACATGTTTTATATTATTAAATTATTACTTTTAAAGCTAAGGATTAATAGTTATGACATTCTTCAAAAAACCTTTAATGATTCTGAATTTTTTATGGATTGAAAACAATTTCAAAAATTAAATAACCATTTTGGTTTTCATAGAACAATGGATTAATCACAAATTTGATTCAACAAATTCATTAAGGTAAAAATGGGAATTGACCATTTAGAAAAAGCACCTATCGTTTTCACTTTATAAAAACATAAGCTATAATAAAAACCAAAGGTTACCTAACCAAAAAAAACACAACCATCTTATTTCCAGCGATTTTACCACACAGGCAGGTAAAAGTAATAATTATACTTTTCATCGAATATAAAAAATAATAAGTCAATCCTTTGCTAAATTTGATTAAATTAAATAAGACAAAAACTCATAATTTCAATGAAAAAAATTAGCTTTAAAGCCATAGCTATATTTATAGCTATTTTAAGTTTCACATTTCATTCTTATGCTAGCCCAAATAACGGGAATGGGAATAGAAATGGGAATAATGGCAACAATGGAGGTGGCACATCGAACAACCATGGGCAGCACAATAGCAACAGCGGTTATACCCAGACAAACGGTAACTCCACTAACAACAATGGAAATGGTTCCAACAAAAAAAGGAACAATGACTCTATACCATTAGATGGAGGACTATCCATTTTATTGGCAGGGGCAGCTGCATTTGGTGTAAAAAAATTACGAGACAGTAAAAAGGAAAAAAAATAACAACCTTCTTACTTTACAAAACCAACTTTTAGAGGACACTTTTTAGTGTCCTTTTTTATGAATAATACCAGTGATTAAAAAAAATGATTATTAACCTCCCTTTTGATTAAGTAAAATTTAAAAGTGAAAACCAAAAGCTCCTGTAATACCAAATTTACGAGCATTAGGATTTTCAATTTCATCTAAATAATTTCCTCTAAAATTAAAGTCAATTCTAAATACTTTAAAAATATTTCCAACACCTAAACTGTATTCATAGTACATTTTTTCATCTGGAGCTCTATAAATTAATCCCGAGGCATTCAAATCCTTATTTTCCTGTGATACTTCCCCCCAAACACCACGAATACTTACAATTTCTCGAAGATTTAGTTTTCTTAAAAAAGGAATTCTAGAGAAAAATCGGCCATTAAAATTATGCTCTAACTGTAAAGATGTATAGGTATCCGAAACAAATTCATAAAAATCTAACTGAGAAAATGTATTATAAATTGAAAAATAAGATTGATTACCGGGAATTACACTAAGCAATCCCAACGGCACTTCTCCAAAAGTTTTTCCGGCCTCTATAGTTGTTGTTAACCTACCAAAGCCGCCTACATGCCAAGGTTGAATGTAGGACAATTGCACTTTAGTATAGTCAAAATCACTATTAAACATTGATTTATCTCCTCGGCTAACCTGAGCAAATATACTGGCATAATCATCATTCGCATTCAAGCGCTCTACGCCAAAGCCTGTCATTTTTCGTTTTGGGAAATAAGAAACAGAGAAAGCAGTTTCATATTGTTTTACTTCCGATTCAATACCTGAATCTGTATAATAATCTAAGCTAAAAGTTGGTGAAGCAGATTCCAAGGTTCGGTAATTGGCGCCTAACCTAAAAACGACATTTCTCCATGGTTCTAGCTCAACGGCGACACTGGTTAAGTTTATAGAAGTTAATTTATCATTTGTCCCAGTTCCAATTACAGCCGAAGAAGCTAAACTTCTACCCAATACATCGGTACTGGTTGTTAAACTTGCTCCTATTTGCTCCACATCACGTCTATTTCCTCCAGAAATTATTAAGCGTCTTCTTTTATCCAATAACCATTTCCCTGAAATACCATATTTAAACTTATCATCATTAAAACCATAGGCTGTGAATCCCTCTAATCGCCAAAGATCATTTCTTCCAAAATAAGTTCTGCCTCCGGCGCGTAAACGCAAACCTTCTACCTCATTAAAACCAAAGGTTGAAAAAATAGGACCATAATCTAATGGAAGTTCGTTAAATTCGATATAGCCGGAAGCCAAAATACTTCCTAAATTATATAGTCTTTTAAACTTCTTAACTGTTTTTAAGGTGTCTAACATTTTATAAACACCTGTTTCATCCTTATTTAATTCCTCTAACCTGTTTTGAGACCAAAAGGCATCATCTCTATCATACACATCCTGATCGTAATTATAAACTTCTTCCTCGTAAAACTTCTTGTTTTTTTCAATATCAAACTTATAATTATCGTATAATGTGGTTCGCTTTCCATAAACACCTCTCGATTTTTCTTTCTTGTTAAAAGCAAAATCACTCATCATATAATCGCGTTTTACTAAGAAAATAGAATCATTTACAACATCAAACTCTTGTTCTATATAAATATCTTTTACCCAGTTGATGTTTGCACTTTTTGATGCCTGAAGATTGATTTCCTTTATGGCATAGGTGGAATCTGCAACCCAAAAATCGCCTTTAAATGTCAATTCATTCTTTCTACGTGGATAATAAATAATATTATAACACCACTTATTACCAATAAATGCACTGTCTTTTAACACATAATTGTAAGTACCAATACCTGTTCTTGACAACGGACTCACAAAACTTTTATCAAAAAACTTTAGATAGTTATCGTAGATATCGTAATCCGAATACAAATCATCCACAAAATCTATAATAACCTGATTATCACTAAATCCAGAATTCTTGTTTCCTTTTAAAACCTCCTTTTCTTTTTTAATAAGATTATCTCCATAAACGGTAGACACTGCTTCATTAATAAATATAGGTAAATATGTTTTTCCTGTTACGCTAGAGGTATCAACTTCATCAAAAACAAATTCCATACCCCTAAAAAGTTTGCTATTTATAAGGGCGCTATCAATGGTATTTATATCGAATTCAACCTTTTCATATTTATTGTATTCGTATTGCTTGTAGTGTTTTAGACCATTTTTACGGCGATGCTCCCATATTTTACGCAATAAATCTATGGCAGGGTTGTTCTTTTTTGATTGCTTTCCAGCCACAATAAATACCTGATTTAATTGAGCTGCTTCTTCTTTTAGAATAAGCTTCAAATCATAATTTATTTTCTTAACCAATGGAACATTCAAGGTTTCATAACCCAAAAAAGAAACCGTTAGAGACGTCCAAGTTTGAGAAGATTCTAAATAAAATTTTCCATTTTCATCGGTAATTGTACCATGAGTGGAACCTTTAAGAATAACGTTAGCAAATGAAACAGGCTGATTATCTTCATCAAACACATATCCACTAACCTTAGTTTGTGCGAATGCGGAAAAAACTCCGAAGAAGAAAAATGTGAGTAGTAGTTTTGGGTTCATAATAAAAAAAACTTCATTAGCAATTTATGCCAATGAAGTTTATATAACGTAAAAAAATTAATTTTATTTATACAATACTTTTTTAACAGCTTTAATAACTTCTCCGCTGTTAGGCAACCATTCCTCCATTAACACAGGAGAATAGGCTGCAGGTGTATCTGCTGTATTGATTCTAACTACAGGGGCATCTAAATAATCAAATGCTTCAGATTGAACAATATATGTTATTTCAGTTGACACGTTTCCAAAAGGCCATGCTTCTTCTAAAACTACCAATCTATTTGTTTTCTTTACAGATTTCAAAACAGTTTCCTTATCTAAAGGACGTACTGTACGTAAATCGATAATTTCACAAGAAATACCTTCTTTAGCAAGTTCATCAGCAGCGATATATGCTTCTTTTATTATTTTCCCAAAAGACACAATTGTTACATCGGTTCCTTCACGCTTAACATCTGCAATCCCTAAAGGAATGATGTACTCGCCTTCTGGAACTTCTCCTTTATCGCCATACATTTGCTCACTTTCCATAAAAATAACTGGATCGTCATCACGAATTGCAGCTTTTAACAACCCTTTTGCATCATATGGATTTGAAGGTACTACCACCTTTAAACCTGGAGTATTAGCGAACCAGCTTTCAAAGGCCTGTGAGTGTGTTGCACCTAATTGCCCTGCAGAAGCTGTAGGACCACGGAATACAATCGGACATTTAAATTGTCCACCAGACATTTGTCTGATTTTTGCAGCATTATTAATAATTTGGTCAATTCCAACAAGAGAAAAGTTAAAAGTCATATACTCGACTATCGGTCTATTTCCTGTCATGGTCGAACCTACTGCTATACCAGCAAAACCAAGTTCTGCAATTGGGGTATCAATAACACGTTTTGGACCAAATTCATCTAACATTCCTTTTGATGCTTTATAAGCACCATTATACTCTGCTACTTCTTCGCCCATTAAGTAAATGCTCTCATCTCTGCGCATTTCCTCACTCATAGCTTCGCAAATAGCTTCTCTAAATTGAATTGTCTTCATCAAATATATTTTAATTTCGAAAGACAAAAATAACAATAAATGGATTACCTTTTAAAAAGAATTATTTAAATTTTACTATGCATGCATAAAAAATATTACGAATAAAATAATTAACTTCGTAGCCTAAATTAGATTTCACATATTTAACACCATAATTATTATGAAAATATTAGTGTGCATTAGTCATGTTCCAGACACCACATCTAAAATTAATTTTACAGAAGGCGACTCCAAATTTGACACTAATGGTGTACAATTTGTTATCAATCCAAATGATGAATTTGGATTAACGCGCGCTATGTGGTTTAAAGAAAAACAAGCTGCAAACGTAACTGTTGTTAATGTTGGCGGTGCCGAAACAGAACCTACCTTACGAAAAGCATTAGCTATTGGTGCTGATGCCGCTATACGTATAAACACAATGCCTAACGATGGTTTTTCGGTTGCGAAACAGTTAGCCAATGTAGTTAAAGATGGGGGTTATGATTTGGTAATTGCTGGTAGAGAGTCTATAGATTATAACGGCGGTATGGTTCCTGGGATGATTGCAGGATTAACAAATGCAAACTTTGTAAATAATTGCATTGGTTTAGAAATTGATGGCACTACAGTAAAAGCTGTAAGAGAAATTGACGGCGGAAAAGAAACCGTTTCAACAACACTTCCTTTAGTTATTGGCGGACAAAAAGGCTTGGTTGAAGAAAGCGAATTACGCATACCAAATATGCGTGGTATTATGATGGCGCGCCAAAAACCATTGACCGTAGTGGAACCAATTGAGGCAAATACAGAAACTTCATCAGTTAAATTTGAAAAACCTGCACCAAAAGGAGCGGTAAAATTGGTGTCTCCAGATAATTTGGACGAGTTAATAAGCTTACTTCATAATGAAGCTAAAGTTATTTAAAAACTAAATTCCAACTCATTAAATTCCAATATCCAAAATTAAAATGTTGGGATTTGATGCTTGAAATTTTAAATATTAAAAATTATGTCAGTTTTAGTATATACAGAATCAGAAAAAGGAAAATTTAAAAAAGCTGCTTTCGAAGTAGCTTCGTATGCCAAAGCAGTTGCCGACCAATTAGGCACAACTGTTACAGCTATTGCTATCAATGTAAGCGATATTTCTGAATTAGGAAACTATGGTGTAGACAAGGTTCTAAAAGTTTCAAATACAACTTTAGAAAGCTTTAACGCTAGCGGATATGCAGAAGCAATAAAACAAGCTGCTCAGAAAGAAGAAACCAAAGTAGTTATATTAAGTTCTAGCACAAACAGTAAATACTTAGCGCCATTATTGGCAGTTGGTTTAAATGCAGGATATGCTTCTAACGTTATTGCAGCACCTTCTAACATTTCCCCATTTACGGTTAAACGTACAGCTTTTACAAATAAAGCCTTTGAAACGTTATCGATAAACACCGATGTGAAAATTGTTGGTTTATCAAATAACGCATTTGGTTTGATTGAAAAAAGCGGTAACGCTACGGAAGAAGATTTTTCTCCTTCCATTTCAGAATTAAATGTGACTGTAGAATCGGTAGACAAAGCTTCAAATAAAGTAAGTATTGCTGATGCCGAAATAGTAGTTTCTGGTGGACGTGGACTAAAAGGACCTGAGAACTGGGGCATTATTGAAGAATTGGCATCTGTTTTAGGCGCTGCTACAGCTTGTTCTAAACCTGTGTCCGATTTAGGCTGGAGACCTCACGGTGAACACGTAGGGCAAACAGGAAAACCAGTTGCATCCAATCTATATATTGCCATTGGCATTTCAGGAGCAATTCAGCATTTAGCTGGAATTAATGCCTCAAAAGTAAAAGTTGTAATTAATACCGACCCAGAAGCTCCGTTTTTTAAAGCCGCAGATTATGGTGTTGTTGGCGATGCATTTGTAGTCGTACCACAACTTATTGAAAAATTAAAAGCCTTTAAGGCCCAACAATAAATATTTTTTTATAAATTGTATTGTTATTAGAACTGCCTAAATTAGCATTATATTCTTAAATCTGCTTCTAGCAGTTGGTAAAGTCCTAATTTAAGCAGTTCTTTGCGTTTTTATAAATTTATGAGTTTAGTAAGATTAAATATAAAAGGAATATCCTATAGCCAAACACAAAATGGCGCTTACGCATTGATATTGAACGAAGTAGACGGCGACCGAAAACTACCTATAGTAATTGGTGCCTTTGAAGCGCAATCTATCGCTATTGCATTAGAAAAGGAAATAAGACCTCCAAGACCCTTAACCCACGATTTATTTAAAAATTTTGCCGACAGATTTGATATTATTGTAAAACAAGTCATTATTCACAAATTAGTAGATGGTGTGTTTTATTCTAGTTTAATTTGTGAGCGCGATAAAATTGAAGAAATTATAGATGCCCGAACAAGTGACGCAATTGCATTAGCATTACGTTTTGACGCACCTATTTTTACCTACAAAAACATCCTTGACAAAGCTGGAATCTACTTAAAAGTGAATCCAAAGAAAGAGGAGGAAGATGATACACAGGATAGTGTATTGATGGATGATTTAATTGCTAATGAATTAGAACCAAAAACTTCACCTCGAGAAAATTATAAAGGAAAATCCATTGAAGAATTACAACATTTATTAAACGAGGCTGTTGAAAATGAAGATTACGAAAAAGCAGCTCATATTCGTGACGAAATTTCCAAACGAGATTAAAGCCCCTAATTAGTATCTATATGAAAAACATATTTTTGTTTATTGCACTTCTTTTTTTAGTATCAACATCAACAATTTCGGGGCAAGACAAAGATAAAATTAGTATTCAGGATACGGTTTTACAGGACACCTCTAAAACTTCAGAATTAATAGAAAACAATTCTGAAGCATCTTCAAAAAACGATGAGTCCAATAACAGTATCGTTACAACTGTAACAGAAACGACACCTATAATACCAAGTCAAGGATTTTCCTTAAATAGTCTGTGGCGTGGCGCATTAGGTATGGTTACCTTAATATTTATTTCATTTTTATTCAGTAGTAATAAAAAAGCTATTAACTGGAAAATTGTTTGCATTGGGTTGGCATTTCAACTCATTATTGCGGTAGGGGTTTTAAAAGTAGCGTTTGTAAAATCTGTTTTTGAATTTGTTGGAGGACTTTTTGTAAGCGTTTTAGAGTTTACAAGAGCAGGTAGTAAATTTTTGTTTGAAGGTCTCGTGGTAGATATGGATACGTTCGGCTATATTTTTGCCTTTCAAGTATTGCCTACTATTATATTTTTCTCCGCTTTAACCTCCGTTTTATTCTATTTAGGAATCATTCAAAAAGTGGTAAAGGGGATGGCTTGGTTATTATCAAAGGCATTAAAAATTTCGGGGGCAGAAAGCTTAAGCGTTGCAGGAAACATTTTTTTAGGACAAACCGAAGCCCCTCTATTAATTAAGGCGTATTTGGAGAAAATGAACAAATCTGAAATGCTTTTGGTTATGGTTGGTGGTATGGCTACCGTTGCAGGCGCCGTACTTGCCGCATATATTGGCTTTTTAGGAGGCGACGACCCTGTTTTGCGACTTTTTTATGCTAAACATCTACTAGCTGCTTCAGTAATGGCTGCTCCTGGCGCTATTGTTATTTCGAAAATATTATACCCACAAACGGAAGATATTTACACAGATGTGGCTGTTTCTCAAGAAAAAATTGGAACTAACTTTTTAGATGCAATTGCAAACGGTACTACTGAAGGTTTAAAATTAGCCGTTAATGTTGGTGCTATGCTACTGGTTTTTGTTGCTTTTATTGCTATGTTTAATGGCGTTTTAGGATGGATTGGCGATGTTACAACTATAAATACTTGGGTTACCAATAACACGTCTTATCAAAATTTATCAATAGAATTAATTCTAGGCTACGCATTTGCTCCGCTGATGTGGTTAATAGGAGTTGCTACAGAAGACATGGCTTTAATGGGCCAACTTCTTGGAATAAAAATAGCGGCAAGTGAGTTTATAGGTTATATCCAACTTAGAGAATTAAAAGATATAGCTAGTGCAACACATTTAAACTACGAAAAATCCATTATCATGGCAACCTATATGCTATGTGGATTTGCTAACTTTGCTTCCATTGGTATTCAAATTGGTGGCATTGGTTCCTTAGCGCCAGGACAACGCAAAACACTATCGCAATTTGGCATAAAAGCTTTAATTGGTGGTAGTATTGCTTCTTTGGTTTCCGCTACTATTGCAGGCATGATTATTGGTTAACATTTCTCTATTGAGGTGGCAATCCTATCTCCTTTAGTTAATAACTTTATAATATTTCAATAAGTGGTTCTCTTTAAGGCTTCCACTTTTTTTTTACTTTTACCCAAAGAATTTGAGTTTAATTTAAAGAGATTCCTGCTTTGGCAGGAATAAATTTATGCAGCAATATCACGATTTAGTAAAGCACGTTTTAGAAAACGGAAATGAAAAAGGAGATCGCACCGGCACCGGAACAAAAAGTGTTTTTGGATACCAAATGCGTTTCGATTTAAGTGAAGGTTTCCCAATGGTTACCACAAAAAAACTTCACCTAAAATCGATCATTTATGAACTTCTTTGGTTTTTAAAAGGGGATACCAATATAAAATATTTAACCGATAATGGTGTTCGCATTTGGAACGAATGGGCTGATGAAAATGGGGATTTAGGACCAGTTTATGGACATCAATGGCGTAATTGGAATAGTGATGAAATTGACCAAATAAAGGAGGTTATTGACACCTTAAAAAACAATCCAAATAGTCGACGCATGTTGGTTTCCGCATGGAATCCTTCTGTTTTACCTGACACTTCAAAATCATTCAGTGAAAATGTTGCAAATGGAAAAGCTGCCTTACCTCCTTGCCACGCTTTTTTTCAGTTTTATGTGGCCGACGGCAAATTATCTTGCCAATTATACCAACGAAGTGCAGACATCTTTCTAGGTGTACCTTTCAATATTGGATCTTATGCATTATTTACAATGATGATGGCACAAGTATGCGGTTATGAGGCAGGTGAATTTATACACACCTTTGGAGATGCACATATTTACAGTAATCACGTTGAACAACTGAAACTGCAGTTATCAAGAGATATTAGACCATTACCAAAAATGATACTCAATCCGGAGATTACAGACATTTTCGATTTTACTTTTGAGGATTTTACCTTGGTGGACTATAATCCACACCCACATATAAAAGGCACAGTTGCCGTTTAAAAAAGTGCCTTCTAATGTGTAGGCACTTTTTTGTATAATTTAGGATTTAACTAAACTGTTACTACACTATTTTCAGCAGCAGCAAAATCATTCCACACATACGAATCTGCAGCAGAATCATTCACAAACTCACCATCCACTAAATATTTATATTCATATGAATTATCTTGATCTAAATCTACAGTACCTTTAAAAATACCACTTTTTAATTTTTTTAGTGGTGTTGCTTTAGCATCCCAATCATTAAAATTTCCTACAACAGAAACTTTCTTCGCTGCTTCAGCTTCAATAGAAAAAGTTACTTTACATACTGGTTTGCTTTTCAAATATTGTTTGGTAATTGCCATAATTTACTTGTTTTGTGTTGTTAATAGCACAAATTTATAAAACAATTTAACAGGCTTAACTATTTAATGTATTAAACAACAAAGAATTGTCAATTTAGTAATATCAAATCATAAAAATTTAACGTTTATAATAATTGTACCACATTTGTTGTATTATTATCAATGTTATTTTTTTGCTTTTTATTGATTTTCAAGCACTTCAAAACGAAAACGTTTGCGGAAATTTCTTTAATTTAAGTTTCTAATTATATAAATTATAGAGTCCTTAAAAAGCATTAACTTTGCTATCATTTTTTTAGTATTATGTTCGGAAAAAAGAAAGACATCCCGCAAATAGATAAAGACCAATTAGAGTTGATTGAAAACGCTCAAAATAGAATCAAACAAAAAAAACGCTTATACATTCATTTTGTAGTTTTTTTAATAGGTTCTGTTTTTCTTATTCTCTTTAATTTAGGCTTAGGTTTTGGAGAAAATTTCAAACCCCTAGACACCAATTGGTTTGTATTTGCCATTTTATTTTGGTTGTTTTTATTTTTATACCATGCCTTTAATGTTTTTATTACACATAAATTTATGGGAAAAGCCTGGGAGCAGGAACAATTAAACAAACTTGTTTCTAAACAAAACGAACGTATTGAGAAACTAAAACAACAACTACCAGAAGATGCTGTTTTACTAAAAAAAAAGACAAATCCTAAAACCTCTAAATTAACTATAATTGTTGCCGCTGCTGAAAATGATGCTATTGGAAAAGATAACAAACTGATATGGCATATTAGTGATGATTTAAAACATTTTAAGAATTTAACAAACGGCCACCATATTATTATGGGACGTAAAACTTTTGAAAGTTTTCCAAAACCTCTGCCAAATAGAACACATGTAGTTATTACAAGAAATTCTAACTATAAAGTTCCTGAAGGTGTTATTTTAGTAAATTCTCTTGAAGCGGCCATTAAAGCTTGTGAAAATGACGAACAGCCTTTTGTTATAGGTGGTGGTGAAATATACAAGCAGGCCATTTCTATTGCCGATAAAATAGAACTAACTCGGGTACATGAGTCTTTCGATGCTGATACCTTTTTTCCTAAAATAGATACCACTGTTTGGAAACAAACAGCAAATGTTTTTAATAAAAAGGATGAAAAAAATCAATTCGATTATTCCTTCTTAACCTATGAACGGAAATAGTTGTTTTTAGGCACCTTGTAATTTATCTGCACCATCCAATAAACCTATCAATTCATGAGGCTTATGAATTAAAACAGGAATGTGTTGCGGACAAATATAAAATTCACTTTTCTGATAATAAAATTTTGTAACAGGGGTCTCTTCCGATGATTTTTTACAAACCAAACATGCTTTTTCAGTACTCATAACTTATCATTTTTTAAATCGAGATAAAATTATCTTTAATATTTTTATTAAATCCTAACTTTTATCATGTTTTAAATATTATTGAAATCATCTCAGGGTTTTCATTTTAAGCTTAATAAGCAGTATTACATAAATCTTGATTTTTCGACCTCCTTAGAAATAAAAAAATGATTTTTAATTCATTTCTAAAACATAGTTTACACAAAAAAATCAAGGAGATTTACCTTTAAAAAAAAGAAGCAAATACTTTTGAAGGGTATTTGCTTCTTATAAAGTTCTTTAGAAAGACTTCTTAAAAGTATTAGGCCTAGGAGTAAGTTATTGTATGACCTACCTGGGAAGTATACGATTTTGATAGAATTGTATCTACAAAAACCCACTCAGATTTAACCTCTGCCTGGGTAAAAGTTGCCATTAAAAACCCTCTTTTTGAAGCATCAAAATAGGTTAAACTATCTATTAACGTAGTTAAAGCATGTTCAAAACCAGCAATCATTGCTGGGTTGGTGTCTCCTAAATAAGTTTCAAAACCTGGAGAACTAACACTGGAAGTTGCAAACTCTATCCCTACCTCGGTACCATTTTGTGCTATCAATTTATTACTCCATGCATTATGGGTATCTCCTGCAAGTGTAATCAGTTTTTTTCCATTTAACGAATTGTAAATTACCTCCCTATCTACCGGGTAGCCATCCCAAGCGTCTAAATTATATGGTATTACCGCTAATATTCTTGATTTTTCCTCTATAGTAAGCGTTGGATCATTGTTTAGCATTCTTGTTTTTATAGTCACTAATTCTGTTAGTACTTCAATAAAATTTGGAGCGCCAAAAGCCAGTAACAATTCAGCAGGAATGTACATTTTACCCATTAACACTTGTTGCCCTAAAACCTGCCAATTTGCAACACTTGAGTTTAACTCATTTATAAGCCAATTACGTTGTGTTACTCCTAATAAACTTCTGTTGGAATCGCTTAATGCGTTTTCAAATGCATTAGCATCAAAGCCAGTAGCGGTAAAGTAATCTGTAATATTTAATTGTTTATCTCTGCCAATAATTCGGGTATCTAGCATTATTAGGTTAACTAAATTACCTATATTAATGGTTCTATAAATGATGCTATTATCATTTTCTGAAGTTCTAGAAAATGGTAAAAACTCACTATAAGCTTTCAGTGCATATTGTTTTCTAGTTTCGTAGTCACCTTCGGTTGCTTCATTATGATTTTCTGCTCCATCCATATAAGCATCATTAGTGATTTCATGATCGTCCCAAACACATATAAATGGCTTTTTTTGATGTGCCAATTGCAAAGACTCATCCGATTTATATTGCTTGTACCGTGTTCTATAGTCATCCAAAGACAAAATCTCGTTACTAGGTTCATGCATTCTATTTAGAAAAGCATTTTCCGCAGAAGCGCCATAACCTCCTGCCCCATACTCATAAAAATAGTCGCCTAAATGCACGATGATATCTGCATCCGATTTTGCCATCAAATCATAAACATTAAAAAGTCCTGCCTGATAATTAGAACAAGAACAAACTGCAAGTTTTATAGAGGAAGCATTAATAGGTAAGGTTATAGTTTCTCCAACTACTGAAATAGCACCTTCTTCCTTATTTACAAATCGGTAAAATAATTTTTGATTAGCTTCCAGATTAGTTAACTCAATGGCAATGGTGTTATCTCTTGAAGCTTCGCTCATTATTTTCCCATTTCTTACGATATTGGAAAAGCTAACATCCGTTGCTACTTGCCAAATAATCTCTTTATCCGGGCTACTGTAACGTGTCCAGATAATAACGCTCGAACTCGTTGGATCAAAACTACCAACACCCTGATTAAAATTCTGTTGAGTTAATTCGGATGCATCAAAATCAAATTCTGTGATATCATCTTTTGAACAGCTAATAAAATTTGGCGCTAAAATAATACCACCAGCTGCAAACAATGTCTTTTGAATAAAGTCTCTTCTTGAATTGCTCTTTAAAGTCATAATTATATTTTTCATCAAAAATCACACTAATGAAAAAAAGATTTGTTAGCTAAACATTATGTTTAAGTTACTTGCTATTATTGAAAGATTATGTTTGTTTAAAACTCGACTTCAACGTGAAAAAGCAAATATTAATTTTACAATAAGTTAACCTAGGCCATACTATCTCATTTTTTGCTAATTTTGCATCATGATAAAAGAACTTCAGCTCCGAATTTCACTTAAAGAGGAAGAACGCAGCGATATTTTGGTGCAAAAAGCATCACAAATTCTCGATATTGACAAAGAAGACATTACCGGTGTTAAAGTACTTCGGAAATCTATTGATGCTCGCAAGCCAAAAATCATTTTTAACTATAAAGTTGCTGTATATATTCGTGAAGCACTCCCTAAAACTTCCGATTATCTGTTTGATTACAAAGACGTTTCAAAAGCAAAACCAATTCACATTATTGGATTTGGTCCTGCTGGCATGTATGCTGCCTTGCGTTGTATTGAACTTGGCTTTAAGCCAATCGTTTTGGAGCGTGGTAAAAATGTGAGGGATCGTCGCCGAGATTTGCGTGCTATAAATCAAGATCATTTTGTAAATGAAGACTCCAATTATTGCTTTGGTGAAGGAGGCGCAGGAACTTATTCCGATGGCAAACTTTACACCCGAAGTTTAAAACGTGGCGATGTTAGAAGGATATTCGAAAACTTGGTGTTTCATGGTGCAACCGACCAGATACTAGTAGATGCACACCCACATATTGGCACCAACAAACTGCCCATTGTAGTTCAAAACATTAGAGAAACCATTTTAAAGCATGGTGGTGAAATTCATTTCGAAACCCGTGTAACCGATTTCATTATAAAAAACAATAAAATTCAAGCAATTCTATTACAAAATGGAAATGAAATGCCCGTTAACAGAGTCATTCTAGCAACTGGACATTCTGCGCGTGATATTTATTATTTACTTCATAACAAAGAAATTGCTTTAGAAGCTAAATCATTTGCTATGGGAGTTCGTGTAGAACACCCACAACAAATTATAGACTCCATTCAATACCATTGCAGTGGTAGCAGGCACGAATTATTACCAGCCGCTTCCTACAGTTTAGTACAACAAGTAAACGAGCGTGGTGTTTACTCTTTTTGCATGTGCCCTGGCGGATTTATAGTTCCTGCCGCAACAGTAAACGGGGAAATAGTGGTAAATGGCATGTCTCCATCAAAACGGAATAATTTATTTGCTAATTCCGGCATTGTGGTTGAAATTGATGTTAATCGAGATTTACCAAAATACGAACAGTATGGCCCTTTAAAAGGATTAGAATATCAGAAAAACCTAGAACGCATGGCCTATACAGCTGGTGGCCGAAGTCAATCTGCACCAGCACAACGTTTAACAGATTTTGTGGAAGGCCGATTATCAAACGACTTGAATCCTACCTCTTATCAGCCCGGTTTAAACTCAGCTCCATTGCATTCCTTATTACCAAAATTAATTGGAAGCCGATTACGTAAAGGCTTTGAAGCTTTTGGGCAAAAAATGCATGGGTATTACACAGCCGAAGCAAATGTAGTTGGTGTAGAATCTAGAACCTCATCGCCAGTATGCATTCCTAGAAATGAACATTTGGAACATCCACAAATTCAAGGTTTATTCCCATGTGGGGAAGGTGGTGGTTATGCTGGAGGTATTGTTTCTGCCGCCATGGATGGTGAACGTTGCGTAGAGGCAGCAGTTGTTGGTTTATAACTAAACATATGACTGAGAAAGAAAAAATGTTGACTGGTGAATTATACAGTCCAACCGACCCAGAATTAGTACAGGCACGCCATCGTGTGCGCATTTTATGCCATAAATTCAATCACTTAAGTGAAGCTAATTTAGAAGAACGTCAGTCCATCTTATATCAAATAATTGAAAATGCAGGAGACAACTTATATATTGAACCACCTTTTCACTGCGACTATGGTAGTAATATTAAAGCTGGTAAAAATGTATTTATGAATTTTAACTGCTGCATTTTAGATGTTGCCGAAGTCATCATTGGCGACAATTGTATGTTTGCTCCACATGTGCAAATTTATACAGCAACTCACCCTTTGGAGTTTAAAGCGCGTAATAGTGGTAAAGAACTTGCCAAACCGATAAGAATAGGCAATAATGTTTGGATTGGTGGAAATGCCGTTATTTGCCCTGGAGTTGTTTTAGGAAATAATATTGTGGTTGCTGCTGGAGCTGTTGTTACTAAAAGTTTTCCCGATGATGTTGTTATTGCTGGAAACCCAGCTAAAATTATTAAAACCATAGATAATAGTTAAAAAACTAACAACTACATTCATAAAGTGAAAATAGAATGGTTCAGATTTTTATTAAAGTTTTTATTCTTATTTTTGCAGCCTAATTTATAAATCAACTATGAACGCATATATATTTCCAGGTCAGGGTGCACAATTTAAAGGAATGGGTTTAGATCTTTATGAAAACTCTCCTTTAGCACAAGAAATGTTTGAAAGAGCAAATACAATTTTAGGTTTCAATATTACAGATATAATGTTTGAAGGAACGCCTGAAGCTTTAAAAGAAACTAAAGTAACACAACCTGCTATCTTTTTACATTCCGTGATTTTAGCTAAAACATTAGGTGATAACTTTAAGCCAGATATGGTTGCTGGTCACTCTCTAGGTGAATTTTCAGCCTTAGTAGCTGCTGGCGCTTTAACCTTTGAAGACGGTTTAAAATTAGTATCTCAACGTGCATTAGCTATGCAAAAAGCTTGCGAATTACAACCTAGTACCATGGCTGCCGTTTTAGGTTTGGAAGATGCCATTGTTGAAAAAGTATGTGCTTCTATTGATGGTGTGGTTGTAGCTGCAAATTACAACTGCCCAGGACAATTAGTAATTTCTGGTGATGTTGAAGCAATTAACAAAGCTTGCGAAGCTATGAAAGCCGCTGGTGCAAAACGTGCTTTAGTATTACCTGTTGGTGGCGCATTTCACTCGCCTTTAATGGAGCCTGCTCGCGAAGAGTTAGCTGCAGCTATTGAAAATACCAAATTTAGTAAACCTAATTGCCCAATTTACCAAAATGTAACGGCTAATGCAGTAATTGATGAAACGGCTATAAAAGCAAATTTAATATCGCAATTAACTGCGCCTGTACGTTGGACACAATCTGTGCAACAAATGGTTGCAGATGGCGCTACCATGTTTACCGAAGTAGGTCCTGGAAACGTTTTACAAGGTTTGGTTAAAAAAATAAATAGAGACGCTCAAACAGCTTCTGCAAGTTTATAATGAAGTTTACAAAACGTAGTTTATACATACTATTGGTTATTTTGGTAACCATCGCAATCGATCAAATTACAAAAATATTGGTTAGAACCAATATAGAACCTCGAACCGATTTTCAAATGGGTGACCGTATCTCCCTTATAGGAGATGCTTTCATTATGATGAATGTTGAAAATTCAGGAGCTTTTTTAGGAATGGGTAGTGATTTAAACCCAACACTTAGGATTATTTTACTTCTAATCTTACCTATTCTTGTTTTGGGGTTTGTATTACGATATATTTTAAAAGATAAATCTTTAGATAATTGTTCGCTTTTTGCTTTTGCCAGTATTATTGGTGGCGGTATTGCAAATGTTTACGACCGTATTGTTTATGGTTCTGTAACCGACTTTTTCTTTATCGATTTAGGAGGCGTTTTTAGAACCGGTATTTTTAATATGGCCGATTTATCAGTAACTACTGGAATGATTATACTACTTTTTGTGAGTTTTAAAAAGAAAAATAAAAATACTGCAGAAGTAAAATAACAAAGGGCATTACCTAATAAAATAGTAAAGGCTACAAATTAAATTTGTAGCCTTTCTTTTTGTGTTCTATAATGTATTAGACAACTATTTATCTTTTCTTACTTTTTGTTCCCAATTCCATGCTGAACGCATTGCATCATCTAAAGATAATTTTGTTTTCCAACCTAATTCTTCATTTGCTTTTGTAGTATCAGCATATGCCGAAATAACATCACCTTCTCTTCTTCCTACAATTTTATAATTTAATTTTTTTCCAGAAACTTTTTCAAAAGATTTTATTACTTCTAACACCGAACTTCCTGTTCCTGTTCCCAAATTAAAGGTTTCGTAATTCGCTTTGTTATTATTTTTCAACAATCGTTCTAGTGCTACTACGTGTGCATTTGCCAAATCCACCACGTGAATATAATCACGAATACAAGTACCATCAGCAGTAGGATAATCATCTCCGAAAACTGACAATTGCTCTCTTAAACCAATGGCTGTTTGCGTGATAAATGGTACTAAATTTTGTGGCACACCAATAGGTAACTCGCCGATATTAACCGATTCATGTGCTCCAACTGGATTAAAATAGCGTAAAGCAATCGCTTTAATACTTGGTGTTACCTTACAAGTATCTCTTATTATTTCTTCACCTATTTGTTTGGTGTTTCCGTATGGTGATTCTGCTTTTTTTACCGGATCATTTTCAGTGATTGGTAATTCATCTGCCTGTCCGTAAACGGTACAAGACGAACTAAAAATGAAACTTGCCTCTGGTAGTTTTTTTAATTCTTTCAGAATATAAACCAAGGTGCTAATATTATTCTCATAGTACAATAATGGTTCTTTCACACTTTCTCCAACTGCCTTACTGGCTGCAAAATGAATAACCCCTTTTATATCGTTATGTTTTGCAAAAAAAGCTTCAACATCTGCCCTATCTCTTAAATCCAGATTTTCAAAAATTGGTTTTTTACCACTAATAGAAGTAATACCATCTAGTACATTAATTGATGAGTTTGATAAGTTATCAATAATAACTACTTCGTAGCCTTCTTTTTGTAATTCCACAACGGTGTGGGAGCCTATAAAGCCTAAACCACCAGTAACTAAAATTTTATCCATTTATAAAGTTTATAATTGTTGAAGTAATAAATTCTATTTGTTCATCATCCAATTCGGTGTGCATTGGTAATGAAATAACATCTTTCACCAACTGATTGGTAACCGTAAAATCCGCTTCATTATATCTTGTATCTGTATAGGCTTTTTGTTGATGAAGTGGAATTGGATAGTACACACCACAAGGAATTGCTTTTTCGGCCAAATGCTTAACCAATGCATCTCTATCCACCCCAATTACACGTAAAGTATATTGATGGAACACGTGGCAATCACAGGTATCACAAATCGTTTTACAGCCATTTGATAATTTAGGCGTTATAATTTTATCGATGCCTTCAAAAGCTTTATTGTATTTTTTTGCAGCTTCTTGTCTAGCCTTATTGTAACTATTTAAATGTGGTAACTTAGCATCTAAAACGGCCGCTTGAATAGAATCTAAACGCGAATTAACGCCTACCACATCATGATGGTAACGCTCATACATGCCATGATTTACAATGCCTCTGATAGTGTGCGCTAAATTGTCATCATTGGTAAAAATAGCACCACCATCGCCATAACACCCTAAATTTTTAGATGGAAAAAATGAGGTGGAAGCAACATGCCCCATCGTACCTGCTTGTGATTTTGTTCCATCTTTAGAAGTGTACATAGCTCCAATTGCCTGGGCATTATCTTCAATTACATATAAATTATGCGCCTCGGCAATTTCCATGATAGCATCCATATTGGCACATTGTCCAAATAAATGAACAGGCACAATCGCTTTCGTTTTTGGCGTAATGGCTTTTTTTATGGCTTCAATATTAATATTGAAATCATCTTCATTTACATCCACTAACACAGGTGTTAATTGTAATAAGGCTATCACTTCAACGGTTGCTGCAAACGTAAAATCGGCTGTAATAACTTCGTCGCCGGGCTTTAAACCTAATCCCATCATTGCAATTTGTAATGCATCTGTTCCATTTGCACACGGGATTACATGTTTTACTCCCAAAAATTGCTCCAAATTCTTCTGAAATTGATGCACTTTTGGCCCATTTATATAAGCTGTTGTTTCTAAAACTTCTTGAATTGATGTGTTAACCACCTCTTTAATGTTGTCGTATTGACCTTTAAGGTCGACCATTTGAATTTTCTTCATCTAAAAAATTTCAACTTCTACGGTGTTGTAATTAGAATCGTTACAAACCTCCATATCATGAGTTAATAAGCTACGAATTTAAGGAATTAGTACACGGTAACCAATGAAAATATTTGAAAGAAATGTATTTTAGCAGCAAAAAAAAAAGGAATTGGGTCTTATTTATAATATCGGCATTCATCTTGCGCATTTTGGCTTAAAATGCGCAGCACCATTCAATAAAAAAATTAAAAGCGGTGTTAAAGGCAGGTCCCGAACTTTTAAAACACTTCAAGAAGCCTTAAAACCGTCTGATAAAACCCTATGGTTTCATTGTGCATCTTTAGGTGAATATGAGCAAGGTCTTCCTGTGTTTAAAGTACTCCGAGAGCACTACAAAAGTCATAAAATTGTATTAAGCTTTTTTTCACCTTCAGGTTACGAAATAAGAAAAAATTCACCAATAGCCGATTTGGTGGTTTATTTACCATTAGATTCTAGAGCAAATGCAAAAAATTTTCTTGACAAAATAAATCCGGAGTTGACTGTTTTTGTGAAATATGATATTTGGCCTAACTTTTTAAATGAATTGAAAAGCAGAAAATTAAGAGCCATTTTAATTTCTGCATCGTTTAGAACTAATCAATCATTTTTTAAATTCTACGGAAAACAATTGCATGAGGCCTTATTTGCTTTTGAACATATTTTCACCCAAAATGAAGGCTCTAAAAAACTACTAGAATCGATTCATTATAAGAAAGTTACAATTTCTGGCGACACGCGTTTTGATCGTGTTTCCAGTCAATTAGAAATTGATAACACCTTAGATTTTATTGCAACCTTTAAACAAGACAAACTATGTATTGTTGCCGGAAGCACCTGGCCGGAAGACGAAAGTTTACTTATTAATTTTATAAACTCTGAAACTTCAAAAGATGTAAAATATATTATCGCACCACACAATATAAAATCGAATCAAATAAAAAATATTCAGGAAAAATTAAACGTTGAAAGCATTCTTTTTTCTGAAAAAGATAACAAACCTGTAGAAAGTGCCCAAGTGTTTATTATTGACACCATTGGTATTCTTTCAAAAATATACAACTACGCTGAAATTGCCTATGTAGGAGGTGCTATAGGAAACACAGGCCTACATAACACCCTAGAACCTGCTGTTTTTGGCGTACCGATTATTATTGGAAACCATCATGAAAAATTTCCTGAAGCTCAAGAAATGATAGATAATAACGGACTATTTTCCATATCAAACCAATCTGAATTAGACGCTGTTTTAACTGAGCTTATTCAAAACGCAGATAAACGATTAGAGGCTGGTAAAAACAACTCAAATTATATAAAAAAGAATAGAGGAGCCGTTACCACAATAATAAAGTATTTAGAATTGTAAAAAATCCGTAATCTTCTGTTGAAGAAGAAAAATAAAAAAAATGGTCTTTAGTATATTGAAGACCATTTTTTTTATAAAATTCAAATCAATAATTACTTCTTCAACCAGATTTCTTCTAATTCCTCCAGAGTTTTTCCCTTTGTTTCTGGCACAAATTTCCATACCAACACAACAGCTAATAAGCCCATAACGCCATAAATCCAATAAGCAAACCCATGATTAAACTTCTCTAATAAATAAGAGTTTTTATCCATCATAGGGAAAGTCCAAGACACCAAATAGTTAGAAATCCATTGTGCTGCTACGGCTACTGCCAAGGCTTTTCCTCTAATTTTATTTGGAAAAATCTCTGACAATAAAACCCAACAAACAGGCCCCCAACTCATGGCAAAACTCGCCACATAAATTAGCATAAATACCAAGGCTCCGATCCCTACCGATTTCATGAAAAACGTGGTTCCTAAAGCAAACATGGAGATGGCCATTCCTAAAGCACCGATAATCATCAACGGTTTTCTTCCGTATTTATCCACCGTCATAATAGCTAAAACAGTAAACACAAGATTAACAACACCTACAATAATGGTTTGTAACAAGGCGGTATCGGTTCCAGATCCCATGCTTTTAAATATCTCTGGAGCGTAATACAACACAACGTTTATACCTACAAATTGCTGAAATACAGACAACAGGATACCTACTACTATAACAGCAGCACCGAATGAAAATAATTTTCCTGAATGACTAACCACGGTGTTTTGAATATCTGCCAATATTTTTTTAGCCTCATCAACACCATTCACTTTAGTTAAAATATCCAATGCTTTTTCTGGTTGCGACTTTAACACCAAAGATCTTGGCGTATCTGGCACAAACAATAACATGACTAAAAACAATGAAGCAGGAATAATTTCTGAAGCAAACATCCATCTCCAACCCACGGTGTTTAACCAAGTATCATCACCTTGTTTCGCGATATAATAATTTACAAAATACACCACAAGCATACCAAAAATGATAGCAAACTGATTCATAGAAACCAGTTTACCTCGAATTTTGGCAGGGGCAATTTCAGCGATGTATAAAGGTGATAACATAGAAGCTAAACCAACCCCAATACCACCAATAATTCTATAAACTATAAAAATATAAATAAACGTATGATCGGCTTCACCAATAGGTTTCAAAATCATTTCTGGCATAGCAGAACCTATAGCTGATAGTAAGAACAGAATAGCAGCTAAAATCAAACCATTTTTACGACCTAATTTTTTACTTACTATACCGCCAGAAATACCACCAATAATACAGCCAATTAAAGCACTAGAAACCACAAAACCCAAACGAGCATTTGCTTCCATTTCATCTAATCCAAAAGGAAGCACAAAAAAGCTTTCTAATGAACTTACTGTTCCAGATATCACAGCTGTGTCATATCCAAACAAGAGACCTCCTAGTGTTGCCACTAGGGTTAATTTTAATAAATACCCAGTATTAGCTGATGTTCCCATAAAGCTAACAGATTAGATATATTGGTTGATAATATTTTCAAACAACTCTTGCTTTCCGCTAGTTAATGGTAACTCACCATTTTCTTGGGCAATTTCATATAAATCTTGTAAGCTTAATTTACCGGCCTCAAAATCTTTTCCTTTCCCAGAATCGAAAGAAGCGTAGCGCTCGGCTCTTAATTTATTATAAGCAGAAGATGTCATAATTTTATCAGCAGTAATTAACGCTCTTGCAAAGGTATCTGCGCCACCAATATGTGCATGGAACACATCTTCTAAATCGGTTGAGTTTCTTCTGATTTTAGCATCAAAATTAACACCACCACCTTGTAAACCACCAGCTTTTAGGAAAACCAACATCGCTTCGGTAGTTTCTTGAATGTTATTTGGGAATTGATCCGTATCCCAACCATTTTGGTAATCACCACGGTTAGCGTCTAAACTTCCTAACATACCTGCTTTTGCAGCTACTTCAATTTCATGCTGGAAGGTGTGTTGCGCTAGTGTTGCATGATTAACTTCAATATTAATTTTGAAATCTTTATCTAAACCGTATTCTTTTAAGAAACCAATAGCCGTCGCCGAATCAAAATCGTATTGGTGTTTTGATGGCTCCATTGGTTTTGGCTCAATAAAGAAGTTCCCTTTAAATCCTTGAGCACGTGCGTAATCTCTACACATACTTAAAAACTGACCCATATGATCTAATTCACGACCCATATCTGTATTTAAAAGCGTCATGTAACCTTCACGACCTCCCCAGAACACATAGTTTTCTCCATTTAAGGCCATTGTAGCATCTAAAGCTAATTTTATTTGACCACCTGCACGAGCAACTACCTTGAAATCTGGATTGGTTGCTGCTCCATTCATGTAGCGTGGATTTGAAAAACAGTTAGCTGTTCCCCAAAGTAATTTCACACCAGAATCGGCTTGTTTTTGTTTCAAATAATCGGTGATAGTTGCTAATCTGTTTTCAGATTCTGCAAACGTTGCACCTTCTTGAATTAAATCGTAATCGTGGAAGCAGTAGTAACCGAATCCCATTTTAGTGATAAATTCAAAAGCCGCATCTGCTTTGTCTTTAGCTGCTTGAACCACATCCGGTGATTTATCCCACTCAAAGTTTTGTGTGCCAGGACCGAATGGATCAGAACCTTGTCCGCAGAAGGTATGCCAATATGCTACCGAGAACTTAAACCATTCACGCATCGTTTTACCGGCAACCACTTGGTCGGGGTTATAATATTTAAATGCTAATGGGTTATCTGATTCTTTTCCTTCAAATTTAATCTCTCCAATTCCTTTGTAGTACTCTTTGTTTCCAATTAATGCCATGTTTTAAATGTTTATTTGTTTATGTGTTGATTTGTTTATTTGGTGTTACTAATTGCGTTAGGGATTGAAACGACATCCTTTTTTGAGGCACGAAAAAAAGATATAGTGTAAAGCCCGACCCTTGTGGTAACGCCCAAATAGTTTATTATTTACTGATTATTATTTCTAATTCGTTTTTCCAGTTTTCATACGCTTTTTGATATGCCGATTTATCTTTGAAAGGCATAAACGTCATTACGTGATCGTTATTGATAATAGCTTTCCCAAAACTGCCGAAATCACCTTTATGCAAATTGGCAGCACGAGCAGCACCAATAGCACCTGTGGTATTATAGATTTCAATTTCCTGCTCGATTAATGTGGCAACCGTGTTTGCAAAAATTTCTGAACGGAATAAATTATCGTTTCCAGCGCGAATAACGCTTGGCTTAATGCCATCAGATTTAAGAATTTCCATCCCGTATACAAATGAAAACGCAATACCTTCTAGAGCGGCACGACACATATGTCCTTTATGATGGTTGTTTAGGTTTATATTTACAATTCTAGTACCTACTTCTTTATTATTTAGCATGCGTTCGGCGCCATTACCAAATGGTATAACACATACCCCATCGGAACCTATGGGGATTTCCGAAGCTAAGTTGTTCATTTCTTCATAAGAACTTACGTCTAAGTTATTAAGCAGCCAACGGTATTGGATACCTGCACCATTAATACAAAGTAGTTTCCCGATTCTTGCATCGGCCCCTTTTTTGTAATTAACGTGGGCAAAATTATTTACTCTTGAACTTTCTTTGGCAGATAAGCTATCGGTTACCGCATAAAACACGCCTGATGTTCCGCCAGTTGCAGCAACTTCACCAGGATTAAAAACGTTTAAAGATAATGCGTTGTTAGGTTGATCGCCTGCACGATAATAAATTGGTGTTCCTGCTGCGATACCGCTTTCAGCTTCACCTTTTTCATCAACTAAAGATTGCACACCGAAAGTTTCAACAATATCTGGGATTAGGGCCTTTTCTATTCCATAATGTTCTAAAAGGAAATCGGCAATTGTATCTTTTTTAAAATCCCAAAAGATGCCTTCAGACAGTCCTGAAATTGTCGTATTTATTTTGTTTGAAAATTTATAGGCAACATAATCTCCTGGGAGCATGAACTTATAAATCTTTTTATAAATTTCCGGTTCATTTTCCTTTACCCATTTTAACTTTGAAGCGGTAAAATTAGATGGCGAATTTAAAAGGTTGGTTGAACATACTTCTTCTCCTATAGATGCGAAGGCTTTATTACCTGTTTCAACCGCCCTACTATCGCACCAAATAATACTTTTTCGCAATGGATTGCCATCTTTATCAACAACTACCAAACCATGCATTTGGTACGAAATACCTATACCCTTTATTTCTGACCTAGATACCTTATGTTGTTTTTTTAATTTGGTTATGGCATTACAAACATGTTGCCACCAATCGTTTGGTTTTTGTTCTGCCCAGCCATTTTTTTGAGCAAACATGCCCATTTCTTGTTCTGGTTCTTGAACAACTCCCAAACTTTTCCCCGATGCAATTTCAACAAGTGCTGCTTTTATGGAGGAACTTCCTATGTCTAATCCTAAATAGTACATAATTTATAATGATTCTCTTAATATTAATTTAGTTGGTATATATGTTTGAACAGTATTTTCTTGATTAATAAATTCTGCTGCTTTAATTCCTATTTCTTTAAAATCGGTAGACACAACAGAAATGCCTTTATAGATGAATTTTTTCATGGGTGTTTCATTATAAGAAAGAAATCCAACATCGGTACCCGGTTCAAAATTTTTTGCTTTACATTGCTCTAAAAAAGTTCCAAGTATTCTGTCGCTTACACTTATATAGGCTTCGCCTTTTACAATATTAAAATCCGACGGCTCTGTAATTATTTTAAACTTCAGTTTATTAATTTCACAAAACTGCTTAAAATATGTAACCGATTCCGAGGGATGTTTGGTAAATGTTGGATAAACAAACACCAATTTTTTATATTTTTTAAAAGGTACAACTGCTTCTTTTAAAGCTTCAGAAAACGCTTTTCCAAAATCCTGAAACACGTAATTATTGGATGAATTTGAATAAATATTCCAATCTATAAGTAACAATTTATCATTATCGAAATCGGCAATTACATTTGGAACTTCTTTATGGTCGAAGGTCATTACCACGTATTTAAAATACTTACCCTTACTATTATTCAGAATAGTTTTGAAGTTATTGATATTGTAGTGATGAAATTGCACATCTACAATTACCTTTTTAGGCAAATTATTTACAAAAGAATGATAAAGAACTTCTTTATATGCTTTGAAGGTATCTAAAACCAAAAGGACTTTCCGGGTATCATTAGCTACATAATATCCCTTATTTGGCACAGACTCCACCACGCCATTTTCCTTTAAAATAGTATAAGCTTTAAATACAGTGTCTCGCGATAATTTATAGTCATTGCAAATAGCATTAACTGAAGGCAAAGCATCTCCACTAGACAAGGTATTATTGGCTAACGCATCATTAACTGCATTAACTAATTGCTGGTACCTTGGTACTTCACTATCTATATTAAGATCAAAATTTATCAATCTGTTCTGTTCTGTTCTGTGTTGTAAATATAGTACAAATTTTAAAACAAAAAACAAAAGTAAAATGAATTTAGAAATTTAAAGCGCCGAAACAACCGATATCTTAAAATATTAGGTTGTTTTATACCAAATTAATAATTTGTGGTGTTTAATGAAACAAGAAGATATTTCAATTTAAAACAAGTGAATTGAGTATTAAAAAATTTCAATCAGCTAAAGTATGGCTTATTAAAATTGAAAAAATACATTTTATTATTAGTACAAAAATTACAATTCAAAACTATCGTTAATTCTACCAATTCGAAATCCTTTTTTTAAGACTTCCATGGTTTCTACACTTTCTAAATTAATAACTGGATTGGTATGATTAAAATGAATGAAAATTATTTTTTGCCTTTCAGAAGCTGTTAAATTTTCAAATTTTTTGATAGACTCCACAATGAATGGGTGAGGGATTTGAGACATATCGCGATTGTTTAATTCCTTTCCACTAAAAAAAGTAGCATCTAAAAAAGCATAATCAACCTTCTTTATTTCTTCAATAATATTTCTATCCCATTTTTCCCATTTATCTATATCTGGAATAAACAATGCGCTTTTTTTAGGGCCTTTAATTAAGTAACCAACCGTTTCAGAAAATTCATCTCTGTGAGGCACCAATATAGGTGTAACCTTAATTTTATTTGATAGGGAAATTGATTGATTATTTTCAATCTGTTTTAAATTTATATTTCCACTTGATACAAGCTGACTCCAAGGTCCATTTGTTTCCAAAAACGTTTTCATCTTTGGCATAGCATAAACCGTAGCTAGTTTTGCGCCCATGGCTTCTTTACCTAAATACATCAACCCTGCATAATGCCCGATATGAGCATGGGTTAAAAAAATGCCTTCTGGTATTTCTTCTTTACTTTTATGAACATAGTTTTTTAAAGCTTTTAATTGACGTGGCATATCTGGGGAAGCATCAAACAAATATTTTTTTTTGGTATCCGCGTCAAAAAGTCCTAATGAAACAACCTGCCTGTTGTTATCAGGCTTATCGAATAAGGAACTGCAACAATCCCTTTCACATCCAATATGGGGCGACCCACCATCTTGAATAGTTCCTAAAATAACTAATGAAGCCGTTTCGGTTCTAACATCATCTGAGTTGCTTTCTTCTGTTTTAGAAGCCTGTTTATTTCCACAAGCATAAGCTAATAGTAAAATGATATATTTTAAATAGTTTTTCATTAATCCGAATGTTGCAAAAGTCTTTTTATAAAGGGAGATTTTTAGCGAACGAATGGTAAATTACTTAAATCCACATTTCCTCCCGATACAATAATACCTAATTTCTTGTTTTTAAACATCTCTTTTTCCTTTAACATTGCTGCCAATGCTACGGCACTTGATGGTTCTGCTATTATCTTCATGCGTTCCCAAATTAATTGCATAGCCTCCATTATTTCTGTTTCGGATACGCGCGTAATATAACTAACGTGTTGTTGAATTATAGGAAAGTTTTTATCTCCTAACTGTGTTTTTAAACCATCAGCAATTGTGTTTGTTGTGTTGTTGCTTTCAATCTTTCCGCTTTGCATTGAGCGATATGCATCATCAGCCTCAAAGGGCTCCCCTCCTATTACTTTGCAGTTTTTTCCAAAATAATGGGCCGCTAAGGCTGTACCTGCTATAAGACCACCTCCACCTACTGGAGCAAAAACAGCATCTAAATCCGGATAATTTTCAAGCAGCTCCAAACAGGCAGTACCTTGACCTAAAATAACATCGTTATCATTGGAAGGGTGTATAAAAGTAGCACCCATTTCATATTCAACCTTCTTTGCTGTTGTTTCACGCGCTAGGAGTGTTGGTTCACACTCAATAATAACACCTCCGTAACCTAAAACCGCATCCTTTTTTACCTGGGGCGCATTAAATGGCATTACAATATAAGCAGCAACTCCAACACTTTTAGCTGCAAGTGCTAATGCTTGTGCAAAATTTCCAGAGGAATGTGTAACCACACCCCTTTGCATTTGTTCTTCTGAAAGTTGTAAAATAGCATTTGTTGCGCCTCTCATTTTGAATGCTCCCATTTTTTGAAAATTTTCACATTTGAAAAACAACGAAGCGCCACTTATTTCATTAATCAATTGAGAAGTTAACACGGGTGTATTGTGGATATAAGGCTTGATACGCTTATAACAATCGATAAGGTTCTGTTGTTGCATAATTCAATTATTAAGAATGGCTGTCGCTTCAATTTCTATAAGGCAACCAAAATGTAAATCTCGGGTTGGAATAATACTTCTTACGGGTTTATGGGCTTTAAAAAACAAGCTATAACGCTCATTTACCTTATCCCATAATGCAATATCCGATATATAAATTCGCATTTGCAGCACCAATTCTTTAGAGCTACCTGCTTCGATTAAAATTAACTCTACATTCTGTAAAGCTTGATCTGCCTGGTCTTCTATACTTTCCGGAATTAATTTAGTTAAGGGGTTTATAGGAAGTTGTCCTGATAAATACAACACACCATTATGTGCAATACACTGCGAATAGTGCCCGTTACTCTTTGGCATATTTGGGGTAGTAATTACCTTCATTTTCAATAAAATTTTCCAGTTTCTATATTTCTTCCAATAGCTGTATGTTCTTTAACAATACCATTCATTGTTACAAAAACGCCTTTTTCTAAAAGGTTGGCGGCAGCTATGGAACAGCCCAAATTTATTGCAGCATCCGAATTACTAAACCGTTCAGGTCGCATTGCCCCAGTTATTATAATCAATTTATCTTTCATACAACTACCTAGATAAATTGCTGTTTCTATCATCGTATCTGTGCCATGAGTAATGATGAATTTGTTTGTGTTTTGAGAATTAATTAACTCAACCAAATGTTGCCTGTCTTTATCCGTAATTTCAAGACTATCTTTTTGGCACGCTGTTATGACCTCAAATTCAAAGGATGGGTTTAAATTCTCGAGAATTCGATTTGTTGCAGGTTCACCAAATTCAAACGCCCAACCTTTCGTCTTATTGGGGTAATCTTTATCAATGGTTCCTCCTGTTTGAATAAATACTAATTTCAT
This sequence comes from Mariniflexile sp., assembly GCF_041583155.1. Classification (GTDB taxonomy): domain Bacteria; phylum Bacteroidota; class Bacteroidia; order Flavobacteriales; family Flavobacteriaceae; genus Mariniflexile. Next base: position 197,596 of record NZ_JBFHGK010000001.1, read on the forward strand.
ATTTCAATAACATCTGTTTAAATTTTAGCTTAAATCCCATACTACCGGCAGTAGAACACAGACTAAAATGGTCAATAAGATAATTGAAATCAAATTCATCCAAACGCCTTTTTTAACCATATCCTCGATATCTAAATATCCTGAGCCAAAAACAACAGCGTTTGGAGGTGTTGCTACGGGCAGCATGAAGGCACACGAAGCCGCCACAGTAGCACTAATCATTAAATAATACGGATGCAATCCGATACTTGGGGCTAATGAAACCAATACAGGCAAAAGCATGGCAGTGGTGGCTAGATTTGATGTTATCTCTGTTAAAAAATTTACTACAGCTATCAAAACCAATAATAATAAAATGAATGGAACTGTTTCTAGTATCACTAAATGCTGACCAATCCATAATGCCAATCCGCTAGTCTCAAAACCTAACGCTAAAGCCATACCCCCCCCGTACAAAAGCAAGATTCCCCAAGGAAGTTTTATTGCATCTTGCCAAAGCAGTATGTTCTCATGCTTTTTTGTTGATGGGAGTATAAACAAAATTAAAGAAAAGAAAACGGCAATAATGGTGTCATCTATAGCCGGAATAAATTGTTTTATTAAAAAAGAACGCGTAGTCCAAGCAAGTGCTGTACATATAAAAACTACTAAAACAACCTTTTCTTCCTTAGACATTTTGCCCAAGGCTTTCAATTGTTTTTTTATTTCTTCACTTCCTCCAGGAAATTCCTTCTGTTTGAATTTAAAGGCAATCCTTGTTAAATACAACCATGAAATAATTAGTAAAATAACTGTAAACGGAAAAGCAAACATAAACCATTGGGCAAAGGTTATCTCAACACCCATGGATTTTTGAACCACACCTGCCAGCACTAAGTTTGGAGGTGTCCCTATTAAAGTAGCCATACCTCCAATAGAACAACTGTAAGCAATGGCTAACATTAATGCCTTACCAAAAATTAAATTTTCATCTTCAACCGTTTTAGGATTATCCATTAATTGCTTAACGATGGCCATACCTATAGGTAAAATCATAACTGCCGTAGCCGTATTAGATATCCACATAGACAGAAACGCTGTTGCAATCATAAAACCAAGAATAATGTTTACAACATTAGTTCCTACTACATTTATAATAGACAAGGCAATTCTACGGTGAAGATTCCATTTTTCAATAGCGATGGCAATCATAAACCCTCCAATAAAAAGGAATATATATTTATGTCCGTAAGTTGCCGTTGTTGCATCGAGACCTAATCCACCTGACAAAGGAAAAAGCACGATAGGTAATAATGCCGTAACCGCAATATGTAGGGCTTCTGTAATCCACCAAATAGCTATCCAAACCGTTGAGGCAAGAATCGCATTAGCAGCTGCATTTAAGCCCTCCGGATGAAAAAAAAATAAGATATATACAAAAGATAAAGGACCTAAAATTAATCCTATTCGTTTTTTAGAAATTAGCATAGTTGGTAAAATAGAATACTTATGAATGATTAAATGTAATCAGAACTTTTAAATTTTAATGAGTTCATTCCATTTATCTATAAATTTAACTGTGGCATTCACTAAAGATCTGGTATCATCTTCACCTCTTTTTGCAGTTGATTCTCTTGGGTCGCGCTCTCCCCAAACACCTGTTACAGACATTTCAGCTGAGGATGTTTTTTTACCAGTTTCTTCTGCTTTTAAACCTTCTGCAAGAAAAAGCATTGTTGCCGTAGGATCATTTTTTACTACCAATGGCACCATATTTCTTAAGTGTTCCGGCAATGTTAATTTTGAAGCAAAGGCTTTATCTAACTGCACTAAATTAGGCATCAGGTATAACGAATTTGAAGTTTCAGATGTTCCGGCATGCCTATCTAAAACAGTTTGTTTTTCTTTAGGTACAGATTCCAAAAAGGGCTTCATCGCATCAGCAAGATCAACAGCAACAGCACTAGTTGTTTGGTTTATTTGATCAACCAAATACGTTGTAATTGCTCTATTTCCACCATGAGAATTCATGAATATAAATCGTTTGAAACCGTGTTTTATAAGACTCTCTACTGTTTCTAAATGTACTTTAACTATGGTTTCTGCACTTAGTGTAATACTCCCTTCAAAGCCCAGATGATACGGAGATTGGCCAGCCATTAATACAGGACACACCAAAATATCGCGTTCTTGGGCAATGAGCTTACACCGCTCTACACCACTAATAAAATCGGTGCCTATGGGCAAATGATCGCCATGCTGCTCTAAAGCGCCAACCGGAATGATTACCATATCCGATTTGGTTAAAAGCGCCTTAACCTCTGGAACTGTCATGTGTGGTAAATAATTTTTCACCTTTTGCTCTTTCCAAAGTGGATTTGCTTGGGCATTCAGATTAAAATTTATAAAGATTATTAAAAAAAACAAACAATTAATAGTTCGCATAATATAGTTAATTAGTAGTGAAACATTAAAAATTTAAAAAACCAGTAAATTATTTTATAGTTATAGTCTCCAAGTGTACAGGAACGATGACTTTAGAATTTGGAGATGCCGCTTTAACCTCTTCAATAAAAGGCTTAACCTTTTTCTCAATAGCATCTTCCTGTGAAAAGCCATAGGGCATACGGAAGTTATCCCAATGCGTTGGAATCACTATTTTTGGAAACCCGGTTGCTTTAAGTAATCGCTCCGTATAGTTATAAATTTCAAGTCTTGATAAATTAACACCTGGAATAATAATATCTGGTCTTAACCCCTCTACTTCCTTTTCTAGATAATTCATAGACCCTGCCGTTAATACTTTATGCGAATTAAAACGCACTAAAAACATTAACGAACCACCTTCTACAAAATCTTTAAGTTTAAGTGGCAATGGGAGTATTTCATTATGAGTTTCCGATTCAAAATAATGTTTACCTCCTAAAGCCGAATGGATGGAAGGCACTATCCTAACTGAAAATTTTTCAAACTGATAATCTTCACCACCTTTTACGGTGTAAAGTTGCTTTTCTGGAATTCCATAGGAACGTAATATGTTACAACTGGTTTCCGTAGCAATTACTTTTGCCCCTGTTTTTTTTGCGATATATGGCACATCTGCCAAATGATCCAAATGAGAATGATGTACCAATATATAATCAGCTTTAGTAATTATTTTATTAATAGCTACTGTATCCGACTCATAAAAATCGTCATCTTCATAACTCCTTCTGGTATCTTCTTTACTTGTTCCTGGACCATTCCCTAATTTGTATCTTGAAATATAAGGATCAACCAGTATAGTTACATTGCCATCTGTCATTTCCCAACCAGCAGCGCCCAAATATTTTAATTTAAGCGGATTGTTTTGTGCGCTTAAAAAATTGACACAAAACACCAAGGCGATGCAAGTAATGGGCAACAACCTATTTTTTTTAAATAATAACATTTAATAATTAGTTTTTAAATACGTAATTTAATAGTGAATGATTATTGGTTACAAGACATTTTTATTCTGAACCTCATCAACTTTTTTATTCGTAGACTTCAACGATCAATTCTATTTCAACAGTCTGCGCTCTTGGTAATGATGCCACACCAATTGCTGCACGGGCATGTTTTCCTTTCTCTCCAAAAACATCTACCATTAAATCTGAAAACCCATTAATCACTTTAGGTTGTTCAACAAACGACGGGTCCGAGTTCACCAAGCCCAAAACCTTTACAATGCGCTTAACTTTATTTAAATCACCAAGCATTGTTTTTAAAACAGCTAATTGATTGATAGCCGTTTGCCTGGCTCCTTCATAACCTTGTTCTATAGTAATTTCTTGTCCTAATTTTCCAGACATCTCGGACCCATCGGGATACTTAGGGCCTTTTCCTGCTAAAAAAATAAGATTTCCAGTTCTAACTGCATTTACATAATTAGCTATTGGTTCTGGTGGAGAAGGAAGGGTGATGTTCAGTTCTTTTAGTCTGCCTTCTGGGTTATAATCTGCTTCAGGCTTTTCTTTATTAGCACATCCTGATATTACGAAAACGATACTAAATGTTATTAGTATTAAACATTTTTTCATCATAGTTTTAAAATTTTTAGTTTTGTATAACCTATTTATTATTCTTTAACATTAAAATCAGCTGCTTTCCAAAGCGGATTGCTTTCATAGTAATTGCCATTGGTCATTACCGAAGTTACCGTTCTTATATTCTCAATATTTTCTAATGGATTTTTATCTAAAATGGCAATATCAGCTTCTTTACCAACCTCTAACGACCCTGTTTTAGAATCTAACCCCATGGCTTTGGCAGGAACAATGGTAGCTGTTTGAAGAGATTGAAACGGTGTTAACTTACCTAATTTACAATATGTTTCCATTTCTAGATACAGCCCAAAACCTGGCGCAGAATTATCAGTACCAGCTACTACTGGTATGCCTGCATTATAAAAGCGACCCAATATTTCCATCGATAACGCAACCTCTTCATTATGTGCTTTAGATGCTTTTGGATTCATTCCTTTCTGAAATCGTTTTCCTTCCCATAACTCATAAGGCATATCACCGATACGTGGCATAATAGTTTCAACTGGAACGCCTTTTAGTAAACCTCTTTTCACATACAAGCCAATTGTTGGGTCTAACACCGTTTTATGTTCTAATAAAAAAGCAATTGCTCTTTGTATGCGTTCTTCACTCACACCATTTTCTGTAAGGTAATTTCCATTAAGCTCGGATGCATCCTTCTCTGGAAAAAGTACTGTAAGTATTCTATTGCTATGGCTTAATAAATCCATACCTAATTCAATAGCTGGTTTGGCATTACCAACTGGATTTGGAACATGTCCTGCTACAGTCATTCCTATTTTATGAGCTTCATCAGAAAGAATTTTTACAATTTCAGGTTCAACTGAAGAGTAAATCTTAATCTGTTTATAACCATTTTTATGGTACATAGCTACTACTTCTTTTGCTTCTTCTGGGGTTCTTGCTCTAATAATACCATTACCACGAATACCTTCACCATCCGTCATACCCGCTAACAGAATATCTGGACCTAATGCACCATTTAATGCAATAGCGTCTCTAAATGCAGTAGCAAACTCTACCTCGTTGCCATTATCGCGAATAGTTGTAACACCTCCAGCTAGGTACGTTGGAGCCCATTGTACTTGGTTAGAATGTGCATGCATATCCCACAAACCCGGTATTAAAGTTTTTCCTGAAACATCAATGATTTTAGCATTTTTAGGGATTACAACTTCGGCTCTGCTTCCAATGGTTTTAATAAGACCATTTTCAACTATAATGGTCATATCCTTTTTTGTATTATCACTTAAACCATCAACAACATCACCTCCAACAAGTGCTGTAATTTCACTTGAATTTTTAAGTTTGTTAGTGTAACCAGAAAGCACAGCCATTTGCTCTTCAACGTTCCCGTTAACAAAGAATTTTAAGGCGCTACCGTACTCTTTTCTAATCATTTCCCTAATTTGAGTATTAGCCTGCACAACAGCGACTAGTTTATTAGATTCATCTACCCAAATTGTTCGAGTTCCCCAATTGATTCCTGTAACAATGTAGCGATCTAAAGGTATTTTATTCCCATTTACTTCAACAGTATCTTTTTGTCTGAAAGTAATTGAAACTTCACCACGTGGTAAGGTTGGAATACTTTTGGGTTTTCCATTTTCAAAATAATAGTAGTACAACATCATTTCTGCTGCAGTTGAGACACCACTATGTAGGGGAAAAAAACTAGTTTTATCACTCGTAACAACTTCTGTATCCGATTCCCAAACTAAAACCTTACTTGGAGTTACTTTCACTTTTAAATTGTTGATTGTATCCTTGGCTGTAACACGTCTATTTTCGTAATAAGTTGGTGTTAAATCCATTTTTAAATGCAACTCGGTTTCTTCACCTGTTATCCTACCTCTTTCGTTTTCACCTTGTAAGGACTTCACAACAATGGAATCTTTGTTTGAAGTAATGCTATAGGTTTCTTCACCGATTAGCGATTGACGTCTGTGTACTAGAAACACACCTTCTTCTGTAATGTTTTCCCATTGGGATGGTTTTGAAGCACATCCTGTTAATAATAAAACCGATACTATTTTTAGTGTGTATCCAAATTTTATATTAAGGAATTTTGAATTTAATAAGCTTTTCATTTAATTATAATTTTAAAAAATTAAGGGAAATACGGTTTAAAGCGATTAAAATAATAGTTATTCAATTCGTCCGAATTGCTTTCAATGATATCTAATTTATTATCACCATTTAAATCGAAAACAGCAATATCATAGGTGTTGAAATTCTCATTATTGAGCTGTATTTTTTCCCAAGTAGCGCCCTTGTTGCTATTTACAAAAACATTATTTGGAGCTTTAACATTACCAATAACAATATCAATATCACCATCTAAATCTAAATCACCAATTGCAATGCAATAAGATTCATCTAAACTCGCATCAAATACAATTTTTCGCTCGTAAGTTTGGTTTTTACTACCAAAGTATATTACGTTTGGCTCGCCAATGTTGGCAGTAATAATATCAAGAAAACCATCTTTATCAATATCTGCTATTGCGATAGATCTTGTGATATCTTTTCCTGTTCCAAATGGGATCTTTTTATTGAATTTTAAATTACCGTCATTTAAATAGATATAATTTGGTTGATCATCTCTATTCGCCAATATTAAATCGAGGTGACCATCACCATTCATATCCATGACTTCAACATCAATAGTAGAATCGTCTTTAGAACCAAATCCAATAGATTTTGAGAAATTGCCTTTCCCATCATTTAAGCAAATTTCATTTTCTCTTCCTCGGTTTGTAATCAGTATATCGATGTCACCATCCTGATCGATATCTGCAACTACAATATTTCGTGTTGGTGCATAAGCAACGCCGAAACTAGATCCTTTAGTAAAATTACCCTTACCATCATTAATAAAAATGTAGTTAGGAGCCATATCATTCCCCACTGCCACATCTAAATCGCCATCACCATCAAAATCGGCAAGCTCTGTGGAGTAACTTGTTTCTTCCTCATCTCCTAAAAGCCGAGATACGGTATATATTCCCTTACCATTATTTAAAAAAATTCGGTTTTGACCCGGCCAATGTCTGCCATTAGCAACCAAGGCATCTATATCACCGTCATTATCAATATCGCCCAAACTAATAGATGCTGTACGCTCCTTGGAAGTACCAAGTATTAATCTGTCGTTGTGAAAAAATTCTAAAGTTTGCCCATTTACGGATAGTAAGAAGCAAAATAAAATAAAGGAAAAAGTGTATTTCATGGTTTAAGAGTTTGAAGTCGGTATCATACTTAGTGTGGTACACTAAATATTAATATTTTAAATAAAAATTGACACTAACTGAATACGAAACTCGGTTACAGTTAGTGCCAATAAGAATTACATTTTGATATTATTTATTATAACCCGGGTTTTGGGCAATATTTGGGTTAACATCAGTTTCATTTTGAGGTATTGGTAAGATGTTAGTATCATCACCATATGGTATTTCGCAAATGCTAGATGTACATTGAGTTCTTACGATATTTTTCTTTTTTCTCATTAAGTCCCAAAGTCTTTGACCTTCAAAACATAATTCCAAACGTCTTTCTAAAAATATGGCATCCTTAAGTGCATCTCCAATTGCAATTGTAGTTGGCGCTGTTGGTAAGGCTCTTTGGCGAACTACATCTAAATCCTGCTGAGCACCTAAGATATTTGTCCCAATTTCAGCTCTTGCTTCTGCTCTAATTAAATACATCTCGGCTAATCGAATAACCTTTACATTATCATAACCTAAAACTTCAGGGTATTTATTAACTCGGTATGGCGCATAGTCGCCTGCTAAAAGCGGATCGTCAATAAAAACACCTAATCTAGCATCGCCAGCTTCATACAATGAAACTACATCATTAGAAGGTAAATAATCACCATACCCACCTGCAGCTGGAGAAAGGTATAAACCTGAAATACTATTTGAACCCACGTTGTCCGTTTCTGTCATAGCAATTTCAAATATGGATTCGGTTGAATTATCTGCCGCCCATAAATTTAAATAATTGGCATTTGTTTCTAAAGTATAGCCAGATTCAATAACATCAGTAGCCATTGCTTCTGCGTTTACCCAATCTTCCTTGTATAAATAAACTCTAGACAATAATGCTTTAACTGCTACAGAAGATAAGGTATTTGAATTTGCACTTCTAGAAGTTGTTTTCATTAAAGAAATTGCCTTGGTCATATCAGAAATAATTTGGTCGTAAACTTCTTTAACGGTATTTCTTTCTGGTTCTAAGGTTGGATCAAATTCAAGAATAATTGGCACGCCTGCATGACTTGCATCTGCTGTAAAGGTATAATGTTGAGCAAAAAGTTTCACTAAATCAAAATATACCAATCCTCTTAAGGCATAAGCCTCACCGATTAAATGATCTTTTTCATCTTGAGTGGATGCTGTTACTTCCACATCGGAATTAATGATATTATTTAATGCATTGTTAGCAAAGTACATTCCAGTCCAAAGAGCATTAGCCTGAGAATCTGATACATTTTGTACGTGTTCTGCATAATCAACAATTCTATTTGCTGATAAATTTTGTTTAACATCATCAGCCATAACGTCGGGAATCATAAACATATATCTACCATAATAATATGCTCCCGATATTTCATCATATACTCCTGTTACAGAAGTTTCTAGATCTTCTAAATTTGTTATTGCTTCTTCATCGGACACTGAATCTTGAGGAGAAAGCTCTAAAAATGATTCTGAACATGATAGCATAAATCCTATCATTATCAATAATATTATTTTATTATAATTTTTCATAAGTCTTTTTTTAATTTACAATTGAATATCTAATCCTACTGAAATGGTTTTCATTGCGGGAGTTAATGCGCTATAGCTTCCATTAATAGCTTGTTCTGGATCTATATACAAATCTTTGTCTTTTGTAAATGTTAAGATATTTGTACCTCTTGCGTAAATCCTTGCTGAATTAAGGTGTAATAAGGATGTGTACTTTTCTGGAACACTGTATGCAATTGTTAAATCTTTTAAACGAATATAACTACCATCATATAACCATCTTGTAATATTCGCTTGGTTACTACCAGAATGTCCTCCCCATTGAAATTTAGGAAATAATGCATCTGTTTTTCCTTCAACCCATCTGTTTTCAAACAAATATGTTGCAGTACTTCTAGGTGTTAATCTACCATCTCCTAAAGATCCTACTGCTCTACTATCATGCAAATAGTTTCCATAAGAATACATGAAGTTTGCATTTAAGCTAAAGCCCTTGTATGAAAACGACGTATTAAAACCACCGTAAAAATCTGGAGTAGCCGACTTGCCTACTAAGTATCGTGAAGCTTGGCCGATATTATTTGTAATTGTAGTTTCTGTTTCGTCTGTATAATACTGAACACTACCAGTAGTTTGGTCTATACCAGCCCAACCGTACATGTAGAAAGATTGAAAATCTTCACCTACTTGTCTTCTATAAGCGCCATCTGTATAATCTTCATCTAGCTCAGTAATTTTATTTTTAATAAATGTAGTGTTGAAACCAAGACTCCATCTAAAATCATTTTTATCAATGATATCAGCGTTCAAAGTAAGTTCTAAACCTTTATTAGACATAGAACCAAAATTTTGTGTAAGCGAAGTAAATCCTGTTGTTGGAGAGATTGGAACATCCAGAATAAGATCAGAAGAAAGTCTGTCGAAATACTCAACAGTACCATTAATTCTTTTGAAAAGACCAAAATCTAAACCAATATTAAAGTTTTCTTGTGTTTCCCAGGTAAGATCTGGGTTTGCAAGTTGGCTTGGGGTTCCACCAGGTGATCCGTTATAATCATTACCATAACCATACAAGCCTAATGAAGCAAAGTTACCAATAGCTGCATTTCCTGTAAGACCATATGAGGTTCTTAATTTTAGCATATTGATGAACGAAAGATTGGCCATAAAAGCCTCTTTGTTTATGTTCCAGCTTGCACCTACAGAATAAAACGTTCCGTATTTATTATCGGCACCAAATCTTGAAGACCCATCATTTCTAATACTTCCAGAAAGGTAATATTTGCTGTTAAAATTGTAATTAGCTCTTAAGAACATAGAACTAAAAGTGTATTCACTTTTTGAACCAGCAATTGAATACTCGGCAGCAGCTGTACTTAATGTTTTAACTACATCATTTGGAAAATCTGTACCCGAGGCTGAAAATGATTCACGAATAGTTTGTTGTGCCTCATAACCTCCTAGTAAGTTTAAATTATGATTACTTTGAAAATCAAAAGTATAATCTAAAGTTTGAGTTCCTACCCAAGTCTTATTTGTAGTATTGGCTTCATAAGCATAACCATTAGTTTCATAACCCGATCCATAACGACGGTTATAATATGTAGATTCGTTAATGCTAAGAACATCAAAATTCCATTGAGATCTGAATACCAAATTCTTTATTGGATTGATGGATACCGCAAAGTTATCAATGATTCGGGATGTATTGGTTTCCCATAAATCATCACCACTTAAACTACCCACAGGGTTACTTCCTATAGGAAAATAAGATACGTGTTCTGAATTGAATTGTCCTTCTTCATCATATATAGGAATTAGTGGAGATAACTCTAGCGTACTTTTAAAAGGGTTGTTCCAAGAACCACCATCAGGCGCTGTACTGGAGGTAATATCTGAAACTGATATATTATTAGACAAGGTTAAATAATCATTAACTTTATATTCTATGTTCGATCGTCCACTAAACCTTGAAAAACCATACCCTATAATATAACTCTCTTGGTCCATGTAACCTCCAGACATGAAGTACTTAACTTTATCTGTAGCTCCTCTAACGCTTAAATCGTAACTTTGTGTAACACCTGTACGCGTTATGGCATCTAACCAATTTGTATCTGTTGCTTCACCGGTAGAAGGATCTATTTGTTGTGTGTACAAATTATCCAATTGTGCTTGTGCCGCTTCAGCGGTAAGCCCTTTGTTTACATAACCTTCTATATATAATTCTTTATACTGTTCTGCATTTAAAGGCTTTAATATATTTTTTGACGCTTGTGAATTAAAACCAGTTAGGGTTTTTAATTCAATAGTTGCCTTACCTGATTTACCTTGTTTAGTAGTGATTAAAATAACACCATTTGCACCTCTAGATCCATAAATAGCTGTAGAAGCAGCATCTTTCAAGACACTAATACTTTCAATATCGTTTGGATTTATGGATGCCATTACGTTTGAACTAGCACCATCATTATCATTTGTAGATTGACTACCTGCAGAAATTGGAATACCATCAATAACATATAATGGCTCACTAGATGCGTTTATAGAACCAATACCTCTAATTCTAATTTCAGTATTTGCACCAGGAGCGCCATCAATCGCCGAAGCTTGAATACCTGCAACACTTCCTCGTAGTGACTGTTCAAAAGATGATGTTGGAGCTTGCTGTAATTCATCTGCTTTTATTACCGAAACAGCACCAGTTAACGATTCTTTGGTTTGAGAACCATAACCAACAATTAATACTTCATCCAGAGAAGCGGCGTCTTCGTTTAAAACGAAATTTATAACCAAACTACTTCCTACTGTTGCACTTTTAGTTATAAAACCTACATAAGATGCTACCAAAATATCCCCTGCTTTAGCCTCTATGGAATATTTACCATCAAAATCTGTTTGTACTCCTTTTGTGGTTCCTTTAATAATGATGTTAGCACCTGGTAATGGTTGTCCATTAGCATCGGCCACAACACCTTTTATATTTTTTTCTTGAGAAACAATTTCTTCATCTGAAATAGATTCAGAAATTTTATTTTCATTTTTTTTTACAACTATTTGCTTTCCAATAATTTTATAAGTTAAGTTCGTATTTTGAAAAGCTTCATCTAGAATTTTTGTCACTTTTGCATTATCAAACTTCAAAGAAATTTTCTTGTTAGTTTTTAGCACATCATCTTTATAAAAAAAGATATAATCACTCGTTTTTTGGATTTCCTTGAATAATTCTTCTATAGAAATACTCTTTACATCAATATCTACTTTAACTTGTCCTACTGCAGTATTGGCGTAGGCAGAAGTAAGTCCAATTGCTATAAATAGTAAAAATACCTTCATAACCGTCAGAATTGCGTTACTTAAATTTTTTTTCATACTTTTGTTTTTTGTTAGTAATGTTGTTGAATTTCAACAATGTTCTTTTAATAGCCAGAAGCTGTTGGAGCACCTTCTGGCTTTTTGTGATTAATTCAAAATAATTTTTAATTTTACATCATAAAGTTTCTTCTGTTTTTAATATTTGTTAGTTAATTGTTAGTTTATTGTTCTTAAAAGTATAATTCAAGTTTGTACTCATTTCTATACTTTCTATCACCTTATCAACATCTTCGTTTAGATCTAAATAACCAGAAAATGTTTCAACCTCTTCTGTGGTTGACTTAAGCGCATTACTGATTTCAATATCAATATTATAATAGCGTGATAACCTTTTCATGATAAACTGCAAATCGTTATTTTTAAATATTAGAACGCCCTCTCTCCATGAAAAATAATTATCAACATTTACCTTTTCTGAAATAATACCTTTTGTTTTTTTGTTGTAGCTCGCTATCGTCCCTGGGGTTATTTTCATTTTATCTGAATGTGAAGCTGAATTGTTTTTATAGCTAATTTGCACACTACCACTTTTAAGCACAGTATTAATTGAATTTTCATCCAAATAATTAGTGACTCCAAAAACAGTTCCTAACACTTCAACCTCCTGGTTTTGAGACATTACTATAAAAGGTTGCTTCTTGTTATGGGCAACATCAAAAATTGCCTCTCCTTCTAGATACACTTCTCTTCTTTTCCCTTTAAATACGATGGGGTATACCAATCTAGAACCAGAATTTAACCAAACAGTACTACCATCAGAAAGTTGAATTTTGGTTCTCTTACCATATGGAACAAGAAGGGTATTATAAACCAACTTGTTATTTTTTACTGATTGCTGATTTACTGTTTGTGCCGATCCTATTTTTACTTCTTCACCCGAATTTGAATAACTTATAGAAGCCACTTTATCATCGATTTTTAAATTTTCTCCTGCTCCTAAAACAAGTGTTACTTCGCTTGCTGAATTGTTATTGGCAGGTTCTAGAGTTTTAACAAAATCGGTAATAGACTCATTTTGTTTCGGTTTAAAATATAAGCCTAATCCTATTAGTATTACCAACGATGCCGCTACGCCCATCATGGCATAAAACACACTTCGTTTACGAGAATCTGATTTGTGAATGGAATTAAAAATTTTATTTTTTAAATCCGCTTTTTCCAATTCCGTTATTGGTAAAAATTTCACATTATATGGTAGTTTTTCTTTCATATATCAAGGTATTATATAACCTAAATACTATTTTAAAAAGCAATTGTTATAGTTTTCCATCTATACTAATAAGTAAGATGATTACTATATATAGACACTATTTGTTGTTTTTTTTTTAGAATTAATAGTTGATTCTATAGTGCCTTAAAGATTTAATAGCTCTATATATATTGGTTCTTGCAGATTGAACAGACACATCCATTATAAAAGAAATCTCTTCGTATGATTTTTCTTGATCGAACCTTAAATACAAGCATTCGCGCTGCTTAGATGTTAAGGTACTTAGGGCATTCTCTAAAGCGGCTTTTTTCTCTAAATTACGTTCATTAACAATCATATCCTTCTCGCAAGAATCTGTATGATTTCTACGGATTTTATTTTTAGAGTTAATAAACTCATCCGATTCTGGAGTTGTTTTTCGGGAGTACTTTTTATTAATTTTACGAGATAATGACTTAAATAGGTAATTTTTGGCATTATCTGTAATCAATAAATTTTTTCGGTATTTATATAAATCTAGAAATAAATCATGAATACAATCCATCACAAAACTTCGGTCTTGTGAATTTTGAATACCAAATGCAAATAAGGAATCTATATAGATATTGTATAGTTTCCCTAAGGCTATCTTATCTCCTTTTTTAAGGTCTGCCCAAATACTTGCCTCAGACTCTTTAACTACTTTTAAATTACCTGTAGTCAATTGAGAACTTTTACTATTAAAATCTTCTTCTGCATTAAAATCCATTCTTTTTGCGGAAGTTTGTCTATATTCATTTTGCATGAATTATAATTTTAAAGCGTTTATAATTATAGCTTGCTATCACAATATTAAGCGTCCTAACCACATTTTATAGACACTATTACATTAATTTTAATAAAAAAAAGCATTTTTACAAAAAACCTTTAAAAAATTCACAAATACTTAATTAAAATCTAATTAAATTAAGAATTTGATGAGTAATCCATAATTTGATATGTATTATTTTTCGTAATAAAAAAACCTTACTAAAACTACAAAACACAGTAAATAAGAAATTTAATATTCTTGTTTACTGTGTTTTCTTAAATTATATTAGTACTAAAAAATAAGGTAGTTAAAACTATTTTAATACCTCTCCAAAATATCGCAACCAATTCTGCCCAAGTATTTTTTCTATATCTCCAGTTTTATAACCTCGCTTATCTAATATTTTGGCGACTTGCAAATACCTATCAGGTTTATCCAATTCCGGAATCCAAGGTGGCCATTGCACATCATAAGACGATTTAAAGCGAGTTAAACGTGGTACGTACCAATTTTCGCGAGTAGCTCCCGTGGCTTCAAGTCCTTGAATGGCAAAATCTGCTGCAACTCCCACATGGTCTATACCTCCTATTTTAACGGCATGGTCTATATGGTCTACATAAGTTTCAATTGTCGTTTTAGTACCAAGTTCTGGCCCAATCATGTAACCAAGGCAAATAATACCTATAATACCTCCTTTATCGGCCATGGCTCTTATTTGCTTATCTGTTTTAGCGCGTGGGTGGTTCTTATGCAAAGACTCACACATACTGTGGTTAAAACACGCCCCAGTTTTACTAAATGCTATGCCATCATCTGTTGTTTGACGCCCACAATGAGATAAATCCACTATAATCCCTAATTCATTCATGCGTTCCACAGCCTCTACACCAAAATCGGATAAACCTGCATTGGTACGTTCGGTACTACCATCTCCCAACAAATTTCTTTCATTATAAGTTAATTGTATCCATCTGGTACCGGCATCATATAACTTATTGATATTGTCAATCGACTTTTCAATCATAGTCGCATTTTGAAACCCCAAAAGTACTGCTGCTTTATTCTCTTTTTTTGCCTGTACAAAATCGGCGGCGCTTGTAGCATATATCAATTTATCAGGATTATCCTTAATTCGCTTTTGCCATTCTGCCAAAGATTTTAAAGCAACATTCAAATTCCCTGATTCTAATGAAATACTCATTCCCGTATAACCGGACTCCTTTAAGGCTCTAAATGAAGCTTCATCCCATCCTCTTGGAATAATCAATCCATCAATAACTATGGCATTTTTATATAATTTATCAATATGTTTTTGATTATAATCATAAGAAATTCCAGCAGATAGTCCATCCATTGAAACCAACTCACTTGAAAAGCTATTTAAAACATACCCTGGTAAAAGCAGTCCAAAAGGAAGCTTTTTAATGAAATCTCTACGTTTTTTTTCCATATATCTAATATTTTAAACACATTTTAATTATTGCAATTCTTTGTTTTAAACTTTATTTGTTATTAGTATTCTTATTTAAAATGTTTCACTCCCATAGAGGCGTACAATTCCTTGGCATAAAAAAGTTTTCCTCCTTTCATAGTCCATTCCACTCTTCTTATGTTACTAATATCTTCTAGCGGATTCCCATCAATTAATATAAGGTCGGCTTGTTTACCTACTTTAATAGATCCGTACAAATCCGAAACGCCCGTTATTTCAGCAGATTTTATTGTTGCCAATTTTAAAACCTCAGATGCAGGAATACCCGCCTGCACATATAGTTCTAATTCACGGTGATATAAAAATCCTGGCAATCCGTCTGTTCCTGGCACAATTTGAACTCCTTTGTTATATAAATCATTAACAACTTCCAACATTTTATTGAAGGAGTCTTCATGGCGTTTTTCCTGACCTTTAAGTTTAGGTAGTCCACCAATTAAATAGGTTCGTTGGTTCAACAATGGTAATCTGTCAATAATCTTGTTATAAGTCGCACTGGCTTCCCCTCTATTTGCCGTGAACATATTCTCAAAAATAGAAACCGTTGGGTCTACACGAATTTCCTTCGTTTTCAAAAGACTAATAAAATCCAAATATTCCTTAGATTTTAAATCAAGATCAGCACTATGTTTGGCTACCATAGTAAACCGCAAGGGTGTACGCGTATCTATGGTATCAGAAAGAAAATTAAGCAATACCATATTAATGTGCTGAATCTCATTATATCCTTTGTTAATAGCTTGTGATGCCGTCATATACGCAGGAATATGCCCACTTACCTTCATACCCAGCTCATGAGCCTTTTTAGTTAAAGGTTCCACCCACTCTGGCCTAATGGAACTATATAATTTAATTTGTTGATATCCTAGATCCTTATATTCCTGGATTTCCGCTAAACCAGCTTCCAAGTTATCAACTACATTTCGTTGGTTGGCATAGGGTCCTGAACCATCTATAATTCCACAAAAAGTTACAATGCGGGGGCCAACAATCTTATTATCGTCAAACTGATTACTCAAATTCTTTAACTGTTTATTATTGGCCAAATCCCTAACAGAAGTTACACCTCCAGCAATGTGCATGGCTCCTCGAAATTTATCATTATGAGTATGCATATCAAACATACCTGGCATAAGTGTTTTCCCTGTACCAATCATAACTTTTACACCATGAGCAATATCTTTAGTTCCAGTTGGTACTATTAACTGTATTGTATTCGATTCTACAAAAACATCTTGATTTAAAATTAAAGTTCCCCTTTCTGTAAAAACATTTACGTTCTTAATTACTACTTTATCTAATGAATGCGTAAAATTTCTTGCCACATTAAAAAGGTAGTCATCTTCTACACTATCTTGAATTCTTTTCATTTCAAGACGTAAAGAATTTAAATCTTTTCGCACTATATGTAGATTTCCAGAAATTTGAGCTATTAATTGGTTATCATTATCTAACCATAGATAAGAAGGCCCCATGTCTAACCCTTTTATGGTAAGAAGCTTTGCCGTAAAAGAATCTTTTATAGTAACGTAAACATGATCAACAAGCTCCACTTCTCCCTTTGGAAACAACCTTACCTTTTTATCTATTGACTTTAATAGTAGTTTGGCAAGCACTTCATAAGCCCCAGGAGATCCATCATAACGCATATATAATGCTTCACCATTAAAATCGCTTTCATTCTTCCCTTCCGGATTAATCCAGTACGCTTTAGTGTCTATGCTTTCAAAAGTCTCATTAACTGAATCTTTCAGATAATTTACACCAGTAATGGATTGTTTTTTTATAAAACCTTTGGAGTTTAGCGTTAATTCTTCGAAGTATTTAGGACCGCGACCTCTATCAGTATATTCATAAGAAAAACCAAAACTATTATCGTCAATAGACCACTTTTTATAAATTCCTGCAAGACTTTCTCTAAATACTACATCATATGTAATGGTAGCGTTCGTTGATTGTGATGTGCTTTGAAATTTTCCGGAACCTAACAAAATAGGGATTGATACGATAAGTATAAAAAGATACTTCATTTAATAATTTGAATTTGTTGAATTAAAATATAAAGAAGCCTAACTGACTCTCTAATAGAATAAGCAGGAAAACTGGAATTCATAGACATTTTTACACTAAAAATTCAATTAAAAGCATAAAAAATAGAGACAAATAAAAAAGAATTATGCCCAATACAACCTTAATCAGTTATATTTTAAAAAAAGTTATAGAAAAATGAAGAATGGTAACAGAAGAATCATCATAGCGCTTTATACGAAAAACAAAAAAAACTTGTATCCAGGAAACATACAAGCACAAAAAAGCCCTTCATTTTTCAATGAAGGGCTTCCAAAAAAGGCAACGACCTACTCTCCCACAATGCAGTACCATCGGCGCTAACGGGCTTAACTTCTCTGTTCGGAATGGTAAGAGGTGAGCCCCGTCGCTATAACCACCTTGAATTTTGCCCC
>NZ_JBFHGK010000002.1:0-149946 GCF_041583155.1 Mariniflexile sp.
AGACATTGCTAAGTACTATCTTCAAAAAGTAGGTTTAGAAAATGCCTTTAATAAAAAAGCTTCGGAGCTTTCTCAAGGTATGCAACAGCGTGTGGGTATTGCCAGAGCATTTGCTATAAAACCCAAAGTATTATTGCTGGATGAACCGTTTGGAATGTTAGATTCTTTAACACGTGGCGAGCTTCAAGATATCTTAATAGAGATATGGAATAAAGAGAAAATTACGGCGGTAATGATTACCCACGACGTTGATGAAGCCATCTTTTTAGCAGACCGCGTCGTGATGATGACCAGCGGACCCAAAGCCAAAATTGGCGATATTTTAAATATCGATTTTGAAAGACCACGAACCCGGAAATCTGTTTTAGAACATGACGATTATTACAAATACAGAAAACATCTGATAGATTTTTTAGAGCATTAATATAATTTATTAATGACATTAAGAGTGTTAGCTATAAATTAGTTGAAAATCAGAAACTAAACATCATTTTAAATACAATCAACAAACATAAAAAACAATAACAATGAAAAAACAATATGCAATTTTAGTGCTATTTTTAGGGAGCATACAATGGATGCAAGCACAATTTTCTTTAGATGGCGAGTTTCGTCCTAGAACAGAATACAGACATGGATTTGGGAGTGTTATTCCAAATGCTGCCGATGCAGGTTTCGGTATTTCTACACGTGCCAGATTAAATGCGGGGTTTACGGCAGAGGCATACAAATTTTACTTAAGTCTTCAGGATGTGTTAGTTTGGGGTGAAAATAGGCAGTTGTTACCATACGACCAGAATAACTCTTTCGCTATTTTTGAAGCATGGGCAGATATTAATTTAGGCTCTGGATTTTCAACCAAATTAGGGCGTCAAGTAATCTCTTATGACGACCAACGTATCTTTGGAGGCTTAGATTGGGCACAGCAAGGTAGAAATCACGATGCGGGTTTAATTCAGTATAAGAAAGATAAGTTTATGCTCGATTTAGGGTTGGCGTTTAGTCAAGATTATTCAGATCCTACAGGGTTTCGGTCTGTGGGTACTGTGTATAATACTTCTGGTTTCTTTTCATATAAATCCATGCAATACGTCTATTTAAAACAAGCTTGGGAAAACTTTTCAGGAAGTTTAATTTTGTTAAATACAGGTTTTCAAAAATTCGAAGTAGATAATGAAACGCCTGACGGTGTGAATAGTTTGCAAACATTAGGAACGCATTTAGATTATAAAAATGGAGATTTTGGAGTCGCAGCAAATGCTTTCCTTCAAACAGGCGATCAGGTGAAAAGTGCCTACTTATTAGGCTTAGATTTTAGTTATAAAGCTTCTCCTAAAGTTAGTTTAGGAGCGGGTCTTGAAATTATAAGTGGTAACGATACATCAACTTCAAAAAGCGAAGCCTTTTTTCCATTATATGGTACAAATCATAAATTTAATGGGTTTATGGATTATTTCTACGTAGGGAATCACGTAAATAACGTTGGGTTAATTGATGTTCATGTAAGTGCTAATTTTACTCTTAGCGAAACATCTAGTTTGTCGGTAACTGCTTTAAATTTTAGCGGAGAGGAAGCCTTAGCAAGTGGTGAAAAATCTCTAGGTACGGAATTGGATTTAGTGTTTTCTAAAAAATTCAAAGGTTATAGTTTGGTATTAGGTTATTCTCAAATGTTTGTTTCCGATGGCATGTATGAACTTAAAGGAGTGACTGATGCTAATGCTGCCGATATTCAAAATTGGGCGTGGGCAATGTTAGTTTTAAAACCTAAATTTTTAAACTAATTAAAGAACATCTATTATGGATGTGTTAGTCAAAGTGTTGTTAACTGAAGAACCTTATAGAAGTATAAGGTTTTTCTTTTTGTAAGTAAGCGATCCAATCATTTTTACACCGAAACCGTATTTTTTAAAGTATTTAGAAAAAGTGTAAACGAAGTTTTTCAGAGTTTAAAACAAGTAATTTTTATTTTTAGCAGAATATAAAAAGTAAAAGATACATTTCTTACATTTAAGCAGTAAAAATCATATATGCTTAAAAAAGTTTTTGGAAGTGCTGTTTTTGGTGTTGAAGCGACAACCGTAACAGTTGAAGTGAACACTGATAGCGGTGTTGGGTATCATTTAGTAGGCTTGCCCGATAATGCTATTAAAGAAAGTAATTTTAGAATTGCTGCCGCACTTCAAAATAATGGCTATAGAATTCCAGGAAAAAAGATTATCATTAATATGTCGCCCGCCGATTTACGCAAGGAAGGTTCTGCCTACGATTTAACTTTAGCTATTGGCATTTTGGCATCTTCAAGTCAGATAAAAGCCGATGATTTAGAGCGTTATTTAATTATGGGCGAATTGTCTTTAGATGGTACGCTGCAGCCCATAAAAGGCGCATTACCCATCGCTGTTAAAGCCAGAGAAGAAGGTTTTAAAGGGTTTATACTTCCAAAAGAGAATGCCAAAGAAGCGGCCATTGTCGATAATTTAGAGGTATACGGAATTGAAAATATCAAACAAGTCATTAATTTTTTCGATAAGGGTGAACCATTAGAACAAACTATTATAAATACTCGCGAAGAGTTTGAAAAAAATCTAAACTATCCGGAATTCGATTTTTGCGATGTACGTGGACAGGAAAGTATTAAACGATGTATGGAAATTGCCGCTGCCGGTGGGCACAATATTATTTTGATTGGGCCACCAGGTGCAGGAAAAACCATGCTCGCCAAACGTTTGCCAAGTATTTTGCCACCCATGACGCTTCATGAAGCACTCGAAACTACAAAAATACATTCGGTGGTTGGTCGCACAAAAGATACAGGCTTAATGGCACAACGTCCGTTTAGAAGTCCGCATCACACCATTTCAAACGTTGCTTTAGTCGGTGGCGGTAGTTACCCGCAACCTGGAGAAATTTCTTTATCACATAATGGTGTTTTGTTTTTAGATGAATTACCCGAATTTAAACGCGAAGTTTTAGAAGTGATGCGTCAACCTTTAGAAGATAGGGAAGTCACCATATCGCGAGCAAAATTTACGGTAACCTATCCAAGTAGTTTTATGTTAGTGGCCAGTATGAACCCGAGTCCGGGAGGTTATTTTAACGACCCTAACGCGCCGGTAACCTCGAGTCCCGCCGAAATGCAACGTTATTTAAGTAAAATTTCCGGACCATTATTAGATCGAATTGATATTCATATAGAAGTGACACCAGTGCCTTTTGATAAATTATCAGACGATAGGAAGGGTGAAACCTCTGTTGAAATAAGAAAACGAGTTACCGAGGCTAGAGATATTCAAACCAAACGTTTTGCCGATTCCGATACCGTGCATTACAATGCCCAAATGAATACCAAACAAATTCGAAATTATTGTGTTTTAGATGATGCTTCTAAACAGTTACTGAAAACCGCTATGGAGCGTTTAAATCTTTCCGCTAGAGCGTACGATCGTATATTAAAAGTATCCAGAACCATAGCCGATTTAGAAGGCGCAGAAGCTATAAATGGTTCACATATAAGTGAGGCTATTCAATATAGGAGTATGGATAGAGAAGGGTGGTTGGGATAGAATTTCTTCAAAAGCATAAGTCTTTTAAGATTTGGTTAAAAACCCAATTTTTACGGAACGAATTGTGAATTTGTGTTTAGCTTAGGTTATGTCAGTAATAAGGAAGAATCATTGACAGGTTTGGTTTTGTTTGTTGAATTATTTGTATGGAAATGTATATTCTGTTGTATCTGGTTTGAGAAAGGTTTAATGGTGTGTGAAAACAACTCATATCTGTAAAAATCAGATTTGATATACAACAAATTCTGTATTTGTTCTATTCGTAAGAAGTAAAAACTTTCGGTTTTTGGTTAACTTTTGATACTTATTTGAAATTATCTTAGTTTATGATGATTGAGTAAAAAAAGTATAATTAATCTTCGTTAATTTTGAAGTGAATACTTTGTTAATCCTTAGGTAAGTCATCTGTTAAATAATATTCAAAAAAATCAACATGAAATTTAGAAATTGATATTCCTTTACTTCAAAATTCATATTTCTCAATTTTTATAATTATTTTATCCATGAAATAGGTTTTTTAGTTGTTTTTTTTGTCAGATAATAATGAATAAAATAAATTGCAGTAAAATTAAAGGGGGTTATTTTTAATATTTAATACATAATAAATGAATAAAAAAGTATTTGTATCTGGTTGTTTTGATATGTTGCATAGTGGACATATCGCTTTCTTTAAAGAAGCATCAACATACGGAGATTTATACGTTGGAATTGGCTCAGATGCAACTATTGCAGGCTTAAAAGGGCGTCAAACTATAAATTCCGAACAAGAACGAATTTATATGATTAATGCCATAAAGTATGTAAAGGAAGCTTTTGTTAACTCTGGTTCTGGAATGTTAGATTTTGAAGAGGACCTTAAAAAATTAAAACCAGATTTTTTTGTTGTTAATGAAGACGGGTTTACTCCTGCTAAAGAAGAGTTATGTAATGAACTTGGTATTGAATTAAAAATGTTAAGCAGAATTCCAGACACTGGATTACCAGAACGTTCAACAACAGCTTTACGAACCGGTGGAAATTGTGCACTACCTTACAGAATCGATTTGGCGGGTACTTGGATAGATCAGCCTTATGTTTCTAAGCATCATCCAGGTTGGGCCATTACAGTTTCGCTGGAGCCAATTATAGAGTATAATGAACGTTGCGGAATGTCTACTTCAACTAGAAATGCTGCAAAAAAAATCTGGCCTTATTACCTACCAATGGAAAAACCGGAAAAATTGGCTGAAATTCTTTTTAAGTATGAAAATACGCCAGGTTCTGAAATGATTTCTGGAGCCCAAGATGCTATTGGAATTTGTATGCCAGGTCTTGTAAGGCATTATTATGATACGGAATATTGGCCTAAAAAAATCGAATCTGTTCATTCCGAATCCATTCTTAGTTGGTTGGAATCTCATATCAGTATGGCATTGCTTTGGCCGAGAGAAGATGGATTAGATCTTTTAAAAGATACCAATGTTAATAAAGAAAATGTAAAATCCTTGGCAAAAGCTGAAGAAGAGGTTTGGGATGCTATTCAGGAAATGGATTTAGAGAAGTTTGCAAAAGGCTTTTTGAAATCTTTCAATGCGCAAACTACCTTGTTTCCAGCTATGGTTAACGATAGAATAAACAAAGAAATCGATAAGTATAAAGAAAAGGCATTGGCGTGGAAACTGGCGGGTGCTGGCGGAGGTGGTTATTTAATACTAGTGTCCGAAAATCCAATTGAAGGGACAATGCGAATCAACATTAGAAGAAAGGAAGCATTGTTGTAAAATATGTTTTGATATAAATTCAATAGTTTTTTAGTGAAAATTGAATAAAATTATATTTTTTTTAAGTTTAATTATTCTACTTCATTCATGTTCGAATAGTGATTCGGATATGAATGATAGAATTATTGGAAAATGGCAAGTTATTGAAACCTATCAATCTGGAGAATTAGTTGAAACCAATAATTGTTTTCAGTATATTCAATCGGAGTTTAAAAAGGATGGTATCATGGTTACCGGATTTATTAATAGTAATACGGCACCTGAAAATTGTACAAGTAGTTTTGTTTTTAGGAATTTAGTTTGGAATAATAATGGAACTGAGTTTTATAATTTATCCGATCCATTGGATGGGGTAGTAGCAATAGCTTATTTTGAATCTGATAAATTAGTGATTACGCTTTCCGAACAACCTCACAAACAAGTGTATATTAAAATAGACTAAAAGCACCTAATGTGCTATTTGAATATAAAAGACCTTTATTCAAAGCGATAAATTTTCATTAGATTTATTGCGTTATTCTAAATCGCACTATGAAAAAACCAATATTATTTTTAATTACAATTCTAACTTTAAGTTGTAATAATTCCAAAGAAGAAAAAAAGGCGGACATTAAAACTTCAAAAATTGAAATTTCTCCAAAGCCAAATCTTAATTTAGAGCAAGCTAATAAATTAGCAATCTTGCCTTTGCAGTGTATTAATACTGAATATCCTAACAAATTATCGCAAACCCTTGGTGGTGATGCCGATTTAAAATCTCCAAGTACATTGCATCCTGCTTTTTACGGTTGTTTCGATTGGCATTCTGCAGTTCATGGCCATTGGAGTTTGGTAAGCTTGCTAAAACAGTTCCCTGATATTAATAATGCTGAAGATATTAAACAACGCTTACTTACTAATATTTCAAAAGAAAATATAGCTACGGAAATAAATTTCTTTTTGGGTGAACATAATAAATCATTTGAGCGCACCTATGGTTGGGCGTGGCTTCTTAAATTAGCAGAAGAGCTTCATACTTGGGATGCTCCAGTTGCTAGAACCTTGGAAGCAAATTTGCAACCATTAACCGATTTAATTGTTGAAAAGTACATTGCGTTTTTGCCAAAATTAAACTATCCGCAGCGAGTAGGGACTCATACAAATACAGCTTTTGGTTTATCCTTTGCTTACGATTATGCTGTAACTCTAAAAAACGAGTCGTTAAAATCAGCGATTAAAGAACGTGCTGATTATTTCTTTTTAAAGGATGAAAATTGCCCGATAAGTTGGGAGCCTAGCGGAAGTGATTTTTTATCTCCATGCTTGGAAGAAGCGGCTTTAATGAAGCGTTTATTACCTGAAACCCAATTTAAGACCTGGCTTCATGCTTTTCTTCCGCAGTTAAAAGATGAAAATTTTGTTTTGGAAGTTGGTCTGGTTTCCGATAGAACCGATGGGCAATTAGTGCATTTAGACGGTGTTAATTTTTCGCGAGCTTGGAGTTTGTGTAAAATAGCAGAGGGTTTACCGGAATACGAACATTTATATAATATAGCATATGGTCATATAAATTATTCTTTGCCTAGTATTTTCAATGATAGTTATGAAGGAGGGCATTGGTTAGGTACTTTTGCAATTTATGCTTTAAAAGCTGCTAATAAGTGGTGAAATCGTGGTTTAAAAATATAGGTCCGGGTCCATTAATAGCAGCTGCGTTTATAGGTCCCGGTACTGTTACTGTTTGTACTTTGGCAGGTGTAGGTTTTGGTTTTGCGCTGTTGTGGGCTATGGTGTTATCTATTTTTGCTACCATTGTTCTGCAAGAAATGTCGGCGCGTTTAGGTATTATTACCCAAAAAGGTTTATCTGAAATTATCAGAACAGAAATTAAAAATCCGCTAATAAAGTTTTTTACCATATTACTAGTTATTTCCGCTGTCTTTATCGGAAATGCTGCTTATGAGGCTGGTAATATTACTGGAGGTGTTCTAGGTTTAGAAACCATTGTAGGGAATCCAAGTTTTATAATAGGTGATTTTTCAATAAATACTTTGAGTCTAGTTATTGGCTTTTTTGCTTTTGTGTTATTGTATCTTGGAAACTATAAAATACTTGAAAAGGTTCTTGTTGGTTTGGTGATTTTGATGAGTTTCGCATTCTTAGTTACCGCTGTAATAACGCAACCAAGTATCCTTGAAATATTAAAAGGCATGTGGATTCCTCAATTTCCAAAAGATAGTTTGTTGTTGGTTATTGCACTTATAGGAACAACCGTAGTCCCTTATAATTTGTTTTTACATGCCGCTTTAGTTAAAGAAAAGTGGAAATCAAAATCCGACTTGCAATATGCTAGAAAGGATACTTTCGTAGCTGTGGTTTTGGGAGGTTTGGTTTCTATGTGCATTATTGTTTCCGCAGCAGCGATACCAAGCGAAGGGATAAAAAACGCAACCGATTTAGCAAAGGGATTAGAGCCACTTTTTGGTGGTTTGTCAACCTATTTTTTAGCAATTGGTTTGTTTTCTGCCGGTATTACAAGTGCTATTACAGCGCCTTTAGCTGCGGCCTATGTAGCGAGTGGGTGTTTAGGCTGGTCTACAAACATGAAAACGAATAAGTTTAGAGCGGTTTGGATGGGTGTTCTCGTGTTAGGCATTTTGTTCTCCTCGTTAGGTATAAAGCCTATCGATATTATTAAATTTGCTCAAATTGCAAACGGCATGTTGTTGCCAGTAATTGCATGGATTTTAATTTGGATTATGAATAAGGAATCCGTTTTGGGTAGTTATAAAAACAATATAAAACACAATGTTTTTGGTGTTTTTATTTTAGGAATTAGTATCTTACTATCCATTGCAACCATTAATAAGGTTTTTAATTTAAATTTATTTTAGTGACTATACAAACCATGGATATTAATATAGATGTAGGAGAGGGTGTAGGTAACGAATCAAAACTTATGCCGTATGTGTCGTCCTGTAATATCGCTTGTGGCGGACATGCTGGTTCGAGTCAGACAATGCGCAAGGTAGTTAGATTAGCCAAAAAGCATAATGTAAAAATAGGGGCGCATCCGTCATTTCCAGATAAGGAAAACTTTGGAAGAAAACCGATGGATATGGCTTGTGTGGCATTATTTAACTCTTTAAAGGAGCAAATATATAGTCTTAAAACCATTCTTGAAGAAGAAAATGTTTTACTTCATCACATTAAGCCACATGGGGCGCTTTACAATATGGCGGCAAGTAATATTAAAACAGCTACTGTAATTATTGAGGTGGTTAAAAGTATCGCACAGCCAGTTAAATTATATGTGCCTTATAAGTCGGTTATTGAAGATTTAGCCATCCAAAATAATATTCCGATAACCTATGAAGCTTTTGCAGATAGAAATTATAACAACGATTTAACGCTGGTGTCTAGAAGTGAAAACAATGCTTTAATTCACGACGCAGATGAGATGTTTGAACACGTTTACCGAATGATGAAATTGCAAAAGGTGAAAACCATTCAAGGTCTAGAAGTGTCAATTAAAGCTGAAACATTTTGTATTCATGGAGACAATCTGCATGCTGAAAATTTGTTAAAAAAACTGTTGCTTAAGCTAGAATCAAAAGCTATTAAAATCTTAAGGAATTAGTGTCTTTCAATCTTACCTATAAACGCTATGGAGAACGATCTATTTTGGTAGAATGGCCATCGGTAATTGATGAGGCTGTTTTGAAAGATATTATTAGATTTAAAAGAGTGATAGAGAGTATTGAAGTTAAATCTATTGTTGAAATAAAATTAGCATACAACTCGTTATTAATTATTTATGATTCATTTTGTAGGAATTTCGAAAATGAACTACAAGTATTGAAAGCATGTTATTTTTCGAAAGACTTTAAGCATGACATCTTGTCAAATCTATGGAAAATCCCCGTTTGTTATGATGCTGGTTTTGGTATTGATTTGGAAGCTATTTCAGTAGAAAAAAATCTGTCAAAAGAGTCGATAATCAAACTGCATTCCGAGGCCATTTATACTGTTTTTTTTATTGGCTTTTTACCTGGTTTTTTATATTTGGGAGGTCTGGATGATACACTTCATATGCCAAGAAAAGCGACTCCGCGTTTGCAAATTAAAAAAGGTTCGGTGGCAATAGGAGGAAGCCAAACTGGTGTCTATCCTGTTGCAAGTCCTGGTGGTTGGAATATTATCGGGAACACGCCGGTAGCTTTTTTTAATCCTAAATTAGAAGTGCCTTGTTTTGCAAAACCTTTGGATAAAATTCAGTTTCAGCCAATTTCGCTTGACGAGTATAAGGGTATTAAATTGTTAGTTGAAGCTGGTGTGTATCACTTAGAAAGTGAGGTGCTGCATGATTAGGGTTTTAAACGCAGGTTTATACACCTCTGTTCAAGATTTTGGACGTTTAGGTAACTCACAGTACGGCGTGCCTTATTCGGGTGTTATGGATCGTTATTCTGCGGCTATGGCGAATGCCATATTAGGGAATGCGGAGACTCTTGCTGTTTTAGAAATGACTTTGGTGGGAGCGAAGCTACTATTTGAATGTGATACCTATATCTGTATTTCCGGTGCGGATATGTCTCCAAAAGTTAATGGGCAGTCCGTTTCAATCAATAAACCTATTGAAATTAGAAAGGGGCAAGTGTTGTCTTTTGGAAAATTACAAAGAGGTGTTCGTTGTTATTTGGCTGTTTTGGGTGGTTTTAAAACAGAGGCTGTTTTGGGGAGTCAAAGTATGTATAAAGGTGTTACTTGTTTGGATAAAATATCTAAAAATGACACGATTGATTTAAATTTAAATAACTCATTTATTGTTAATAAGAATGCTTCAATTAAAGTGTTAGATGAATGTTTCGATTCTAATGTAATTGAAGTTTTCAAAGGTCCAGAATTCGATCTGCTTTCTAAAAATCAGCAATCTGAGTTACTTCAAAATGACTTTTTCATTTCAAAAGATAATAACCGAATGGCTTATCAGCTGACTGAATTATTACAAAACAATTTAAAACCAATAATCACTTCGGCAGTACTGCCAGGTACGGTACAATTAACGCCTTCGGGGAAGTTGATAATTTTGATGCGCGACTGTCAAACAACGGGTGGTTACCCAAGGGTGCTTCAATTAAAAGAAACGGCAATTAATGTGTTGGCTCAGAAGTTTACAGGCCATTTAATACGTTTTAAACTTGTTTTAAGCGAGTTTTAAGCGAGTTCCAGCGCTATTGCAATCATTTCCTTAAACGTTGTTTCTCGCTCTTTGCTTGAGGTGCGTTCGCCAGTTACCAAAGAATCTGAAATAGTTAAAATAGAAAGTGCATTAACATTGTGCTTAGCGGCAATTGTATAAAGACCTGCAGTTTCCATTTCAACGCATAGCACACCGAATTTAGACCACTTTTTATAAGATTCGAAATCGTCAGCATAGAATTCGTCTGAAGTAAAAATATTTCCGGCCTTCAATGGAATGTTTTTGGACTTTGCTGCATCTACCGCTTTTTGGAATAATTCAAAATTGGCAGTAGGGGCATAATCTGCACCACCAAACCGAAGTTCGTTAAGTCCAGAATTTGATGAAGCTGCCATAGCTAATACCACGTCTCTAATTTTTACATGTGCTTGATATGAGCCCGCACTACCTACGCGAATTAGGTTTTTTACCCCGTATTCGGTAATTAATTCGTGTGCATAAATTGATATGGAAGGTACGCCCATACCGGTTCCCATTACAGAAATGCGTTTTCCATTATATGTACCTGTATAGCCGTACATCCCTCTTATTTTGTTAAAGCATTTTGGATTTTCAAAAAAGGTTTCTGCAATCCATTTTGCACGTAAGGGATCTCCTGGTAATAAAATGGTTTCTGCTATATCTCCTGGTTTCGCTTCTATATGTACACTCATTTTTTTATCAAATAAAATAGTTAGTTAATTAGAATTTTTGGAAGTTGGTATGATTTTGATTGTGGATTTAGTAATTTTTGTCATCGGAAGTTTGTCCTGTAACAATGGCAATCCCAGAAGATGTTCCTAAGCGCTCTACACCAAGATTGATATATTCTAGAGCTGTGTTGTAATCTTTAACTCCTCCTGAAGCTTTTATTTTAGCATTATTATTGGCTACATGTTTCATAAGTTTTACATCATGAATCGTTGCTCCGCCAGTTCCAAATCCAGTAGAGGTTTTTATAAAATCAGCTCCACTTTGTATAGCTAATTCGCTGGCTTTAATTATTTCAAGTTCTTCTAAATAACAGGTTTCTAGAATAACCTTTAAAGTTTTAGTTGGCATGCAATTTTTAACAGCCTCAATATCTTTCCAGACAGCATCAAAATCATTGCTTTTTAATAGGCCTATATTTATAACCATATCAATTTCATCTGCACCATCGTTTAAAGCTTGTTTTGTTTCTGCAACTTTTGCTTCAGTGCTCATTGCTCCTAGGGGAAACCCAATAACGCTACATACTTTTACGTCTGTATTTTGTAGTAGATTTTTAGCTAAAGATACATAACAACTATTTACGCAAACGGAGAAAAACTGGTATTGTTTGGCTTCTTCGCAAAGCTGAATAATATCCGATTTTGTAGCGGTTGCTTTTAAAATAGTATGATCAATGTACTTGTTTAGTGGTTTCATATAGATTGAAAAAGTGGTTTCTGTAAATGTAAAAAACATCCTTAGTCTAAAGAATAAGGATGTTTTTCAAAGATATTAAACAATTGCGTAAATATCCGCTTTTTTTGTTTAACTATTCATTAATTAACTCACTAAACGAATGCTGCGAGTTGTTTTAAATAAAGCTGCCATGCCAATTCGGTGAACCCCGGCATCAATATATTTAATGCTGGTTTCTATGTCTTTTATGTCGCCAAATGCTTGAATTTTAATGGCGTCTCTAATGGTTTTTTTAATGATTTTAGTAGCTGTTAATGTTGCTCCACTTTTTGAAAAGCCACTGGATGTTTTTATATAATCGGCTTTTGCATCTATACAAATGTTGCAGGCTTTAATGATTTCGTTTTTGTTTAATTCTGAAATTTCTAAAATAACCTTAAGAGGTATTTTTTTTATGGCCATTTTAACATCTATAATATCTTTTAGAACGGAGACGTAATTTTTGCTTTTTAAAAACCCCAGGTTCATTACCATTTCTATTTCATTAGCGCCATCTTCAATGGCTTTTTGTGCTTCGTAAACTTTGGAAGCGGTTGATGATGCTCCTAATGGAAATCCAACCACGGTACAAATTTTTACGTTAGTATTTTCTAATAGTTGTTTGGCTAATGCAACATAGGCAGGATTAATACATACAGAATAAAAATCCTGATCTTTGGCTTGGTAACAGAGGTCTATAATTTCTCGTTCGGTAGTTGTAGCCTTTAGTAAGGTATAATCAATATATCTAGATATATCCATAGGTATAAGTAGGTTTTAATGCTTTTTGGGTTAAACAAATTAAATTGATGTGCTATTATATTGTAAATTTTGGGGACTTACAGATAGCTAATTTAAGTGATTTAAACGATATAAATAGGTCGTTCGTCGATTTGAGTTCGTTTTTTATTAACTTTTTTATTAACTATTTAATTTTCATATTATTGGAAATTGGAAGAAATATCACATTTTTATCATTTTTAAATAAGAAAAGCAACAATCCACTAAAATTTCAGTTTCATGTTGCTTTTACTAACCAACCAATAATAAGTCTGTTTTCGGTATTGTGTTGTTACAAGTTTTTAATATAATTTATATTTCTTCTTCAATTAGGGAGTTTTGATTTCTGAAAACCAATTTGTCATCAAAAGCATCTAATAAAATAATACTATCTATTGTTACACTGCCTGCTAATATTTCTTTACTTAAAGCATTTAAAACTTCTTTTTGAATAACACGTTTAACTGGTCGTGCGCCGTATTCCGGATTGTAGCCTTTTTGGGCTAGATAATCTACTGCTTCTGGCGTGGCATCAAAGGTGATGCCTTGTTTTGCTAACATTTTTGTAACGCTTTTTAATTGTAATCCAACAATAGCTCTAATGTCTTCTTTGCTTAATGGTGTAAACATGACGGTGTCATCAATTCTATTTAAAAACTCAGGACGAACGCTTTGTTTCAATAAAGCTAATACATCTATTTTAGCTACTTCCATAGCAGATGTGATGTCTTTTGTAGCATCAAAACGTTCTTGTATTATTTGGCTTCCCATATTGGATGTCATAATTATAATGGCGTTTTTAAAATCGGCTACACGTCCTTTGTTGTCTGTTAAATGGCCTTCATCTAGTACCTGCAACAGAATATTAAAGGTGTCTGGATGTGCTTTCTCAATTTCATCTAATAATACTACAGAATATGGTTTTCTGCGTACTGCTTCTGTTAATTGTCCGCCTTCATCATAACCAATATATCCTGGAGGAGCTCCAACCAATCTGCTTACTGCATGACGTTCTTGGTATTCACTCATATCGATACGAGTCATGGCATTTTCATCGTCAAATAAATATTCAGCTAATGCCTTTGCTAACTCTGTTTTACCTACCCCTGTAGTACCTAAAAACAGGAAGGTGCCAATTGGTTTTTTAGGGTTTTGTAACCCAGCGCGACTTCTACGAACGGCATCACTTACGGCTTCAATAGCTTCTTCCTGACCTACAACACGTTTATGTAATTCGTCTTCTAGTTTCAATAGTTTCTCACGTTCGCTTTGAATCATTTTTGTAACCGGAATTCCAGTCCATTTGGCAACTACTTCAGCAATATCATCATAAGTTACTTCCTCTTTTATTAGCGATTGTTCTGCCTGTGCTTGTAATTGCTTTTGATAAACGTCTAGCTGTTCTTGAGCTTCTTTTATTTTTCCGTAACGCAATTCGGCAACCTTTCCATAGTCACCATCACGTTCGGCGCGTTCAGCTTCCAGTTTGAAGTTTTCAATAGATTGTTTGGTGTTCTGAATGTTTTCAACCACCTCTTTTTCACTTTTCCATTTCGCATTCAAATCGTTGCGTTGTTCTTTTAAATTTGCTAAATCGGATCGTAATATTTTTAGCTTGCTTTCATCCTTCTCACGCTTGATAGCTTCAATTTCAATCTCCAACTGCATCACTTTTCTGTCTAAAACATCTAGTTCTTCAGGTTTAGAATTGATTTCCATGCGTAATTTAGAAGCAGCTTCATCCATTAAGTCAATGGCCTTATCTGGTAAAAATCGATTGGTAATATAGCGTTGTGATAACTCCACTGCACCAATAATGGCCTCATCTTTAATACGTACTTTGTGGTGTGTTTCGTATTTTTCTTTAATACCACGCAAAATCGAGATGGCACTTTCTGTATCTGGTTCATCAACCATTACTTTTTGGAAACGACGCTCTAAAGCTTTGTCTTTTTCAAAGTATTTTTGGTACTCATCTAACGTTGTTGCTCCAATAGCGCGCAATTCGCCTCTTGCTAATGCAGGCTTTAAAATGTTTGCAGCATCCATAGCGCCTTGACCACCACCAGCACCAACTAAAGTGTGAATTTCATCAATAAATAAAACAATATCCCCTTCGCTGGCTGTTACTTCTTTAATTACGGCTTTTAAACGCTCTTCAAACTCACCTTTATATTTGGCACCTGCAATTAATGCGCCCATATCCAATGCAAAAATTTGCTTGTCTTTTAAGTTTTCTGGGATATCGCCATCAATAATCCTATGTGCTAATCCTTCCGCAATGGCGGTTTTACCAGTTCCGGGTTCACCTACTAAAATGGGGTTGTTTTTGGTTCTTCGTGATAGAATTTGAAGAATTCTTCTAATTTCTTCATCACGACCAATAACGGGATCTAGTTTTCCATCTTTAGCCAGTTGGTTTAGATTTTTAGCATATTTGTTAAGTGAGTTATATGTTTCTTCCTGGCTTTGAGATGTTACTCTTTCGCCTTGTCTCAATTCGCTAATGGCGGCTGTAAGTGTTTTTTCAGTAACACCTTGGTCTTTTAGCATTTGAGCAATTTTGCTATTTGATTTAAAAATGGCAATGATTAAATGTTCAACCGACACATAATCATCATTCATCTTTTTGGCAATAATGGATGCTTCGTTAAGGGTTTTTCCGGCCTCACGAGATAGAGTGAATTCTCCTCCTGTAACTTTAGGGAAACTTTCTATTTGTTTATCCAAAGCTTGTTGCAAGATGTTAATGTTTACATTTAGTTTTTTTAAAATAAATGGTAAAACATTTTCATCAACATCAAAAACGCCTTTAAAAAGATGCTCATTTTCAATTTGTTGGTGACCAAAACCCTGCGCTATTTGCTGCGCTTGCTGGATTGCCTCCTGCGATTTAATTGTATAATTATTTAAGTTCATATTTTTATGTTTTTTTAATTCCTGTGAAAGGGAATCTATTTTATATTGTTTTACTTTTACAACCTGTATAGGTCAATAATCTTACCAGCGTTAGTTTTACGACAAAATGTCGTCTAAAAACCTGATTTTGATGACGTTTAGTCAGTTTGTAAGCTATTGAAAAGAAAACGACTTAATCTTTTAAAATTATAGAAATGGGATTTTTTAATAAAATATTTAGTGGATCTACCGAAGATAAAGACCGTAAAACTTTGCCGTGGATTCAATTAACAGCCTTGGAACAATTACAAGAAATTGAAATTAAATCAAATACAAAAACACAAGTTATATTTAAGCACTCAACACGTTGTGGTATTAGTCGAATGGTTTTAAAACAGTTTGAAGCAGATTTTTATTTAACAGAAGACCATTTGGATTTATATTTTTTAGATTTATTAAATTATCGAGATATTTCTAATGAAATTGCTACAAAGTTTAAAGTTTTACACGAATCGCCTCAGCTTTTAGTTATTAAAGATGGTGAAGCGGTGGCTTATGAAAGTCACGGAGGTATCAATAGTTTGGAATTAAGTAATCTTATCTAATAGCTTTTAATGCCATGAAATCCGATTATTTATTTGTTTACGGAACCTTGCTAAAAGATTTCGAGAGTTACATGTCTAAATTTTTAGAAAGAAACTCAGAATTTGTGGGTGAAGGTTACTTTCATGGAAACCTATATAAAGTGTCTTGGTACCCGGGTGCTGTTTTAAGTGATAATGCTGAGGAAAAGGTTTATGGACATATTTTTAGAATTCTAAACCCTGAAAAGACATTTAAAGTTTTGGATGATTATGAGGGCATTGGAGATACTGGTGAACACGCCAACGAATATACACGAACATTAATTGAAGCTAGTTTAGATAATAAAGAGTCTGTTAAAACTTGGGTATATCTTTATAATTTACCAACTACATCATTAAAGCACATTGTTTCAGGTAAGTATGTGTAAATTTGGCGAAACATTCTTTCATCCTTTAAAAAATGTGTTGGGTATCAATTTGCCCGAAAAGTTCACCTTTCCGTTTTACTACGAACCGCATAGGTTAAGTATTTTGGCGGCTCAGCAACTTCAGAATTATTTAGAAAATCAGACAGATTTCACTCATAATTTTGGCTTAAATCCAAAGCAGTCTGGCCTTATAATAGGTAAGATGTTTGGGGTTATGGTAGTTGAAAACTCAGAAAATGACTTAGGTTACTT
Organism: Mariniflexile sp.; assembly: GCF_041583155.1. GTDB lineage: Bacteria > Bacteroidota > Bacteroidia > Flavobacteriales > Flavobacteriaceae > Mariniflexile. Next base: position 16,918 of record NZ_JBFHGK010000002.1, read on the forward strand.
AGCTGCCTTTTCGGGAAAACTAGCCGATAGTAACGCTATTGCAGGATTTGTGCCTACAGTTTATAATACCTTGAATGAGGCCGGATTTTATAAAAAGGGAGAAGCACAATTGAATGTTATGAATGCTCAAATTGAAGCTTTGGAGCAAGCGGAACAATTTAAGAATGCTCAGGCAAAGGTATTAGAATATAAAAAGGCATTTACGGATGATGTAACACAACTTAAAGCTGAAATAAAAGAAGCTAAAAAACTGAGAAACCAAAAACGTGAAGCAGCTAAAAAAAACTTGCCTCTTGAAGCTTTTGAAGCTTTGGAAGCTGCTTTAAACCAACAAAGTATTGGGTTTCAGTTACGATTGAAGCACTTTAAACAAGCCGAAGATCAGCGTATTCGGGAAGCTGAAGCGGTTCTGAATGGTTTTATTGAACCCATTCAAGAGTTAAAAAACGAACGCGCTAAATTGTCGGCATCCTTACAAAAGCGGATTCATGAGCAATACCAATTTTTAAATGCAGAAGGTGAAAATAAAGATTTGCTCGATATTTTTAAGAACACCAGTTCACCCATTCCACCAGCAGGATCGGGAGAGTGTGCTGCGCCTAAGTTATTTCAGTTTGCTTATGAAAACAATTTGAAACCCATTTGTATGGCTGAGTTCTGGTGGGGGGCTTCCCCAAAATCGGAAGTACGTAAACACAAACAGTTTTACCCTTCTTGCCGCAGTAAATGTGAGCCTATATTAGGACATATGATGCAAGGTCTAGCGGTTGAAGATAACCCCATAGAGCAGTCAATAAGTTATCAAAAAGATTTAGAAATTGTTTTTGAAGACGACCATTTATTACTACTAAACAAACCCCCCGAATTTTTATCGGTACCCGGAAAAACTACTAATGAGTCGGTTTTCACCAAAATGAAACAGTACTTACCTTATGCCACAGGACCGTTGTTAGTTCATCGGTTAGATATGTCCACATCGGGGTTATTGTTAGTTGCTAAAAGTATTCGCATCCACAAACAATTACAAAAACAATTTATTGAGCGTAGTATTAAAAAGCGCTATGTGGCCTTGTTGGATGGTGTTTTGAAAACTGCCGAAGGCAGTGTAAACTTGCCTTTGCGAGTAGATCTAGATAATCGTCCGCAGCAATTAGTATGCTACGAACACGGAAAACCAGCAGTAACCAACTACCAAGTTATTGCCATAGAAAACGGAAAGACACGTATCCATTTTTACCCAGTTACGGGCAGAACCCACCAACTTCGCGTACATGCAGCGCACAATCAAGGTTTACAGTTACCTATTGTTGGTGATGATTTGTATGGCACAAAAGCCAACCGACTTTACCTACATGCTGAAAGGTTAACGTTTGTGCATCCTGTTTCTAAAGAGGTGGTTGAAGTGGTGTGTGAGGCGGCTTTTTAGTTGTGGTAATTGTTCATAACTATTTGTAGCTGTTTACTTTTTTATTTTAAAGAATCGTTTGGAAAATCTAATTTTGAAATATTATTTTGATTTAATTCATTAAATACAATCTTAAATTAATTTAGTAAGAAATTATCCGAAACGTAAAATAATGATAGGTTTAATTCATTATAATGATAAATTTATTCATTGGAGATTAGATTGTAAGGTTAAAGATTTTTGAATGTCCAGAAACAGGTCTTTTAAAAGTTGATTCTTCAACAGCTATGTCAAATGATTTTATTAGTAAATTTTTAAGCAAATAATATAAAGATAGAATATGGCAAATTTATTGAAGTGTTTAAACATTATTTCATTATTGTTTCTATTAAATAGTTCCTATTGTTACTGTCAAAATCCGGATTTTAAAAATTTGGATGTTCAGGTTTTAAAGGTAGTAGATAGATATTCAATTCCTCAAGGTTCAAAGGCTATATATCCTTCTCTAGGGTCTTTTAAAATGATTCAATTAATTATTAAGAATACAGGAAAGACTCCTATTGATTTAAATTACGAAAATGTTTTTGCAGTTGACCATTTAAATAAAAGGTACCCTGTTTATTTTTTAAAACCATTTTCAAAAAAGAAGAAAAAAGTGAAGGGAAATAGTAACTTAAAAAAGACTTTTTATTTTGATTTCCCACAAAATCGTGAACCAGTAATGCTTTTAATTGAAGATAGGAAATTTCAATTATATTTTTAAAAAAAACAATGAAGATGTCCGTTCGAACGCTGTTGAAAACTTTTAGCTATTAACGTAGTATAGGTCTCGACTGAGCTCGAACGAACAAAAAATAGTTCTTTATATATTTCTTTCTACCTCGTAGGGTTATAAGAATTAATTATCTTCTTCAATTGCAGTTTTAAATCTTCACCAGTATCGTAAATCATTTGTTCTTCCGAAGGAAATGGTACTTGTCTGTTATTTAAAAATGGTAGTAGTGTTGTTTCTAAAGCGCGTCTATCGCCACGAGCACTAGCAAAAACATGTTGAAACACAAATTCGCTGCTTATTGGGAAAGCGTCTACTAATTGTTTGTTTATCATGTCTATATATTCTACGTTGCCAGCTACTTTTGCCGATTTAAATTGTGTACTTTCGTAGTATTCGCAACGTACGGTTATTAATTTATCAACTTGTATGGCTTTACCAAGGCTGTCTTTTACCACGTTTCCTTTCGCATCCAACAAATTCTGTTTGCCATCTGCAACTTGTTTTTCTTTTATAATTTGGCGTTCTTTAATTTGTTCTGGCGATAAATTAATATCTCTTAGGTTTACCCGCATGTTGTAATCGTAGGTCACTTTTTCTACAGGGTTACTGTGGTAAACTGTCCATAAATTATTAAGTCCGTAGGTGCTAAAGTTTAACAAATCATCTTCCAATCGAGTAGGGATCGTTTTACGGGTATCGTTAATCATATTCACTAAAACAAAATCGGTACCTTTATTATGTGCTACCTCCAAAAGGTTGCGTACATCTTTATAGTTTGGGTTTATATCTTCAATATCCTGTAATATAGCAAAGGCTTGCCTAGCATCTAATTTATTATTTGATTTTAAAAGCGCAGATGCATTGTTGTATAAATTTAAAGAAGCGTTATTTTTAAAAATAATAATTTGTGAAGAATAATCTTTAATATCAAACTTCACCGCTCTTCCATTAATGGCAAGTGGCAATAAAGGTTTTATAAGTTCTTGGCGCTTGTTTAAACCTACGTACATATCATAAATTCGTAGATAGTTTTCTGGGTTATTGTCTTTTTTAAGGAAGTCAATGTTGCTTAAATCGCGTTCATTGGCTTTGTTGTACGCTTCTTGAAGCATGGCAATAAAATCAGCCTTTCCTTTTTTTTCTTTATTGGTTCGTAATTTACCTATAGCATCATAAATGGCCTGATCGTAATTTCCGGCACTTACGGCTTTTTCAATTTGTTTACTAGTACTGCAGGATAGGGTGCAGGTAATTAGTAAAAGGGAAAGTAGAGTTCTTATCATGATTTTTAATTTTGGATTATTGAAAGCGTTTTTCAATAAGAGTGCCAAATTAATAAAACAACAGATAAGATGCTAATAAATCGGTTAAAATGATTTAAATTAATGTTTTTAATATGAATTATAATACAAAATCATCTAAAAAAAGAAGCCCCGATACAGTATCGAGACTTCTTTATAATTTTTATTAGGCTTTTTTTAGGTTTGTATTTTATTTTAAATGGTTCGCTACTGCTCACCATTTATTGAAGAGGTGTTTTACTTAGTAAAAACAGGTAACAACTTCGTTGAAACTTCACCAAAACCAATACGAGTTCCGTCTTTTTCACAGAAACCACGCATTATAACAGTGTCATTATCATTTAAAAAGCTACGTTCGCTACCATCTTTCATTTTAATAGGTTTTTCGCCTTTCCAAGTTAATTCTAACATAGAACCATAGGAGTCGGGTGTTGGACCTGAAATAGTGCCTGTACCCATTAAGTCGCCCGAATTTACAGGGCAACCGTTTACCGTATGGTGTGCTAATTGTTGCGCCATGCTCCAATATAAATGTTTGAAATTGGACTTACACACAACGGTTTCCTTGGCGCCGGTTGGACGAATAGCTACTTCCAAGTTAATATCAAAACTTCTTTTACCTTTAATAGTAAGGTAATCTAATTGAGGCTTTATTGGTTTAGGTCCATCAACACGGTAAGGCTCTAAGGCGTCTAGTGTTACGATCCATGGTGATATTGAGGTTGCAAAGTTTTTTGCTAAAAATGGCCCCAATGGTGCGTATTCCCATTTTTGAATATCGCGAGCACTCCAATCATTTAAAAGTACTAGACCAAAAATGTGTTCTTCGGCTTCTTCAATGGGAATCGGTTCTCCTAAATCGTTGGCTACGGTTGTAATGAATCCCATTTCTAACTCAAAATCAACCGATTTACTTGGTCCAAATACGGGCGTATCAGAACCCTCAGGAAGCGTTTGTCCTTGTGGTCTATTTACCGGGATACCCGATGGGATTATAGAAGAACTTCTGCCATGATAACCTACCGGAATATGTAACCAGTTTGGTAATAATGGGTTTTCTGTGCTTCTAAACATACTACCAACGTTAGTTGCATGCACCATACTTGAGTAAAAATCGGTAAAATCGCCAATTTGTACAGGTAGCTGCATTTCAATTTCATCCAATCGGAATAATACAATTTCCTTATGGCTTTTGTTTTCTTTTAGTGTTTTATCATTGCTGTCAAAAATTTGGGCAATGCGGTTTCTTACGGCACGCCACGTTTTTCTACCGTCGGCAATAAAATCGTTTAAGGTGTCCTGAAGAAAGATATCGTCCGTTAATGGGATGTCAATAAAATAGCCTAATTGGTGCAAAGCGCCTAAATCAATGGCGGTGTCACCAATTCTAGTGCCAATGGTAATAACATCATCACGCGTTAAAAACACGCCAAAAGGAATATTCTGGATTGGGAAATCGGAATTTTTATCGACGTGTAACCACGACTTTCTATCTGGATTGTTAGCGTATAATGGCATAACTTATTTGTTTAGTGTTTTTGGAAATATATTCAAACCTACACATTTTTTTCATTTTAACGGAATAAAACCAAAAAAAAATAAGTTTCTATTAATCGTTAATAAAATGGTTAAAAACTTAAAAGTAAATATATGTTTTTTGATGAATTTAACTAATCTATTTGTTATTTTTGCCGAATATTTAACAAGAAACTAAATTTATGCAACGCGACGAACAAATTTTTGAACTAATTGAAGCAGAAAAGGAACGCCAATTACATGGTATTGAACTTATTGCGTCTGAGAATTTTGTAAGCCCACAGGTAATGGAAGCTGCAGGTTCTGTATTAACCAATAAATATGCTGAAGGATATCCTGGTAAACGCTACTATGGTGGTTGTGAGGTAGTTGATGAAGTAGAGCAAATCGCTATTGATAGAGCAAAAGCATTGTTCGGAGCTGCTTATGTTAATGTACAGCCACACTCTGGAAGTCAGGCTAATACCGCTGTATATCATGCCTGTTTGAACCCAGGAGACAAAATTCTTGGATTCGATTTATCGCATGGAGGTCACTTAACACACGGATCGCCGGTAAACTTTTCTGGTAAACTTTATAACCCTGTATTTTATGGTGTAGAGCAGGAAACAGGTGTTTTAAATTATGATAAAATTCAAGAAATTGCTACAAAAGAGAAACCAAAATTAATCATTGCTGGTGCATCTGCATATTCTCGTGATATCGATTTTAAACGTTTTAGAGTGATTGCAGATAGCGTTGGAGCTATATTAATGGCAGATATTTCGCATCCAGCAGGTTTAATTGCAAAAGGTATTTTAAATGATCCTATGCCTCATTGCCACATTGTAACTACCACTACTCATAAAACTTTAAGAGGCCCAAGAGGCGGTATGATTATGATGGGACAAGATTTTGATAATCCGTTTGGAATTACTTTAAAAGACGGAAGTTTACGTAAAATGTCGTCTCTATTGGATTCTGCGGTGTTCCCAGGAAACCAAGGAGGTCCGTTAGAGCATATTATCGCAGCCAAAGCAATTGCCTTTGGTGAAGCTTTAACCGATGATTTTTTACATTATCAATTACAAGTAAAATCGAATGCAGCTACTATGGCACAAGCCTTAATTGGAAAAGGTTACAACATCATCTCTGATGGTACCGATAACCACTGTATGTTAATCGATTTACGTAATAAAAATATATCAGGAAAAGATGCAGAAAACGCTTTAGTAAAAGCAGATATTACCGTAAATAAAAACATGGTACCTTTTGATACACGTTCACCTTTTGTAACATCTGGTATTCGTGTTGGTACAGCAGCCGTTACAACTAGAGGTTTAAAAGACGCTGATATGATTGTGATTGTCGATTTAATTGATGAAGTAATCACCAATTATGAAAACGAAACCGTTTTAGAAGTGGTTAAAGATAAAGTAAATGCAATGATGGCAGGACGCCCATTATTTGTATAATTTACCTTTATGGCCAATGCTATTAAGTAAACGGCTAATAGTATAAAAAGAGAAAATCCTGCATTAAGTAGGATTTTTTCTTTTTATGGCGTTTTAACACGCTTTCACTACTCGCTCCCTTCTTCGGCGGGGAGCTCAAACAAGCCGTTCAATCGTTAACGCAGCCACCAGCTAACATAAGTTCTAATTCCAATGTCATGGCCAAGGAGGAACCATTGAAACCATCTCATAAAACCCTCGTTCTTGCTAACTCAGTGAAGTAATTTCATTATAATAGTAGTATAAATAGTAAATAGATTGTTTCGTGCCTCGCAATGACGTATTACAATGAAATTCTTATTTAAAATGCAATTTCATGCCTTCATGCGTGGCTTTAAAGCCTAAATCTTCGTAAAATTTGATAGCTCTAGGGCGCTGTTTATCACTAGTAAGTTGTACTATCTTAGCACCCTTGTCTTTGGCTCTCTGTATGGCCCATTCAAACATTTTTTTACCAATCCCGAGTCCTCTTTGGTCCTTTCTAATAATAACCGATTCTATTTGCGCTCTTAGTGTACCACAATAATTTAAATACTGAATATAAGTTATCTGTAGGGTGCCAATAATTTCAGAATTTTCATTTTCAACCACAATAAGTTCTTGATTTTCATCTGAATTTATTCTTTCAAAAGCTTTTAAATAGGCTATAGGTAGTGGGTTTTGGACATTTTCTCGGTCTTTCCCAAGCATATCATCAGCCATCAGTTCTACTATCGCTGCAAGGTCTTGTTCAGTTGCTTTTCTAAAAATCATTGGTAATAATCTAATTAAAAATTAAAATTTTTTAAAGGGGATAGCTAAGGTAAAATACAGAGTCATTTATTTAATTAGCTGCATTTCCCTTCTTTTTGCTTCATCGGAATTGCTTTTTAGTTGCCAATATGGCTCGTTTATGGTCTTTTTTAAGCGAGCTTCAGTTATTTGGCCATCACCATCATCTTCTGTCCAAGCCAGTATTTTATAAGGGAATTCTTTTTGTACATCAATAGAAACCTTCCTTTTGTAATTCAAATATTTAATGTTGTATTGAATTGTAGTATCTGTTGTTGTTTTACTAATTATAGCCTTTGCTGCCTTCATTTTATTATGAGTAAAACGACTATAAATAGTTGAAAATATCAAATCTAATTCTCCTTCAGGCAATTGGCCATTATTTATACGAATTCGGGTCATTAATTCGTCTTCCAAAAGTGTTACTGGAAGGTTTGTTTCAGTGTCTCCATCAGCTTCAAAATATGAGAATTGTTGAACGAGATAACTATTTTCTTTTAGGTTTAATTGTGTAAACGTTTGCCCGCACCATTCTTGAATGCTTGTATTCAGTTTTAATGTATGCGGATGTTTTCTTGAATCAATTGGAGTGAAAGTTGTATTAATAATAGAATAATCATAAATGCCCGTGGTGAATCGTCTAATTTGATTTAGTTTCATAACCGATACTTTATCGGATCCAGCTTCCTTTGCATTGTCTAATTTTACTTGTTTGTTTAGCGAAAATGGTTCGGTAACAAATACTAAAATCACTTCGCCATCACGGATTTCTCCATAGCGGGATTGCTTTAGCTCATAGCTATTCAACTCGGCTTTTCCTGAATACCAATAATTATTAAACTGATTTTTAGAAGATATAACTTTATGTTCTTTTATGGGAGTTAACTGTTCATTTTTAGATTTTTTATCTGAATTACAAGCAAAAAGTGAAATAAAAGTTATAAAACACGCTGTTTTTAATTTTTGATTCATAAGTTTTTAATTGTTTTTTCTTCAAAGGTTTTTACTTTGGAAAACTAAAAGTATTTTTTAGTAAACCACTTATGTTATTTTCTAAAATAAGCAATATTTTTTGTAAAGTCTAAAATTGGTGGGTTAAATACCGTATTAGTCCTCCTCCGGAAAAACAATGTGCTGATACGCCCCAATATCGGGCGTGGCTGTTCTACTTACATTTAAAATATCAAAAGGCACCTGTGTTGCAAAGGAGGATAGCCCCTTGTTTATGGCTGCAGAGGTTTTACCGATTATTAATTGATTTAAATCCGTGTTATAGAAGTTCGGGTCTTGATTAAAAATGTTTCCTTGGTAGTGGTTTGTATCGGTTAAATCGTAATTAGGCCCAGTTAAATTATTATATCTATTATCAAATCTAATTAAACAATTTGTGAATTTAAAGTTAAAAACCACGGCGGCATCTTCAATTTCATCTAATAGAATTTCGGGGTTATCATTACCGTAAATGATACAATTATTAAAATTAGCTTCGGTTAAATTAGTAACAATCACATTATCATCTTCATCCGTAATAAAATTGTTTAATAATACGGAAGGAAATTGTCTGGAGCCATACCAATAATTAGCAATGGTAGAATGGGTAAAATTATATTTTCCGCCAAATGTTCCAGCAAATGAGGATTGACCTGAGTTATTAATTACCACATTTTCAGCTGTAATTGAGGTGTTTCTACCTAAAATTCCGAAGCTACTATTATTATAAATTTGTGAATTGGTGATTTTTAGTTTTTCGGTTGCAACGTTGGCATCTCCATCACACAAGATACCTATGGAAGCATTTTTAATGGTAGCATAATTTATAGTATTATTCAGGCTGCCTTCAAAAAACCAAATAGTACCCCATTGTCCTGAAATTTCAGAAAAATTAGGTTCCAATCTGTCACTTTCAAAAATGACTTCATTTTCTAAAAGCTTTTGGTCTGTACTTAAACTACCATTTACGTTTAAGGTGGCGCCTTCAGAAATTAACAACCCTGAGTTTTCATGAAAGTGAATGCGTGCACCGGCATTAATGGTTAAAGTTTCGCCACTAGGTACAGCGGCAAAACCATAAATAACATAGGGTTTGTCTTTGGTAAAGGTCAGTTCGTTTGGTTGTAACTCACGGCCTTGAATGTCTGTTTCTACCTCGTCACCATTAATATCAATTTTAAGTGTTTCAATTACTTTTGTGGCCGTATCTCTGTTTGGATAAATGAAAACGGCGTCTTGAACAAGTGTAACCAATTCTACTTTTTGAAGATTCGTACCAGCATCAAACTCTATTTGGTCGGTATATAGAAAGTTGCCGTTTGGGTTTGAAAAATTGTTGTAGTCAATCGTGGTTTCTACAAAAATAAATAGACTATCGTTAGCAAGTATTTGTATGTTTTCAAAGGCCTTTCCTGGTAGTCCGTCTACATTTAATCGGTAATTGGACGCATTTCCTAAAGCCAATTTTATGGATGGAATAAGAATGTCGTTATTACTTTTATTATAAACTTTTAGGTTGTAAGTACTGGAACCAATGTTGGTGAAAACGGTATCTAAATACACCGTGTCTTTAGAAAATTGAAGACTTCCAGTGCTTGGAGAAAATTCAAAATCTTTCCGGCAGGAACTCCAAAGCATTAAAAAAATTAGGGTTAATACTAAATAAATGGAACGCTTCATTAGGGGCTGTTGAGTTTATTTAATTAATTATCAAAAATATAACTTTTGAAATTATATTATAGTAATTACCTGCTAAAACTAAGGTTAAATTAATTTCACTTGCCAGTTTACTTTATAATTATGGTTTGGTTTTAAAAGTTGCAAGCCTACTTTATTATTAAAACTATCTGATACACCTGTGGTAGGTTCAATAGCTATAACATTTACTTTTGGAGGCGTGTAAAGCTGTAAAAAGTTTTCATTAGAAGAAGCGCTTATTTGAAGAGCAAAATCGGGTGTATTAAACTGTGTTTTATTACTATTTAATATAAAGCAATCGTCTAAATTTTTGTCTTTTACTTCAAAAACAGGGATGTTTTTAATAGTTTTGGTACCCGTTGTAATACACCTTTCATCTAAAGTAAATTGCGTATCACAATCAAAATTTAAAGTGCTCTCAAATAAATTACTCGTGCTAAAATAAGGATGCCAACCTAAAGTAAATGGAAATGTTTTAGAATCGGTATTTGTTACAAGTACATTTATATCTAAACTAGAATCCGTTAAAATATATTCTAATTCCAAGGTGTAGGTATATGGAAAACCTGCAGATTCATTTTCTTCCACATAAGTTAGTGTTACAGAAGCCGAAGTTTCGGTTGTTTTCTGTTCTTTTATTTGGAAAGTTTTATTGTAAACTAAGCCGTGTAAGGCGTTATTGTTACCAGGTTCGTTAATTTCAAAGTGATATTCTTTTCCTTCAAACGTATATTTTCCATCTTTAATTCTGTTGGCAAATGGAAATAGGATGGAAGATGCGTACGTGTTATTATAAGTAAGTGGTGTCAAATCTTCGATAATAGTATGACCATTTAGAGTTAATTCCTGTGCACTAGCTCCTAAGTTTAAATATATTTTTACAAAAGTGCTATTATTTGCATTTTTAAGTTCAATAATAGTGTCTTGATTGGTTGTTTTTTCGGTAGTCTTAATTGTGTACAAGTTGTTGGATTTATGGTTCAGACAAATATATTAAATACACTGCAAAGGGTTGATAGAAAAGAACTACTAAATCTGTAAATAATTTTAAAATTAAATTTAGTTTGTACCCCAATATTTGGTTTAAAACTATAAATTTACGAGAATTTAATTTTTTTCCATTTATTAGAAAAAGTGTGTAAAATAGGGTAATAGTTTTAATGTAATCGTTTACATTTGTAATTATTAAGCCAAAAACACCTAAAATAGTTAAAATTAAATTGTTTTTTTTAACCTAGCAGAATAGGGGATTCAATAATTAATGCGTCCAAATCATAAACATAGTATGTTAAACGATTTTGATTATTATAGAGCTAACATAGCTTGTTCAATAATTAGTTTTTTGTGCTTTTTAGTTATTGGTATTTCCGATATAAAATTTAATAATACATAGAATGAAGGTAGGTTTATTTATACCATGTTACATTAATCAATTATATCCGCAAGTAGGTATTGCCACATTAGAACTTCTTGAAAAATTAGGAGTTGAAGTGGATTACCCGATGGGACAAACCTGTTGTGGACAACCTTTGGGGAATTCTGGATACGAACAAGATTCAAAAGGTATCTGTCAGTTATTTGTCGAAAATTTTAAAGCTTATGATTATATAGTAGGGCCTTCAGGAAGCTGCGTATATCATGTAAAAAAGCATTTTGATATTTTAGAGCAAACAGACGATGTAAAACGAGTTAGAAAAAATATTTACGAATTATGTCAATTTATTCATGATGTTTTGGGAAGAACCGATGTAGGAGCATCCTTTCCGCATAAAGTTGGCATTCATAAAAGTTGTCATGGGTTACGTGGTTTACGATTGGGGTCCTGCTCAGAACGAATGGACGCACATTATTCCACCGAAGAAGATTTACTTAATAACGTAAAAGGTTTAGAACTAAAAACGTTAAACAGGCCAGATGAATGTTGTGGTTTTGGAGGTACATTTTCAGTATTTGAAGAAGCCATTTCCGTAAAAATGGGAAAAGACCGCATTCAAGATCATATTGACAGCGATGTAGAGGTTATTACGGGGGCAGACCATTCGTGTTTAATGCATTTAGAAGGGTTAGTAAATAGAAATAAACAGCCTTTAAAGGTGATGCACATTGCAGAAATTTTAAATAGCAGTATCTAAATTATGGCACACGCAGACGAAGCAGCAATATTTAATAAAGACGAGGCAAAAGTTAATTGGCACGATAAAGCACTTTGGTTTGTTCGACAAAAACGAGATAAATCGGCGCACAATGTGCAAGGATGGGAAACGCTTAGAGATTTGGCATCGGCCATAAAAGCGAATGTACTTTCCAATTTAGATGATTATCTTATTCAATTTGAAGAAAATGCCAAAAAGAATGGGGTCACTGTTCATTGGGCAGCCGATGCAGAAGAGCATAATAAAATTGTGCATAGTATTCTTCAAAAAACGAATGTAAAGAAGGTAGTTAAAAGTAAATCGATGCTTACTGAAGAATGTCATTTAAACCCGTATTTGGAGGCAAATGGTATTGAAGTGGTCGATACGGATTTGGGTGAACGCATCGTTCAATTAGCAGAAGAGCCACCAAGCCACATAGTGTTGCCAGCAATACATAAAACGAAGGAAGAAGTTGATGTATTGTTTCAAGAACATTTAGGAACCAAGCCAAGTAATGGCGATCCACAATATTTAACAAACGAAGCTAGAAAACATTTACGCGATAAATTTTTAAAAGCAGATGCTGCTATAACTGGTGTTAATTTTGCGGTTGCAGAAACAGGTGGTTTTGTAGTGTGTACCAATGAAGGAAATGCCGATATGGGTGCGCATTTAGCCAAAGTTCATATTGCTTGTATGGGTATGGAAAAGCTAATACCGCAGGAAAAACATTTAGGTGTTTTCTTAAGGTTATTGGCAAGAAGTGCAACCGGACAACCAATTACAACCTATTCATCGCATTTTAATAAACCAGCTAAAGGCACAGAAATGCATATCGTGATTGTTGATAACGGTAGAACCGAGCAACTTAGTCGAGAGGATTTTAGAGCGTCCTTACATTGCATTCGTTGCGGAGCATGTATGAACACCTGTCCTATTTACAGGCGAAGTGGTGGGCATAGTTACAAAGCCACAATTCCAGGACCTATTGGTTCCATTTTATCGCCAGGCAAAGATTTAACAAAACATAGTTCGTTACCATTTGCTTCCACTTTATGTGGGTCGTGTAGCGATGTATGTCCGGTAAAAATCAATATCCACGAACAATTATACAAGTGGCGACAAATAATTACAAAAGATGTTCCGCAGCCGGTAGTTAAAAAAACGACCTTAAAAATGGCAGGACGTGTTTTAGCTAGTTCTAAAATGTATGGTATTGCAGGAAAGTCTGCACGTTTTATGTTAAAACACATGCCGAAGTTTATAATTTACTCCAAGTTAAACGCCTGGGGAAAAGCAAGAGATTTGCCTGAAGTTAAGAATAGTAATTTTGATGAATGGTATAAAAACAGACAAAAGAAATGAGCAGAGAATCCATTTTAAAAGCCGTAAAACAAAACAAACCTACATCTTTGCCATTACCGGAAATTGATTTAAATGTGTTTGCTGAAGATAAGGATTTGGTAAAAACATTTATTGGTAATGTTGAATTTGTTGGAGGAAGGGCTGTAGAATTAGACGACATTAAAAATTTAGATATAGAAATAAAGAAACTATATCCTAATGCATCAAAAATTGTTTCCTGTACCAAGGCCTCTGGTTTAGGAAGCATTTCTATTTCAGAAAGTACTGATCCTCATGGATTAGAAGCTATCGATTTAGCTATAATTCATGGAGAATTAGCTGTTGCCGAAAATGGTGCGGTTTGGATTGCTGAAAATGATGTTACCCTAAGAGTGCTACCTTTCATTACAAACGATTTGGTTTTAATTGTAAATAAGAAAGATATTCACTTGCATATGCACAGTGCTTTTGAAGCCATTTCAAAAAGAGATAGAACCTTTGGTGTGTTTATATCGGGGCCTTCAAAAACAGCAGATATCGAGCAATGTTTGGTAATTGGGGCACAAGGTGCTGTAAGCTTAACCGTCATTATATTGTAAATTACAATTCACTAAATAAATCAAGTAAATTAATAATAATTAAATTATAAAATTATGTCTATTAGTTATGAATCACGTTATGCTTCTAGCCCACAAGGGGTTATAAGTTATAATACAACACAGTTAAGAAATGAATTTTTAATTGAAAACCTTTTTGAGTCTGATAAAATTAACCTAGTGTATTCTCACTACGATCGTTTTATAACTGGAGGAGTATTGCCAGTAAATAAACCACTTACTTTAGAAACTATCGATCCGCTGAAAGCACCTTATTTTTTAGAAAGAAGAGAATTGGGTATTATCAATATAGGTGAAAGTGGTGTAGTAACTGTAGATGGCACTGATTACGAAATTAACCATAAAGAAGCGTTGTACGTAGGGCAAGGAAATAAAAGTGTTGTTTTTGCTAGTAAATCTAGCAGTAAACCTGCTATGTTCTATATTAATTCAACACCAGCGCATAAGGCGTATCCAACAAAAAAAATTGGAACGGATGATGTTGAAGTGATTGAATTAGGTTCGCCAGAAACGGCCAATGCTCGTACCCTAAGAAAATATATTGTAAACAGTGTGGTTGATGTTTGCCAATTACAAATGGGTATGACTTCTATAAAAGTAGGAAGTTCTTGGAACACGATGCCTGCGCACGTACACGATAGAAGAATGGAAGTTTATTTCTATTTTGAAATTCCAGAAGGACAATCCGTTTGTCATTTTATGGGTGAGCCACAAGAAACCAGACACATTTGGATGCAAAATAACCAAGCGGTAATTTCACCACCATGGTCTATACATTCGGGTTCAGGAACAAGTAATTACTCATTTATTTGGGGAATGGCAGGTGAGAATCTAGATTACGGAGATATGGATGTGTGCAAAATTCCGGAATTAAGGTAATACATCTTCTATTAACTATATAAACGTCCTTGAACATTGTTTAAGGGCGTTTATATTTTTAAGTCTATTGAAGAAATATATTGAGATAATTAAAAGCAGTTTTTTATTCTTAAAAATAGTCTTCAACCAATAAAATTAAAATTTTGAAAGAATTCATAATAATTGTATAAATAGTATAGCAATTTTAAGGAATATCTTCACCAATTATTTTTTCAATAAAAATAAGTTGAATAAAATTAAATCAAAGTAGTAATTTTATATAAGAGTATTATAAAACATTGAATGGTTCTATTAAAGAAAGTAGCTAAAATAATTTTAAAAATCCTATTAACTTTTATAGCGATTTTTTTGTTAGTTGTGCTTGCGCTACAAATACCTTTTGTTCAAAATTATGTAAAAGATAAGGCGGTTGTATTTCTAGAAGAAACCATAAAAACGAAGGTTGAAGTTGGCTCTATTGAAATAGGTTTACCAAAAAAAGTAATTCTTCGTGATTTCTATTTTGAAGACCAACATCGAGACACCTTGTTGGCCGGAAAAACGCTGAAAGTAGATATTAGCTTACTAAAATTACTAAGTAATACCATTGAAATAAATGCCATCCATTTGGAACGTATTACAGCCAATATTAAAGTCAATGCCGATTCGGTTTATAATTTCGATTATATCATAAAAGCTTTTGAAACAGATGAGCCAAAAACTAATGATAACCCGATGGAAATTGCTATTAAAAACATCAATCTAAACCGTATTAAATTCACTTACCAAGATGCGGTTTCTAAAAATTACATCGACTTATATATTAATCATCTTGATACTAAAATTAGCAAGTTTGATTTAGATAATCTTTCTTTTGGTGTACCTGATATCAATTTAGAGGGCTTAAAATTAAGTTATAATCAAGAACCTATTGAAGTGTCGAATAAAGTTTCTGAAATAATTGATGATGATAATGAAACAGAAATAAAGCTTTTAAAATTGAATTTGAAAAACATTAATTTAGATAATATTAATGTAAAGTATAAGGATGTTATTGCAGGCATTGATACCGAAATTCAGTTTAAGAATTTAAATACGGAGATTTCAAAAATCGATTTAGAAGAGCAACTCATTGCGGTAAATACAATAACATTAAACCAAACTAAGGGTGACTTTACATTATTAAAATCACAAAAAAACAAAGAAGAAACTGTCGAGAATACTTCAAATTCCTTCTGGAAAATTAATTTCAATGATATTTCAATCACACATTTCAATTTCGGATTTAGTAATAATAATGCAGTAAAAGTAAGTGAAGGAATTGATTTCAATTATTTACAATTATTTGACTTAAGTGTAAAAGCAGAATCAATTGTCATAAATGACACTACCTATTCAGGCAATATTGAATCATTTCAATTTAAAGAACAAAGTGGGTTTGAGTTAGAAGCTTTAACAACGAGTTTTAATTACGGAGCTAAAAGCGCCTCTTTGAAAGACATGTATTTAAAAACGCCTCAAACCATACTGCAAAACAGCATTCAGGTTTCGTATCCTTCCATCGAATCACTTAGTGAAAATCCGGAAAACTTAGTGGTTAATGCGCGTTTAACAGATAGTAAACTTGGCTTTAAAGACGTTCTATTACTTGTACCTCAATTACGCACTAATCCTGTTTTTAGGAATAATGAAGCTGCCGTTTTAAATTTCAATTCTATATTAAAAGGAAGGTTAGATAATTTAAATATTGACACTTTTAATGTAAACGGATTAGGAAGTACTTATTTAGACATAAATGGTAGCATAACCGGACTACCAAATATGAATGAAAGCATTTTTGATATTGCTGTTGTAAACTTTAAAAGCTCATCCAAAGATATTTATGCTTTTACTCCTAAAAATACGATTCCAGACAATATTCAGTTACCAGAAATTTTTAATTTGAAAGGACATTTTAAAGGAGGTATTAATGATTTTAAAACGAATATCCTACTTGAAAGCCCATTTGGAAAAGCTATAGTCGATGCCTCTTTCAATCAATCCCGAAAAAATGAGGAACAGTATCTTGCAGAAGCTAGTTTGGATAATTTTGATTTGGGTAAATTAATTAAAAACACCAAGGTTGGTAAAGTGACTGTGAATGCTTCTCTTAAGGGTAGAAGCCTTGATCCTGCGCATATGCAGGCAGAACTAAATTCCAAAATTGCTACAGCTAAATTCAATAATTATGATTACCAGAACATCGTAATTGGTGGTAAAATTGATAATGGATTATATGATGCTAATGTTAAATCTGATGATCCAAATATTAATTTTAATTTAAATGCCAAAGGTTCTACAAATCCAGAAAAACCAAATTTGGACTTGAAATTAGATTTAGAATTAATTGATTTAAATAAGCTAAATCTACATGCAGGTCCTTTAAAAATGAAAGGGAATATAACTGCCAATTTTGAAGATTTAAACCTCGAAAATTTAAATGGTACCCTTAGCGCTAATAATTTCTTAGTAGCCTTAGAAACTGAGCAATTCCCTATTGATACTATAAGCATAAGAGCTATTTCTAGTATTGAAAAAGATTCTATAATATTAAAATCGCAATTTGTTAAAGGAATAATTTCTGGAAATTACAATTTATCAAACATTGGGGATCAGATAACAAATTCCATTTCAAAATATTATCAATTAGAGAAGGCTTATGTTAAGAATGATGAAAAACAGAATTTTGATTTTGAAGTTACCGTTAAGGACAACCAAATCACTAAAAAAATTATCCCTGAACTTACAGAATTATCTGAAATTATATTAAAGGGGAGTTACAATACGGTGAACGACTCCATGGCGTTAGATGTTATTATTCCAAGATTGAGCTTTGCAAACAATGAAATTTCTGGCGGTATTATAAAAGTTAGCTCCGAGGCTAATGCATTACAGTATAATTTAACTTTAACAAAGATAAAAAACAGCCAATTTGAGATAGCAAAAACGACTTTATTTGGTAAGGCAGAAGCTAATACAGTTGATTATTCATTACTTGTAAAAGATGCATTAAATAAAGATAAGTATAGCATCTCGGGAGTTTTTAAAGATAGTTTAGGGAGTTCCCATATTAGTTTCAATCCTGAAAAATTTCTTCTGAATTATAATGATTGGAATATTGACAAGAATAATCGTATAAAAATAGCTGACAAAGGGATTCAAATTTCAAACTTTAAAATTGAGAATAAGCAACAACGCTTTTCTTTACAATCCGAAGGTGATGAAGTAGATGCACCGATTACAGCCCATTTTGAAAATTTTAATTTAGAATCTTTAACTAGTATAGCACAATCTAATTTTCAAATAGGGGGCGCTATAAACGGTGAGGCTACCATTAAGAATGTAAATACAAGCCCTTTATTTGTTGCCGATTTAAATATTGAAAATTTTAAAATTAAAAATGATACGGTAGGTACCATTAATTTAAAAGTAGATAATGGAACTGCCAATTTATACCAGGCAGATATGACATTGTCGGGATTAAATAATCAATTAACTATTAATGGAAATTACAATGTAAGTAATGAGAATTTAAACTTTGTTGTAGCTATTCAAAAGTTGCAAATGCAATCCATTCAGCCATTTACGTTAGAAAATTTAGATGACAGTGAAGGTTTTCTAAACGGAAAATTAACTATTAATGGCATAGCTTCTAACCCAACGATTAATGGTAATATTAAATTTAATGATGTGGGTTTTTTGGTGGTTCCTTTAAATTCAAAGTTTAATTTGCTTAATGATCAAATCACTTTTAATACCAATCAAATTGGTTTTGATGATTTTAAATTGCAAGATGAAAATGGGAATCCTTTAAAGATAAATGGTGTTATTGATAGTAAGGATTATAACAATTTAGGGTTCAATTTAAATGTAATAGCCAATAATTTTAAGGCTGTGAATTCAAAAGCAAATAGTAATGATTTATTTTATGGTGAATTATTTTTAGATAATAATTTAAACATCAAAGGCACATTAGATAATCCTGTAGTTGATGGTACCTTAAAAATAAATGCGGATACTAAATTTGCTATTGTTTTACCGCAAAGTGATCCATCAATAGCCGATAGGGAAGGTGTGGTTGAGTTTATCGATCAGGATCAGCCCATACTAATTACGGCTGATAATCCCACAACTGAGATTACACAAACAGAAGTTAGGGGCATTAATGCTTCGGTAAACATTGTTGTAGATAAAAAAGCTGAAATATCTATAATTATAGATGAAGCCAATGGTGATTTCTTAAAACTACAAGGAGAAGCCGAACTAACAGGAGGCATTGATGCTTCAGGTAAAACAACACTTACGGGTAAATATGAGTTTAGTGGCGGATCGTATGAAATGAATTTCAATTTAATAAAAAGAAAATTCGATATCAAGCCAGGGAGTTATATTCTCTGGACCGGAGAACCAACCACTGCAAATGTGGATATCACAGCTATTTATAATGTAGAGGCTTCCCCCTTAGACCTGGTTGATGACCAATTATCCGGTATAACAGATGAAACTCGTAACACCTACAAACAAAGAATTCCTTTTGAAACCGAATTAAAAATGAAAGGTGAATTATTACAACCTCAAATTTCATTCGACATTGTATTACCTGAGGAAAACAATGCTGTTTCAACTGAAATTATCAATACAACACAAACCAAATTAGAACAAATTAGGCGCGATGAAGATGCGCTTAACAAACAAGTATTCGCTTTGTTGTTACTAAATCGTTTTATAGGTGAAAACCCTTTCCAAAGTGAAACCGGTGGCGTAAGCGGAGCTTTTTTAGCAAAACAAAGTGCTAGTAAAATTTTATCACAACAATTAAACAATTTAGCAGGAGACCTAATAAAAGGTTTTGAATTGAATTTTGATCTGGAAGCCACCGAAGATTATAGCTCCGGACAAAAAGAAGAACGAACCGATTTAAATGTTGGCTTATCAAAACAGCTCTTAAATGACCGACTGAAAGTTACTGTGGGTAGCAATATTGGTCTGGAAGGTACGCCCCAAGAAAATCAACAAGCTTCTACAATCGCTGGAGATGTAACGGCCGATTACTTAATTACCGAAGATGGTCGTTATAAATTCAGAGCTTATAGAAAGAATAATTATCAGGTAGCTTTACAGGGTCAGGTTATTGAAACAGGAGTTGCATTCATCATCACAATGAATTACAACAAGTTTAAAGAATTATTTCAAAAGAATCGTAAAGACAGAAAAAAAGACAAGAAAAAGAATGAAACTAAATAATAGCATTTTGTTAGTTTTTACAGTTTTAATGCTTTTGAGCTGTAGCGGTACACGTAAAATTCCAGAGGGAGATTTGTTGTACGTAGGGCATTCTATAGCTATTGAAAGAGGAACGGAATCTAAAAAAATAAAAAAAGCAATAGAATCTGAATTAGATGCCATAATGCGTCCGATTCCTAATAAATCCTTTTTAGGAATGCGTCCAAGTATCTTCTTTTACAATTTGGTTGGGGAGGTGAAAAAAGAGAAAGGTTTTAAATACTGGGTAAAGTATAAATTAGGTTCAAAACCAATATTAATGAGTCAAGTTGATTTGGAATACAATAGAAAAGTAATTCAAAATTATATTGAAAACAAAGGTTTTTTTAATGCAGAATCGTTGGCAGATTCTATTAGAAAGGGTAAGAAGGCAAAAGCTAAATATGAAGCGAAATTGCATAACCGATATAAAATTAGATCGGTAGTTTTTCCAAAGGACAGTTTACTTCTAAGCAAGGAAATAAATGTTTTGAAAGAACAAAGTCTTCTAAAACCAGGAAACCCTTATGATTTAGATGAAATAAAAAACGAAAGAACAAGAATTGATGCTAAATTAAAAGAACGGGGGTTTTACTATTTTAATGAGGATTACCTCTTTGTTCAGGTGGATAGTACTGTAGCCAGCCATGAAGTGGATTTACTATTAAAACTAAAAAAGAATATTCCTGAAAATGCTAAAATCCAATACAGCATAAATGATATTTACGTCTATCCGAGTTTTAATTTGAAAAGAGATACCATTGCCTCTAGAAAAATGGATACGATTAAGTATAAAGACCTAACAATTATTGATAACAAAACTGTATTCAAGCCATTCATATTTGATAAAACCTTGCTGTTTGACAAAGGTGATTTCTATAATAGAACAACTCATAATTTGTCTTTAAACAGATTAATAACATTAGGTACCTTTAAATTTGTGAAAAATGAATTTAAAGAAAATGATTCCATAAAAAATCTATTGGATACCTACTATTATCTAACACCCTTACCTAAAAAATCAATCCAAACAGAAGCTTTAGCCAAAACAAACTCAGCCAATTATTCAGGAACCGAATTAAATATCAATTGGAGTAATAGGAATACGTTTAAAGGAGCGGAACTTTTAAAAATATCAGCTTTTGCTGGCTTGGAAGTTCAGGTATCGGGTCAGAATAAAGGTTTTAATGTATATCGATTTGGTGGCGAAACTAGTTTAATTTGGCCACGTTTTATTTCCCCAATAGCTATGAGTTCAGGTAGCGCTTATGTTCCAAACACCAAGGCTTCTTTAAGTTACGAGTATCAGCTAAGAACAAAACTGTATTCATTAAAAACATTTAATAGTTCTTTTGGGTATGTTTGGAAAGAAAATGAACGTAAAGAGCATAATTTAAACGTAATAAATATTGCTTATACGTCTTCAAACAATGTTTCCGATTTATATAAGTCGCAAATAGAAGACAACCCTTCCTTACAAAAAGTAATAGATAAACAATTTATATTAGGTACAAATTATTCTTATACCTACACTAATACCATGTTAAAGAACAGAAAAAACAACATCTATTTTAAAGGAGAAGTTGATTTGTCTGGAAATTCAGTTGGGTTGTTGTTGGGAGCTAATAATGCAGATAATCCTAAACGTATTCTAGGGGTGCCATTTAGTCAATACACCAAATTAGAAATGGAGTTTCGTCATTTTTATCATTTTAGTAAAGAAACAACTTTGGCTAGTAGGATTATTGTGGGGGCTGGCATTCCATTTGGCAATTCTAAAGAAATGCCATTCATTAAACAGTTTTTTATTGGTGGAACTAGCAGTGTTAGAGCTTTTAGAGCGCGGTCCATTGGTCCGGGAACCTTTAATGGCAACGAGGTTACTAACTCATTTTTACCAGACCAATCTGGAGATTTGAAATTGGAATTAAATACGGAATTACGAACAGATATTTACAAATTTATAAAAGGCGCCTTATTTGTAGATGCTGGTAATATCTGGCTTTTAAATGAAAGCGCAGAGAAACCTGGTTCTAAATTTTCTAATCAGTTTTTAAACGAATTAGCAGTTGGTGCTGGCTTGGGATTACGATTTGATTTTAGTTTTTTAGTACTGCGAACAGATTTTGCATTTCCATTAAGAAAACCATATTTGCCAGAAGGCAATAGGTGGGTGATAGATGATATAAATTTTGGAAGTAACGGTTGGCGACAAGAAAACTTAGTATTCAATTTAGCTATTGGATATCCGTTTTAGGTGTATTTTTAATGTTTGGACACAACTTGTTTACCAAATTCATTATCAGAGTTTTTTCATTGATATTTTATAATAATTGATTAAAATCTTGTAATTCTTACCATTTAAAAGCATGTAATTTTATTGGCATATTCAATTGTAAGATTATGCCTGAAGAATTACATAAGTCAAACGATACTTTTTTTAATAAGCCTTCTTTTATCACTTCCCTAAAAGATAGAAGTATTTTGTTTTTTGTAGATGTTTCTAATGTGGTAGCTTATTTAAATACTGTTTTAAGAAACCTTTTCACCAAAACATTTGAGTTTCAAGAATTTTTAAAACAATGTTATCAAATAGGAAATAAATCGGTTGGTTTAATTTCTATTACAGGTATTATTGTTGGGTTGGTATTAACTATTCAATCTAGGCCTCCTTTAGTTGAGTTTGGGGCAGTAGCGATGTTGCCTGGAATGGTCGCCATTTCTATAATCAGGGAAATGGGTCCAGTAATAACGGCCTTAATATGCGCTGGAAAAATTGGCTCTAGTATGGGAGCTGAACTAGGCTCTATGCGTGTAACCGAGCAAATTGATGCTATGGAAGTTTCTAATACGAACCCAATAAATTTTTTAATAATCCCAAGGGTACTAGCTGCAACTTTCATGATTCCTCTTCTAACTTTATATGCCGACGCTATTGGAATTTTTGGAAGTTGGTTAGGCATAAACATTAAAGATAATGTGAGTTTAGCCTTGTTTTTAAACCAGGCCTTTAGCCAGGTGGAATTTATTGATGTTATTCCTGCCGTAATAAAATCATTCTTTTTTGGGGCGGTTATTGGTTTAGTTGGGTGTTACAAAGGTTTTAATGCAGGCAGAGGAACAGAAAGTGTTGGCGTTGCAGCAAATTCAGCGGTAGTAACGGCTTCTTTATTATTAATAATTGTAGACTTAATTGCTGTACAAATAACAGATTTATTCTAATGAAGAAAAACGAAAACAACATTGTAATTGAAATTAATAATCTAACAAAGAGTTTTGGTAGTCAAAAGGTTTTGGATGGTATAAATCTGCAACTTTTTGATAATGAAAACTTGGTTGTTTTAGGAAAATCTGGGTCTGGAAAATCGGTTTTGATTAAGTGTATTGTAAGTCTTTTAAAACATGATGAAGGAAGTATAAAAGTGGGGGATTACGAGCTTACCGATATTAATGAGGATGCATTAATTGAAGTTCGAAAAAAAATAGGATTTCTTTTTCAAAGTGCAGCCTTATATGATTCCATGACGGTTAGAGAAAACTTAAAATTTGCGCTAACTAGATTGAATGAGACATTTTCGGAAACAGAAATGAACGATAAAATTGAAGAAGCTTTAGAAAATGTTGGAATGCCAAATTCAATTGATAAAATGCCTTCGGAATTATCTGGTGGGATGAAAAAAAGAATTGGGTTAGCAAGAACGCTAGTAGTAAACCCGAGCATCATTTTATACGATGAACCAACCACTGGATTAGACCCCATAACATCCAGTGAAATAAGTAGTTTAATAAACGAAACACAAGCGAAATTTAAGAATTCGTCCATTATTATTACTCACGATATCAATTGTGTAAAAACAGTAGCGGACAGAATTGCCATGATAAAAGATGGAAAAGTGTACAAAACAGGAAGTTTAGAGGCCTTCATGAATGAAGACGATAGCTATATCCAATCCTTTTTTAAATGAATAATTAGTAGCATTATAAATTAAAATTCCATACCAAATTCGGATAAATAATAACAAAAACTATCAACAAATGAAAACAAATAAAAACGCATATAAAATTAAACTTGGAATATTTGTATCCATTGGGATTTTAATATTATTTATAATTATTTTTTTTGTTGGAAGTAATCAAAACTTATTCAGTTCCAAGTTTAAAATAAACACGAATTTTCGAAATGTATCCGGACTTCAGGTAGGGGGTCAGGTACGTTTTTCGGGTATTGCCGTTGGCACCATCGAGAGTGTAAGTATTGTTAATGATACTACAGTAAATGTTGTAGCCTTAATGAATAAGGATGTTAAAAAATTCATCAAAAAAGATAGTAAAGCTTCCATTACATCCGAAGGTGTTATTGGCGATAAGCTTTTAATGATTTCTCAAGGAAGTCCAAGTGCTCCAGTAATAAAAGAAGGTGCTTACATACAATCTGTAGAACCAGTTGAGTTTGATGCTATTTTGTCGTCCATTAAAATTACAGCTGAAAATGCCGAAGTCATCACCGATGAGTTAGCAACCATGCTCATTGATATAAATGAAGGCGAAGGAACTTTAGGGAAATTGTTAAACGATGAAGGTGTTGCCCGTGATATGGAAAAAACGATGGAAAATTTAAGGCAAGGCTCCAAAGGTTTAGAAGAGAATATGGAGGCCGCCAAAAACAATTTTTTACTAAGAGGTTATTTTAGAAAAAAGGAAAGGGAAAAGGAAAAAGCTAGAGAAGCGGCTGAAAAAGAGGCAGTAAAAAATGAATAAAATTTATGGATAGAGAAATACATATATTTAAAAAATCAATTCACCAATCTTGGTTAAACTTAGTGGCTCATTTACCCAAAATAATGTTGTCTATCGTTATTTTCATAATTGGATTATTACTAATTAGATTAATAAATAAATATGCAAAAAAAATCATTATTTCTAAATCCAATGATCCGTTAATTGCGGACTTCATTCTAAGTGTTATTTCACTTGTATTAACTGTGATGGTATTTGTAATAGCTTTAGGTATTTTAGGTTTTGATGACATAACAAACAAAATTTTAGCTGGAGCCGGATTAACCACCTTCATCATTGGTTTTGCATTAAAAGATATAGGCGAAAATTTTATTGCAGGTATTCTTATGGCATTTCAAAGACCATTTAGAATTGGGGATTTAATTGAAATTGATGGTATCAAAGGACGAGTAATTGAAATGAGATTACGCTCTACAACCCTAAAAACACCCGATGGTATAGATGCCTATATACCGAATGGTTCTATTTTAAAAAACAATCTAAAAAATTATACAATAGACGAGCTAATGCGCCATGAATTCATCATTAGCGTAGGTCACGATGACAGGATAAACCACGCTATTAAACTAATAGATTCCTTGTTACATAAAAATGAATTTGTACTAAAAATGCCAATGTATTCGGTTTTAGTTGATAAAATAGAAAATGATATCGTTCATATTTTAGTTCATTTTTGGTACAAGACTGATGAGGTAAAAGCGCCCGGTGGTAAGCTTAAAACAGACTTACAATTAACTAGTTATGCAGTACTAAAATCGGAAGGATTTACTGTGCCTACAACTACAATTTCTATAGAGCATATTGCAAAGAAGCAAATGGATTAATAATTAGATTTTTTGGGTTACTGTTCTGAATTTCAATGCAGTAAATTTGATTTATATTAATAATTAAAAAATTAAATTATGAAAACTTTAAAAAAATTTATGATAGTTTGTGTTCTGATGGCTTCTGCAGGTGCAGTAGCCCAAAATGATAAGGACAAAGAAGTTATGGCCGATGCAGAAAAAGCCAAAAGTACGCTTATAATGAAAGATCCAGGCTTGGAAACCTTGTTTAAAAAAGCTTCTGGATATGCTATTTTTCCAAATGTTGGCAAAGGAGGTTTAATTGTAGGTGGAGCAAGTGGTAATGGTGTTGTTTATGAAAATGGAACAGCCGTTGGAATGACTTCGTTGAAAAAAGTAAATATTGGTCTTCAAGCAGGAGGACAATCTATGATTCAGGTTATCTTTTTTGAAACAGATGCTGCTTTAGCCAAATTTAAAAAAGCCAATTATGAATTTTCTGCCGAAGCCTCTGCTGTTGTTGCTGAAGAGGGAAAGTCTGAAAATGTAAGTTATTCCGATGGGGTGTTAATTTTTACATTGCCTAAAGCTGGTCTTATGGCCGATGCTTCCGTTGGTGGTCAAAAATTTGAATACCACCCTTTTCAGTAATAAATCCCTTTAGTGTAAAGGAAAAGGTAGACTATGTTGTCTACCTTTTTTTTTAACCTTATTTAATTATTTGTTTAAAAGCTAAAAATAAATAACCTCCTAACGTTAATTAGGAGGTTATTGCTATTAATGGATAGAATTTAACTTCTACCACGACTCAATTTCTTTTTTAATTTCTTCTTTCTTTTTACCTGTTTTTTCTTGAAGTCTACCCAACATTTCGTCAAATTTTCCTTCAGAATAGGTTAAATCATCATCGGTAACATCGCCATATTTTTGCTTAAACTTACCTTTAATTTGTTTCCATTTTCCTTCTATTTGATCTTTGTTCATAATTTTAAATTTTAATTAAACGAATTCTTTTTTCTGATTATAAAATTACATAAGCTACTCAGTTATGCTTAACTCAAATGATTTATTTATTGATGCAATTGCCGGTAAATCAGCTATTTGATTAAAGTTAAAATATTATGCAATAGCGTTAACGAATTGGATTTTTTATATTAAAATTTGGGTTATTAGTAAACTATGTATCATTAAATTAAAAGCGTAATGGGAATTCCAAGTATAAAAAATGAAGACCAATATGAAGCACTTCGTGAGAAAGGCTACAGCAAGGAAAAAGCGGCAAGAATAGCCAACACCCCTAATGCGGGAAAAAAAGGAGGAAAAGCGAAACCTTATGAAGAAAGGACAAAAAAAGAATTATACGTACAGGCAAAAAATATTGGTATTTCTGGGCGCTCTAAAATGAATAAAGGGGAGCTTATTACTGCCTTGAGAAACAATTGAAATTTAAACTGCTACATTAAAACTTATTTTGATTTTTTTACAACTATTTGTATATTAATGTTTTAATCTATTGCGTTAATAATCGTTTGGTTTCGGTTAAACTTTAAATGTTAAATTGGATAATTTCCATCTGCCTTATTATAATGTTGTTAGTGTTTATACTTTACTAACAGCATACTGTAATATGGTATCAAAATAAAGAGTTTAATTTTTAAAAGAATTGTTATGAAAATTGGAATAATAGGTAGTGGAAACATAGGAGGTAATTTAGGAACGCATTGGAGTAAGGTAGGGCATGAAGTGATTTTTAGCTCCAGGAACCCAAATGAGTTGAATGATTTGGTCCTTGAAGCCGGAGCTAATGCTAAAGCGGCAAGTTTGGCCGAAGCTTTTAAAGCTAATGCAGATGTGTATTTATTAGCAGTACCATTTAAAGCTATAGATGAAATTGCAGAACTATATGCAGGTGAGTATAGCAATAAAGTTATTATTGATGCTACTAATCCGTACCCAGAAAGAGACGGGGCCATTGCGCAAAGCGTACTCGACGCCAATTTTAATTCCTCGGAATATACAGCCATGAAATTTGGTACAGCCAAAACTGTAAAGGCGTTTAACAGTATTTTTGCCAAGGTATTAAAAGAACACGCATTTAGTAATACCAAAAGGATAGCAATTCCTTTTGCAGCTCAGGATCAGGAAGGGCGGACTGTAGGTAAGCAATTGATAGAAGATATTGGGTTTGATGCTTTGTATATAGGAGGTTTAAGCGACACTCGAATTATGGATCCGGGTCAAGCCTTATTTGGTAAGGCTTTAAAAAAATCGGATTTACAGGATTTAGTAAATTCTACTAAAGTTTCTTAGTCAGAACACATTACAAGGTTGTTTATTTTGTTATCGTGTAGGTAATCGGCATGCATGCGTACTTAATATTTGCTTTTTCATTAAGATGAAAGTTGCATTCTTTAAATAGTTAACACAATTCATAATTTATAAATGGAAAGCGAAATTATATTAATGTTTTCGGTGCTATTGGTTACCATAGTGCTTTTTGTTTTCGAGGTTTTTTCTATAGACAAAATAGCCTTTTTCATTATTGTGTCACTCATCTTATTAGGATTAGTAACACCAGAAGAAGGTATAAGTGGATTTTCTAATCCAGCAACTATAGCGGTATTAGCCCTCATGATACTCGCCATCGCCATGGAAGAGAATGGAGTAATTCAATGGTTAACTTCCGGTATGGGTAAGGTTAAATCCTTACCTCTTTATATAATGGCGCCTATTTTTATGTTTGTAACAGCAGGTATTTCGGCTTTTATAAGTACAACCGCAGTGGTAATTGTATTTATAAAAATTATTAATCAACTTGCAGATAAATATAAAATTCCTCAATCTAAGCTCTTGTTGCCCATTTCATTTGCAGGTATTTTGGGAGGATCCTGTACCTTAATGGGAACTTCTACAAATTTGATTGTGAATGCGGTATCAAAAGATTTAGGAGCCGAGAGTCTTGGTTTTTTTGAATTTTCTGTTTTAGGCCTTATTTTCTTAGGTGTTTCCGTACTTTATATGACCCTGTCTTTGCACTGGTTGCCTTGGGATAAAACAAAAAATTTAGGTAAAGATTATGAAATAGATAATTATTTAACCAAAGTTAGTATTAATCCTGATTCTGAATTAATTGGAAAAAAAATACAGGATAGCTTTTTATTTGAAAATCCCGAAATTTCGTTGTTACAACTTATTCGTAATAATAGAGTTCATAATTCTCCAGGGAAATACATTACATTAAAAGAAGGTGATGAGTTACTATTATTGTGTAACCTGGAAAATTTGGCTAGGATTAAAACCTCAGAAAATTTAAGTGTTTATGAAGATAAAAAAACGGAAGCAATAGTGGATGAAAACGAGGGGGTTACTGACGTAAAAAATGAATTAGATGAACATGTTTTTGTAGAAATCTTAATGCTGCCGGGAGCTTCATTATTAGGTAAAACGATGGGGAGTTTACGTAGTTTTATGCTTCAAGATGCTATTCCTTTAGCCATTAAAAAAAGAAAAACACTTATTAACCTGAAAGAACGCATGGTGCGAAGCAGTATGAACCGTCTGGTTTTAAAAGCAGGCGATCGATTGTTGGTTGAGGTTTCAAAAGAAAAGCTACCTGGCTTACAAAGCATGGAAAATGTAGTGATCTTGCAGGAATTCGATAAAGTAGGCGTTAACTCTAAGTTTAAAAGAAACTTTTCCTTAGCCGTTCTTATTTTAGTAATTTTTCTGGCAGCCATGGGCTTTTTATCAATTATGGTTAGTGCTTTAACTGGGGTATGCCTATTATTACTAACAAAAAACCTAGAATTAAATACTGTTTACAAGAAAGTAAACTGGCAAATATTTTTTCTTCTTGCGGGTATGATTCCTTTAGGTTTTGCTATGCATAATACAGGTACAGATGTTTGGGTTTCAGATCAGTTATTAGGATTTTTATCCAACCAGCCAGACTATATTATTATTGGGACCCTTTTTTTAGTCACTATGTTTTTAAGTGGTGTGGTTAGTAATAATGCCACGGCTATTATCATGACGCCTGTTGCTATCTCGGTGGCGCAGGGTATGAACCTAGATTTTAAGCCATTTATTCTAGCTATTATGTTTGCAGCTAATTTTAGTTTTTTTACACCAATGGGTTATCAAACTAATACCTTAATTTACGGTATAGGGAATTATCGCTTTAAACATTTTTTAATAATAGGTGGCCTGCTTAGTTTAATTCTATGGCTTTTGGCAACTTTTCTGCTAACTAGGATGTTATGATTATTTATTGGGAATAGATAGTTTGAAAATAGATGAATTCAATTTAAGTGATTGCGTTAAAATAGAATTTAATAGGGTTAAGTTTATTAAAATTAAACTGTCATATTTGAAACACCAATTAAGGCTTTTAACTTATTAGCAATATTAAAAATTAATGAAATGGAGAATGAATTTGCAAAACACGAGAAAGATTACATTAAGTTATATCAAAATAAGGGATTTACAGCTAATTTTCATTACCAAAATGAAAAATTAGTGAATAATGAAACTAAAAACGAGTATAAACCAAATGATATTTTTATCGTAGCGGAGCATAGGTATGAAGGCATGAGCGATCCATCCGATATGTCCATACTCTATGTAATTAAAACGAGTAAAAATGAGAAAGGAACGCTTCTGCTTGGTTACGGACCAAGTGCCGATTTGGAACTTGCTGAATTTTTCAAAAAAGTACCTAAAGAAAATGTTTCTAAAGATGAGGCTATTATTAATTAAAGCTCTTTAAATTAACCTACTAATTAGGTGAAATAGATAATTTTTGCGACGTCGTTAACTGGAAAAGTATTTGTCTTTTTCATTTTAATTTACAATGCTATATTCAGATTAATGTAAGGTTTTTGAATTATTTGTATAATAAACAATATATTGTAGTAACTTTACAAGAAATCCCTTACTTAATGAACAACACAATTTATAATATAGTATTAGTAGATGACGATGAAGATGATAGAATGCTATTTAGTGAAGCATTAGAGGAAATTTCATTGAAAACATCCTTATCTCTTTTTAAACACGGACAAGAGTTATTGGACTACCTTTTTCAACCTAATATTCAACTTCCAAGTTTAATTTTTTTAGATATTAATATGCCTATAGTAAATGGTATGCAGTGTTTAACCGAGATTCGAAGCAAACCAGAATTAAAAGATCTGTTTATTGCTATGTATTCCACTTCGTCTTCAGATAAAGATATTGAAGAATCTTTTCAAAAAGGCGCCAATATTTATATTAATAAGCCCAGCTGTTTTATAAAATTATGTGAAATTGTTGAGAAAACTTTAAAAATTAATTTCATAAACCACGCATCTCAATTAAATAAAGAAAATTTTATATTTCGCGTTTAGCCCTATATGAGTTTTAAGCATTTATATACTTCAACAAAAACCTATATCGTTCTATTGTTTGTTGCAGTAATGCTGTTGTTAGTTACTACTAGCATTACTTACAGACAGATAATGAATACACAAAAATCTGCGGAAATGGTGGTACATACCCTGCAGGTTTATAATGCTATTGGTAATCTTACAAATCATTATTCTAAAGCCCAATCGGAAGAATTTAGGAAAGATTTAATTCATAATGAATCATCAGATGAAATTTTTGAAGCCTATAAACAGGAAGGTAAATCAATATTAGATTCTTTAAAGGTGCTTACACAAGATAATAGCGTACATGCCATACGTATTAAACCGTTAAATACCCTATTAAATAGTTTATACAACCAACTTACTTATCTTAAAGATACAAGCTCTCTACAAGGTTTGGATGCCTTAAATAATGATCAGGAATATAGATTAAAAATTAATAAAACACTTAATGACATTAAAGTTATTAAGGAAAGAATGCTCGCGGATGAAGAGCATTTAATGAAAGAGCGAAAAGTTAATTATAGTTTTTACAAATCCTTAACACCTAGTATGTTGTTGGTTTTAGGATTTTTTGCTTTATCGGTGTTTTTAATCTCCTTTTTTAGAATCTACACTAATAAATTGAAGGTTAGAAAATCGGAAGCATTTTTAAAAAATGTTTTAGCTACAACAGATAACATTGTAAATTACTATGAACCTGTTTTCAATAATTCTAAAGAAATTATAGATTTTAAAATTGTATTCGCCAACGATTGTAATCGCGATTACTTAGGTTTGGAACCCGAAGCGCTTGTTGGGGAAACTGTTTTAAATGCACATCCTTTACATAGCTCCAAAATAGCATTGGAAGAACTTATTACGTCTTATAATGAAAATATTAAGGTGGTTTTTGATAGACAAATAGATGTTGAGGGTAAAAAAATGTGGTTTCATTCTTTAGTAACACCACTTGCCGAAGGGGTACTTTTAACCTCACGTAATTCTACAGCCGAAGAAGAAGCTAAGGAAAAGGAACTGAATTTTATAAAACAACTAGAAAATCAGAATTTAAAATTATTAGATAACCGCGCCTTATTAACTAACATTTTTAAAAGCATTTCACATATTGTAATGAGTTTTAAAAGTATTAGAACAAAAGAAGGAAAAATTATAGATTTCGAAGTTTTATTTGTTAATGATAAAATAAGTCCGCTTACAGGAGATCTTCCCGATAATTTAAAGAATAAAAAAATGTCGGAAGTGTTCCCAACTACTTTTAAATCTGGGGTTTTTGAAAATTTAGTTGAAGCTGTTGAAACGGATAAACCCGTTAATTATGAGACCCCATTTACAAAAGATGGTACTTTAAGATGGTTTAGAGCTACAGCCATTAAATTAGGAGACGGGGTAACCGTAACAACTCGAGATGTTACTGAGGATAAAGAAAAAGCTAATCAATTAATTAATTTGAATGAAGAGCTTATTATACAAAACTCTATCTTAACAGGAGCTGAACGTATAGCTAAAATTGGCAATTTTATTTGGCATATGGAAAGCGGTGAATCTGAAATTTCAGATAATTTTTATGAAATGTTG
Source organism: Mariniflexile sp. (assembly GCF_041583155.1). GTDB lineage: Bacteria > Bacteroidota > Bacteroidia > Flavobacteriales > Flavobacteriaceae > Mariniflexile. The sequence continues at coordinate 49,710 of NZ_JBFHGK010000002.1, forward strand.
GGTTGTAGGCCAAAAGAATTTGATTCTAATTTTGAAACTTATAGATCGTTTGTACACCCAGAAGATTTAGAAGAGTATGATAGAATTGGAGCAGAAACAATATCAGAACGTAAAATTACCGAGCACACATATAGAATAATTACCAAACAGGGTGTTGTAAAGTATTTTAAAACGAATGGACAATTTATTACTAAAAATGGTAAGGAGATAATGATTGGCGTTGTGCAGGATGTAACCGAAACCATCGTTGCTGAAGAAAAATTGCTGGAGAGTAACTTAGAATTAAAAAATAAAAATGCAGAATTGGAATCTTTCAACCGTGTAGCCAGTCACGATTTACAAGAACCACTTCGTAAAATCCAGTTGTTTGCCTTAAGAATTCAGGATAATGAAGCTGAAAATTTTTCGGATAGAAGTAAAGATTATTTCAGTAAAGTAATTAAGGCGGTCAACCGAATGCAATCACTTATTGAGAATTTGTTGGCGTACTCTAAGATTAACATTACAAAAGATGAGTTTGAAACTATAGACTTAAACCAGCTTTTAGATAAAGTTCAGGAGGATATAACCACTAGTATTCAAAGTTCTAACGCAACCATAACAGCAGATAGGCTTCCGGAAATAAAGGGTGTAACTTTCCAAATTGAACAGTTGTTTACTAATTTGCTTACAAATGCTATTAAGTACAGAAAAGAGGACGAATCACCTATACTTCAGATTAAATACAGCAAAATATTAGCAACAGATTTATCGAACTTAAACGCAAAGGATTATAAATATTACCATAAAATAGCTTTTAAGGATAACGGTATTGGGTTTAAGCAGCAATACGCCGATAAGATTTTTGAAGTATTTCAGCGTTTGCACCAAAAAACCGAATATTCCGGTACAGGAATTGGGTTAGCAATCTGTAAAAAAATTCTAGAAAACCACAATGGTTACATAACCGCTTTTGGAACAGAAGCTGTAGGTTCTGAATTTGTAATATACTTCCCTGTACAATAAATCAATTAAGTCTTTTCTTTTAATAAGTTTTTTTAAACTACTGATAAATAATGTAATGCGTTAATTTTTTTTGCATTTGAGAAAATTAAATTTCCTATAATCTTATAACTTGGGAATAATAGTTTAATCTTAAAATAAAGAATATGATACGTAGTTATGAAAGTTGTATAGCGGCCTGCCAGCAATGTATAATAGATTGTCAAAAATGTCTTTCTGCTATGCTGGGCAAGGAAAGTAAAAATGAATGTCCAAGTTGTTGTATGCTTTGTGTAGAAGCTTGTTTGGTTTGCATTAAATTTATGATAGCCGATAGTTATTTTGCGAAAAAGTATTGTGGTTTATGCGCCGAAATTTGTGAGTGGTGTGCGGAGCAATGTAAACAACATGATAATGAACACTGCCAAGCTTGTGCGGCCTCTTGCGTTGCCTGTGCACAAGAGTGTCGTATACATATGGCTTAAACCTAGGTAAAGTAAGGGTTGATTTTGATAAAGCATGGAGGTTTGATTATTCATCATTTTACACGTTTAAAGTGTATCGTTATGTAATAATCATAAACTCCATTGTTTCGTGCGAAGTATTATTATGGGTATTGGCAATGTAATTTAAACTTTTTTGAAGTAAACTTTTAAGTTTTGAAAATGAATTAGGTTTCATTAGGTACCAATTAGCACCATTACTTTTTAGTCTGTCAGTCATCACTTCATCAATGTAAGTTGAATAAATAATAACTGGAATATGTGCTAAAAAAGATTCGTTTCTAATGTCAGATAAACATTCTTCTCCGTTCATAAGAGGCATATTTAAATCTAAATAGATAGCATCTGGCAAGGGTTTATTTTTCATTAAAAGATGCTCCATAAGTGTTACACCATTATCGAAATCTTTAATTTTAACGTTCATATTTAACTCATCTAATGCTTCTTTGAAAAGCATGCGATCTTCATTGTCATCATCTGCGAGATATATTAAAAGTGATTTTTGTAACATAATGTGAGAGAAAATGTTTTGGGTGAGTAATTTATTTAATCTATAGTATTATCTAAATTAGCATCAAGAGTAATAGTTAAAGCTTTATACGCTTTGCTAACCGGACAATTTTCCTTTGCACCTTGGGCTATTTTTTGAAATTCTTCTTCTGAAATATTAGGAATTTTTGCAGTAACGTTAAGATCAGATTTTGTGATTATCCCATCTTCCATGATAATAAAACATTTGGTTTCCAATACCTCGGGAATGAAGTCTGCTTTCGTTAAATCGGCACTAAATTGCATCGTAAAACACCCGGCATGTGCTGCCGCCATGAGTTCTTCCGGATTAGAACCAGTACCATTCTCAAATCGACTGTTGTAAGAGTATTGCATGTTATTTAAGGCCTTGCTTTCAGACATTAAATATCCTTTTCCTTCTTTTACTGTACCGCTCCAAACGGCTGTTGTATATCGTTTCATTTTATAGATTATTTATAAAAATATTGTTTTTCTAAGATTTATCAGATGATTTTCGCCCAGACATTATATTGTAAATTATTACAATTAGGGCAATTACCAATAAAAAATGAATTAATACTCCAGTGGCTATACCAGCAATAAAACCAAAAACGCCTAATATCCAAACGAATATTAAAATAGCAGCTGTAAACCAAAGAATGCATTTCATAATTTTATTTTTTTGGTGAATATTCCTTCCAAAGTATTGGATAAAATTATGTTTAAACCAGTCAAACTATTAACTCATTTAAAAAGAATTTTTAGCCCAATCAAAAAAGTGAATAATATAAACAGTTTATTTTTGAAGTTTAATATTTTTAAAATTAGCTGTCGGTTATCAAATAGTTATCCGAGTAAATTTTGGTGAATTGTGCTCCGTAAAACAAGATTAAACTGGAATACGACGTCCAAAGCATTACAATAATAATGGATCCGGCGGCACCGTATGTAGAACCCGGTTCTGTTTTTCCAAAATAATAGGACAGAACGTATTTTCCTAAGATAAATAAAAAGGCGGTTAACGCAGCACCAACACGCACAGCCTTCCATCTGATATGTTTACTTGGCAGATATTTAAACATAGCCGCAAACAAAATGTAAATAAATACCAGGGAAATTAATATATCGGTTAGATAAGCTAAACCTACAATCTCGGATGAAAATAAACTGGAAATTCTGTTAGCAAATGCAGTTAGGAGAGCCGTGAGTGCAAAACTAATAAGTAAAAGAAACCCGAAAATTAATATAAATCCAAAACTTTTGGCTCTTCCAATTAACGTAGAAATAAATTCATTGGAATAGTTTGGTTCAATTTCCCAAATTTCATCTAAAACATTTTGTAACTGATAAAATACACCAGTGGCACCGTACAATAAAACGCCAATACCTAATAATGTGGCAAATATGGATGTGGGTTGGTCTCCTTTTTCAACAATCATATTTAAAATGGCTGTTGCAGTATCGGCACCTAAAGCAGAAGACATTTCGGCATGCAACTCACCTCGCACGAGTTCTCTTTCCCAAATGGTTCCAACTAAATTTAGAATAATAATGAGTAAAGCAGGAAGCGATAGTATTGCATAATATGCCACTACGGCTCCTAATTTAAAAGGTTCTTTAGCAATCCATGATTTATAGGTGTTAACTAACAGACTCGGTAGGTGAGTTAGTTTGAATGTAACATTTTCGTGTGTAGTGGGAGCTTTGTTCTTCATGAAAAATATTTTTTCAAAATAAGGTGATTTTAGCCAATAGATTTAATCGTATTAATAAAACTATTAACCTCATTAGTATTAAAGATATAAATCTATCTAACTAATATTTAGGTTGTTTAATAGAAAATTGATGTCAAAAATTCTTAATTTTTTCTTAATAAGTGGCCTGTTATTATAATTATATAAAATAACGAAAAAATTGTGTAACAGTATCCCTACACTATTGTTGCAAATTTGTAAAACAGAAAAGGATCAAGTATAATTTAAACCCACAGCCATGAAAAATTTAAGCTTTAAAACGCCCCAATATGCAATCGTTAAACGCACTTTAAACCTGGAAGAATTTATGTTGAATTATATGACACCGTCCCAAATTCAGAATAGTGATTTGAATCCATTTTCAACTAGTGATAAATAATATAACAACTGTTTTATAGAACCGTGAAGCTTGCAGAATAACTTTAATATTAACATTATGAACACGATATCAATAACTTCAAATAAACTTTCAACAATTTTTGAGCAAATACAAAAGCAATTGGGAGGAGAACTTCAAATTAAATCTAAAGAATGCCGCTTGGAAATTAATAATGAAGTCGCTAAAGGGTTTGTTTCAGGAATATCGGTAGAGCCTGCTATTTCTTATATCGAATATGATATAGTATTAAAAGAAGCTGTAACGCTTACTTATAGGCATGATAATTCTAATTCTGTTCATTTCGGGTATTGTTCCAAAGGTTCTTTGATGCAAAGTTTTGGAAAAAATGGAGAAAGAAATAAACTGGAGCAATTTCAAACGGGTATTTTTTCAAATTCAGCAAAAAACAAAACCTATCTATTTTTCGAAAAAAACGAAGAAGTTAAGGTATCTATGATTACGGTAGATGTTTTGTCTGTTTCCGATAAAGAATTAAAAAATCATTTACAAAACACCTTTTTAATTAATCAGGAGAACAATCAGCTTGCTTATATAGGGTCATTGAATTTAAAAATTTCAGAAAAAATAGAGCATCTTAACAGTATAAATCAAAAAGGATTGATTAGGAATTTGCTAATTAATAGTACTGTATACCTAATATTAGCCTTAGAGTTAGAACAGCATAAAGATGATTTGATGAATGCTGAAAACAGCCTAAGTTCTTTATCGCAATCGGATATGGAAGCCTTAAGGGACATTTCAGAATTTATTAGAAACTATCCGGAAATTCAATATAGTTTAAAATATTTAAGCAAAAAATCCGGTTTATCTCCTATAAAATTACAAGAAGGATTTAAAATTATGCACAACAGAACCGTAACCGATTTTATAAGAAATGTTAGGGTGGAAGCTGCCGAAAATTTAATAAGAACATCAGAACTTAATATTTCAGAAATAGTATATACTATTGGACTTACCAGTAGAAGTTACTTTTCTAAAATTTTTAAAGCCAAGTATAATTGTAGTCCTAAACACTATCAGAATAGTCAGAACAGATTAGCAATTACAGCTTAATACGGATTTCATTTTAACCTAGGCCCTGTTTTTTTTTGATAGGGTTATATCGTTGAATTTTAATAATTATTTGGAATTGATTTAGTCATTTTGAAAACGAATCAAAAATAAATATACGGAATACATCAACTTATTTTGATTATGTAAAAAACAAAAAAGATGATATTAAACATAGTAATAGGAGTTTTATTAGGATATATTATTTTCAAAGTTTTAGAATTACTGGTGCCAAAAATAAACATCAAAGAACAGAATGAACCTATATATAGAGATCTTAAGGTTAGGTCGAATAAAAATATTGAAGATTTACATTAATTATTTTATCAATGTAAGTAGTTAGAGAGGAAGAGAGAAAAATATGTTTATTTTTCTCTCTTTTTTTCTGTAATCATGAAATATTTAGTTGATTTTAAATGTTTTAGGGTTAACATCTAAACCGTTTGCGTTAATGATACTTTTAGTTATTTGTTAAATTTGATATATAAGGAAGTGCTTATTGTTAGAGACAATAATACACTTTAAATACTAACTTAAAAATAGAAATTATGTTACGCTGGACAATTACATTTATCATTTTAGCAATTATAGCAGGGGTATTAGGTTTTGGAGGTATCGCGGCTGGTGCTGCTAGCATCGCAAAAGTGCTGTTTTTTATATTTCTAGTACTCTTTATTTTTTCATTAATTACCGGAAGAAAAAAGATTTAATCGTATGGTAATACAAAATTTGGTTGGTTTTTACTGATTGAATTATACAATATAAAATTGAATGGGGATTTGATTTTAGCCGCTAAAAAGGAGAGGTAGATCTTTATTTTTAGCGGTTTTCTTTTTTAATGTGTAATCTTTTAAAGGCTTTCTCAATTAAGTTGAAAGAAAAGTAATTTATAGAGTCACTCAAACTCATTTTTTCTGATTTCCATTGCCTGTAAGAGTGCTTATAACGCCATTTTTAATGTTTATCCATAAATAGTTAAAAAAGGATTTGGTAGCATCTCGTTCTGCTTCAATAGCTCCATGTCTAAAGCCTTCAGGATCTGTTTTAGAGCCATCACTTATAAAAAGGTTTCCTATTGTAGTTAGTACCTTATTTATTTTAAAACTATTTTGGCGTAGTATCTTAAACTCAAAATCCTCATATTTCATTTTCATTTCTCCTTTAGCTTCTAAAGTGTTACCATAAAATGTAAAAAACATTTGTTGAAGTGTACCTTCAGCCAAAGCATTCAAATTAGGTTTAAAAAAAGGATTTAAAAGGTTAGCTTGTAAATTATTTATGGAACCCGATACCTCAAATGCATCGGTGGTATTATTTACATCAAAACGCCATTGGAGTTCTAGAGGTGCTGTTCCCATAAGTTTTGAATGTATGTTTATTTCTGTTGTATCGGCATTTTTATGGTTGCTTATCTGGTTTATTGTGGCATCAACCTGGTTAAAAAATAATTCACCTGCATTTTTATCTTTTTCAACTAATTCAGCATAAGAAATATAGCCGTTTTTTATTTCGGTTTTTTTGATTGCTAAATTAATATCTAAGTTTCTTAAAGATTTACTATACAGTGGTTTTACAGTTAAATCATCTGGTAATAATTTATCTCTGTAAACTTTTAATTTTGGATTAATTATTTCCGCTGAAGTTATAACAATACCAAAACGGTTTTCAAAAAAATTAAAATCTACGTTGTTTAAAAATACTTTTGGAATGTTTAAAATAATATGATCGCGCTCCTTCTTTAAATGTTGAGACAAAGCTGTTTTGCTGTATTTGGGTACAATTTGTAAATTTTCTAATTTCCAGGTATCTTTATTTAAGTTTAACTGGCTTATTTTAAATGTTTCATAATTAGAATTTCCTAAAATGACGTTTCTGGCTTTTAAATCGTAAGCCTTAAAGGAGAAAGGTTTATTAACATTAGGTTTTAAATCTATTTTAATTTCTGAAACTTTTAAATTCAAAGATTCCGCAGAAGATTTAATACGGTCGGTTTTAGCATCAAAAATTGTTATGCCACCATTTACAATGTTTAACTCGTTAAATTCAATGTCTTTAATTCCCTTTTTTTTAGGCTTAGCTTTCTGTTTGTTAGGTTTTGATTTTCTGTCAGGATAAAAACGGATTTTTGGTTCTTTTAAAACAATTTTAGATAGGGAAAGGGTTTCATTAAACAGTAAATCCGAGTATTTAAGGCTTCTTAAGTCGAGACTTTTTAATTCTAAAAAAGTATGATGTTTAAGAGAATCGGTACTTTTAATTTTAATAATAGCATCATGTAAAGTAACATTGCCAAATAGGATGTTAATGTTTAAATCAGCATGTTTTAATTCCAATTCAGAAGGAAGTTTTTGTGATAAAAAGTCCTCAACGTAGTTTTTTGCCCACCACTGTAAAAGGAAATAACTAAGTGTAAAGAAACCTATTAAAAACAAAAATAGACTAATCTTTTTTCCCTTTAGAATGGTCATAAATTAGAATTAATGAAATGTTTACTTGTTTTTGGAATCCGGATCCATATACTTAACAAAATCGGAAGGAGAATGAATGGCAACAATTTTATCAGCCATAATTACCACTGGAAATGCTAATGTTTCGGGATGGTTTTCTAGTATACGAAGCCAATCGTGTTGGTCTAAATCAATCGCTTTATTCCCATATTGGTTAACAAAATCTGGGTGATCTCTATTTATTAACTTATTAATTTCAATATCCAGGCCATCAGCTATTTCTACCCAATGGCTACCGGGTACTTTGGTCTTAGAAACATCAATAGCTAATACTTTTTTTTCGGATGAAACAACATAGGCATAAGTTTGTTTTCCTATTGACGTTTCAGAACTGTAGTATAACTTAATTTGATTATCCTTGGTTGCTATCATGCCCATATGTTTAAATTCTTTAAAGGTATTATACAAATAACGAGTATATTACACTAAAAAATTAACACAATCGCTTTTGATTATAACCCAAAAAGAAGCAAGTGATTGGGTTAGTTTTTAAATCAATTAAGTCTATGGTTTGGTAATTTTAGTATTTAATTTGATATTAATTATTAAATCGATACCGTTGTTGGGACTCAAAAAAGTATATGGCCTTGCTGATATCTTGTTACTATTCTAGCTTTTTTTGAAATGAATAAAGTGCTAATCATATTATATTTTGCTATAAACCTATGGGCCATATACAGTGTCATTATGTATGGTTCGAGAGCAACAAAATCTTTAAGTTGGGTATTTACCATCATGGTATTTCCATTTGCAGGTGCTTTGTTATACTACCTGTTTGGGGTTAATCGACGAAAATTTAAATTTTTCAGATTGAAAAGATCTCAAAAGGAAAATCTGTATAATGTTGAAGTAGAGCAAGAATTGCGAGATAGGTTTGAAAGTAAGTTTACTTCCGAAAAATCTAAAAAACTATCTAAACTAATTCTTAATACTACGTATTTGTACGCTTCAGAAGGTAATAATGTTAAAATTCTTAATAATGGTGATGAAGCTTTTGGTGCTATTTTTAAGGCAATTGAAAATGCAAAAAAGTTTATCCATGTACAATATTATATTTTTGAAAATGGTGATTTACAAGATAGATTTTATGAATTGTTTAAAACCAAAATAAAAGAAGGCGTAGTGATAAGAATGATTTATGATTCGTTTGGTAGTTTCTCCTTTAGCGGAAAATTAAAGAAGCGTTTTCGGAGTATTGGAGTAAAAACCTATCCAGTTATGCCATTGCGTTTTGGCAACTTGCTTTTTACTTTAAATTATAGAAATCATCGTAAAATAATCATTGTTGATGGAACCATTGGTTTTACCGGAGGTTTTAATATTTCAGATAAATATATAAAACCAATATCAACCTTAGGGGTATGGAAAGATTTACATGTTAAGTTAGAAGGACCTGTTGTTAATAGTTTACACCGCGTTTTTATAAAGGATTATCATTTTTCTAGTAAAAAAAGAATGCTTTTGGAACCTAAGTATCTTCCGAAGCCCAAAAAAGTTGGTTATTCGTCGGTTCAAATAGTTACTAGTGGGCCAGATTCCAATCAACCCGCCATCATGCAGCAGTATATTGCCATGATAAGCTTAGCTGAAAATAATATTTTTATAGCAAACCCTTATTTTATTCCGGGCAGTGCGGTGTTACAAGCATTGGTAATTGCAGCACAAAGTGGGATTGAAGTTAATTTGTTGGTTCCTAAAAGAGGCGATTCCGTATTGGCAACTTATTCTATGTTTTCAAATTTTGAGGAATTCTTATCAGTAGGTATCAACGTGTTTGTTAGAGATTGTTTTTCGCATAGTAAAGTTATTATTATAGATAATGAAATTGCTTCTGTAGGTTCTGGAAATTTTGATCAAAGGAGTTTTGAGCATAATTTTGAAACCAATGCTGTTATTTACGATAAAACCATAACGAAAGAGATATTAGATGAGTTTAATAAAGAATGTGACAATGCAGTAAAATTGAATTATGATGCGTTTAAAAACAGATCTAAATCTCAAAAATTTATAGAAGGGCTTGCTAAATTTTTTAGTCCATTATTATAAAGCCAATTGTGATGAAAAATTATTTCATTTTAGTATTAATCTTTTTAAAATTATATTCTTTGAGTGCACAACATATTTATCCAAATTCTATTGAAAATGAAGTTAAAACGGCTTTATCACATTATCCTGAATTAAAGGATGTTCCGATAGAGTTTAAGTTTAAGAGTAAAATTAAAAAATCGACTATGCAGGCACAGCCCGATTTTTGGAGTGTTTTTAGTTCACCATCAAAGCGTAAATATAAAATTCTGATAAGTGAAAATTTTAAAATTTCAGACACCGTTTATTATACAAAAAACATTCCGTCCAAGGTGTTAATAGGTTGGTTGGGTCATGAGTTGGGTCATGTTATGGATTATCAAAACAGAAGCGGATTAAACCTAATAGGATTTGGTTTGGGTTACCTATTTTCAGAAAATGCTTTAAAAAAGGCGGAGCGCATTGCAGATACTTATGCTGTAGCTCATGGTATGGAACACTACATTCTGGCAACCAAGAATTTTATTCTTAATGAAGCGGGGTTTCCTGAAATTTATACAAATAGAATCAAACGATTCTATTTATCGCCTGAGGAAATAATGCTTTTAGTTGAAGAGCGAGAAGATAGAGCAGCACTTTCAAACACAGAGTAGGTGATTATTTATTCGCAATAAATGTTTCCCATTCAGCAAATTTTTCTTCATTCATAACACGTTCCATTTTTACTTGTCCGCCTTTCTTTTTATTCGCAGCATTCCAATCGTAAAACAGCTCTGGTGAAATGGTTTTTACTTTCACCCCTTTTAAAGCTTTTGATCTTGCTACACGGTAATTTTTGTTGGCTTGTTTTAAAAACTCGTCTAAAGCATCTGCCATCGCATCTGCTTCAACAGTATCTTCTGTTCCAAAGTACCAGCTATGATAAAATTCCTCATTAAAACGTTTTGCCGCAATGGTGTATTCCTTAATTTTTATATTAAAATGTTCTTCTAAATGTTTAACGGCATCATCTAGTTTGTTAACCGAGAGTTGAGAGCCTACTGTGTTTAAGAAAAATTTAGTGCGTCCCGTAATTTTTATTTCTGCACGCTCTAAATCGGTAAATTCAATTGTGTCACCAATAATATATCTCCACGTACCAGAAACTGTACTAATTAAAAGAACATAGTCTTGGTTTAGTTCCACTTCTTCTATGGTTAGCGAAGGAGCATTTGCAACTAATGAACCATCTTGATTTATGAATTCAGGTTTAAACGGAACAAATTCAAAGTATATGCCCCCATCTGTTACCAGTTGCATGGCATCAGTTTCAGGTCTGGCTTGGAAGGCAATGAAACCTTCGGAAGCAAGGTAAGTGTCAATTATAGTAATGGGTCTACCTAACAGGGCGTTAAAACTTTTCTCATAAGGACCAAAAGCCACGCCGCCAGAGGTGTAAACTTCTAAGTTAGGCCAAATATCATGTATATTCTTGGCTTTATTATAGGTTATCACTTCATTAAGCATTAATTCAATCCAAGAAGGTATACCACTTATGGCTCCAATATCCCAATCTTTGGCTTTTTTTGCAATTTTTCTAACGCGTTCATCCCAATCGTCTATTTTTGCGATTTTTTCCCCAGGTTTATAGTAACCTCTAAACCACGAAGGTATATTATGGGCACTTATTCCACTAATTTCACCTTCTAAATGGTCTTTTTTTTCAATTAAATCTGTGGAACTTCCTAGCATTAAAATACCTTTATCAAAGAATGAAGCAGGTAAATCAAAATGACTTAAAGCAATAATTTGAGCAATACCTGCAGATTTTATGTTTTCAATCATCGCATCAGTAACAGGAATTCGTTTGCTAGTTTTTCCTGTAGTTCCAGAACTTAATGCATAATAATTTGGGTTTTCTGGCCAAGTAACGTTGGTTTGGCCTTCGTGAAGTTTACACCACCATTCATCATTTATTTTATTATAATCAAAGTATGGTACCTTATTAGAATAGCTTTTTTGAATATCTTCGGACTCCAATATTTCTTCAAAATTATAAAACTTACCAAATGCGGTGTTTTTAGCTTCAGTTAATAATTTATTCAATACTTCTTTTTGGTTTTTCGCCGGACTGTTTTCTGGTGTTAACTGATCGGTAATATCTATAACTCCTTTAATAATGTTTCCTATAATATTCATAATGTTGGATTCTAAATGAATTTTGTGGTTTCAATTGGCTATCCAAATGACACCAAATCTCTTGATATAAAAGTAAATAGGGTACAAACTAAAAATGTGCTGTATTGAGATTTTGATTGACTTCAAAAGAAAATAGTCTTTTAAATCAATTATGAGAATAAAGGTTTAATTAAAAAATGGAAATTCTATAATATAAGTAAAATATGTTGTAAATATTTAATAAACAGTGTGTCGCATATTTGCATACCTGCTATTTATTATAGTTTCAAAATATTATTTAATCAATGATAATTCAATAAATTACCATGAAGCAACCAATACAATTTCTAGTTCTTATTTGTTTATTTATTTATAGTAATCTTTCAATAGCCCAACAAAGTGTAGATGGTTATAATAGAAATTTTAAGTTTGGAGTAGGGCTTAATGGCGGCTTGCCTTTAAATGACCCGTACAATTATGTGTTAGGGGCTGATGCTAGATTACAATATAATATTTCGAGTGCGTATTCCTTGTGTTTTACAGCTGGATATAATAATTTATTTGTGAAAGACGGAGATGACTTTGGATATATTCCCGTAAAGGTAGGTTATAAAACATTTTTATTTGCTAATGAGTTTTATGTTATGGGCGAATTAGGCGGTGCTTTTTCAATAACAAAAGAATATAAGGAAAACTCCATGCTTTTTTGTCCTAGTGTTGGTTATGCTACCAAATATGTGGATATTAGTTTGCGATATGAATTTTTAAAAGATTTTCCCATGATAAAAGATGGAGTGGCTGATACGGGACTAGCACAATTAATGGTACGTTTGGCTTATGGCTTTGGTTTGTAGCTACACTTCTTCAAACACCCTCTAATTAATACTAAAATAAATGGGTAACTATTACTTGGTTTTTGTAAATAATTTAGAGCTCACTTTTCTTCTAATAATGGTGTCACTTTTTTAAATAAGAATGCCACATTTTTTTTAAAATCAAACTTTCTTTCAATTTCTTTTCCGGTGACTTTCTTCAGTCAACCTCGATTATATCATTAAGAATTAGGTTATTTTCCTCAATAATTCTGATGATTTTATTGTTTTCTAGAATAAATTATACACCTTTATTTAATTATAAAACGTCTTTTGAAGCTGTTGTTTTAGGATTTTTTAACATCAATTGTAAAAAATATTTTAATACTAAGTAAATAATGTTATATTTGGTAAACCAAATTGGCGCACCAATATTAGTATTGATTTAAGATGTCATTTAATTGTTTGAAATATTTTCTTGTAAAATCTTCAAATTCTTTAAATGTTAATTGATTAAGCAGTATCTTAATGCTCCAATTGAAGAAACTAAACAACAACTAAACTAACTATAATGAACACCAAAACCATCAAGTCCGTAAGGCTATCTTTTTTATTGGTTGGCATGGCCTTTTTACTTAATAGCTGCTTTAATTCAGCTAAAAAAACGGAAACAACTGAAGAAAAAGCCAAAGTTTACCCAAGTGATGTAATTCCAATTATGGAACAATTCAGTATTCTTTGTGGAGATGGTACAAGTTTTAAAGATTTAATAAAAAAGGAACATAAAGATTTTTTCTATGTTACTAATGATGGCGTTACGGATTGGGTAGTTTATAAAACACCAAATTCAGGCATTACTTCTCGCACATCAAGCAATACAAGAACAGAATTAGGTCAAACCGAAACCTGGACGCCCGAAGAAGGAGGCAAATTAACTGGAACCTTAAAAGTACAGCATGTGTCAACGTCAGGTGATGCTCGGGTTGCTGCATCGTATTCGGTAGTAGTTGGACAAATACACGGTAAAGAAGGGCATGAAAATGAACCTCTTAAAATTTTCTATAAAAAATTCCCAGGGCATAAAAAAGGCTCGGTGTTTTGGAATTATGAAATAAATACAGCGGGAGATGATAACTCAGGTAGATGGGATTTTTCAACTGCTGTTTGGGGGTATGATATGTCTGTTGTAGGTACAAGTCCGGATACATATCCCGCAGAACCAGAAGAGGGTATTGCTTTAGGTGAAGAATTTAGTTATGAAATAAATGTTTATGAAGGTATTATGTATCTTACATTTAAAAGTAAAGGCCACGAAACAAAAACCTTCACGAAAAACTTACTAAAATCTGATTTTTCAACAAAGGAAGCGATTCCTCAACAAATTTGGGACTTATACGCGGCCATTGGTCGAGATGGTGTTGAACGTGAGAATGCTTATGCCGGAGAAATTCAAAATTTTAAACAAGGAGCTTATAACCAAACCAATGGAAAGAATCCTGAAGAAAATATTGTTTGGTACACAGGTTCAGAAACTTATAATGGAGATATAGAAAAACAATATGCCAATGGCTGTTACGCAGAAGTTTGGTTTAAAGATGCTTCTATTGGGCCTGGTTCTGCACCTAATAAACAGTAATACAGTTTAATTCAAAATTAATATGAATTTAAACAATGTAATATTTGTAATGGGTGTTTCTGGCTGCGGCAAGAGTACAATAGGCAAGATACTGTCTCAAAAACTTAATATGCCGTTTTTTGACGGGGACGATTTTCATCCACAATCAAATATAGACAAAATGAGTAGTGGCATTCCCCTGAATGATGAAGATCGTTACGGTTGGTTGCGAACGCTTAATGAATTGGCAAAGAAGCAATTGCAAGACAAAAGCTGTGTTATAGTGTGTTCTGCTTTAAAAAAATCTTATCGAGATATTTTAAGTTCCGACATTCAAAATCAGGTTAAATGGGTTCATTTAGCAGGAAGTTTTCATCAAATTTTGGAGCGATTAAAAAAGAGAGAAAATCATTTTATGTCGCCAGATTTATTACAATCTCAGTTTGATACTTTAGAACAACCAAAGGAAGCTTTGGAAATAAATATTGGTTTAAAACCAGAAGAAATCGTTGAAATAATTACAAAGGAATTACAAATGAAATCAGAATTTGGACTATTTGGATTAGGAGTAATGGGAAAGAGTTTAAGTAGAAACTTAGCTCAAAAAGGATTTAAAATTTCAATTTTTAATCGTGAAGCTAAAGGCACAGAGGAAGATGTGGCAATCAAATTTAAAGAAGCACATAAAGAACTTGAAACTTCACAGCCATTTTCAGATATCGAAGCTTTTGTGAATTCTTTGCAAACACCTAGAAGAATCATGCTTATGGTGAATGCTGGTAAAATTACAGATATGGTAATTGAAGATTTAATTCCTTTTTTATCAGATGGCGATATTCTGATTGATGGTGGTAATTCAAATTATTTAAAAACTAAAGAACGTTATGATTACTTAAAATCAAAGCACATTCACTTTATAGGTGTTGGTGTTTCTGGAGGTGAGCAAGGTGCATTAAAAGGGCCTTCAATTATGCCAGGAGGAAACAAGGACATTTATAATTTGGTACAACCTTATTTGGAAAGCATAGCAGCTAAAGATGCCAATAATTTACCTTGTTGTACTTATATAGGAGAAGAGGGCAGTGGGCATTTTGTGAAAATGGTACATAATGGTATAGAATATGTAGAAATGCAACTGTTGGCAGAGGTTTATACGATTTTGAAAACCACGGGAAAGAATCCAGATCAAATTGCTGATATTTTAGAATCATGGAAACCAAAAGCCGATAGTTATTTATTAGGAATTACTATTGAAGTTTTAAGGAAAAAAGATGGAAATGATTGGTTAGTTAATAAAATAGTAGATAAAGCAGGTAATAAAGGAACTGGAAACTGGACTACAATTGCCACAGCCGAATTAGGTGCTCCTAGTACATTAATTGCTTCGGCATTATTTGCAAGATACACTTCATTTTATAAGGAAGAACGCGTTCAGGCAAGTGAAAACTTTAATATTGTGCCTTCTTCTTTTAGTTTAGATACCGAAGATGTTTTAAAGGCCTATCAATTTGCCAGAATTATTAATCATTATCAAGGTCTTAAATTAATTTCAGAAGCAGGAAAGGCTTATAGATGGACTTTAAATTTAAGTGAAATTGCTAGAATCTGGACCAACGGATGCATTATTAAATCCGATTTCATGGTAGCGTTAATTTCAGTTTTAAAGGTTGATGATAATATTCTAAAAGATAAAACTATTATTGAAAAGGTTAAAGATTTAAAGCCATCCATTAACAAATTAGTTTCTCAATGTATTATAAATGAATTGCCTGTGCCTTGTTTAAGTGAGTCTGTTATTTTTTTTAATGGGTACACAACAGCTAATTCATCAGCAAATATTATTCAAGCACAACGGGATTATTTTGGAGCGCACACCTATCAAAGAACCGATGATGTTACCGGGAAATTTCACCACACCAATTGGTAGCGCAAGAGTGAACAGATAAGTGTTGGCTTCTCAAGATGTAAAAGCTATTGTACAACTCAAAAAATTACAAGTAACAAAGAACCTATTTAATAACCAACTAACTAAATACCACAATTTATGACCGAATTAAAAGAAAAAAAGTCCTTTTTAAATAAAATAATAGCTTTGGTTTTAGGTTTCGGACCAGGTATTTTTGCCATTGGTTATACAATTGGTACAGGTAGTGTTACATCTATGATTGTTGCTGGAAGCCAATTTAATATGCAATTATTATGGGTGTTATTGTTAAGCTGTTTTTTCTCTGGGATTTTAATGTTTGTTTATGGCAATTATGCACTTATTACTGGAGACACAGCTCTTTATGGTTTTAAGAAAAATTTGAAATATGGTAAAAGCTTAGCAATCTTAATTATAATAGGCATAACCTTCGGACAATGGAATTCTTTAATGGGTATTCTAGGGATTTCTTCCAATATTATTTACGAAATACTGGTAATTAATTTCGCTGGTTTAGAACATTTAAAGTATGAAATTGTACTAATAATTGCTATTGTAATTATTGTAGTTTTCTATTTATTGTTGCTGGTTGGAAAGTATACCTTTTTCGAAAAAATACTGGTTATTTTTGTAACCTTAATGGGGCTTTCATTTTTCTTATCCTTATGCTTTGTTCAGCCGCTAACCAAAGATGTTATTATGGGTATAATGCCTTCAGTGCCAGATGTGCCAGATGGAAAAATGTTGGTAGCAGCATTTGTAGGTACTACTATGGCTGCTGCAACGTTTTTGTCTCGACCGTTATTTGTTAAAGGGAAAGGGTGGACAATTAAAAATTTAGATCAACAAAAAAAGGATTCCATAACTGCTGCCATTTTAATATTTGTTATTAGCGGAACTATTATGGCCGTGGCTGCGGGTGCATTATTTTATGAAGGAAAGGTCGTTACCCAAGTACTCGATATGGCAAATACCTTAGAGCCCGTTGCAGGTAAATGGGCAGTTACTATTTTCTTTTTTGGAGCCTTAAGTGCAGGATTATCATCTATTTTTCCATGTTTATTAATAGCACCATTATTAGTTGCAGATTATCAATCAGGAGAATTAGATACTAGTTCAAAACAATTTAGAGTAATTACGTTCATTGCCTGTTTAGTAGCTTTAATAGGTCCAGCTTTTGGAGGGAATCCTATCGAAATTCAAATTTTATCTCAAGTATTTAATGTCTTTATTTTGCCTCTAGTTGTATTAGGTATAATTTTCATGGTAAATAATAAGAAAATCATGAAAAACTATAAAACCAGTATTTGGGTAAATATTGGATTATATGCCGCCTTATTTTTCTCCTGTGTTGTATCTTATACGGGCGTTATTGGCATATTAACAAAATACTTTTAACATAACCATTTTTAGTAAAATATTTTTAAAATGAAAAATAAATTAAAATATTACGTAGCAGCAATCTCGCTTTTAGTACTAATTATTTCTTGTAAAGAAGAGAAGGCTGACAGCACAGTTGTTAAGGATATTTCCGAATTTAATGATGCTGTTAAGAACGCCAACCCAGGAACAGTCATAACCTTAGCTAATGGTGTTTGGAAAGATGCCGAATTAGTTTTTGAAGGAAAAGGAACCAAAGAAAAACCTATTACCTTAACCGTTGAAGAAAAGGGAAAAGTTACATTAGAAGGGAATTCAAATCTTCAAATGGCTGGTGAATATTTGATAGTGGAAGGCTTGGTTTTCAAAAATGGATATACGCCAACAAATGCTGTTATTTCATTCAGAAAAAGCAGAGAAGAGATGGCGAATAATAGTCGCTTAACCGAATGTGTGATAGATAATTATAATAATCCAGAACGTCAGGTTCAAGATTACTGGATTACTATTTATGGTAAAAATAATCGTATAGATCATAATCACATTGTAGGGAAAAAGAATTTAGGAGTAACAATGATTGTTGGATTAGATACTAAAGAGAGTATAGAAAATAATCATAAAATAGATCATAACTACTTTGGTCCGCGACCAACTTATGGAAATAATGGTGGAGAAACCTTAAGAATTGGTACAAGCCATAATGCTTTAGAAAATTCCAAGACGTTGGTAGAATCTAATTATTTTGATAGAACTAATGGTGAGCATGAAATTATTTCAAACAAATCTTGTCAAAACACATTTAAATACAATACCTTTTTTGAGTGTACAGGTACTTTAACTATGCGCCATGGTAATGAAACTTTAGTAGATGGCAATGTATTTATTGGAAATGGAAAACCAAGTACTGGAGGGGTTCGTATCATTAATGAAACTCAAACAGTAATAAATAATTACCATGTGGGGTTAACCGGTTATCGATTTAGAGGAGCCTTTGTTATGATGAATGGTGTACCAAATTCATCACCAAACCGTTATGTACCGGTTATAGATTCCAAATTAACTAATAACACATTTGTAAATTGCGATTATATCCAATTATGTGCTGGTAGTGATGCAGAAAGAAGTCAAGCACCAAGAAATTCAGAAATTTCTGGAAATGTTTTTTATCATGAAAACAAGAAGAATCTGTTTACTGTTTATGATGATATTAGTGGTATTACATTTAAAGACAATATTTTAGGGAATAATATGGAATCTGGTATACCTAACGGATTTGAAAATGCAGATATGAAATTGGTAAAAAACGAACAAGGCTTTCTAATTCCGAAATCTGATAAAATAAAAAATGAAATTACCATAAGTCCAAATATTGCAACTAAAGAAAATACGGGTGTTTCATGGTATTCAAAAGCAGATAAATATATAGCTTTAAATTCGGGAAAAACCATAAAAGTAGAAGCAGGGATTAACACATTGTTTGATGCCGCTAAAAACTCAAATCCAGGTGATATTTTAGAATTAACTCCGGGAGGTACTTATTTGTTAACCAAAGCAGTGATAGTTAAACATCCACTTACTTTTAAATCTTCTGGAGGAGATAAACCAACCATTTTATTTGAACGCATGATGGCTTTTGAAATTCAAGATGGAGGAAGTTTGTCACTTGAAAATGTAAAATTTGATGGAGATAAATCACCAGATTACGCAGGAAATTCAGTAATAAGTACAAGTAAAAAATCGATGTTAGAAAATTATAAGTTATTTATAAATAATTGTGATTTCGAAAACTTCATTGTAAATCATTCTTTTGATGTATTACGAGTTTCTAAAGGAACATTTGCAGATACCATTAGTATTCAAAATTCAAGATTTAAAAATATTACAGGTCATATTGCCGCTCTCGATACAGAAACTGATGATATAGGCGCGTATAATGTAGAATATTTTATTATGAAAAATAACAGTCTAAAAGATGTGCAAGGCGCTGCTTTAAGATTGTATCGAGGAGGAAAGGATGAAAGTACCTTCGGACCATTTTTAGAAATGGAACATAATGTATTGGATAATGTAGGTTATGGAAGCAAAAACAAATATGAAGCCGCTTTGTCCTTGTATGGTGTGCAAGTGATTGATATTGAGAATAATATATTTAATAAAACAAAGCCTGTGAAGATGCATTTAGTTGTTGGAGAGCCTGTTGTAAATATTCTTAACAATAATTTCTATGAATCGGATAAGTTAATGGTTACGGGTGATCAAAAATATAATGTACAAAACCTTTGGACTTTTAACCCAGGATTTGATGGAGAGTCGTACAACTTATTAGTTAATTCACCATTAAAAGGTAAAGGAACTGATTCTAAAGATTTAGGTTTATTAAAATAAAATCCTCTTGATTCTATTTTAGAAAAAATGGGTATAAGAGTTGAGATAGTCTTAAATATAAATTAAGCACATGAAAATAACAGAAATAAAAGTTTTTGTTTGTTGTCCTGGTCGAAATTTCGTAACAGTTAAAATTATAACGAACCAAGGTGTTTACGGTTTAGGGGATGCCACTTTAAATGGAAGAGAATTAGCCGTAGTTGCTTATTTGGAAGCGCATGTTATTCCTTGTTTGATAGGTAGAGATGCCCAGCAAATTGAGGATATTTGGCAATATCTATACAAAGGCGCCTATTGGCAGAATGGAGCTGTTAGTATGGCAGCAATCGGAGCCATTGATACCGCTCTTTGGGATATCAAAGGAAAGGTTGCTAATATGCCAGTTTACCAACTATTAGGAGGAAAAAGTAGAAGAGCAGTTACCGTTTATGCGCATGTTAATGGAGCATCTATAGAAGATGTTCTCAATAATTTGGAAGTAGCAATTAAAAATGGATATAAGGTAGCGAGGTTACAATGTACCATTCCTGGCACCGAAGGTACTTATGGTACTTTAGGTGATAAAAAAAATTACTACGAATTGCAAGGCAATCGCCCATTACCACCGGAACATCCTTGGTCTACAACAAAATATCTAAACTTTATTCCTGAATTATTCAAAAAGGCACGAGAGAAGTTTGGTTATGATATTGAATTGTGTCATGATGTACATAGCAGATTAACGCCTATAGAAGCAGCTCAGTTAGGAAAAGCCTTAGAACCTTATAAATTAAAATTTCTTGAAGATGCTGTAACCTATGAAAACCCAGAAGGTTATAAAATCATGAGGAATCATACGACCACGCCAATGGCTTTGGGTGAAAAATTTAATACTATTTGGGATGCCAAACATTTAATTGAAAACCAATATATAGATTTTGTTAGAACAGCTGTAACGCATGGCGGTGGTTTAACGCCATTAAGAAAGCTTGCCGATTTTGCATCCATGTATCACGTAAGAATGGCTCCTCATGGGGCGCCCGATTTGTCTCCTATATGTTTCATGGCTCACATGCATTTAGATTTATGGGCACCCAACTTTGGGGTGCAAGAATTTATTGGTTTTGGAACTCCGGAATTAAATGAAGTTTTTAATTATAATGCTACATTAAAAGATGGAGAAATTTACATAGAGGATAAGCCTGGGCTTGGCGTTGATTTTGATGAAGAAGCAACTAAAAAGTATCCTTATAAAAGATCCTATCTTCCAGTAACTCGATTAGAAGATGGAACCCTTTGGAGTTGGTAATTGGCAACCTATTGTTAATCATTTTTACTAGATTAACTACAACGTTTTCTTGAATTATTTTGTGTTCAGAACCTTAATGTTTGCGTTTTTTTAAGATAGTTGGTGTTTCTTACGACTTAGTTAAAATTATCTTAAATAAAATTTTGTTATAACATATATTTAACATATATTTGGTTCACCACTTTGGTTTACCAAATTACCATTGATAAAATAAACCTAACTTAAACTAAATAATAAACGACATTCAAATGATACTAATACCTACGTAAAAAAGATAAGATTATTATCTTTTTATTTAAGCACTTCTTGTGAGACTTAACTAAAAAATTAAGCATGTAATACAATACGTATTTGCACTTTCAAAAGCTAAAATCAAATTTAGCGACTAGTTGAAAGGTGGTGGTTTACGTTGCGTAATGAAGGGGATGTTTTCATTCCTATTATAATGACTTTTACAACTTTGAGTACTATACAATTAACTAAATAAATTTCAAATGAATTTAAAAACTAAACTAACTTTAATGCTGGTATTGATATTTAATATATCCTTATTTGCGCAAAACGGATATCAATTATCCGGAACAGTAAAAGACGCTACGGGAATTCCTATTCCTGGGGTTAACGTCATTGTAGCGAATACTACTAAAGGTACTGCTACAGACTTCGATGGAAATTTCCAACTGGAAGTTAAAAAGGGAGATGTTCTCCAAATTTCGTACATAGGTTATGTGAAACAATCTATCACAATAACTAATCAAAAAACGTTAGATGTAATCCTTGCGGAAGATGCCGCTAAATTAGACGAGGTTGTAGTTGTAGGATACGGTACTCGTAAAAAATCTCACCTTACAGGAGCGATCGCAAAAATTGGCGGTGATGATGTAGCTGCAGTACAAGTTGCTCGTGTAGATGAGGCTTTAGCAGGTAAGTTATCTGGTGTATTAATCCAAAATCAAAGTGGAGAACCTGGTTCAGATCTTAAAGTTCAGATTAGAACGGGCTCATCTCTTTCTAGTAACTCCGATCCACTTATTGTTGTAGATGGGTTTCCTATTTCTGGAAATTTAGCAACCGTTAATCCTAACGATATTGAGAGTATGGAGGTGCTTAAAGATGCTGCCTCTGCTGCTATTTATGGATCTTTGGGGGCCAATGGTGTAATTTTAGTTACTACTAAAAAAGGTAAATCTGGTAAAGTTAATTTTAGCTACAACGCCTATGTGAGTTCTTCAAAAAAGTATGTTAAGGATATTGAAATGCTTAAAACTGCTGGAGAATGGGCTGCTGAATTACAAACAGATGCTTATGATCTTACCCAAACAGATTCACGTTTATTACAATATAGACTTGATGCTTACGCAAATGCGCCAGATGTGGTAAGTATGGAAGATTGGCTTTTTAGAACTGGTAATAGTAGTAGTCACGATGTTAGCATGAGCGGAGGTTCTGAAAACGTTAAAGCTTTTGCTTCTATTGGTTATTTGAGTACCGATGGTATTGTAATTGGACAAGGTTATGAAAGATATAACGGACGTATGAATATCGATGCTAATTTAAACGATAAGTTAAAAGCAGGATTAAGTATGAACGGTTTTTACGGTAATCAAGATATTGTGCCTTGGGAAATGAGGGATCTTTTAAGAGCTTATAGCATCAGCCCTATTTACCATACACAAGCTTCAATTGATTTCGTTCAGGAATTGGATGCTAAGAGACAAGCATTATTCAATTCAGGGTATACGGCTAATAATTTTGGCAGATCATTTGACCAAGATTACAGAGGTATCGGACTCGATCCAACAAGTATTTATGATTTAAAGCCTGGCGATGTTGTTCATGATTGGCAATATGGTAGAAATCTAAATGGTATTGGAGGAACAGGTGATGCAGGTGTTGCTGCAAAGTTTGATAATTCTAGAAGATACAAAAAAACGTACTATGCAAACGTAAGTTCTTATTTAGAATATGCAATCATGGATGGGTTAAATGTAAAAACCATTTTTGGAGCAGATTTACGTGATGTTAATGATTACGTGTACGACGGTATATTAGCTGATGGTCAGCAACGTTCTAATCAAACAGACTTAGATATATCAAATATTAAAAAATCGACTATTTTAAGCACAACTACTGTTGATTATTCTACCGTGATTGAAGATAAGCACGATATTAATGCAGTTGTTGGTGTGGAGTTTGTAAATACAAAATATAATGGTTTTTCATCAAACGGAACGAATGTACCTTATGGCCTTCCTTTAAATTATTCTTATTTTAACGCTGAAGATGTAATTTCAGAAAGTATTGAGGAAGCTCAATCTAGAAGAGGTATTTTTGGTAGAGTTGCCTATGCTTATGACGACCGTTATTTATTATCGGCATCGGTAAGAAGAGATGGTGATTCTCGTTTTGGAGCTAATGAAAAATATGCAGTATTTCCAGCATTCTCTTTAGGTTGGAATATGCATAAAGAATCTTTTTTACAAGATGATGATGTTTTAAGTTTATTAAAACTTAGATTTAGTATGGGATCTTTAGGTACTTCTTCAGATTTAGGATCATACAGCTCATTAAGTATTTTAAATACGGTTTCATCAGCTTTTGGAACTACATTCTTAATTCCAACTGATGTTGCAAATCCAGATTTAACTTGGCAAACCAATACAGAAACTAACTACGGTATTGATTCAGGATTTTTAAATAACCGTTTCAGATTAAGTATTGATTATTATACTTCAGATGTTAATAATATGTTGATTCAACAAAGTGTTTCTGAGGTTTTAGGTACGCCTTCCATTAGACTTAATCGTGGTGATATCACAAGTTCTGGTTGGGAGTTCGAAGCTAATGCAAATGTAATTCAGAAGGATGATTTTACATGGAGTTTGAGTGCTAACTTATCTACGGTAAATTCAGAAATTACAAGTCTAGGTGATCTTACTGAATTACCTCGTCAAATTTATGGTGGACCAAGCGGTAGAGGTGCTGAGTTTAGAAATTATGTAGGAGGAGAACTAGGTGAAATGTGGGGGTACGAAAGTGCTGGTCAAGTGGAATCAATCTATATTGGAGATCCAACAAGAAACATTGGATATACTAGTGGTGTACAATACGTAGTAGATCAAAATAAAGATGGAAAAATTACATATGAAGATGACTATGTTAAATTAGGATCGAATACTCCAGATTTTTATTGGGGTCTATCAAGTAATATGAATTATAAGGATTTTGATTTTACATTCCAGTTCCAAGGATCGCAAGGTGCTGAAGTATATAATATAGACCCTATCTACTGGCAATCTCAATTCCGTGATGCTACTAATTCTGCTTTTGATTCAAATAACGATGGTATAGCAGATCATAATGGTATGCATTATTTAGAAACCAGAGATGTTCATGGAGCATTAATTCAAGATGCCTCTTATATTGCTTTAAGAAACTTAACTATAGGTTATACACTAAAACCAGAATTTATTAGTAAAATAGGTATTGGTTCAATGCGAGTTTATGCTGCTGCTACTAATTTGTTGTACATCATGGGTAAAGACTACACCTCATTTAACCCTGAAGGTTTAGAGATAGAAAATACTGGTTATGCAGGCCCAACAACTAATGGGTACCAAGAAGGTGCTAGCCCAGTTGTAAGAAGCTTTACGTTCGGTGTAAATGTTAATTTTTAATTAAGAAAAAATGAAAAAAATGAAATTTATATATTTAGTTTTAGTGTCAACGCTGTTAATTACAGCATGTGATAATGATTTGGACCAATCACCTCCTTTAGAATTGGAAGCAAGTAAACTGGATCAATTTGGACCCGTGTTAAATGCAGCATATTACTATCAAACTGGAGTTGTAATGCCACAAGCGGTAATGGGCGATTTTAGAGCAGATAATATGTTGATGATAGAGAATCCTTTCACCTCAATGGATACGTATAATTCCGATTTAGGAGGGGGAGATATGACGGGGGCATTCTTTAGCCCAGTATATAGCAATTTGTATAAAGCAATTTTAAGTACAAATAACGTTATTGAAAACTCTTTAGTAGCTACAGAAGTAGCAGAAGCAAAATTTTTAAGAGCTCTATCTTACTTCAAACTAGTATTGGTTTTTGGTGATGTACCTGTAAATTTATCAGCTTCGCCAAGTACTTCAGACTTGTCCATTTTAGTGAGACAGCCTAAGGAAGACATTTATAATAACGTAATTATTCCAGATTTACAAGACGCAATTGCTGGATTAACTAATTCTGGATTGGCAACAGGTCGTGCGTCTCAGATTGCAGCACGCGCCTATCTTGGTAAAGTATATATGCACAGAGGTAATTATGCTGGGGCAGCAACAGAACTTGGTGCTGTAGTAACAAATGCTACTGCTGCAGGTATAACTTTAGAACCTAATTTTGCAGATGTAGTGACCGATACGAGTAGTGAAATTATTTTTGCAACCAAAATTTCTTCTTCTGTAGCGAATGCTTCAGGTAGTTCATCGGCTTCAACATTTGTAGGTTGGTTTGCTGGTGCCGATACAAAATCGAGTACACCTTTAGACCCACGCTTAACCGCTGCCTTTGATGCTAGTAGTGCTGCTGGTGGGGGTACAGATTTAAGAAAAGCATTAACTATTGATGTGGCTAACAAAACAGGTATTAAGTACACCGGAGGTCTTGAACAAGACTTTATAGAAATGAGATTGTCTGATGTTATTTTATTGTATGCTGAAGCATTAAATGAAACCACAAATGCAACTGGGGTGCAATCTGCAGCCATTCTAGCAAGATTAGATGCTATAAGAACAAGAGCTGGTTTAAATAGTTTAGTTGGTACTGCATTAACACAAGCTGATGTTAGAACCGCAATAGCTAAAGAGAGAAGATTAGAATTGGCCTTAGAAGGACATAGATGGTTTGATTTAGTAAGAACAGGAACTGTTGATGCAGAGATGGGATTAACTGTTAATCCTAATTACTATGTGTTCCCAATACCGAATTCAGAAATTCTTGCAACCAACGGAGTAATAACTCAAAATGCAGGTTATTAGTAATCGATGGTTTAGAAATATTTCTTTGGTTAACTAAAATCAAAGAGTATGAATGAAGGGGAGTAAATGTATTGAAGTACAGCATACTCCCCTTTTTTTATTCTTAAAACTTACATAGTTTTTCTAAGAATTGAATGTCATTTTAAGTATCACAACAGAAGATTTTAAATTTAAATCCTGAATAGTATAAATTATAAAAGGGATTAAAGTTCGAGTTAGTTTAGTTTTTTTTTTGATGAGCTAGCCAATCTGAATATAAGGATTGGTTGGCTTAAAAAAAAGCGAAATTAAAATGGAGTTTGTGCTTAAAAATCAAATAAATTTAATAATTTTACTGTACCAAATTGGTACACCAATTTAATTTGTTTATATGAACTTAGATGTACTTTCAAAAAATGAAAATCAAGAAATTACTACCCGAGTTAAAAAAATTATTTCTCAAATAAGCGATTTAATTACTCAAAAAAAGTTACAACCTGGAGATAAGTTACCTGCCGAACGCATATTAGCTGAAAAATTTGAGGTTAGTAGAAGAAGCATAAGGGTAGCAATTCTTAAATTGGAATCATACGGAATATTAATTTCCATGCCACAAAGTGGAACCTTTGTTGCAAACATAGGTCCAGTCGCATTAAACGGCATGGTTAAGGATATTTTAAGTCTGGGCTTACCTAATTTTAAATCGTTAGTAGAAACCAGGATTTTACTCGAATTAAAAGCTGTTAGCTTAGCTGCAGAAAGGCGAACTGAAGAAGATATACTTCGTATACAAGAAGCCTTAGAAGCGCATAAAGCCAAATTATTATCTGGTGAAGATGCTGTTCAAGAAGATTTGTTATTTCATTTAGCAATTGCAAAAGCAAGTGGAAATGTTACCATGAATCAAATAATGATAGGGATTACGCCTCAAATAATTGTGGATTTTAAAAAATATCATAAGGATTATGATTCGTTAGATGAATTAAGGATTAAAGAACACTTCGATATTTATGAGGCCATTAAAAACCAGAATCCAGAATTGGCAGAAAAGCGTATGAAGCAACATTTTAAATTGTTATATGAGTATTGCGGTGTTAGTTAACATCAAAGCAAAATTCAACTAAAATTACATGGTTAAATTTTAATAAGGATTTGGGTTTTCATCAAACTTTATCACCATGATTTCTATAATTGTATAAACTAAATGATAATTCTTAAACTTTAAGATTATCAATTTTATTAATAAAAGTAATAATATGAAACACCAAAATAAATTAACTGGAAAAAACGTTCTTATCACTGCTGGAGCCCAAGGAATCGGAGAAGCAATCACAAAACATTTTATTGATAGCGGTGCTAATGTGGCAATCCATTATTTTTCTAGTGCCGATATTGCTAATCAATTAACCGAATATGCTATTAGTAAAGGACAAAAGGCTGTTGCGATAAGTGGAGATTTAACTAAAGAAGCTGATGCCAATGCCTTAGTAGAAAAAACAGTGCAAGTTTTTGGAAGTCTTGATATATTAATAAACAATGCAGGTTCACTTGTTGCGCGAAAAATGCTGCACGAAATGGATACTGAGTTTTGGCATAAGGTTATGGACATTAATATGACGTCCATGATGTTTGTTACAAGAGCAGCGGCCCCTCATCTGGGTAAAAATGAGAATAGTAGCATCGTTAATTTGGCATCGCTTGCTGGTCGTAAAGGTGGGCACCCAGGATCCCTAGTTTACTCTACAAGCAAAGGAGCTATACTAACTTTTACAAGAGCACTTTCTACGGAGTTAGGAGGGCAAGGAACAAGAGTAAATGCCGTAGCACCAGGCTTAATTCTTGGAACGTCATTTCATAATACACATACCACTAAAGAATCGGCAGCTGAAACAACTGCGAGTATTCCAATCCAACGCGCCGGTAACGCAGACGATGTTGCTCGTGCCGTTTTATACTTAGCCTCTGAATACGATGGCTTTATTACAGGCGCTACATTAGATATTAACGGTGGTGTCTATAATATGTAGTTCCTGCTTAAATTGTATTTGAAGAGTCCTAAAACAATTTACAATTTATTTTAATAACAAAATTACTAAGATCCTTATAGGGCTTAGAGCTTATATTTTCTAAAAACATCTAATTAATAAAATTATGTTGAAGACTCCAGTAATACACCCAACAATTATGGAAGCGCTTGCGCGTTCGGGTCATTTTGCACAAGTGGTTATAGCAGATGGTAATTTACCTGTCGGAGCTATGTCGGGGCCAAACTCAACCACAGTTCATTTAAACTTCCGTCCAGGCCTGTTAGATGCGCTTACCGTACTTGAAGGCATATTGGAAGTTTGTCCTATCCAAGGTGCTATTGTTATGGAAAAACCCGTTGAAGCAAATGCAGAAATTCATGATACTTATAAAAAAATGCTTGGTGATGTAAAATGGGAGGAAATGGAACGATGGGCATTCTACGATAAAATCAGGGAGCCTTTAACCACATTAATTATTCAAACAGGGGAACAGCGTCGATTTGCTAATTTAATATTAACTGTCGGTGTTGTAAAGATGGCAGAAGAAAGTGATTTTTAACTGCAAGTAGTATATTTCTATAATTTGGATTTTATATGATGAAGTACAAAAAATGATTAAATCTATTTAGTCCATTTCAACTTTATCAGCATTAAATATTGGAAAAAAATACAGTCAATTTTAATTAAATAGCAATTAAAAAAGAAAAGATGAGTAATAAATTAAAAGTATTAGTTTCCGGTACTGGATTTGCTGGGCAAGGACATGCAGATGCATTTCGCGCTGCAGGTGTAGAGGTTGTAGGTATTGTTGGAAGAACAGCAAGTATCGTGAAGGAAGTCGCTAAAAAAATGAATATTCCTTACTCAGGAACAAATTGGACACAAGCATTAATAGATTGCCAACCTGATATTGTGTCTATTGCAACACCTGGTGGGGCACACTACGAGCCCATAAAACAGGCTATAGCATTTGGTTGCCATGTGTTTAGCGATAAACCCTTAACAGATTCGGGTGAGTCTGCAATAGAGTTATATGAACTTGCAAAACAGAAAAAAGTAAAAACTGCCTTTGCTTCTAGTTTTCGTTATATGCCCTATATCCAATATGCAAAGCAACTGGTTGAAGCAGGAAGGATTGGAGAACCAACAGAGGTGGAGTGTATATCGCACTTTAATCTAGAGCGTGATATACCATTTGGTTGGTCGCATAGAAAAGAAGATGGGGGTGGTCGTCTTAATAACAATTTTACCCACATGATTTCAATTGTTACCTCCGTAATAGGCGAAAGCATATTATCGATTATCGGTGAGGTGCGAGACGACTTAGGAAAAGCTCCCATAGTCGAAGGTGTTCATAATTTTAAAACAAGAAGAGATTTTATTCCTGAAAACTTAAATGACCCATCGCTTAAATGGGGTGAAAGTAATGTGGAATGGTCTTATACGGTTTTGGCACAGTTAGAAAGTCCTATGGCAACCAAACCAGTTTCGGTTCTTTTTAAACACGGTGGTTTGAATCCTAAGTTTCAAGAAAATCATATTGTATTTTATGGAACAAAAGGAGCCATTTTTATTGAAGGCCATTATGGAATGGGACCTCTATATTTTTATGGAGAAAATAAAACATGGGAAACCTTGCCTTTACCTCAAGACATTGTAGAAAATCAGCCAAAAGTACAGGGTGACACCGAACGTAATTGGCATTACCTAGTTCGAGAATTCGTTAAAGATATTAATGGTGAAACGGTAGCACCATACCAATCGTTCAAGGAAGGTAGTTTATATCAGCAACTTATCGATTTAATTAGAAAAAATAATAATTGGACCGATGTTCGCCATCTTCAATAAAAATATAAACTATGTTTTATGACTACCTAGTAATTGGTCTTTATTTTATACTAATTCTTGCTATTGGTGTAATTTTTTCAAGAATGGCAAGTAAATCCACCAGTGATTATTTCCGTGGTGGAGGACGAATGCTTTGGTGGATGGTGGGATCTACAGCTTTTATGGCACAGTTTTCAGCAGTTACGTTTACGGGAGCTGCTGGTAAAGCGTTTGCAGACGGTTTCGCTATAAGTGCTGTTTATATTGGTAATACTTTTGCATTTCTTTGTGGATGGGCATATTTCGCTCATCGATTTAGGCAGATGAGGGTGGATACGCCTACAGAAGCTATAAAAGGTCGTTTTGGTTCCGAAAATGAGCTGTTTTTTTCATGGGCATTAATAGTTTTCTCTTTTCTTAATGCAGGAGTTTGGTTGAATGCTTTAGGGGTTTTTACCAGTGCCGTATTTGATGCAGATATTTCATTAACTATAATAGCAATTGGATTTACTGTTCTTTTTGTATCGGTGCTTTCTGGTGCCTGGGGAGTAGTTGCATCGGATTTTGTTCAAACTTTGGTGGTTGCCGTCGTTTCAGTGGCCTGTGCCGTTGTAGCATTGGTAAAAGTAGGAGGGCCGATAAACTTAGTAAACAATTTTCCGGGAGGTTTTCTTATAGGTCCAAATATGAATTACCCATTAATTTTATTTGGTACGTTTATATTCTTTTTGCCAAAACAGGTTATAACAGTAATGAACCTTCACGATTCATTTCGATTTCTTAATGCAAAAGATTCTATTAATGCCCGTAAAGCAGCTTTATTGGCTATGATACTTATGGGTGTTGGAACTATAATTTGGTTTGTTCCACCTTGGGCAGCAGCAACACTCTATCCGGATGCCGCAGCAGATTATTCTCAATTAGGAAACAAAGCAGCCGATGCAGTATATCTTGTGTTTACTCGAAATGCCATGCCTATCGGGACGGTTGGATTGCTTATGGCAGGACTTTTTGCTGCTTCTATGTCTTCTATGGATTCCGCACTAAATAAAAACGCAGGAATCTTTATTCGGAGTATATATCAACCATTTCTAGTTAAAAAGAATAAACTTTCTGATGATATTAAGCTGTTGCGAATCAGTCAATTTGTTAGTTTTATAAGTGGTTTAGGAGTTATTGCCGTTGCATTATATTTTGCATCGCTTAAAGAACTTAGTCTATATGAACTCATGATGAGGGTTTCAACCATGGTACAGGTACCTATGATGATACCGCTGTTATTAGGCATTTTTATAAAAAAGACTCCTAAATGGGCACCTTGGGCAACTATTGCAGTTGGATTAATTGTGTCTTGGTTGGTAGATAATGTTGTTACGGCAGATGTTTTTGTTTCATGGTTTGGTGTAGAATCTCTTACAAGCAGAGAGATTGTGGATATGAATATAATTCTAACTATTGCCGGGCATGTATTTATTACCGGAAGTTTCTTTTGGGCTACTTCCTTATTTTACAACGAAGCAAAAGACAATCATAAACAACAAAGAGATAGTTTTTTTGAAGACCTTGAAACAGCGGTTATTGCAGATGATCAACAAGATGAATTTGACCGTCAACAAAGAAATAAATTAGGTGGAATGGTTATTGTAATGAGTGCTGGTATTATGTTGATGGCCTTAATTCCTAATCCGTTTTGGGGTAGAATTATGTTTGTGGCTTGTTCATTAATTATCGCTACCATTGGTTATTTGTTAAGACGAAGTACCAAAAAATAAATCATCGGCAATTGAAAACTAAAGAATGTCATTATGGATTTGAAAAAATTAATAACATGCTTCACGTTTTTGTTGTTTCTTGACTTTTGTACAGGGCAGACAGTTAATCTCACACATGGTATAGATGAGTCTGCTGGCAGAGGACTTGCATACATAATTACGACCCCTACAGCAATCTATTATTTGGAAAAGGAAGGTGGAGGTTTATCGAGTATGATTGATAAGGATGGTATTGATTGGATAGGTTTTCATAATGAAGTTGGCTCAGCGCATAAAGGGGAATACCGAGGATTCCCGAATGCAATTCATAAACAGGATGGAAATTACTTTCATCCCATGAATGCTGGAGCCGATCCCTCTAAATCTAAAGTAGATATTGACTCGGAACAACAGGTTCGAATAACCCTTACTTCAAATAACAAAAAATGGGAAGGGCAGTGGGATTTTTATCCCGAGCGATGTGATTTTACAATGATAACCATTAGTGCTGGCTTAAAATATTGGTAACTAAATAACTGCCTATTTAATTAGGTATACTATAGTTCTCATCATTATTATCGTAAGGTTATTTTGAAAAACTCTAAACCCTACTTACAGAAAAACTTGTCATTGGCATGGCCAATGGCTTTGAATGCTTTGTTGATTCAATCTATGTTAATGATTGATACGCTTCTGGTGGCTCCATTAGGAGAAGTGTCTGTTGCTGCCATGGGTATAGCAGCAACAATAGTAGCGGCATCTTTGGGAATAGAAACTGCAATATGCAATGGCGTTCAATTGATTGTGGGTAGAGCTTATGGTTCAAGAAACAAGGATAATCTGGTAATGGCCTTTTGGGTTGGTTTATTCATAAATGTTTCTGCATCACTATTATTGTTTTTTATGATAATATTTTTTGGTTCCGATTTGGTTGCAATCCTTACCAACGATGCAGAACTAATAAAATTGGTAGAATCTTATCTTGACATCACAAAGTATATTATTCTTATTACGGCATACACCCAAATTTGTATTTCCTTTTACAATGGTTGCGGCATAACCAAATTACCATTAATGGCCTACGCCATTGAAATACCTGCCAATGCAATTCTTAGTTATTTGTTAATAAATGGATATGGTGAATTCAATGGACTTGGTGTTGTTGGCGCCGCTTGGGGAAGTTTAGCCGCTATATTTCTAAGAACTGTTTTTCTGTATGTAATAATGAAAACAGATAAGAACTTGGATTTAACATACCCTAAAGAAAGACTTTTTTGGACAGAGATTAAACCTCAGTTGGAAGAAATTCTGCCCATTGCTGCCAATTTTTTTGTTCTCTTTATCGGGGCCTCTGTTTATCAACTTTTATTTGCACAGCTCGATTTATCTTCGTTCGTTGCAATTACCTTAATTTTTCCTTGGTTCCGAATTGGTACACAATTCGTTGCTGCTTGGGCTCATGCTTCAGCGATTAATATTAGCCAGGCTATAGGTGAGAAAGACACCGAACACCTTAAAATATTTATTACCGCTTGTAGGCAGGCAACTATTGCATTAACTATCGTGATTGCATTACTTTTTTTAATTCTTAGCCAAAATATACTACTAATCTATCCAACAATTGAACCTGAAACCCAAACGGCCTTATACATAATAGCACCAATTTACATTATCCTTCCAATTTTTAGAGGTTATAATTCTGTGTCTGCTAATATCTTACGTGCGCTTGGTGATAGCCAGCGTGCCTTAATAGTTAATTTTGTTGCTCAGTGGATGATAGCCCTTCCCTTATGTGCTCTGTTAATTCTATATTTCGAGGTGTCAGTATTTTGGGCCTTTGGAATGATGTTACTTGAAGAATTACTTAAAATATTTCATTTTTCTAAGTACACTAAATTAAATCTTGAACGTATTAAATATTCAGTAGTAAGTACTTGAAATAAAAATAATATATAATCACAGAATATTATAAAATCTAGATCTTTTACTTACAGAATTCCATATTAGATAAAAGAATAGACTAATTATCAACATAAACATCTAAAAAAAAAATAATTATATTTGACGAGGGAGGTAATAATTGTAGTTTAATTATTACTATTGCCAACTAAAAAAATTGCTTTAAATTATTATATCAATTTGTATATTATTTCAGATGATTTAAATTTTAAAATGGAATTAGATAAGTTCAACAACGCAGAAAATAACGAGATCCAAAATGTAATAATTTCTAAAATCAGAGATTTAATTAAATATAAAAATCTGGAACCTGGAGATAAATTGCCATCAGAAAGGATATTATCTGAAAAGTTTGGTGTAAGCAGAAGAAATATTAGCGAGGCTATTGAAAAGCTTGAATTCTACGGTTTATTAAAATCGATTGCCCATACAGGAACTTTTATTGCAGATATAGGTCAGACAGCTATGATTGGTATTTTAGATGATATGATAACTTTAGATCACCAAAATTTTAAGTCATTGGTTGAAACCAGAATAATGCTTGAGATAAAAACTGCTATTTTGGCATCGAAGAGACGTAGCGATAAAGATTTAGAAAATATAGAGCAAGCACTCACAAATTTTAAATTAAAACTTTTAAAAGGAGAGGAAGCGACACAAGAAGATTTACTTTTTCATTTGGCAATAGCCAAAGCAAGTAGAAATGGCACTATAAATGAAATGATGTTGCGAATTACTCCAAAAATACTACGAGTTTTAGATGAAACTAAGATTTGCGATGAAGACCATGTTAAATCTGAAATTAAAAACCACGAAGCCATTTTTGAAGCAATAAAAATGCAAGATTCAAAATTAGCAATTGAAGCTATGGAACACCATTTTAAGGTACTAGTAGAGTTTTGCAATAACTTCGATTAAATAATTAAAAAGATAAAAGCATATGTTCTAAGCTTTTATCTTTTTAATTGTCTTTCAATAAAATTGAAATTTAAGAAAAATAGCAACGGGTATTCCGTTTTATTTCAATTGTAATCAGGGGTTTATGATTTGTTTGATAAAAAGAAATTGTTATTTTACCGAGCAATTTGCACTTTCCTTTTTAACACCTAATTTTTGTAAAATAGTTTCTAATAAACACCATTTGGTGAAGGCAGACTGTATTAAATTAACACCAATAAATACGGTAAACCATAACCAATTTTGACTAACGTAAACTGTTAGAATAACACTTAATAATACCATGGTGCCAACTATAACTCTAAAATATGTATTTAACATTTTGATTAATTTTTTAAGTTTATATAAATTTTAAAATAGGAACAACAACTGCTTTTATTGGATTGTTTGTTTCTAAATTTGAATTGAATTCTGTTATTAAATTGAACAAAACTTCAATGTTTTTATCTTCGGTAAAAGAGTAAAACATACTGGATTCATTAACTCCTTTTTCTGCTGAAAACCAGTTAGAAGCCATAAAAAGGGAAGATCCATTTTTATAGCCATCAATTTCGGAACTGCTAAAGTTTTCAATGTTTGCTTTTTTGAATAGTTTCAAAACATCCTTTTGGAACTGTTCTACTACGGTTACAATTACTAGTTTCATACGCTATATTTTTTTTTGGCACGAATGCTTTAAAAAATTGATTTTAATTTATATTACTAAAAGGTTTCCACTGCACACCCCAGACATGTTATTTGTAATTCTTTTTTTCAATCATATAGTAAACCAATGGCACTACCAATAGTGTTAATACTGTAGAAACAATAGTTCCTCCCATAAGAGAGATGGCTAATCCTTGGAAAATAGGATCAAATAAAATAACGAAGGCTCCTATAACCACGGTACCGGCGGTTAATAGAATAGGAGTTGTTCTAACGGCTCCCGCTTCAATACAAGCCTGTTTTAATGGTATTCCTTCTGCCGTTCTTAAGTTTATAAAATCGATAAGTAATACCGAGTTTCTAACCATAATTCCGGCTAAAGCAATCATTCCAATAAAAGATGTTGCTGTAAAGAAGGCATCCATAATCCAGTGTCCTAATATAATTCCAATTAAGGATAAAGGAATAGCAACCATCATCACCACAGGTGCTTTAAAATTTTGGAACCAACCTACAATCAATATGTAAATCAATATGATAGCCCCCAAAAAGGCAATGCCTAAATCTCTAAATACTTCCAATGTAATTTGCCATTCACCATCCCATTTTACGGTATAATCATCTTCAAAATCTGGCTGTCCTAGATACATTTCATTAATTTCATAACCGGCTGGTAATGGTATTTCTTTTAGTTTTTCTTCCATACCAAGAATGGCATAAGCAGGACTTTCTAAATCGCCAGCCATATCAGCTAAAACATAAACTACACGTTTTTGGTTTTTACGGTAAATACTTTTGGCACTTGTTACTTCTTCAATTTCCACCAAATCGGCAATAGGTACCATATTTCCTTGTTTCGACTTTATTTTTAATTGAGAAATATCTGTGATAGTTGATTTTTCTTTTTCATCTAAAGCCAATATTAAACCAATTTGATTTGAAGCATCTTCATCATATAAATTAGTAATTGGTCTGTTAGACAAAGCCATATTCATGGTGTACGCAATTTGTTGAGGCGCAACACCATATAACATTGCTTTTTCTTTATTAATGTTAAACTGATATTCTGTTTGGTTGTTTTCAACCATCCAATCGATGTCTACCACATCATCCGTGTTTTTTAAGATGTTTTGAACACTGTTTGCAATTTTCATTTGCTCTTCATAATCAGGTCCGTAAACTTCAGCAACAATTGTAGATAGTACAGGTGGTCCTGGCGGAACTTCTACCAACTTTACATTTGCATTGTATTTTTTAGCAATTCTTTGAATGTCCGGGCGTAGTAATTTAGCGATGTCATGGCTTTGTGCAGAACGCGCTCCTTTGTCAATTAGGTTTACTTGAATGTCGGCCATATTGCTACCTCCACGTAAATCGTAATGACGTACTAAACCATTAAACGTGATTGGAGCAGAGGTTCCTATGTAGTTTTGATAATTAACCACTTCTGGTCGGCTTGCTAAATATTGAGAAATTTCTTGAGCAACGACACCAGTACGTTCTAAAGTGGTACCTTCTGGCATATCAATAACCACTTGGAACTCATTTTTGTTATCGAAAGGAAGCATTTTTACAGCAACCGATTTCGTAAAAAACAACATCATAGTTCCTAAAAGAATGGCAAATGTGCCACCTAAAAACAACCAACGTTTATTTTTGTTTTCTAATAAAGGTGTTTCAAATTTGTTGTAAATTTTATAAATGTAAGTGCTTTCAATTGGTTTTTCAGCTTCATCAGCAGCTGCTTTTTTATCCTTCTCTCTTAAGAAAATATAACCTAAATAAGGCGTAATAGTTAAAGCAACAAATAACGATAATATCATCGCAATAGATGCTCCAATAGGCATTGGTGCCATATATGGACCCATTAAACCAGAAACAAATGCCATAGGTAATACCGATGCAATAACGGTAAAGGTTGCTAAAATAGTTGGGTTTCCAACTTCATTAATAGCATATAAGGCTGCCTGTTTAAAAGGTAAACGTTTCATTTTAAAGTGCCTATGCATATTTTCTGCAATAATAATAGAATCGTCTACCACGATACCTGTAACAAACACTAACGCGAAAAGTGTAATTCGGTTTAAAGTGTAATCAAGCATGTAATAACTTAATAAGGTTAATGCAAACGTAATTGGAACCGATAAAAATACTACCAAACCACCACGCCAGCCCATTGCTAACATAACTACCAAGGTTACAGCGAAAATAGAGCCGATAAGGTGCCATAAAAGCTCAGACACTTTGTGTGAAGCGGTTTCACCATAGTTTCTGGTTATTTCTACATGTACATCGTCTGGAATTAAGTTTTTACGTAAATGCTGTACTTTATCAATAATAACTTCCGAAATTTTCATCGCATCAGCTCCTTTGCGTTTTGCTACCGAAATAGTCACTGCAGGATATTCAGATTTATAATCTGATGCTTTTTCACTACCTTTTCCAAAACCTAAACTCACATAATTTTTAGGAACTTCAGGACCATCAATTACGCTAGCTACTTGCTTTAAATAAATAGGTTGGTTTTGTTGTACACCAACTACTAAATTTTCAACGTCGCTGGCCGATTCTAAAAACGTTCCTGTATTCACTAGGAATTCAGTATCACTTTTATCAAAACTTCCTGAGTTTAATTGGGAGTTATTAGCTTTAATCATCTCCGAAACGGTCAAGAAATCCAAACCACTAGCGGCAAGTTTGTCTTTATCCAAAACTACTCGTAATTGACGGTTTCTACCACCTATTTTATGAGTAATAGCTACATCATTCACCTTTTTAATTTCCGATTCCAGTTCCTGTGCCATTTGGCTTAATTGATAATCGTCGTAGTTTTCACTCCACAATGTTAATCCCAACATAGGAACATCATCAATAGCACGTGTTTTTACCAATGGGAATGTAACGCCTTCTGGCATTTGGTCCATGTGTTTGTTTATTTCATTATAAAGCTTCACAAAAGAGCGTTCAATATCTTCACCCACATAAAACTGTACAATCACCATCCCTTGTTCCTTCATTGCTGTAGAATACACATATTCCACACCGTTAATGTTCGAAATTAATTGCTCCAAAGGTTTAAGTACACGCGACTCAACTTCTGTTGGGCTTGCTCCAGGATAACCTACAAAAATATCGGCCATAGGCACATCAATTTGTGGTTCTTCCTCACGCGGAATTAAAAATGAGCTATACACACCAATAACCATAAACACGATCATTAACAGCACTGTAAGCTTCGACTGTATAAAGACTTTTGCAATTTTTCCTGCGATTCCTTCTTTCATTGCATTAAATTTTTTTCATTTCCACCGTAGTGGAAATCTCTATTTAATATTATTTTGTTTTGGGCGTTTTAACAGGCTATTCGTTGCAATCTTTTTTTGCCATATATGGCAGCAAAAAAAGGATTTTCACTTTTATCCTTAACGCAGCTTTTTAGTTATTTAATAGCTATTTTAGCACCGTTATAAAGTTTCCCTTCAGCAGAAACTATATACGCTTCATCCGCATTTAAACCAGATAATACTTCTATTTGATCTCCAAAGGTTCTACCTAAACGCAACCAACGTAATATTGCAGTTTTGCTTTGGCTAACTGTATAAACACCTGTTAGTTGGCCGTTTGTAACAATTGCTTCACTTGGAATTAAAACTAGCTCTGTTTTAGTTTTTCTTTCCACAGGAAACTGAACGGTTGTAAACATTCCAGAAAGAATTTTAGCGTCGGTCTTTTCTAAGGCTATTTTCACTAAATACTGTCCGCCCGTGTTTTTAGCCGAGCTACTAACTTCTGTTACTGTTCCTTTAATAGTTTGGTTGATGGATTTCACCAAAACATTAACAGAAGTATCTTTAGTAATTTGCGAAATTTCAGTTTCTGGTACCATGGCCATTACTTCAAAGTTTCCCGGTGTTTCTACGCTTATTAATGGCACTCCTGGATTTGCCATATCACCAACTTCTACTGTTTTACTAGTAATGGTACCGCTAAAAGGTGCAGTGATATTACTATAAGCAAATTGAGCGTTGATTTCATTTTTCATTTGGTTTGCCGACTCTAAACGTGCTTTTGCCATTTCAAAATTGGCCGTTATATCATCCATTTCTTTTTGTGAAGCGCTGTTGCCTGCAAACAAATTTTTATAACGGTTATAATCTTTTTGGGCATTATTAAAAGCAGCCATAGCCTCGGTAATACCAGCATTTACTTGTGCTCGTTTTGCTTGTAAATCGGTATTATTAATTGAAATTAACAATTGGCCTTTGTTTACTTTATCGCCAACTTTAACATGTACTTTGTTTACGTATCCCATCATTCTAGTGCTTAAATCGGCACTATTTGTTGCCTGAATTTTTCCGCTTACACTTAAAAATGGGCTGGTTCCGTTTGTATGAACTTCACTAACTTTTACAGGAATGGCTGGTGAATTATCTGCAACTGCTTTTTTATTGTCGCTTCCACAACTTGAAAATAAAAGAGCTGTTGAGAATGCTACGATTGTATATAAGTTTTTCATCATTTGGTTTGTATTTATTTAGAACGCCACGGCACTCGAACTAACAAGGTTTCGTCTTCTCGAGCGCAGTGGTGCGGTTATTCTTTAGTTAAAAATTGTAAATATGCCTGTGAGTAATTGTATTCAAAAATGGTTTGATAGTATTCCAGTTGTTTTTGTGCGAATTGTGTTTCAGCCATCAATAGATCGGATGTTTTTTCTAACCCTTCTTTGAATCTGTTGGTTCGGATCCTTAAAGATTCTTCCGATTGTTTTAATGCCAAACTAGTAAGTTTTAATTTATTCTCAGCATCTAAAAATGCACGTTTTGCTTTGTTGAATTCTAAATTACTTTGTGAAATATATTGGTTGTATTCCAATTTAGATTTTTCAAATTCAGATCTGCTTTTTTGTGTTTTTCCTAAGCGTTTGGAACCCTGAAAAATATCCCAACTTAATTGGGCTCCAAATAGATAACCATTCGCATCTCCTTGAAAAATTTCATCGTCGTACAGTTCGTAGCTTCCAAAAGCATTCAATCTTGGTAAAAAAGCCATTTTATCAGCTTTATTCATAGCTTCATAGGCCTGGGAAGCAAGCTGCATTGCTTTTATATCTGAACGATTTTCAGATACGGTTTTATTTTCCAAAGCGAATGTTGAAATATGTAACTCATCCGAAGGGGTATATACTACATAAGTATCGTCATTCATTAAAAATGATAAGTAGTTGGAAGCATTTTGAACATTGCTTTTAGCTGTTTGTAATTGGTTTTGAACTTCGGTAACACGTACCTCGACTTGTAATACATCGGAGCGTTGCAGGTACCCTTGGTTAAAACTATTGTCTGCTAACTTTTTATTTTCATTTGCTGCTTCTAAGGCTTTTTCTAACACAGCTACAGCTTTATAGGCAAGTTGTAATTGCATATACGCCTTTTCAACTTCAAAGGCTAAATAATCTTTTGTACGTTCTGTTTTTAAAAGCATAGCTTCCATTTTGGATTTAGCCGCTTTTCGCTGAAACATACCATCGAGATTGATTAATGGTTGTTGAATTTCTAATTTTGTGGCATAGTTTTCAATTTGTGAAGGGTCGTTTAACAATGCAGGATTGAAATCGTTTGCTGTTAAAATTTCTTGATTTAATTTAGAACCAAACGCCATTAAAGGATTGGTAGTAGCCATGGCGGTATGACTTGCGCTTATGTTTGGTAAAAAAACAGCATTTGTTTGTCGGTAGTCCGCTCGTGCTTGTTTAAATTCTTCCTCCGAGATTTTAAGTGTTTGGTTTGCTTCTGAAACTTTGTTCAAAACCTCAGTTTTTGTTATTGGAACAAGTTCTTGCCCCTGAAATAAGGATACAAAGCTTAAAAACACAAAACTTAGTGTATATAAATTTTTATTCATTGTAATAATTTTGATATTGCAAATGTAGGTTAGAGATAAACTCTAGAAAGTAACTTATGTTACTGACGGCTTATATTTAGAAAATTGATTAAGAAGTACTTTATTTTTTTAAGTGTTCAATTTTAAATTTTTCATGGCTCCCATTTTTAGTAGTTTTAATTTCAGGCTTAATAAATAATGGTAGTAGTATTAAAACTAAACAGATGAAGGCGAAGAAGAAGCCTATCAGTTTATTAAGTAACGGTCGGTGTATTATCTTTTTATATACACTTTTTACAATATTCCAATGCAAAAAAATGTGAACAAATAGTAATCCTATTATGATGTACCCAAGGATGAGATGTATGCTTCCCCATTCGTGCCTATTCATCCCCATAAAGTAGAGCTCTACATTTTCACCAAATAGAAGTTTACGCTTTTGCCCAGAAATTAAAGTAAATTCTATTAAAAATCCTATTCCTATTATCCCTGCCATTGTTAAGGCCATAATAGTGTTAATTACGAAGTTTAAAACAGGTTTTTTCATTGTTAAAAATTATCTAAAAAAGTAGTAAAACACATAATTTTAAACAATGACTTTTGTCAGGGAATCGCTATATTTTTAATTAATTTTTTATGATTTAATACTAAAAAGCGTTTTGGAATTTCCATTTATTAATGTTTATTTTTAAATGGATTAAATTGCTAAGCCTAGTATGGTGTTTTTGTTATAAATTATCCATGTAATCCTCCTTATTTATTAGAAAGTAGTTATTGGATTATGTAGAAAAAGAATATCGTTCTGTTTGAAAGGCATGTATTATCTTTACCGATTATATGGACTCATTAACTCAAATTGTACTAGGAGCAGCTGTAGGAGAAGTTGTTTTAGGAAGAAAGGTTGGAAATAAAGCGATGCTTTATGGGGCAATTGCGGGTACTATTCCAGACCTAGATGTGTTTGCTTCTCATTTTACAGATACTGTTACAGCACTTTCCATACACCGTGGGTTTACCCATTCCATAGTGTTTTCGGCAGTTTTTGCGCCTCTATTGGGTTGGCTGGTTTCTCGTTATGAAGGCTATAAAGATTTTAAAGGTTGGTCGTGGCTATTTTTTTGGTCTTTTGTTACACATCCTATTTTGGATGCACATACCACCTGGGGAACCCAATTATTTTGGCCATTGGATTTAAGACTAGCCTTTAAAACTATTTTTGTTATAGATCCTATTTATACATTACCTTTTTTGGTGTTTTTGGTACTAGCCATGTGGCAAAAGCACACATCCGGAAAACGTCGTTTTTATAATACCATGGGGCTAGTAATAAGTACTTCGTATTTATTGGTAACTTTTTTCTTAAAAAGGTTGGCATACGTTGAATTTCAATCGGCATTGGAGATTCAGAATATTAGCTATTTAAAGTTAGATACACGACCCTCTCCATTGAATACCATACTTTGGAGTGCTAATGTAGAAACAGATGACACCTATTTGATTGGGTATTATTCTTTTTTTGATACTAAGCCGGTTACTTTTGAATCCTATCCAAAAAATCATGAACTCTTAGGAAATCTTGTTAAAAATGAAAGTGTAGAAAGAATGATAAGTATTTCTGAAGGATGGTACACTATTTCGAAACAAGATGAGCAGCTCTATTTTAATGATTTAAGATTCGGTCTTTTAAGTTTAGAACCAAAATCTGAAAGTTTTGTTTTTCAATATAAAATAGAGGAATATAATTCAGATAAGGTCCATTTTGTGGAAGTTTCTAAAGATTCAAGGGATGGAAAAAAGTTGCTTTCGGAATTATGGCTCCGTATAAAAGGGAATTAGTTGAAAGATTGGTTGGTCTTTTTAAAACAGCTTATTAGTTTTATTAAATTAATTGGTTTTTTTATAACTCCAAACGGCTAAACTATTCATGATGAGTGCGTAAAGCAATGTTTTTAAAAGCTGCGGTAAAATATCCATAAAACCAGACCCTTTTAGCATGACCATTCGCATTACCTGTACAA
Source organism: Mariniflexile sp. (assembly GCF_041583155.1). GTDB lineage: Bacteria > Bacteroidota > Bacteroidia > Flavobacteriales > Flavobacteriaceae > Mariniflexile. The sequence continues at coordinate 93,084 of NZ_JBFHGK010000002.1, forward strand.
AGTATTTAATGGGGTTGAATTCTGTAATGGCTTGTGCCCATTTTGGCATACTTTCAATGGGTGTGAACAAACCACTCATTAAAATAAAAATTACTGTAAAAAACCAGGCGATAAACATCGCCTGTTGTTGTGTTTCCGTAAAGTTTGAAATGAATAAACCTATGCCCAAAACAACTAATATATAAATGGATGTGTAAAAATACATTAGTGGTAAACTACCAATCATTGGTACATTAAAAATTAGTTTTGCAATTGTTAACCCAACCGTTAATAATCCCATACCTATTACCCAAAATGGAAATAGTTTGCCAATGATAAACTGACTTTTTTTAATTGGTGTAACATTAATTTGCTCTAAAGTTCCTATTTCTTTTTCGCGTACAATGTTCATTCCTGAAAGAAAAAGTGTAATCATGGTTACTAACAAAACCAAAATTCCCGGCACCATATAGGTTTTGTAGTTTAAGGTTTCGTTATACCAAAATAAGGGGATGGTTTTAATGCTTGCTACTTGTATTTGTGAGTCCGATGGTTGCAATAATTGGACCCTCAAATTTTTATTAAAACTTTGAATAATTTGTGTAACATACACGTTTTCAACACCCGCAGCGGCACCATCAATCGCATTAATGGTAACACCTAAATGGTTGTGTTTTTCTTTTTGTAGATTGCGTTCAAAATATTGTGGAATTTCCAAAATAACATCTACGTTGCCATTTAACATGGCTGAACTTGCTAGTTCTTCTGAAGGAAAATCGGTTAAAACATTAAAATAAGTAGAGGCATTGAATTTTTTAATTAAGGCTCTGGATGTTGAAGTATGGTCGTTATCAATATAGCCAAATTTGATGTTTTTAATTTCAAAAGTAGCAGCATTTGATAAGATAATGAGTTGGAGTAGTGGTAACACAAAAATGATAGGAAGCATGCCTTTATTTCTAAAGATTTGCTTAAACTCTTTTTGTATGATGTATAAAACTGTTTTCATTACTCCAATCTAATTTTATATTTCTTCACACTTAATGCTATGAAAAATATGGTCATTGCTATTAAAATTAAGGTTTCTTTCCAGATATATTGTAGTCCGACACCTTTAAGCATAATACCTTTAATGATGATAATAAACCATTTGGCGGGTATAATATTACTAATTATTTGAAGTGGCAATGGCATGCTGGTAATAGGAAAAATAAATCCTGATAAAAGTATTACAGGCAACATTAAACCCATTAAAGAAATCATCATGGCTGTTTGTTGCGTTGCAGAAATAGTTGAGATTAAAATACCTAAGGCCAATGCTGTTATTATGAACAAAACACTTTCCATCCCTAATAAAATTAAGCTGCCTTGAACGGGCATTTTAAATATGAAAATACTAAGTACCACAATAATTATGGCATTGATTATGGATAAAAAAATGTATGGAAATACCTTGCCAACAATCACTAGAATTGGTTTTAATGGGGATACTAAAAGTATTTCCATAGTACCTAATTCTTTTTCTCTGGTGATGGAAATTGAGGTCATCATGGCAGAAACCAGCATCAAAATAATAGTCATAACACCTGGAACAAACATATACACACTTTTTAATTCTGGATTATAAACCATGCGGGTTTGTGGAACTATTTGATAGGAATTGACTATTTCTTTGTTAACCTCCTTTTGGTATTGTTGCAGAATCGCATTTACGTAATTACTGATTGTATTCGCAGTATTGGGGTCCGTGGCATCTGTAATAATTTGAACGTTAGCTCCGTGCGCTTTTATTAATTTTTGACTGAAATCTTTTTCAAAGTTTAAAACAGCTTTTACGTGTCCTTTTTGAAATATTGGAGCAATATCAGCTTCTCGTGTTATTAATTGTTTAATGCTGAAATATTTTGATGCTGAAATTTTATTTATGATTTCTTGGGTTACAGCATCTTTAGAATGGTCTAAAATAGCAATATCAACATTATTAATTTCATTGGTAATGGCGAAACCAAATAACATAATTTGAGCAATAGGCATTCCGAAGAGAATAAATAGCGAACGTCTATCTCTGAAAATATGATAGAATTCTTTTTTTACGAAGCCTATAAATCGATTCATCCTCTTGCTAATTTTAAAAACACATCATTCATATTATCAACTTTAAATTGCTCTTTTAGTATTTTCGGTGTGTTTAAAGCTTCAATTTTACCGTTCACCATGATGGAAACTCGGTCGCAGTATTCGGCTTCATCCATATAATGAGTGGTTACGAAAATGGTTGTTCCTTGATGGGCAGCTTTGTAAATCATTTCCCAGAATTGGCGTCTGGTAATGGGGTCAACACCTCCAGTAGGTTCATCTAAAAACACAATTTTTGGGTCGTGTATTAATGATACTGAAAACGATAATTTCTGTTTCCAACCTAAGGGTAAAGCACCAACTAACGTATTTGTAACTTTTTCTAGGCCTAGCTCTTTAATTAATGTCTCCGATTTTTCTTTTATTCTTTTTCTTGATAATCCATAAATCCCACCAAAAAACGTAATATTTTCTTTAACGGTTAAGTCGTCATACAGTGCAAATTTCTGACTCATATAACCAATATTCTTTTTGATGTCTTCAGCTTGTGTAAACACATCAAAACCTGCAACATTTGCCTTTCCAGAAGTTGGTTTTGAAATTCCTATTAGCATTTTCATAGCTGTAGTTTTTCCAGCGCCATTGGCACCTAAAAAGCCAAAGATTTCTCCTTTTTTAACCTCAAAAGTTATGGAGTTTACAGCAGTAAAATCACCAAACATTTTGGTTAATTCTGTTACCTGTATGACTTTGCTATTGTTCATTTTTTTATTTTGAATTGTCTTGGGGAAATGACTTTTTAGTTGTAAACGCACTCCCACTGCGCTCAGTGTAACATTTTTGAATGGATATCTATTTTGCTAATTCCATAAAGGTATCTTCAATGGTTGCTTTGGTTTTTTCAATTTCTATATCTGACAATTTTTTCGATTCTAAATACAGCTTTAATTCATTCGGATTAAAATCTTTTCTACTATCTGTATAATGCACAAATTCACCAAAAGGAAATACGCTATGGTTGTGTTGGTATTCATTTAAACAAGTAATGAGTTGATACATATTGTTGGCACGTACATTATAAATTTGTTTTGGAAAATGTTTTACGATAGCTTCTGGTGTGTCAATTTCTAAAATTTTTCCATCTTGAATTAGCGCAATTCTATCACATAAAGCAGCTTCGTCCATATAGGGTGTGGATACTAAAATCGTTATATTTTTTTGTTGTAAGCGTTTTAGCATGTCCCAAAATTCTTTTCTAGAAACAGGATCAACACCAGTGGTTGGTTCATCTAAAAACAACACTTTTGGTTTATGGATTAAGGCACAACATAAAGCCAGTTTTTGCTTCATCCCACCAGATAGTTTTCCTGCACGACGATTTTTAAAAGGTTCCATTTGAATATAAATATCTTTTATTAAATCGTAATTCTCTTCAATGCTTGTTCCAAATATAGTAGCAAAAAAGTTTAGGTTTTCTTCAACCGTTAAATCCTGATACAATGAAAATTTTCCAGGCATATAGCCAACACTCTTCCGGATTTTTTTATAGTCTGTAATCACATCAAAACCAGAAACAGTGGCTGTACCTTCATTTGGAAATAAAAGTGTGGTTAAAATCCTGAATAAAGTTGTTTTTCCAGCACCATCTGGACCAATAAGGCCAAAAAGTTCATTCGGTTTAACTTCAAACGAAATGTCTTGTAAGGCCTTTACTTTTTTGTAGGATTTACTAACATTCTTTACAGAGATACTCACGTATAATTAATTTTGAACAATTATTTTGGGTTCCATGGTTACTTTGGAAGTAATTGAATTTGAAATTAAACATGCTTTCTCTGATTTTTCTAAAATACGTTCAGCTCGATCACGTTTGGACTCGTCATTAATTATAACTTCAGGATATAAAAACACCTCCGTAATTGCGAATTTCCCATCCACTTTCTCAAGTATACCTTTTGAACCACATTTAAAACTGATGAACTCCAATTTTGAATATTCGGCAATTGCTAAAAAAGTAGTCATTAAACAACTACTTACTGCGGCGGTAAATAAGTGTTCTGGCGACCAAATGTTTGGAATGCCTTTATCAAATTCTGGTGGTGTTGCAACCTCAATACAGTTGGATTGATTGTTTTCTGAATTATTTAATTCTGGTGAACACATCATTCCTTTACGGTCTTGCGTCCAGCTAATATTAACATTATAAATATGTTTTTCCATGATTATATATTTTTAATTATTTTCTATCCACATTTCACCAGGCATGCCAATTTTTAGGCTGCCATCATTTTTTACATCCACTTTTATGGCATACACCAAGGCAACGCGTTCTTCTTTTGTTTGAATAATTTTTGGGGTAAATTCTGCTTCCGAAGCAACCCAACTAATGGTGCCTTTAAAGGATTTCAAAGTGTTTGCTGAATCAATTTTTACGGTAACGTTTTGTCCAATTTTAATGGTTGCCAATTGGGTTTCACTAATGTAAACTCGCAGTTGCATGGTGTTTAAATCTGCAATTTTATAAAGAGGTTTTCCAAAAGAAGTAATTTCATTGGGTTCGGCATATTTTACTAAAACAGTTCCATTTACTGGATTTACAAGTTTGGATTTTTCAATTTGGTCTGCAATTTGTTTTAGTTGAACATCAATATTTTTTAGTTCATTTACTACCGGTGCATTTTGAATCTCTATGCTGCGAATTTGGTTTTTAATTACCTCTATTTCGCCCTGAATGTCATCAAGTTGTTTTTGGGTTCCTGCATTATCTTTTATCAAATTTTGAGTACGATTTTTATTGGTATTGGCAGTTTTTAATTGGGCATTTAAAACCTCGATTTGAGACAAAACACCTTTAGATTTTGCGTTAATAACCGTTTTAGAAATCTCTAATTGTTCACGTTGTAATGATAACGGAATGGTGTCGATATATCCTATGAATTGGCCTTTTTCAAGTTTATAACCTTCTTCTATATCAAATTGCAATAATTTTCCATTATTTTCGGCTGAAATCGTTATTTCTGTTGCTTCAAAATTTCCATAGCCATCTGCCTTATCCTTTCCATTTCCGCAGGAATAAAAACTGGCAATAAGGAAGGTTAATACTATAAACGTATAATGTATTTTCATTTGTAATAAATTAAAGTCCTTTTATGGTGTTGTAGTTTGCTTTAGCGAGTTGCAATTGTATTTTATGTCTTATCATTATGTTTTCATCTTCATATAAATTGGTTAATTCTGTGATATAAGCAGATGATGTGATAACACCATTTTTAAGTTGCGAACTTGCCGATTTTAGTACTTCTTTCCTGAGATTTATAATCTCTAAATCTGAATTTATTAAGGCTTCAATTTTATCGATTTCAGTTTGTTGTTCTTTTAGTTCAGCTTGGGTATTCAGTTTGAAAGTTTCTGCTTCAGTATCAATAATAGCCTTGTTTATGGCTAAAGATTCACGTTGTTTCTTGTTAGAATTCCAATCAAATACATTCCAATTCAATTTAAATCCAACTGTATAAAAGGTTTGGAAGGAATTGTCTAATATATTTAAACCTGGGTTTCCATAACCTCCATTGACAAATCCGAGTAATTTGGGCGCATTTAGTTTTGTAAGTAAAACTTCGTTTGTTTCAATTTCTTCTTTTTTGAGTTGAAAAAGTTCAAGTTCAGGTCGGTTTAATACTGGTTTATAAGAACAGGTAATTAAAGTAGTTTCGAATAGGGTAGAAGCATTTAAGGGTTCACCTATTATACTTGAAAGAGTTGAAACTAATGATACTCTATTGTTTTCAATTTCTGCAAATTGTTGCTTAATTTTTAGTAATTCTGCTTCTAAAATTTTATCAGAAGATGGTAGTACTACCCCATACTTAATAGCCGATTTTATTTCGTTTAACTTGGCTTGTAACTGTGCTTGTTTTGCCTTTAATAATAATTCAGTTTCCTGAGCTAATAAAACAGAGAAGTAAAGCTGATTTATTTTTTGTTTTAGTTGGTATAAAATGACTTCAATTTGTTTTTGTTTTGTTTTATTTTGAGTTGTTTTCAGATTTAATGTAACATCTGTGGCACCTGCATTATAAATAAGTTGATTAACAGAAAGCGTGGCGCGATATTGATCTTTATTTAAAGGCTCTATTCCAGACATAACAAGAGGAAACTCAATAACATCAGATTGATATGTAGCCTGTGCATCAAAACTAAGCTGTGGTAATTTTGCTTTGGAAATAATTTCTTTATCCAATTCATTTTGATTTTTAAGTAATTGGGTTTGTTTTGATAATGGATAATTTTCGTTTGCCAGTTGGTAACACTGTTGTAAAGTGATACTTTGTTGAGCAAGGCTCGGTATGGCGAATATGGATATAAGAAAAAGTAAGCTGCGTTTCATCTCATTAATTCTTTATAGAATTTATAATAAAGTTAGATACCTCTGTTTTCCGATTTTCCATTAGTTGATTGTAAGTGGCATCTTCTGCATTTATAAAGGCTTTAATTAATGGTTTTGCTACAAATGGAAAAATATTAAGAGCCATTATGTTTATAAATAATTGTTCAGCCTTTATTGGTTTTATTACACCAGTTTTAATTTCTTCTTCCACTTGTTTCTTAAATTTATCAAGATTAGGGAAGTCTTTACTAACTTTCAGTTTTATAATGAATTCAGGATTTCTATTAAGCTCTTGAATTACAAAATTTGGCAAATAGGGGTGTTTTATTATAAAGGAAATATAGTTTGAAGTAAAGTTTTTAATCTTTTCTTCAATGGAAGAATCATCATTTAAAATGGCATTTAATTGCGGTGCTAATAGCGAAAAAGCATTATTAAATACCGCTTCAAACAACATTTGTTTACTTCTGTAATAATAATGCAGCATTGCTTTGTTAATCCCTGCTTTATCTGCTATTTCTTGCATGCGTGCCCCATCCATACCTTTAGATTGAAATATGCTTTTGGCTGCTTCTAATATTTGAGATTCTGTAGTATCGTCTTTTATTTTATTCATTTCAACTATATGGTTTAACCAATTGGTTAACAAATTTACAAAAAATAATCAAACCCTATTTGTTTGATTATTTTTTTAATTATTTATTCATTTTTTTATAAACAATTTTAGCGAAAATTAGAGTTAAGAAGCCTCCTAAAGCTGATACACATAAGTTAATTAGTAATAGAAATCCATTAAAATTTCCATTATTCATAATAGACCAAGGATCGAACCCTAAACGCCCAAATATTTTAATAAATAAGATACTTCCAAAAACACCAATTAAGGTATTACCTGTAAAACCAAAACTAAATTTTTTTCTAAAAGAGCCAAATAGATTTGCTGCAATGATACCTATGAAAATACTAATAAGTGAAATTAACGTTCCTGTCATTTCTTAAATTCACCGATTAATGTTCGCCGTAACCAACATCATCCATTTTTCCACTAAAAACGCGATATTGAACAAACATATAAACCCCCACTAATAGTGCTGCAATTACAAACCAATAAACACCTACAGACAATCCGTATTCATGTGCAGCTACATTATATAAGGTTAAATCTGGATTTATACTATTGGTTGAAGGAAGGACTTTCGGGAAAATGGATGCTACGGTGGAAGTTAAGCCCCCAAATAAAAATAGTGATGAAAATAAGAAACCTACTCCATGTTTTTTAAATGTTTTTACTTTAAACAAACCAAATAAACCCGTAAATGTAATGATAGGGAAAATCCATAACCAAGGATTGTCTATAAAATTATGAAAAGGTTTAGGCTCTATAACATGCCATATGAAAAGTGAAATAATTACTAATACCGATAATAGTATATTAAGGTTGAAAACCACTTTTTTTAGTTTTTCATTTAAGTCGGAATTAGTTTTAAATATAATCCAGTTGGCCCCATGAATAGTTAAGGCTACAACGCCAATGACACCAAGTAGCAAGGTAAACCAATCAATAATACCTAAATGTTCGGCATGTGGGCTAAAAGAAGCATTCCAAAGCGGTAGGAAGAAATAATGTGGTTCGTGGGCAGAAACACCATTTGTAACCATTCCTAAATTAACACCTCTCACTACGTTTCCTAGAGCGATACCAAAAAATAAAGCTAATAATAAACTTGAAATACCGAAAGCTTTATCCCAAATAACTTCCCACATTTTATTGTGTATTTGGCCTCTTAACTCTAAGCCAATTGCTCTAAAAATAAGTAGCCAAAGAATCATGATTAAAGGCAAATAAAAACCACTAAACGACGATGCGTAAAGTGTTGGAAAAGCAAAAAATAACACGCCTCCTGATGCTATTAACCATACTTCATTCGCATCCCAAAATGGGCCGATTGCATTGGTGATTGCTTTTTTATCTTTTTCTGTTTTTGCAAAAAACAAATGAATGATGCCTGCACCAAAATCGTAACCATCTAAAATGACATAAATGGTTAGCATTGTCATTAAAACGATATACCAGAATAATTCCATAATTAGTTAAGTTTTGTAGTTTCAGGTCCTTGGTTTATCGCTTTTCCTGCCAATATTAAAAACAGGAGTCCTAATAAAATGTAAAGGCCAATAAATCCAAGTAAAGTAAATAAGGTATTTCCGGAAGAAACAGTTGGCGAAATACCTTCAGAAGTTCGTAAAAGGTTATATACTAACCAGGGCTGTCTTCCTAATTCTGCTGTATACCAGCCCATAGTGTTTGCAATGTAGGGAAATGGTAGCATGAACATAATAGCCCATAAAATCCATTTAGTAGTGTATAATTTCTTTCTGAATAATTGTACCGCTGCTAATAACATTAAGCCAATGAAAATTGTACCTAAACCAACCATGATATGATAGGCGTAATACAAACCAGGAATATTGGTTGGATGAACACTTTCATCAAATTCGTTCAAACCTTTTATTTCAGCATCCCAACTTTGATAGGTTAGAAAACTCAATACGTTTGGAACTGCAATTTTATTGTCTAATTTCTTTTTTTCCGTGTCAGGCTGACCAATTAAAATTATTTCCGATCCGCCTTCTTCAGTTTCAAAAATACCTTCCATTGCTGCAAAGCTTACAGGTTGATACTTTACAACATTTTTAGCAGCCAAATCGCCCGTAGGAAATGCCACTAAAATGCTTGATACTAATCCAAATATAACACCGGTTTTTAAAAATAATTTTCCAAACTCACTGTGTTTATCATTTAATATATAGAAGGCTCCAACCCCCGCCACAACAAACGCAGAGGTAATTACAGAACCCATTTGATTATGTAAAAAAGAAGGTAATAACCAAGGGTTTGAGAATAGTGCACCAAAGTTAGTGAGAACAAATTTTCCATTTTCTAGTATTTCATACCCCACAGGATATTGCATCCAAGAATGTGTGGCAATAATTAAATAGCCACTAGCCCAAGAGCCTAAAAACACAAGAAAACCAGTTAAGAAGTGCAGTTTTTGTCCGAGTAGTTTTTCTCCAAATAAAAAGAGGCCTAAAAAGGAGGATTCTAAAAAGAAGGAAAACATGCCTTCCATGGCCAGGGTTTGTCCAATAATACCGCCGGTTAATTCCGAAAATTTTGCCCAGTTGGTTCCAAACTGAAATTCCATTGGAATGCCTGTAACAACACCCATTGCAAAGTTAAGTGCAAAAATCTTCATCCAGAATTTAGCGGCATCATTAAATTTATCGATTTTCGTTCGGAGGAATTTCCACTTAAAATAGACAATCATTAAAGAAAGTCCCATGGTTAACTGTGGAAATAAGTAGTGAAAAGTGATAGTAAATGCAAATTGCATTCTATCGTAAAATAACATATCTTCCATATCTGTTTTTTATGCCCTCAAAAATACGAAGCTATATGTTAACCTTAGGTAACTTTTATCATAAAAAATGCCTGTTTGCCAAAGAACTGTCATAATTCACATTTATTAAGTAAAATGAAGTTGTAGCATCGGTTTTTATACACGCTAGAGTAAGATTTAATGACTTTTTTTTAAGTGAAAAATATCATGCTTTATTGTGGATACTAGATAAAATATTTGAATAGGATTATAATTTTACAAACTTTATGAAAAGCTCATTTTCGTTTCTTTTTTCAATCGAATTGTAACAAGTTTCAAAGATTTCTAAACTGAAATACGGATTGAAATACTGAAAATATTCAGATTTATTGCCGCCAAATGGTGGGTGTGAATCATTTAAAGGTATGTTGAATAAAAGACCAACTAACTTACCACCTTCATTTAATAATTGACTAGTCTTTTTGGCATACTTAGGTCTGTGTTCTGGATGAATTGCACAAAAAAACGTTTGTTCAATAATAATATCGAAACCCATATCTAATTTGAAAAAGTCTTCACAAATTAGCTGATTTTCAGGAAATGAATTTACCCTTTGTTTTAAATTATTTAATGCGGTTTTTGAAACATCAACGACATATACATTTTTAAAACCGTTATTATATAAATATTCAGCTTCATATGAGTTTCCTCCTCCAGGTATTAATATTTTTAGATTTTTGTTTGTTAACTGATCAAAATAAAATTTCAGGGGAGTGGCTATATGGCCTATATCCCAACCAATATCATTTGTTTTGTATTTATCCTCCCAGTAATTACGAGATAAATCCATTATTTGAAGGATTGTAAAATGCTAACTAATTCATTTTTTTGAATAACACCCGATTGTCTCCAAAGTTGCTTGCCATTTTTAAAAATCATAAGGGTTGGAACGCCTCGTACTTGGTATTTACTAGCAATAGCTTGGTTTTTATCTACATCTATTTTAATAATAGAAACCGAATCGCCTAATGTGTCTTTTAAATCTTTTAAAATAGGCGACATCATTTTACAGGGTCCGCACCATTCAGCAAAAAAATCTATTAAAACAGGCTTGTCTTGGTTTAATATGCTTTCAAATTTATTCATAATGCTATTTTTTTTATAATTTTCTAAATAGTATCCATTGAAATAATAATATAACTAAATTTATAATTTTGAAGGGCAAACATAATTAGTAACAGGAATTCCAACTTCCTTTATAGCCCCGAAACCACCAGCAACATCAATTAAATTATGAATCCCTCTACTTTTTAAAATTGACGCAGCAATTACCGATCTGTAACCTCCTGCGCAGTGAATGAAAAAGGGTTTGTCTTTAGGAAATTCAGAAAGATAATCGTTCAAATAATCTAAGGGTGTGTTGTGTGCGTCCTTTACGTGTTCAGATTGATATTCTCCAACCTTTCGAACATCAAAAACAGCTTCAGTGTTGTTATCTATTCTTGATTTGAATTCCTCTGCAGATATTGATGAAATAGTATCGTATTCGAAACCGGCTTTTTTCCAAGCTTCAAAGCTGCCTTGTAAATAACCAATAGTATTATCGAACCCAACACGAGATAATCTAATAATTGTTTCTTCTTCGCGTCCTTCAGGAGTTACTAAAAGAATCGGCTGTTTTACATCGGCAATTAAGGCACCTACCCATGGTGCGAAACCACCATCAATACCTATAAATATAGATCTAGGGATATGACCTGTAACAAAGTCCTTTTCATTTCTAACATCTAAAACAACAGCGCCAGTTTCATTGGCGGCTAATTCAAAAGCTTTGGCGCTAAGTGGTCTAGTTCCGCGTTTAATAACGCTATCAATATCATCATATCCTTCTTTATTCATTTTAACATTCAAAGGAAAATATTGCGGTGGTGGTTGTAGACCATCCGTAACTTCTTTTATAAACTCTGCCTTTGTCATATTTGCACGTAAGGCGTAATTGGTTTGTTTTTGCTCACCAATGGTACCGATGGTTTCTTTACTCAAGTTTTTTCCACAAGCGGAACCAGCACCATGTGCAGGATAAACAATAACTTCATCTGCTAGAGGCATTATTTTATTACGCAAGCTATCATAAAGTAATCCAGCCAGATCCTCTTGTGTCATGTCGGCAGCCTTTTGCGCTAAATCTGGACGACCAACATCGCCTAAAAACAAGGTGTCTCCACTAAATATAGCATGGTTTTTACCTTTAGCATCTTTTAGTAAATAGGTCGTACTTTCCATAGTGTGCCCAGGTGTATGAAGAGCGACGAATGTTAAGTTACCTAATTTAAATTCCTGACCATCTTTTGCAACGATAGCATCAAATGAAGGTTTTGCAGTGGGGCCATAGATTATAGGAGCACCAGTTAATTTTGATAAAGTTACATGGCCACTTACGAAATCTGCATGAAAATGGGTTTCAAAAATGTATTTAATTTTTGCGTTATTGTGATCAGCTTTTTTAATGTACTGATTCACTTCTCTTAATGGATCGATAATAGCAACTTCACCTTCGCTTTCAATATAATAAGCACCTTGTGCTAAACATCCGGTATATATTTGTTCTATCTTCATAATAGTTTATTTATTTTTATTTGTTTGGTTTTTTATAAGGTTTCTTTCATAATTATGTACAAAGCCATAACCATAACAACCCAACCAAAGCCTTTTTTTAATTTTTTGTTTGAAATAAATTTTGATAAATAGCCACCTAGCAAAACGCCTAAAATGGTTAAGGAGGTAAACAATATAAGAAAATCCCAATTAATTTCTAGGTTATATAAATCGCCAGAAAAACCTATAATAGAATTTATGGCAATTATAACTAGCGACGTGCCAACAGCTTTTTTCATTGGTAATCCTGCCCAAAGTACCAATGCTGGAACATATAAAAATCCGCCACCAGCACCTATTAATCCTGTAATTGTTCCTATAATGATTCCTTGTATAAAGGTATTATAATATGGAATCTTTTTAAATTCAGAATCGTTAATTTTTTTTGTTCTAATCATGGAAGTAGCAGCTACAATCATAATCAAAGCAAAAAACACCATGATAGCCACTCCTTTAGTTAGGATGAAGTTATTAATACTAACGATTTCAAGCGGTATGGCTGGCACTAAAAAACGCCTAGTTATATATACCGCCAAAAATGATGGGAATGAAAATATAAAGCCAGTTTTAAAATCGACTAATTTTTCTTTGTTTTTTTGAATAACTCCAACAACAGACGATGCACCCACAACAAATAAAGAATAAGCTGTTGCCACAACTGGATTATATCCTAAAAGGTATACCAGTAAAGGTACAGTAAGAATGGATCCACCTCCACCAATGAGGCCTAATACTACGCCAATTAATAGTGCTAAAAAAAAACCTAATAAATCAATTAATTCCATAGTTGAATTGAAAGGTACAAAGCTATGTTAATAGGGCGTTTTTTTTAGTAACAATAGTTACAATTCATTTAGAGTTGTAAAATTTTAATGCTGTTTCTATAAAGGATTATTTTGCCCTGGTTTTCTAAAGTTTTCAGTAATCTTGATATTACAACTCGAGAAGTGTGCAGGTCGAATGCTATATTTTGATGTGTTACATTAATAACATCATCATGATTTACCATTGCCTTATCTTTAAGGTATTTCAGTAGCCGCTCATCCATTTTTAAAAACGCGATGGTATCAATGGCTTCAAGAAGTTCAGTCATTCTATCATGGTAGCTTTGCAGGATAAAATTTTGCCAACTTTTGTATTTTCCCATCCATTCACTCATTTTTTCAACAGGAATCATGATGAGTTTGGTAGGAGTTTCTGCAACCGCTCTTATTTCACTTTTCATTTGGCCCATACAGCAAGATAACGTCATAGCGCAAGTATCACCTTGTTCTATAAAATAGAGTAGGAGTTCGTCACCATTATCGTCTTCTCGTAATATTTTTACGGCACCACTAACTAATAAGGGCATTGATTTTATATAATCGCCAATATTTATTAGCTGAAAACCTTCAGGAACCTCTTTGTAAGTTCCTGCACTACTTATTTCAATGAGTAAGGCCTCTTCAAATAAATAGCCATAGTTTTCTTGTAATTCGTTTATCATTTAAAAAGGTTTAATCAACATATAAAGATATGGACTTAAAATTAAAATTACCTAATGAAATATTTACTAAGCATGTTTTTAACAGTTTATGGATTGAAAAAAAATAAAATGAAAATGTTTTAAAAAATATTGAGAATAATCTTTGTTAAATATGTAGTTAATTTTATATTTGCACTCCGAAACACAAAATAGTTATTTTGTTTCGTGATGAGGGCTCTTAGCTCAGCTGGATAGAGCACCTCCCTTCTAAGGAGGCGGTCGAAGGTTCGAATCCTTCAGGGCTCACAAAAAGCTTCACTATTTTAGTGGAGCTTTTTTGTTTTTATCAGGGTTTAAAACGATAGAGAGATAATATCCCAATTAAGTACTTTTGTAATAATTGTGGTTAAATGGGCTAAGCAAGACTATTTATAAACTCTTAATGCGCAGGCAGAAAAAGTCTTCAATTAAGAGATGGAGGTGTTTTTAATACACTTATCAAAATTTGTTTTAATAAATTGTAGACAGGTTTGGAATTTTTAAGTTATTCAACTTTCCGTATTATCTAATTCGTTATTTATTATCCACCTTAATTCGTTCATTTCTGTTTGCCAATTCCCAAGCTGTATGGAAAATTAAACGAGCTCGTGTTTCTAATACGTCATATTCTATTTTATCTGGGGTATCACTAGGTTTGTGGTAATCGGCATGTGTACCGTTAAAATAAAATATTACAGGAATATTGTTTTTAGCAAAATTGTAATGATCCGAACGGTAATAGAACCTGTTCGGGTCGTTATCATCATTGTAAGTATAATCAAACTTCATGTTGAAATACTTCAGGTTCACAGCTTCCGATATGTCATGTAATTCCGTACTTAACTTGTCAGACCCTATTAAATACAAATAATTGCGTTGCTTTTCGTGTTTTCGATCAACGCGACCAATCATATCAATATTTAAATTTGCTACAGTATTTTCTAAAGGAAAAATTGGATCTACGTCGGTATAATATTTTGAACCAAAAAGTCCAATTTCTTCACCTGTTATATGTAAAAACAGAATGCTGCGTTTAGGACCATGACCTTTATCTGCTGCTAATTTAAAAGCTTCAGCTATTTCCATGATGGCTACAGTTCCAGAGCCGTCATCATCGGCGCCGTTATTAATTTCACCACTTTTTGAGATGCCAATATGATCTAAATGTGCAGAAATTACGATGACTTCTTCGGGTTTTTCAGAACCTTTTATATAAGCTAATACGTTTTCAGATTCTTTAATTCCATTCGTAAAAAAAGAGGCTGGAATTTTTTGAAAATAGTCACCATTGGTTAATGGTGAAGGAATTCCTATTTCTATGTAATGATTTTTTATAAACTCAATGGCTTTTTTTTGTCCAGGCTCACCTGTTTTTCTACCTTCAAAATCATCGGAGGCATAAGTGTAAAGTGCTTCTCTTAACTCCTCTTGGGTAATTGTTGCGGCATAGTCGTATACTTTTCCAATATTTTCAGCGCTGTTTTTGTTTTGACATGTACCACAACTTACTATTAAAATAGCAAGCCCTAAAATAAAGGTGATTTTTTTCATTATATGAAGCTTTGATTATTCTACGATATTACAAAAACCATTTAATTAATCCAATTTCAATTCTAATTAAATAATAGACTTTTGATGCTGAATGAGCGTTCTTATTTTCTATTGAAATTCCCTCAAAGAAATGTAAAATAAATCATGGAATTTTTTTTGAATTTGTTATAAGATATGAGTTGTTAGTTGCCTAAATCCAAATTTTCTAATTCATCAACAGTAATATTTTTGCTTTTAATTTCAGCAGGTGCGTTTTCAATGGTTTCAACTTGGATATCGTTTATTTCTTCAGCTTCAATTTCAATTTCTTCAATATCTAGTTCCTCTAATTCCTCAATGGCTTCTTCTTCAAATTGAATTTCCTTGGCTTCTAAAACTTCAATGTTTTCAACTTGAGTTTTAGTAAAAAATGCTTTATAAGAGGTGAGTAATAGGGCCATTATGGTTAAAAGGAACGCAAAATGAAGAATTTTTTTTACTTCGCCAGTCTTTTTGGATAAGTAAAATGCAAAGCCGCCAAAAATTAGTGCTGCTAAACCTGGAAAAATTGCCAAATTAGAAATAGGTAAAACCGAAAATAAAATAGCGATAAAGGAAGCTATTAAGGCTAATATGGTGAAAAGTTTTTTCATTCGTTTAATGTTAATTTTTAAGTCCAGAAGCCGATTTAATTTTTAATTCGCCGGTGCCCACCGGAATTTTAAATTTACCGTAAACTATAATTTTATTTTCATCAGCAGTTAACCAAATAAAATTACTGTTAGTGCCTTGTAACACATTGGTTTCACTAGAACCTACAGCCAACTTATAACACTCTTTTTTACCAATACCTGTATTAATTGTTTCTTTTCTAAGAAACGTAACAACGCCTTTAACTTCTTCATTATCAAAGAGTATAGTGAAGTATTTTTTGCTTCCCTCAGCCATGTTTTTATAATCTAAAACTCGTAAATAGTATAATGAAGAAATAATATCTTTCGTTCCAGAATTTATTTTTATGTTATTATTTTCAACATAATCATTCTTTTTCTTCATAACAGATTTTACTGTATTGGTACTATTACTAAATGTGTATTTCATATTTTTATAATAGCTACCTTCATTAACATCTCTGTTGTGTAAGTATGGTGTAATATTACTCGGATTTACATAACTTTCGTATAAATCTCTAATTTTAAAAAAACTATCCCACTTGCTGTAAGTAGCTGCCGTTAATTTCAATTTTAGAAGGGTAGCTTTGGATGTTTTAACCTCGCTGGTCTCCATGTTTATTTGTGCAATTTCTGTTAACACACCAGACATGTTGTAGGAAGCAGTATAGATTAGTTTTTCTCCAGCGGTAAAAGCTTTGTTTTGTGCATTTACCTTCGTTGAAAACGTTACTAGAAAAACCAAAAGGGATATAATTCTAACCATAAAACCTAAAATAAAATTAAAGCAAATTTATAACATTTATTGTGCCGAAAATACAATGCTTTTGGAAATTAAACTAATTTTAATATGCAAAACCTAGACTGAATTCTGGCTGACAATTATCATAGTTTAAATTAATTTGTTGAAGTAAATTTATAGAAATACTCATTATAATTAGAATGCATGACGAACTTTGAAACACAATAAGCTATGAAAACGATATTACTACCAACAGATTTTTCTAAAAACTCCATTAATGCCATAAACTATGCCGTGGAATTATATAAAAATGAGGTGTGTAATTTTTATATATTGAATGTACAAAGAGCATCTTCGTTCATTTCGGATGATATGTTGGTAGTAAATGCTTCTGCAACAATTTATAATACCATTGTGGATGCTGCGAAAAAATCAATTAATAATATCATCGCTAAAATTGTTAAGAAACACAGTAATGGTAATCATCATTTTGAAGCCGTTGTAGATTATGACAACTTTATAGATTCCATAAATCAAGTTTCAGAAAAATACAATGTAGACTTGATTATTATGGGGACAAAAGGTGCTTCAGGATTGGCTAAAGTACTTTTTGGTAGTAATACAATTAAAGTGATACAGCGCGGTGTTGCACCTGTTTTGGCAATTCCAGAAAACTGTAAATATTCTGGTTTAGATAAGGTTGGGTTTATTACAAGTTTTAAAACCCTATACAACATCAATGATTTTAAACCACTAAATGACATTATAGCTTTAAATAATAGTGAAATACATATTATGCACGCTCTTTGTGATCAGGATGCGACTGAAGAACTTAATAAATGCATTAGCCGATTGAAGAAAAATTTTAATAACCCAGTTTTTAATTACTTGGTTGTAAAAAATGATAAAGTCTTTGAAACCATACATGAGTTTACTGAAACGAAAGGAATTAAAATGATAGCTATGTTGGTAAGCAAACATACATTTCTAGAAAGGTTATTCAAAACTCATGCGGTGGAAACAATTGCCTTTGCTACAGTTATTCCGTTTTTGGCAATGAAAAAAAACGAAGATTAATTTTAAATGTTTATAATGAAAATTTATTTTTTGTTACTCGTACTGTTGTTTTGTTTTACAGATTGTAAAAATGATAAAAGCGATACTTATACCGATGTTACCAGCGTTTATAGTAAAATATCCGACCCCACACATCCAGGAAAAAAATTAATGGAAACGTATTGCTATGCTTGTCATGATGCCACCACAACCGAAGATAAGCGTTTAGCTCCACCAATGATTGCTATTAAAAACCGTTATATTTTTAAAAGCACTACAAAAGCAGAATTTACTGACGCTATGCAAAATTGGATTAAAAACCCGAATGAAAAAGATGCAAAAATGTTTGGTGCTGTTAAGCGATTTGGCGTTATGGCGAAGTTGCCATATCCAGAAGATGTTATTAGCAAAATTTCAGATTATATCTATGATAATGATATAGAGCAACCTGAATGGTTTCAGGAGCACTACAATCAAAAGAGGGGTAAAGGTATGTACTAGGTGTAGTAAATCTCATTTTTAGTAATAGTTGTAACATATTTGTTGTTTGTACGTCCTATAGATATCAATCAAAAAATATCATAATGAGAGAAGATAAACAATTGTTAGTCATTACCCATTTAAGTCAGTTAATTACATTGGCCACCGGATTTGGAAGTTTGATATTACCCTTAATTATTTGGATTACACAAAAGGAGAAAGTATATCAAATGGATGAACACGGAAAAAATATTATAAACTTTCAACTTAGTCTGATTATTTATTTTATAATCTGTATACCACTTATTTTATTATTAGGTTTAGGCCTTTTGGGCTTTATTGTTCTTGGAATTATATCCATAATATTTCCAATAATTAATGCAATAAAAACAAGCAACGGGGAAACTCCTAAATACCCTATGTCTATTAAATTTATTAATTAAAGCGTTTCAAGGAAGCGATAATCTTGTTAAATAAGTATTTATTCAACTTTTTTAAATTGAAAAAGAGGCTTCAGAAATTTTCTGAAGCCTCTTTTATTATATTTAAATTCCTGTCTAAACTGGATTTTTAGCTATTTAGCATAACAGGCATTACCAGCATGGTAATTTGTTCTCCTTCATCCAATCCATCAACTGGAGTTAAAATCCCAGCCCTGTTAGGCATACTCATTTCTAGTTGTACGTCATCAGAACTTAAGTTATTAAGCATTTCGGTTAGAAAACGCGAGTTGAAACCAATTTGCATATCGTCACCTTGGTAATCACATGTTAAACGTTCTTCGGCTTTGTTGCTGTAATCAATATCCTCAGCCGAAATATTAAGTTCTGCACCTGCAATTTTTAATCGGATTTGGTGTGTTGTTTTATTAGAGAAAATACTAACACGACGTACCGAATTTAAAAATTGTGTTCTACTTATAACCAATTTATTTGGATTCTCCTTAGGTATCACGGCTTCATAGTTAGGGTACTTTCCATCTATTAATCGACATATTAAAACCGAGTTTTCAAAAGTAAACTTTGCATTGGAGTCGTTATATTCAATTGTAACATCATTTTCACTACCTGCTAAAATACCCTTTAATAAATTTAAAGGCTTTTTAGGCATTATGAATTCAGCTACTTGGTTGGCTTTTATATCCTCACGCGTATATTTTACTAATTTATGAGCATCTGTAGCAACGAAGGTTAAACCTTGAGTTGAAAACTGAAAAAATACTCCACTCATTACCGGACGTAAATCGTCATTTCCAGCGGCAAAAATGGTTTTACTTATAGCTGAAGCTAATACATCGCCAAGTACAATGGTTTTACTAGGGTCTTCAAGTGAAACCGCTTTTGGAAATTCGTTACCATTAGCGTAAGCTAAAGCGTATTTTCCGTGGTTAGAACTAATTTCAACTGTATTATTATCTTCAACAATAAATGTAAGCGGTTGCTCAGGAAATGTTTTTAATGTATCTAGTAATAAGCGTGCAGGAATGGCAACACTTCCTTGGCTTTCACTTTCAACTTCCAATGAAGATGCCATGGTGGTTTCCAAATCACTGGCAGAAACTGTAAGTGTTGAATTATCTAATTCAAACAAAAAATTATCTAAAATAGGTAAGGTGTTTGAACTGTTAATAACACCTCCTAAAACCTGCAATTGTTTTAATAAATAGGTACTTGATACTATAAATTTCATCTGTTTATAATGTTGTTTTATTGGTAGAATGCAACATTTTAAGATTTTTTAAGAACTTAGCATGTTACAATTTTAAATAATTCGATTAAAGCTTAATTATTCTACTTACAAATATATTCTATACATACTAATATTGGAAACAAACTTATTAACATTAATTTTTACGGAAGAAGATGTTTTAAATAGGTTTTAGCCATTTAGTTTGTGTACTTTTTTCTTCTGAAATAATTAAAAATAACGCCGAATATGCTTAAAAACACTAATGGAAGTAGTATATTTATAAGTTGCCAGCTCGTTTTTTGGTCAGCAATTTTTTCCTGATCTAAAAAATTAATGGCAATTTCTTTGGAACGAATGTTTATAAGTCCGTTATCGTCCAACAAATAATTAACCGCATTAAGCAAAAATTCTTTGTTACCAAAGGTTTGTCCGGTCCATCTGTCAAAGCCTAATTCTTGCGGTTCACCTCTAAAAACATCATTTTTTATAACATCACCATCGGCGATAACAATCATTTTAGTTGGTTTGCTTTTGTTTAATTCCTTTTGAAGTTTAAATGGTTTTATACGGTTTTTATAAACCGAAGTAAATTCACCTTCCAACAACACCGCTAAGGTTTGGTTACCTTTATTGAAGGAGGAAGGGTCGGCATCTTGGGTAACTACTTCTAAACTAATTTCTCGTGGTGTACCTTCTAATTTTGTTAAAGGTGCACTTTCTAGTAATATCGTTTTTTTGATGTTGTTTTTTAGTGTATCAATTTGATTGGCAAAATCAAACTTCACCAAATTTAAATTATTAACAATGGGATGTGTTTCGTTGGTAGATGCTAAAGGAGAATAAGGCCAACGTAAATGCTGAAATTGCGATTCACTACCTTCTCCCATGGCCAATGTAATGGGGGCGGAGTAAAGGGAGCTTACAATTGCAGGGTTAATTCTAACGCCATAATTAAAGAAAAAATCGGTTAAATTTAGCTCTCTAGTTATTGCGAAATTTGAGCCAGTAGCATTGTAAAGACTATCTTTTTCCATAGCTACGGCATCAATAAGCCAAATACTTTTACCACCGTTCATGGTGTATTGGTCGAGGGTGAATTTTTCGTCTTCAGTAAAAGCTTCTGTAGGTTTTGCAGAAATTATTAAATCGAATTCTTTTAGCTTTTCAAGCGTTTTTTGAGGGTATTTTGAAACACTATCTAAAGTAAAAGGTGCTATGAAATAATATTCGCCAATTTTTCTAATAAAATTAGCTATATACTTATCTTGTAGTTGGTTGTTTCCTTTTAAAACAGCTATTTTTTTAGTTTTTGGCTTTGTTAATTTGTTAAACCCATCAGCAAAGGCATACTCTAAATGTTGCACTGAATTTGTTACCAAATCTTGTTGGGAAGCGCCTATTTTATTTTTTACAAGTGGTATAGTTACCGTTATATCATTATAACTAGCCAAAGCCCAAGGAAAAATGATGGCTTGAGATGCTTTACCACTTTCCTGAACGCTTAATTGCATAGGTGTTAAACCTCGTTCGGTAAGTTGTTGGATATTCCTGTCGCGTGTGGAGTCGTCTTCCAACGGATTAATAAATTGGAATACAATGTTTTTGTTTTTAGAAGTGAATTCTTCGAGAAGTTGCTTTGTCTCATTTTGAAGTCTTCTGAATTCCGAAGGAAAATCTTCACCACTTAAAAACACATCAATTACTATTGGGGAATCGACATCTTTAACAATAGCAATGGTAGCATCACTAAG
This sequence comes from Mariniflexile sp., assembly GCF_041583155.1. Taxonomy (GTDB): domain Bacteria; phylum Bacteroidota; class Bacteroidia; order Flavobacteriales; family Flavobacteriaceae; genus Mariniflexile. Next base: position 114,984 of record NZ_JBFHGK010000002.1, read on the forward strand.
GGTATAGCGCTTGTCTTTAGTTAAATCAATCCGTTTAAAGGTGATACTACTAATGTAATTAATACCAATAATGGCTATTAATAAAATGACAATATATTTACTCTTTTTCTTCAAACTTCGTTTCTAATTGATATTGTTTAATACTTTCAACTTTGTTATTTTTAAACACAAGTTCTAAGCATTCCTGAGTCATGTTAAAAGCTCCCGGTTTATAACCCAAGTTGTAATTCCATTTTTCTGGAGAATTTGCCTTGATGCTATCATCCCAGCCATACCATTCACTTTTGCCTAAAATAGCCTTTACTTCTTTTTTTGTTTTTCCTAAAAAGAGTTGTTCGTTAATTATTTCATTACTCATTTCATAGCGTAATGCAGGTTTTGATTCCCAAGCGTCGGCATCAAAATGTTTTTCATGGTGGTAACTACTAAATATGTTTAAAAGTGGATAAAACACATAATAATATACTATTGGAGTTAATGCCAAGCTTATTAAAAAGCTTAACCATTTACGTTTATCAATGGTATTGGTAAATAACCAAACCAGTATAAAAACGAATATTAAAAATATAACGAATAGCGGAGTATAAATCATTTCTTTTCTTTGTTAATATTGAATTTAGTAAGCATTAAAAATAAGATAGTTACGCTTAAGAAATATATAATATCGCGCGTATCTAAAACACCGCGACTCATGCTTTTAAAATGAATACTCATACCTAGTTGCTCAATAAAATTGCTAGACATAAAATCGGCAATGCCTTCAAAACCAATATAAAAAACAAAACATATAAATACCGACGTTATAAATGCAACTATTTGGTTGTCGGACAAGGTTGAAGTAAAAATGCCAATAGCTGTATATGCTGCAATTAAGAATAGTAATCCAAAGTAGGAGCCAAGGGTACTACCAATATCTAAATTACCTACAGGGTTTCCTAATTGATAAATCGTGTAAACATAAATCAACGTTGGTAATAAAGCGAATAGTATTAAAACAAACGCACCAAAATATTTACCCAAAACAATATTGCTATGCGATATGGGTTTGGTAAGTAATAACTCTAAAGTACCTTGTTTTTTTTCATCGGAAAAACTACGCATAGTCACCGCAGGAATTAGAAAAATCAAAATCCAAGGTGCTAATAGGAAGAAGGATGAAACATCGGCAAAGCCGTAATCTAAAATATTAAATTCGCCTTTAAACAACCATAAGAACAGTCCGTTTAACACTAAAAAAATGGCAATAACCAAATACCCAATAGGTGATGCGAAAAATGAGTTTATTTCTTTTTTAAAAATGGCAAGCATTAATAACGGTTAAAAGGTTAATCAAAATTACTAAGAAAAGCTTCAAAGTTAGCTGCATTAAACCTCATTTTTACAATTCTTATTAACATAAATTCAAAAGCAAAAATAATATTATTATTCAACACGTTGTAAAATAGATTCTGTGTTAAAATTTACGCTTACATTGTCCATTAAATTAAGTCCCATTAGGGTAGTGGCACTACCAATTGTTGCGCTATTACTTTTATAAATAGCAATTTCTAAAAAACCACCAGAATTAAAAACCACCAAACCTTTACCTTCGTCGTGACGTTTATCTTCTGGTAAATCAAAATTCACGATATCACTGTAGCGGTTGTAAATCTTTTTAAATTTATTGTTTCTCGCAGAAATTTCAAAAGTACGTCCTTTTTGTATGGTTTCGAAGAATGATTTTTTAATATTAGTAACCACATTTCCATAGTTATCAACATAAATAACGCTACCTACAATTTGGGTTTTATCGTCATTTACAAAAGGCGTTATATGTTTAATGGGTTTTATATTGGTAATCGATTTACCAACAACCTCAAGCGTTCCGCCTCTAGCAATATGGCAAGCCACTTTAACAAAAATATCCAGCACCGGGAAACTAGATTGAATTTTATCGTGAATATTAATTTCAACGATTTTTTCAGGTCTAATTTCTGAACATATCATGCTCATTATGCCATTATTAGCACAAATAAAATAATGGCCATCTAGTTTAATGGCAATGTGTTTGTTTTCCTTATTTATTTCAGAATCTATACCAATAATATGAATCGTTCCTTTAGGAAAACTGTTGTAAGCATTTTGGATAATATAAGCAGCTTCCAAAATATTAAAAGGCGATACTAAATGTGAGATATCAACAATTCTTACGTCTGGCAATTCACTGTAAATAGCGCCTTTTGTCGCACCTACAAAGTGATCTTTTTCGCCAAAATCGGAAGTAAATGTTATAATTGCCATTAATAAATTGTTGATATGTTTTTAATGTTATGTCACTCAAATTTGTTTATTTTTGAGTTTCAACAGTTACGCAAACCTACATAAAATTTTGTTTTCATTTTTTGTTTAACAAGAAAATTTATGGCTCAATAATTTATATTTATTAAAATAATTTTAACGAAAAAAAACAATAATTCATTTAAGTTGAATTAACAAGATTTACATAATTATAAGAAGAAATTTTAACCAAACATCTACGCCTTTTGAACGAAATTATTATAGAACTAGAAGAAATTACTCCAAAAGAATTTTTTGGAGCGGAAAACACTAATATTGAACTCCTTAAAAAACACTTTCCGAAGCTTAAAATTGTAGCAAGAGGGAATAAAGTTAAAGCTTTTGGTGATGATGAATTGCTGGAAGAATTTAACCGCCGTATGAAAATGCTTTTGGATCATTTTTCTAAATACAATAAGTTAGATGAAAATGTAATTGAGCGTGTGCTTACAAGCCAAAGTAGTGATGATTACTCAACTTCCGAGTCTAGCGGAACCGTAATAGTTCATGGTGTTGGAGGAAAGCTTATAAAAGCACAAACAGCCAACCAACGCAAATTAGTGGAAAGTATGCGTAAAAATGATATGGTTTTTGCTATTGGTCCGGCAGGAACTGGAAAAACTTACACGGGTGTAGCATTGGCTGTGCAAGCACTAAAAAACAAGGAGGTTAAACGCATTATCTTAACCAGACCAGCAGTAGAGGCGGGAGAAAATTTAGGATTTTTACCAGGTGATTTAAAAGAAAAGTTGGATCCTTACATGCAACCGCTTTATGATGCATTACGAGACATGATTCCTGCAGAAAAATTAGCTATGTACATTGAAAATGGAACGATTCAAATAGCACCTTTGGCTTTTATGCGTGGGAGAACCTTGGATAATGCTTTTGTTATTTTGGATGAGGGACAAAACACCACTCACAATCAAATGAAGATGTTTTTAACTCGTATGGGTAAGAATGCAAAATTCTTATTAACTGGTGATCCTGGTCAAATAGATTTACCACGTCGAACCATTTCCGGATTAAAAGAAGCTTTGTTAATTTTAAGAAATGTGGAAGGGGTAGGCATGATATTTTTAGACGACAAAGATGTTATTCGTCACCGTTTAGTTAAAAAAGTTATTGAAGCTTACAAAAGCATCGAACATGAAGATTAGTTAAATCTCATAATAAATAGGAAGCCAATTATTGATGTAATTGGCTTTTTTGTTAATTTTTATTCCATTCGTTGGAAATCAGTTAATTGTATTTTGTTTAAGTTGCTATTATTATAATTCTATAAATTTTATTAAAAATGATGTAAATAGTAACGTGTCGTTCTTACTTAGGTTTGCAGTATTAACAATAAATAAAAGAACATTATGAAAAAATTAATTTTAACTTTTGGAATAGGAATTTTAGGAGCAACAGCAGTATTTTCACAGCAAAACGACATAAATATCACGCCAAACAATTCTTGGTTTAAAGCAGGATTAACTGCTGGTGTTCCGGTGGGAGATGCTAGTGATGTATCGTCTTTCAATGCTGGAGTAGATTTAAGAGGACAATATTTGATAAATCCAAATTTTGCCATCGGTGTGGCCTCTGGTTATAATCATTTTTTTGGAAAAGATGAATTCGATGATTTTGGAGTTGTTCCTGTAGCAGGATTTGCCCGTTACTATTTCCAACCTGAAGGCTTATTTATTGGCTCCGATTTAGGATATGGTTTTTTAACTAATGTAGATAATAATGAAGGCGGTTTATATGTTAATCCTCAAATTGGTTACCACAATAGGGATTGGAATTTTTATGGCTATTACCAAAACACATTTGCAGAAAATGATGTTGATTTACAAACAGTAGGTGTTGGTGTAACTTATAATATTAGATTCAAATAAAGCGTTGTAATTTTTTTTGATATAAGGAGGGAGGAATTTTTATTTCTCCCTTTTTTATTTTGATTTGTTTAGCGTTAGTAAACAAATTACATTTGCAAAACAATTAACAAATTACTTCTAATGAATACTATTACGGATACCAATTTTAACTTTCCTGGTCAAAAAAATGTTTATAAAGGAAAAGTTAGAGAAGTTTATAACATTAATGATGAGCAATTAGTAATGATTGCTACCGATAGACTGTCTGCGTTTGATGTTGTAATGCCAAAAGGAATTCCGTACAAAGGACAAATTCTTAATCAGATAGCTACCAAAATGATGGAAGCAACTCAAGATATTGTTCCTAATTGGTTAACAGCTACACCCGATCCTAATGTAGCCGTTGGTCATTTATGCGAGCCATTTAAAGTAGAAATGGTTATTCGTGGATATATGTCTGGTCATGCAGCTCGTGAGTATAAAGCCGGAAAACGATTTTTATGTGGTGTCGCTATGCCTGAGGGAATGAAAGAGAACGATGCCTTTCCAGAAGCAATTATAACACCTGCAACTAAAGCAGAAATGGGCGACCATGACGAGGATATTTCACGTGAAGAAATTTTAAAACGTGGTATAGTTTCAGAAGCTGATTATTTGGTTTTAGAAGATTATACTAGAAAACTTTTTCAAAGAGGTACCGAAATTGCTGCGTCTCGTGGATTGATTTTAGTAGATACTAAATATGAATTTGGAAAGACCAAGGACGGTAAAATTGTGTTGATTGATGAAATTCACACACCAGATTCTTCCAGATATTTTTATGCAGAAGGCTATCAAGAACGTCAGGAAAAAGGTGAAGAACAAAAACAACTAAGCAAGGAGTTTGTTCGCCAGTGGTTAATAGCTAATAATTTTCAAGGATTAGAAGGGCAAACAGTTCCTTTTATGAGTGATGAGTATATTGAAACGGTTTCTGAACGTTATATAGAACTTTATGAAAACATTACAGGAGAAACCTTTGTTAAGGCCGATGTTTCTAACATTCAAAATAGAATTGAAGCTAATGTTTTGGCATACTTGAAATAAAGTACATTCTTCAAAACATAAAAAAACACCTTACAAATATTATATGTCAAGGTGTTTTTTTATGCTCAAATAATTCTAAAGCATTTTCAATTTTAAGCTTCTAAAATATGTTTTTCTAGAATAAAACAAACAAATTCTCCTTCAAAAACTAAGTCGTTGTTTTGGTTTTTAACATCTACAGACACTATTACTTTTTTTCCATTAGAGTTGTCGGTAATGGTTGCGCTTGCCGTCACTTCATCATGTAATACAACTGGTTTTATAAATTTTGTTGTTGCCTTTCCTAAAACCACAGTTGGCTTGTTTACGGCAACCATGGCTGCATAATCGGCAAGACCAAAAACAAAACTACCATGAGCGAGGTTGTAAGTATCCACAATCATGTCTTCCGTGATGGTTAATTTAACAATAGCACAATCGGTTCCTATTGATATTACTGATCCAATTAATTTTTTTGAGGCTAATAAATGTGTGTCTTGCTTAATAGTATTCATTTTTATTTTTTGTGATGAAATGGTTATAAAATGATAATGGAAATTATTAAATACGTTCTATTAGCCATTTTTTAAATTCGTAGAAATTTTGTGGTGCTACACCATGCCCAACAGGAAATTCTGAGTATTTGTGTTTAATATTTAAACTGTTTAAAAATGGGGCTGTTTGTCTGGCCCATTCTACAGGAATTACTTGGTCTACACTACCATGAGAACAATAAAAATCTAAATTCGAATAATCTTGTTCATCTATGGTTTTTGGTAATATATCTTTGTTTACGTAACCGCTTAAAGCAATGATGTTCTTTACTTTTTCGGGGTAGGTTAGTGCTACAGCATAACTTAATATACTTCCTTGACTAAAACCTAAAAGGGTTACATTGTTTTTATTTACTGGATAGGCATCGACAGCTTCATCAATAAATTTAGAAATGATATCTCTAGACTTAATAGCTTGGTCGTTATCGTTCCATTTGCCTTGTTCTTCATCAAAATTAATGGCATACCAAGCATTACCATAAGGTTGCATTGGGTATGGGGCTCTAACCGAAATAATAAAAAGTTCCTCAGGCAATTCCGAAGCAAACGAAAATAAATCGTTTTCATCGCTACCATAACCATGCATCATTATTAACAAAGGTGCATTTTCAGTTAAAGTAGATTTTCTTATTATATGATGTAAAAAAAGTGAAGTATTAAGCATAATTTATTTTCCTAGGTTTGAAAAGATTTTTTGATAGAATTCACCAATTAAAGGCACTGGATCGTGTTTTTTTGAAAGCGCATTTGTAAAACCATAAATGAACAAAACAGCAAAAAACACATAGAATCCAGAAGTTATCATCCAGCTATCAAAGCTTCCAATAATATACCCTAATGCAAAAAAAGTTAGCCATAAGCCAAGTGATTGTCTAATATGAAAACTAGCAAATTCGCTTTTGTTTTCAACTTCATTATTTAAATAGTAAGCTATGATAACACCAAATAATGTTATGTAACTTATAATAGCATTTTTACGACCTTTTTCAATATCTACTTCTGTCATTTATAATGAGTTTAATGTCATTTGATTATTCGCAATAATACCATAAACACAACCTTTTAAAGATTCGTTTTCAAAAATGGCATTTTTAGATTTTGAAATAATGTGTTTATTAGTGAAGGTGAATTTAGCATCTGGATTAAAAAGCGTTAAATTGACTTTATTTCCTATTTTTATTGGTGTAGACTCTAAGCCAAATCTCGATTTTCCTTTTGTTAAAATTTCAATCGTTTGTGTAGTGGTAAAAATTGTTTGTAATGCGCCAAATGCACTTTCCAAGCCAATGGTTCCGTAAGCCGCATAATCGAATTCAATTTTTTTGTGCTCAATGTCAATTGGGTTGTGGTCGCTTGTCACCATATCAATTGTGCCATCTTTTACAGCTTCAACTAAGGCATCTACGTCGTTCTGCGTTCGTAAAGGTGGTAACACTTTGTAATGGGTGTTAAAGTCACTTAAAACAGCATCCGTAAAATATAAATTATGAATAGCAACACTGCAGGTTACATCTAGATGTTTCTTTTTGGCTTCGCGAATTAATTCTACCGATTTTAAAGTTGAAATTGTTGGAATATGTAATTTGCCACCCGTGTATTCTAACAAAAATAAGTCGCGTGCTACTTGTAATTCTTCCGCTAAAGCAGGAATACCTTTTAAACCAAGTTTTGTACTATTTATATGTTCATTAACCACGCCGTTTCCTGAAATTTTATTTTCCTGCGGAAAGGAGCAAACCAAACCATCAAAATTGCTGGCGTATTGCAAAGCAATTTTCATTAAATTGGGATTGCTGATAGGTTTTTTATAATCGTAAAATGCAACTGCGCCGGCAGAATTCATATCATATAATTCGGCCAAATCTTCACCTTTGCTTCCAATAGTTAATGCGCCAACTGGCAAAAGGGTTACAGGATTATTTAATGCCTTTGTATTCACAAAAGTAATGTCAGAATTAGACTGAATTACAGGATTTGAATTGGCATTCATAGCAACTGTAGTAAAACCAGAGGCTGCAGCTGTTTTTAAACCGTTTTTAATGGTTTCACGTTCCTCAAAACCAGGTTCGCCAAAACACACGCTACTATCAAACCATCCTTGTGAAATATGAAGGTTTTCAAACGAAATTTCCTGGTAGTTGCCTGGGTTTTTTATTTGGTTTTCAATGCTGGAAATCACACCATTTTCAACTAATATATCTTGAGTTGTATTGTGAAACTCGCTTTTAGAATCTAGTATGGTGGCAGATTTTATAAGTATGTTCATTTAAAGTATTTTAAGATGCCCATTTCAATAATTAATAGCACGAGTGCAAAAATAACAAACCATTTCCATAAGGCGTTAACTTTTGAGTCACTTTTTAAGGTGTCGAAAATTTCAGAAATTGAATCACTTATGGTTACATGTTCAGAATCGGTAAGTGTGCTGTAAATCAAATTACTTTCAGCTCTATTAAAATTGAAACTTACATTTTTAAGGGGCTCCGTGTTTTTTTTAACCGTATAAATGGATGCGATTTCGGGTGTTTCGGAAGTGCTAATTACGACTTTATTATTAAAGTATTGCTGTTTAGGAATGACACTTATATCCTTGCTAACCAAATTTAATACGGCATCTTGCTGTAATTCGGTTTCAACATCAAAAGTATTTTGGTTTCCAATGGTATAATATAAATCAGGGTTCTTAAAGCTGAATTTCCCAATATTATAAAGGGTAGGCACAATTAACGGCGAATTTTTAAAGCTAGAATTTTCGGTTTTAAAGGCGGAAGAAAATATAAAAGCATTCTTATTTTCTAACAAAAACGGTTTGCTGTCTTCAAATTTTAAAGCAGCCGAACCACTGTTTGCATTGATATTATAAAAACTGTTTGTTTTCGGGTATTGAAAATTATCAACCTGTTTTTCAAAAACACCACGGTTGTACAACGGATGTGAATAATTTATGCCAGTAATTCGTTTTTCAGTTTGAATTAAAGCGCTAAAATTCATGCCAAAGGTAGTTAGCAATGCATTATAAGATTCTAAATTGATGGTTGTTGAAGGTATAATAATAAGTTTTCCACCCAGATTAGTAAATGATTTTAAAGCGGCTATTAATGGCGTTGGAATACTACCTAATTCATTTAAAATGATAAGATGTTGCTGGTCAATATTGCTGTAATTTAACTGATCTAGAGGAGTGTTTAGGTAATTGAATTCATCTTCAGTATAAATGCGTTTTAAAAAGGCATCATCTTCAGAATTGATGGCAAGCACATTAATTTTTGAAGTTTTATTGATGTTGAAATACAAACTATTATCAAATTGTAAATTGGAATCGTCAATCGTTATTTTGCCATTAATTACGTTATCTGCCGGCAAAGAAAATGTGGTTTCTGTTTTATCGTTAATGCTAACCGATGTTTTTGCAATTAATTGATCATTATTAAATAAAGAAACAGGTAAATTATCAATTTCCCTACCGCTATTTTTTAATATTACTTTTAGTTCAATTGCTGTTGCCGTGGTATTTGTAATATAAGCGCTGTCAATACTCACGTTATTAACATTTACTGGTTTTAATTGTACTAAATGAATGTTGGTTAATGAGTCTGTTTTTAAATTAAAATTGCTATTTTTTAATTGAAAATCAGATATAAAAACAAGATGTTTTATGGTGTTTTTATTATTGCTAAAGAAGGTGTTGCTTTTAAGTAATGCAGCTTCGTAATTTAATTGATTTGGAGAATAGTTTAATTGCAGCAAATCATTTTTTATAGCTTTTACAGTGGTGTTTCTGTAAGAGTCATTATTGGTTATAATACTTATAGTTTCATCTTCAGGAACATTACTGATAAGATCTTGAACGGCACGTTTTAAAAGTTCACCCTGATTTCCTTTGGCTTGCATGCTAAAAGAATTGTCCAGGAAAATAACTGTTTCTTTTTTTAAATTGAAGGCGCTAGAGTTTGTGGTAAAAGGTTGTGCAAAAGCGAATACAATTGCAGCTAAAAGTAATAATCTAGTAAATAGTATTAACCACTTTTTTATTTGAGAACTTTTACGAGTTTGTATTGTGGCTTCCTTTAAAAATGCCACGTTTGTAAATGCTTCTTTTTTAAATTTCCGAAGTTGAAATAAATGAACAATAATAGGAATTAGCAGTAAAAATAAGGCGTAAAGAAGTTCGGGGTGTTTAAACTGCATTTCTTTTTATATTTTTCGAATATAGAATATGAAAACCAAAAATTACTTAATATGGCGAAGTTAACAAAAGAATATATAATCTATAAATGGCTGCTTGTTTATTTTTGTTAAATAGGTTCTAATCTCTTCTTGTGCCATTTTATTTGCCACGGTAATGAGGCTTTGTGTGTTATTTAATTCTGAAAGTGTTTTAAAATCTCTTAAGGTTTTTCCGTAAATATCTTTACCTATTTTTCTAGGGTTATCGCAAATCCATTCAAAAGGGATGTTTGATTCTAATAAAATACTTGCCATTAGTTTTCCCTTGGTTCCAGCACCCCAAATAATTAAAGTTTTTTCTTTATTGTAATCAATCTCTAAAAAATGACGAAGTTTTAATTCCGTAAAATGGTTTTGGGCATAATGCACATGGGTTCTGGAAGTCCGGGAACTATAATCGCGCCAATGATGCAAAACCGTATCACAAGGAATACATTTAAATTGGTGTTTGTAGAATCTAAACGTAAGATCGTAATCTTCTGGATAGCGGTTTGGATTGAAACCATCGCAAGCAATAAAATCAGTTCTGTACACCATCCAACAAGGTGAGGGAATAACACATTCTTTATAAATTTCAGAATAATTAGCTCCTCTTTTGGTTAAGTTGTTCAGCCAGGTTTCATAACTTTTATAACCAGCTCCAACACCTGTAGCGCTAAAATATTTTACTAACCCTACAGCCACATGATTTTTACCATATTTTAATAAACTGCTTGCCATCACTTCAAGTTTATTTGCAGCCATAACATCATCACTGTCCATTCTGGTAATAAATTCGCCTTTACTGTATTTAAAAGCGAGCTGAAGTGCATCAATTATACCGCTGCCTGTATTTTTTAAAAGGGTAATGCGATGATCTTTTTCAGCAAAAGCTTTAACTAGATTATAACTAGCATCTGTAGAGCCATCATCTACAATTAAAAGTTCCCAATTAGTATAAGATTGTTTTAAAATGGAATCGATACAGGCTTCAAGATACTGTGCCGTGTTTTTAAAGGGTGTAATAATGCTTATTAGCGGATTTTCCATGTTGCGAATATACATATTTAAGCTTTTTAACAAAACCTTAAGAATACAGTGCGTAACATATTGGTAATTTGCACGTCAGTTTAAAATAAATTTTAACAGTCAATTTAATGAATACAAAAACCTTAGCCGCTGTATTTGCGGGTATTTTACTAGCAAGTTGTTCTGCAACAAAAAATTCAACTAACGATTTAGCCACCAAATTACCAATTGAAACTTCCATAAATTTATCAAGTGTTGAAGACGATAAGGCGCCTGTAACCATAAATCCTGGACGATTTACTGAAGAAACAGTAACATATCGTTTACCAAAAGTAGTTCAAGGAACATACTCGGTAAGTGATTTTGGGAAATATGTTACCGATTTTAAAGCGATAGATTATAATGGTAATATTATGCCTGTTGCGAAAACTGATGTGAACACTTGGACTATTAAAGACGCTAAGAAATTAGATAAAATTACCTATTTAGTAAATGATACTTTTGATATGGAAACCGAAGGAGGTATTGGTAAAGAACAACCATTTTCACCTTCAGGGACTAATATTGAGCCTACTAACTATGTACTGAACTTACATGGTTTTATAGGGTATTTTGATTCATTAAAAAATAACCAATATAAATTAGATATTACAGCACCAGCTAGCTTTGTACGTACCTCGGCTTTACAACAAGTTGCTTCAAAAACCAGTGATGATGGCCAAAGTATAACTACTAGTTATTTTGCTCCAAGATATTTTGATATTACCGATAACCCAATGATGTATGGAAATTTAGATGTTGAAGAGTTTGAAGTGGGTGATATTAAAATTGTTTTAAGCGTATACTCTCCAAACAAAATTCATTCTGCAGCGTCTTTAAAGGAAACCATTTTTAAAATGATGCAAGCTCAAAAAACATTTTTAGGAGATATTAACTCTACACCTAGATATGATATTTATTTATACTTATCTGAAGGAAAAGAAGAATCTCCAAAAGGTTTTGGTGCTTTAGAACATCATACATCAACCGTGGTAGTATTGCCAGAAGCAATGGATGAAGAGGAGCTTGCTGAAAGCATGATAGATGTGGTATCGCACGAGTTTTTTCATATTGTAACGCCTTTAAGTGTTCACTCTGAAGATGTTCATTATTTCGATTATAACAACCCTACATTCTCAAAACATTTATGGATGTATGAGGGGGTTACTGAGTATTTTGCGAATTTGTTTCAAGTAGATCAAGGTTTAATTGATGAAAGTGAATTCTATAAAAACATGATGGATAAAATTCAATATTCAAGGAATTTGAATGATGCTATGAGTTTTACTATTATGAGTGAAAATGTTTTAAAAGCACCATACAAAGACCAATATTTGAATGTTTACCAAAAAGGTGCATTAATTGGAATGTGTATTGATATAATAATGCGAGAAGAAAGCAACGGACAAAGAGGAATTTTATCATTAATGAAAGAACTCTCAAATAAATACGGTAAAAACAAACCGTTCGAGGATGATAAACTTATTGAAGAAATTGCTACGATGACTTATTCATCGGTACACGATTTTTTAACAACGCATGTTGTTGGAGATATTCCAATTAATTACAATGTTTTTTTGAACAAAGTAGGATTAGAACTTGGTGAAGGTAAAGTAGAAACTAACTATATCTTAATGAATGGTGCACCTATTGTAAGTGGTGATCCTCAATTGGGAACTATCTTTTTTACCGATATGGTATTGAAAAACAGCTTTTGGGCTGAAAATGGTGTTCTAGAAAATGACATTATTAAATCGGTTGATGGAACCGAACTTACTATGCAAAATGCAAATCAGGTGTTGCAATCGGTATTTATGTGGAAACCAGGCAAAGATATTGAAGTAATATTAGTTAGAGACGGCAAGGAGGTTGTTATTAAAACTAAAACAACGCCTACTTATACTGTTGGGGAAAGTATTGTGGAAAAAGCAGATGCTACCGAAGCTCAAAAAAACTTACGAGAAGCTTGGTTAAAAGACTAAACGTTTTAATAAGTTTAGATTAAAAAAAAACGATTGAGAAACTAGTATTAGTTTGTCAATCGTTTTTTTGTATTCAGTTTTAATTAATATTTAGCAGCTTTACCTTTAGATAACGAGTTATTTATAAACGCACGTAAATCATCATTGGAAGTTTTTAAATCTTCATTTCGTATGTACATCATATGCCCGCTTCTGTAACCTTTAAAGGTAAATCGGTCTTTCATTTTTCCACTTGGGTCTATTTGCCACATGGTATATTTGGCTCCAAAATAAGTGGTTGCACCATCATAATACCCCGATTGAATTAACACTTTTAAATAAGGGTTTTGCGCCATGGCTTGTCTTAATCCATCTCTTGTATTCTCATTTCTTCTATCCCATGGGTGCACATCACCAAACATATTGTATTTAATATCGGTTTTAAAACCCAGATGTTCTCTTATATAATAATTTATAGCAGGTGTAAAGGCATGGTTCCAGGTGGTTAGTTCGGGGCTGTAATCAGGGCTATCGCCGCTATCTTTTTTGTCAATTCCTAAATATCTCGAATCCAAACGACCAATCGTTTTTCCTGTTTCATCACGTAATAGATCTTTCCAGAAAAAGTTGTTTGGTACTTCTAAATTATTCTGCAGCACAGCTTTTTCTGAAAGTCCAGAATAGTAGGCTACTTTGTTGGCTATTTCTTTTTTTTCAGTGTCAGAAACAAATCCACCTTTGGCAATGGCAGGCATTAACTGGTTGATAGCAAAATTTTCAGCTTCTGGTAAAATGTCTAATAAATCTTTGTTTTGAAGTTCGGGAGCAAGCAACTTGTGATACCAAGCGGTTGCAGTGAAGTAAGGTAAGTTTAATGACGAATAAATTGGTTGATTGGTGTTATATAGTTTATAATCCGCTGGTGAAACTAAAATAACACCATTTAAGTACATCCATTGGTCATTCTGTAGTTCATTCGCTAATCCCATAACTCGGGTACCTCCATAACTTTCACCAATTATATATTTTGGAGATTCCCATCGGTTTTTTCTGGAAACAAAGGTTGTCATCCATTCTGCTAAATATTTTATATCTGCATTTATTCCGAAGAACAACTCTCTATTTGGCAATTCCCCATCTTTATTTTCCACCATTCTAGAATAACCAGTGTTTACGGGGTTTACGTAAACAATATCAGCAACATCTAAGATGGAATTAGGGTTGTTTTTAATACCATAAGGTTGCAAAGGATAGCCTTCCTCATCAATATTTAAAATTTTAGGACCAGTATAACCAATATGCATCCATACAGAAGCGGAACCAGGACCTCCATTAAAAGAAAATACTAAGGGCCTATTTGCTTTATCTTTAATATTACTTCGCTCATAATAGGTGTAATAAAGTGTTGCAATAACCTCATTTTTATCGTTCCAAACGGGTTGAGTACCTGTGGAAGCCGTGTAAGGAAACGTGATGTTTTTTACGGTTACTGTACTGTTGGTTACAACTACAGTATCAATTGGAATATTTCGTTTTTTTTGTGCGAGGGAGGTTAAACAAGTAACGATTAAAAAAAGTGTAATTAGGTTTTTCATTGATGTAAGCAAGTTATGTAAATTTTAGAGTAAATATACAGATTATAATTAGTTAAAAGTTTTCAAATACGCCTAAACCAAATAGCGCAAAGTCGTATTTCACGGGGTCATTAGAATCTAGTTGTCTTAGGGCTGCGTCCAGTTCTAGTAATGCTTTACCGTCGTTTTGTTTTCTGTGTAATAAGCTTAATTTTCGAGCAACATTTCCTGAATGTACATCCAACGGACAAGACAATTGAGCAGGAGAGAGGCTGTTCCAGATTCCAAAATCAACACCAGATTTATCATTTCTAATCATCCAACGTAAAAACATGTTTATACGTTTGGCCGCTGAATTTTTAAGAGGGTCACTAATATGTTTTTGGGTTCTATTTAAATGTTCGGTTTCAAAAAAAATTGCTTTAAATTTTGAAATAGCGTTTTGTAGTGAATCGGTTTCTGCATTTTTAGAGAATACAGCTTCTAATCCGTCATATTTTGAATAGATGTGTTGAAGGCTTTTTATAAACTGAATGGCATCATCACCGTTAAAGGTTCTATGTACAAATGGTAGTAGTTTCTCTAAATCGTTTTCCTGATGGTTTATTACAAAGTCAAATGGCGCATTATCAAGAAGTTCCATTAATTTATTGGCATTGGTTATAATACTCTTACGGTTTCCCCAAGAAATTGTGGCGGTTAGAAACCCAGAAATTTCTATATCTTCCTTTAATGAAAACTGGTGTGGAATTTGAATTGGGTCACTGTCAATAAATTTAGGGTTGTTATATTCCAAAACTTTAGTGTCTAGGAAGTCCTTTAGCTCGCGACTATTTAATTTTTGAGATGTTGAATTCATAAGTTCTACAAAAATATTGTAATAATTTGGTTTTAAATTCGTCTTAGCTTATTTATAAAAATTAAATTAGATTCGAATCCTTTTAAATGAATCATTCCAAATACATTTTACCTGTTATAATTTTTTCACAATTTTTCTGTACCTCATTATGGTTTGCGGGAAATGGTATTATTCAGGACTTAGTACAAACCTTTAATTTAGAACCATCTGCCATTGGTCATTTAACATCTGCTGTTCA
Source organism: Mariniflexile sp. (assembly GCF_041583155.1). Taxonomy (GTDB): domain Bacteria; phylum Bacteroidota; class Bacteroidia; order Flavobacteriales; family Flavobacteriaceae; genus Mariniflexile. The sequence goes on from NZ_JBFHGK010000002.1 coordinate 130,687, forward strand.
ATTAGGGTTTATAATGGGTACTTTTTTATTTGCACTTCTAACCATTACGGATAGATTTTCGCCTTCAAAAGTATTTTGTATAAGTGCTGTTATTGCTGCCGTTTTTAATTTAGGGATGATTTTAAAAAACAATAATTTGCTTCTTCTAATTACATTTCGTTTTTTTACAGGTTTCTTCTTGGCTGGTATTTACCCTGTAGGCATGAAAATAGCTGCCGATTATTATGAGAAAGGATTAGGAAAATCATTAGGTTATTTAGTAGGTGCTTTAGTCGTGGGAACCGCTTTGCCACATTTATTAAATGGGTTCAATGGTGTATTTGCTTGGGAAATGGTGGTGTATATAACTTCAGGATTAGCTGTTTTTGGCGGACTCATTATGTTTTTCTTTGTGCCCGACGGGCCATATAGAAAACCTGCAGATGGTTTAGATTTTTCCATAGTTTATAAGGTATTTAGTGAAAAAAAGTTTCGGGCTGCCGCAATTGGCTATTTTGGTCATATGTGGGAACTGTATGCTTTTTGGGCATTTACACCCCTTTTGCTTATAGGATACCAAAGTGTGCATTCAGAAATGAACTTCAATATTTCCTTTTTAAGTTTTTTAATTATTGCTTCCGGTGGAATAGCATGTATAATTTCTGGATACTTGTCATCCTTTTTGGGTACTAAAAGCACAGCAACTATGGCTCTAACCATGTCATGTATTTGTTGTTTGATATCACCGTTAATATTTCAGCAAAATTCCGAAATTCTATTTATTTCCTTTATGGTTTTTTGGGGTATGGCTGTTATAGCCGATTCTCCACTTTTTTCAACCTTAATAGCTCAAAATAGTAAAGTCACTTTTAGGGGTACGGCCTTAACCATTGTAAACTCTATCGGATTTGCAGTAACCATTATTAGTATTCAACTTATGGGCATGTTGGTAGATGTTATAGAAGTTAAGTTTTTGTTTGTCTTTTTAGCTATTGGGCCAATGCTGGGATTAATTAATTTGTTCCGTAAATGAATATTCATCCATTATAGCAACAGTCATTTATTTGTACTTTCTGAAGATTAAATTATTGTTTTTTCAAATAGAATTTCACATAATTTTTTGGAGTTCATCCAATTTATTTGCCTGCTAATTAATATAAAATCAAGCTTTTAATTTTTTTTATTTAGAATTATTCTAATTAATTTGCTTAATTAAATTGTTGTAGATATTTTTGCTTCGAAATTATTATTTATATCAAGTCTAAATAAAAACAGATGAATAAACAACTAACCATAATTCTTTTTCTTGCCTTAAATGTTCTAGGGTTTTCGCAAAATGGAACTTTAAAAGGTATAATTAAAGATAGTAATCAAAACGAGTTAATGGGAGTTAACCTAAGTATTAAAAATACAGTAAAGGGAACTCAATCAAATGAAAAGGGAGAGTTTAAAATAACTGCCGTTCAAAATGGAAACTACACCCTTACAGTTTCGTATTTAGGATTTAAATCGAAGGTGATTCCGTTTCAAATGAAATCAAATGAAACTATCGATTTAGGAACCATTACTCTTTATGAAGGTAATGAGCTTTTAGAAGAAGTGGTAATTGATACTGAAAGAAAAAATAAGTTTTCAAGAAAAGAAAGTGCTTATGTTTCTAAAATGCCTTTAAAAAACATTGAAAATTCCCAAGTTTATAATACCATTACAAATCAATTATTAATTTCTCAATCGGTTAATACCTTCGAGGATGCCCTAAAAAATGCTGCTGGTATTACAAAATTATGGTCTTCTACAGGTAGAAGTGGCGATGGTGCTGGCTATTATTCTAGCCGTGGTTTTGCTGTGCAACCTCAATTAATAAATGGTGTTGCTGGTATAACAAATGGTTTTATAAACCCTTCCAATGTGGAACGTGTGGAAGTTATAAAAGGGCCTTCTGGAACTTTATTCGGAAGCGCAGTTACATCTTATGGCGGTTTAATTAACATTATTACAAAAAAGCCATATAGTGGTACAGGAGGTGAAATTACAGTGGCTGGAGGTTCATACGATTTTTCTAAACTAAATGCTGATGTTAATGTTAGCGCAAACGACAAAATGTCTTTACGCTTTAACGGTGGGTTTCAACAGGAGCATAGTTTCCAAGATGCTGGACTAAAAAAATCGGTATTTCTAGCGCCTTCTATTTCATACAAAGTTAACAATAAACTAGCGCTTAATTTTTCATACGAAGCTTCTGAAAATGAACAAACTAATGAAACATTTTTGTTTTTAAATCGTTACGCACCTTTAGCGTTCAATTCAATTGAGGAGCTTGGATATAACACCGAATTATCGTTTACCAGTGATGATGTTACCATCGAAAATATAACGCATAACTACCGTGGTGAAGTTGCTTGGAAAATTACAGACCAATGGTCGTCTCAAACATTAATTTCTGGTGGTGTGGCTAAATCTCTTGGGTATTATACATATCTGTGGAATGGTTCTAATGATTATTTTAGTTTATATGCTCAAGATACTAACGCCAGAACTAAAACACTTAATTTACAACAAAATTTTACCGGAGCATTTAAAATAGGCGATTTACAAAACAAGTTATTAGTTGGTATAGATTACTTAGATTATAATATTATTGATAATAGCTCTAACTGGGGATATTTACATACTATAAATATTGATGGCGATTTAGTGTATGGTGAACCAGAAATTAATGAAGAAAATTTAAGTGCAGCTTTATCAGGATCTGGGTTTTTAGATAGTGATATTCGTCAAAATATTTTTGGCGCTTATATTTCTGATGTTATTAATATTTTACCATCTTTATCCGTAATGGGTAGTGTTCGCTATGACCGATTTGATTATCAGGGTGATAGAAATACAGATACGGATGATGATACTGAATTCACAGAATCTACATTCTCGCCTAAATTCGGAATTGTATTTCAACCAATTCTTAATGAATTATCTATTTTTACAAACTACCAAAATGGATTTTCTTATGTAAACCCACAATATATTACAGATTACGCCACTGGAGAAACAACTTTACAAGCATTTGATGTAGAACAAGCCAATCAGTTTGAAGTGGGTGTGAAATCCAATCTATTCAATAATAGATTAGAAACGACTTTGAGTTACTACAATATTACAGTTGATAATAAATATTACTGGGCAACGCAAACTCAAGATTTAGAAATTAATAGTCAAGGTATAGAACTAGAAGTAAATGCGAATTTAATTGAAGGTTTAAATATCCATTCTGGTTTTAGTTATAATGACTCTGAAGTTACAAAATCGCCATCTGCAACAGCTCTAGAAGGAAGTCGTTATGGAGAGTCGGGGCCAGAATTTACCTATAACTTTTGGGCAGATTATAAATTCTTTAAAAACTTTGGTGTAGGAGCTGGGTTTAATGGTCAGTCTAAATATGACACTATGGTTGGTTATAAAGCTGTTACAGGTAGTTTTTATATTCCAGGTTATACTATTTTTAATGCTTCGGCTTATTTTGAAAATGATACATTTAGGGTAAGTGTTAAAGGAAATAATATAACTGATGAAACCTACTATTCAGGTTGGAGCACGGTAACTCCGCAGCAAAAACGTATGATACTGGGTACATTTACTTATAAATTTTAATTTAATTAATTTAAAAATAAAAGGCAATCTATTAGGTTGCCTTTAAGCGTTTCATATGGCATACAAAAAAAGCATTCTTTGGCTACATAAAATTTTAGGATTAGTAACTGGTATTGTCGTTTTTATTGTAGCAATTACCGGTTGTTGTTGGGCTTTTAAAGATGAAATAGAAAGCCTTTATGTAGTTGATTATACGGTTGAAAAACAAAATGCACCTATTTTAACTCCATCAGAAGTTAAGGCAATAGGTAGCACCGTTTTTCCTAACAACACAATACACGGCGCTGTTTTTAATAATAGCAACGAAGCTATCGAAGTTATTTTTTATGATCCCGATCCAGAATTCTATCAAAGTGTGTTTTTAAATCCCTATTCAGGAGACGTGATGCATGTTGAAGATCATTTAACTGGGTTTTTTGCTTTTATTTTAAAGGGGCATATGCGTTTGTGGTTTCCTAAAGATATTGGCGAGCAAATTGTTGGGGCATCTATTTTAATATTCATAATCATTATTATTTCAGGATTTATTTTATGGATTCCTAAGAAGCGAAAAAATTTAAAACAACGTTTAAAATTTATTTGGAAACCAACTACAAAATGGAAACGTAAAAACTTCGATTTACATGCCATTATTGGGTTTTATATTTGTGCCTTGGCATTTATTTTAGCTTTTACGGGTACTGTTATGTCGTATAATTGGATGAAATATGTGGTTTATAAAACAGCAGGAGGGGATAAAGTACCTGCATTTATCATTCCTCAAAATGAAAGTGAAACACCTGGTGTATTACATGATGAAACGTTGGCAATTGATGGTTTAATTGTAAAATTAAAGCAGGAATTACCTAATGCATTAAACTATGAGTTACATTATCCTGAATCTGACTCTTCAAGTGTTTATATTGAAGTTACCAATAGTAAAGGCGTTTATTATGATGCCGATTTTCGTTTTTACGACCAATATACGCTCAAGGAGATAGAAACTCCAGGCGTTTATGGCAAATACAGTGATGCTAAAGTAGCCGAAAAAATATTAAGAATGAATTACGATATACACATTGGGGCTATTGGAGGTTTACCAGGTAAAATTATCGCATTTTTAGTAAGTTTATTAACTGCAACTTTACCAGTTACGGGTATTCTTTTATGGTATGGAAGAAAATATAAAAAAGACACGACTACAGCAAAAACACCGATAAAATACACAAAACAACTTTAAACGGGTTGATTTTTTAGAATTGGGACTCAATAAATTAAAAATTTTAACGTTATTTATCCTATAAATAAAAAACACGTTATTATGAAAAAATTGATTGTCCCAATTTTAGCACTTATTTTTATGAGTTGTGAGGAGGAATTAGCCAAAGTAGCCGATTCTGCCGCTGCTGTTGAAACTTTGAATGAATTTGTCATAGTCAATAAGGTTTTCCAAGATGCCGGAAATAATAGTGGTGATGCTGTTTTTTCAGCTCAAGTAAAAGCTACACCAACTAAAATAAATGAATCAAAAACTAACGGTCCAGATATTACGGTTACACCATTTGATTTAACAACGTTTCCAAAAACGATAGTCATTGATTATGGTGATGGGATATTATGTGAAGATGGTATTACACGCAAAGGTATTGCTACTATACTATCAGTTAATAATTGGTATGGTGTTCCAGGTAGTGAACACACAACGACGTTTACTAACTATTACCATAACGATTATAAAGTTGAAGGCACTCATAAAGTGGTAAATTTAGGTGAAAATAATGATGGCGATTTACAGTATAGCGTTAGTATTGAAAATGGAAAAATAACTACAAGTACAGGTAAAACCATTAGCTATACCGAGAATTCTACAAGAACTTGGGTAGCAGGATCTTCTACACCATTAAATATTTGGGATGATGAATATACCCTTAATGGTACTCAAACAGGAGTTAGCTCTAAAGGTGTTTCCTATTCAATTACAACTGAAGAATCATTACATTTTGTATTAAAACCTAGAAATATAAAATCAGGTATTTTAGATATTACAGTTGGAAGTATCGATGATATAAAAATGAATTTTACAACTTCAACCATTACAATATTAGGAAAAGAGTTTCCTATTTTAAATTAATAAAAGAGAAACCAGATGTATACAAAAAAGGGTTTATTGCATTTATAATAAACCCTTTTTTATATATAAAAACTATTGTTTTTTAACTATTGGTAATTTTTCCATCAACCATTACAAGTTTTCTATCGGCTAAATTAGCAAGTTCTTCATTGTGAGTTACAATTACAAAAGTTTGTCCAAATTCATCTCTTAATTTAAAAAACAGACTATGTAAGTTTTCGGCCGATTCACTATCCAAGTTTCCCGATGGTTCATCTGCAAAAATTAAATCAGGATTATTTATTAATGCTCTTGCAACGGCTACACGTTGTTGTTCCCCACCCGAAAGTTCGTTTGGTTTATGATTGTATCGGTGCGATAAACCTAAAAAATCTAATAATTCCTTAGCTCGTTTTTCGGCTTCAGCTCTTTTTGTACCTTTTATAAATGCAGGTAAACAGGCATTTTCTAAGGCTGTAAATTCCGGAAGCAACTGGTGAAACTGAAAAATAAACCCAATATGTTCATTTCTAAATTTTGCCAAAGCCTTATCGTTTAAAGTACTAATGTTAGTATTGTTAATAATAAGCTGAAATTCTTCTTTGGAAGATGCTCTATCCAAAGTCCCTAAAATTTGTAATAAGGTTGTTTTCCCTGCACCTGAAGCCCCAACAATTGAAATAACTTCACCTTTTTGCACATGAATATCAACACCTTTTAGTACTTCTAAATCTTTATAAAATTTATGAATATTTTTTGCTTGAATCATAACTTTAAAATAATAGCGTGAAAGTACTACATTACGCCGTTCTGTACAATTAAGAATGCTTTTTATTGCTATGTGCCATTTATACTTTATATTTAATAGCACTAAAACAGATATAATGCCTAATAAAACTTTTGAAGATTACAATATCCAAGTTTCTGATGATGCGAAAGATAGATATTTTCACATTATCAAAGAATTGGGTGAAGACGTTACGCGTGAAGGTTTATTGAAAACCCCAGAACGTGCTGCAAAAGCCATGCAATTTTTAACACAAGGTTATCATCAGGATCCTGTTGAAATTTTAAAAAGCGCCATGTTTAAGGAGTGTTATAATGAAATGGTTATAGTAAAAGACATTGAATTGTACTCACTTTGTGAACACCACATGTTGCCTTTTTTCGGAAAAGTACATATAGGATACATTCCAAACGGGCAAATTGTTGGCTTAAGTAAATTACCACGAGTTGTAGATGTGTTTGCAAGACGTTTGCAAGTACAGGAACGCCTAACAGAACAAATTCTAGATTGTATAAACGACACCCTAAAACCACAAGGCGTTGCCGTAGTAATTGAAGCCTCGCATATGTGTATGATGATGCGTGGGGTACAAAAACAAAATTCGGTAACAACAACTTCAGGATTTAGAGGGCAGTTTGAAAAGATTGAAACCAGAAACGAATTTTTAAAATTAATAGGGAAGTAGTTTTTATAAGATGATTTGGAGTTGCTGGAAACTATTTCGAATATAAATGAAAGTATATTTTGGTATGTTTCTTGTAATTAGGTTTCTATAATTTTGAATAAATGAATAAATATAAAAAATTAGCTTTAGGAATTTTGTTTGATGCTTTAGGGTATGTGTCGTTTATCATTCCTGGTATTGGAGAGTTTTCAGATATTGTTTGGGCGCCACTTTCGGGTTGGTTAATGACGAAGCTTTATAAGGGGAAAGCTGGTAAAGTTGCAGGATTCATTTCTTTTATTGAAGAAGCATTACCCGGTTTTGATGTGATTCCTACTTTTACACTTATGTGGATTTATACCTATGTTTTTAGTAAAGAAGAGCAAGTTGCAGAAATTAAAAAATAATAAAAAACTATCTAAATAAATATTCCCGTAAGTAGATAGCAATACCTTAATTAAGTAAGCTACTTAAGCTAAAAAGTAAACGCCCTAAATGGGCGTTATTTTTACTTTTTAATGGTTACATTTTTGCAAAGTGTTTTTATTTTATTCCGATTGGTTTTGTTTTTAATTCCTTTATCCATTCAGTTCCATAGTATTTGTTTAAATAATCGAATATCATTTCGTTATTTTCTCTTGTTTTTTTTAATGAAATTGGGTCAATTACACAATTTTCTTTGATAAGTCCAATTCCATATTTTTCTTTAAATTTCACATACTCCTCTGGGATTGAACTATCAATTCCGTTCATTATAAAATTCAAAGTTCCGTCAGCAATTCGTTCCTCGATTTGCTCATCGGTCAAGTTAGTTTCCAAATGTGTTGGCAAGGCGTGAATGGTGCTACTATCCAATTCAGTTTTGTCCATTAGTCTTATTGTAATGGTATTCTTTCGTTTATTAATTCTTACTGGATAAAGCGTATAAGCTGTAAAATCCTGAGAAACGAAACTGAATTGATATTTTCCTTCTGCAGGTAGTGTTATTTTGAAGTTTTCGGGTTTGTTAATTTCAATTTTTCGATTGGAATTAATAATTATAAATTCTCCCGATGTAAATTCCTTATTCGTTAAGTTCTCAAAAATCACTTCAGCAATTATTTCATTTTCAGTTGCTCTGGAACCCGTGAAAGTTAATACTAAAACCAGCGTTAAAAATATTTTTTTCATCGTAATCATTTTTATGATGTCTAATATAATATTTTTCTTTCTATAATTTAATTACTTAATTTCAATATTCTAAAGGCTCCTTGAATGACTAAAGTAAAAACAATTGTACCAATAATCAAATCAGGTTTACTTGAATTCAACCAATTCACCAAAAGGGCAGCGCCTATTACTCCTAAATTGATAATCACATCATTTGAAGTGAAAATCATACTTGCTTTCATATGAGCTTCTTCTTTGCTCTTTGATTTTTGCAGCAAATAAAGACAAATTCCGTTTGCAATTAGTGCAAAAGCGGAAACGACAATCATGGTTGAAAAATCGGGAAGTTTCTCATCTCCAAAAACCCTCCTTAATACTTCTACAAATCCTAAAATGGCAAGTGTTATTTGAAAATACCCAGCAAGTTTTGCAATGCGCTTCTTTTTTGTTACCGTTCCGCCAACAGCAAATAAGCTAATTCCGTAAACAAAGGCGTCGGCAAGCATATCTAAACTATCGGCAACCAATCCCATAGATTTTGAAATGAGTCCAGTAGTTATTTCAATAAGAAAAAAGGCAAAATTTATTCCCAGAACAGTCCAAAGCAGTTTTTTCTGGTTTTCTGTTTCCTTAAAATGAGTTTCGTTGGTTTGTTCTGTCGAGATTTTCTTTCCGCCCAAATTCAGGTCGAGAATGGACTTTTCTATTTGTTCCATGTTACCACTGTGATAAACAATTAGCTTTCGGTTCGGAATATCAAAGTCCAAATACGCAATACCAGAGATGCCGTCCAATTTCATACGGATTATGTTTTCCTCCGATGGGCAGTCCATTTTGGTAATTTCAAATATGGTTTTATGCATTCAGGTTCTGGGTTTTTCAGAATTACTTTATCAGAATTCAAATGATCCTTATCTAAGTTTAAGGAAGTTATAATTTAAGATTACATTCTAAAAGTTTGGTTCTATTTTAATATTATATTTTGATAAAAGCCCAACTACAGTTTCTAAAGTAAATCTAGCGCCTTTAATTTGGTTGTTTTCAGGGTCGATTTTAAAGTTAAAAGAACTTCTGAAATCAGCATTTTGTAAATTTGTGTTCTTGAATATTGCATTTTGTAAATCACAATCCTCAAAAGTAGATGAACTTAAATCACATTCTGTAAAATCGACTTCCTGTAGTTTTGTTTTTTTAAATGAAATTTTTGAAAGTTTCCGTTTGAAAAATGACGAATGATTTAATTGGCATGCTTCAACTTTAATAAAAAATCCAAAATCGCTACATTTATCGAATGTTAAACCTAGCATTTTACAATCTTTAAAAAATACATTTTGAAATCCTGTTTGAAAAATGTTAGCAGTACTTAAATTGCAGTCGTAAAATTCGCAGTCAATAAACCTAATTTGGGATACGTCGGAATTTGAAAAATTACAATTTAAAAAAACACATACTTCATATTCTCCTTTTTCAAGTCTGTGTTCCGAAAAGTCTTTTTTATTAAATGTTTTTTCTACGATATACTGTTCTTCCATTTAGTTTTCATGTATTTTCCGAAGGAAAATCGGATTTTTTAAAAATGCAACGACCAAAGGTTTAACTAAAGTAAGTAATGTTTTTTAACTCAGTTCTTTGTTGGAATTAGTTTTTTATGTTTTCAAATGAACAGGCTCTAATAAATGCTTTTCCGAAATCTGTTATTTGATAATAAGTTTTTTTCTTTTCAACTTTCGAAAAAGCTCCACCTTTAGTATAACTTTCATTTACTTTTTCGAATTCATATTGTTCATATAGTTTGTTGTACATGTTTTCATCCATTTTATGAAGATTATGGGAAATGTCTAAAATTCCCATACTAGTTAGATTGTCCATATATGTACCTATGTTTTGTGGGAAAAGTAAATTTAATTCAGTTTGTAATGATGTTCCGTTTTTTAAAATTTCTATGAAACCTTTTTTTCTATCTGTCAAATGAGCTCTTAAAGAAATACACGGAATAAAATCTTTATTTAATAGATGTTTTATTATTCTAGCTTCATCTACAGAAAGCCTTTCAATTAATTGGATAAAACTAGGATGTGCTAAATTAACTGTTTTAGAAGAGCTTGCTTTAGTTAGAAGACTTGTAAAAAGGTCAGCAATTTCATCGTTTGTAGTATAACTTAATTTATCAATTATTGGTGTTCCTATCTGCGGATTAACTTCACAAATATCTTCATCAGGAATAGTGTCAAGTTTTTCTTTATAGTCGTTTAATCTTTTTTCAAAATTTATTTTAAATTTCTCATTTAATAATTTTACAGGAAGAAGAATTGAAGTGCTAAATTCCAAAACTGTTTCTAAAGCAGTTCCCACTTTTTTTACTCCAGGTTGAGCCAAATCTTGATAAATTGAAGTCAAGACTTGAGGTACGTCTTTTACTAGTCCTATTAGTTCTTTTCCTGCTTCCATTTGAGTTTTTTAAATTAATGCTAACGGTCTAGTATAAGAGTAGTGGCGGATTAAGACCACAAACCTTTCAGTTTAGACCATAAATTGTTTTTTCCTTTATCTTTGGTTATTGCACTATTCCCGCCATTACTTTTATACGTTGGGCTTAGTATTTTTTCCTCAGTTTTTTGTTCTTTAGCTATTTCTTTTTCCGATTTTTTTGGTTCAGATAAAAGTTCCGATTTAGAATTATCGACTTTTATTTTCTCAAGTTCTGCCTTTTCTTCTTTTAAATCAGCTATTCTTTTTCGGGCTTCTTTTTTCTTTTGTTCAAAATCAATTAGCTCTTTACTAGTGTCATTATTTTCTTTTCTTTCAGAAATTAATTTTTCATAGGAATAAACTTGCATTGCATAGTCATTAGGATATTCTGCAATAGCTTTTTTTCTAATATGATTATCTTCAAATTTTGACATTTTTTGTTTTGCATCAAGTTGTTTGTCATAAACATATTCTTGCATTTCGTAATCGAGAGGATAATCCTTTTTTGCTAAAATCTCAATTTCTGAATCTTTAACAGAAGCCATATATTTTTTAGCAACTACATTTTTATCATAGATATGTTGTTGCATACAATAATCATTTTTGTATTGGTTTATAGCAAATTCCTCTAATTCATTATCTGTTACGGCTGACATATACAAAAACGCTTCAATTTGATTTTTGTATACATAATCTCTCATTTCCTTATCATCAGGATATTCCTTTTTTGCAAATTGTTTGATTTTCGCTTGGATATTCTTATCTAAATTAATCTCCTTATTTTCTTCTGGCTCCTTTTCTCTATTATCTTTATTTTCAACTATTTCTAATTTATCGCTTTCATTAATTTGAATTTCGTTTTCTACAAATGAATTCCAATCATCATCTGATTTAGATTTTTCAATCTTTTCTTCTTTTTCGAGGTCAGTTGGTTTCTCGATTTTTGTTAAACCTCTAAATTCAAAATTTATTGGTTTAGTTTTTCCTGTTTCGACAAACTCGATTTGATATTCTCCTTTTTCTTCGTTAACTTCAATTACTTTACCTTGCTTCCAAATCAAGTGATTTACCAAATCTCCAACGTCAAATTTCTTTTGAATTAATTGTCGACTTGCGTCAAGTTTAAGTTGTTCTTTAGCCTCATTTATGATTTCTTGACTTAATTCTCCTTTTCTCACAAAATAATTGTCGCTTATTTCAAATAAAAAACGAGAAGGATATTTATTTAAACCTGTACTGAAATTGAACCCTTCTGATTCAGTCATATAAAATGCTTTTTCGGCTCTTGTAATTGCAACATAGGTTAAACGTCTTTCTTCTTCAAGTGCTTTTGCTCTTCTTTCTTTAATTGACATTGCACTAGGCAATACGCCTTCTGTGAAGCCACAAAGAAAAACGTAAGGAAATTCTAAACCTTTAGAAGTGTGAATAGTCATTAATTTAACTCTGTCATTTCTATCATCTTCAATATCCATATCTGTGTAAAGTGCAATTTCTTGCAAATATTCAGTAAGGTTTATTGGTTCTTCGTCTTGTGTTTCTAATAAAATTATAGAGTTCTGAAGTTCTTTGATATTATCTAATCTATCTGTGTCACCATCAGTTCTGTAATAAGCAGATAATCCGCTTTCATCCATTATTTCTTTTACTAAATCTGAAATAATTAAATCAACTTTTGATTTTTTATACTTTTCTATAAGTTCAATAAATTCAATTGCTCCTTTACGACTTAAATCTTTTTGCGTTATATTTTGTTGCAAAGCCGAATAAAGAGAAATGCTTTCTTTTTCAGCAATTTTTGCAACATTTTCAATGAACTTTTTACCTAAACCTCTACTTGGTGTATTCACAACTCTTAAAAATGAAAAATCATCTTCAAATTCAATCAATCGTAAATATGCCAAGACATCTTTAATTTCTTTACGCTCAAAGAATCGAATACCGCCAAAAACTGAATAAGGAATATTTTCTCTAATTAGTGATTGTTCAATGCTACGTGAAATATGATTTGCTCTATAAAGTATTGCAAAATCCGAATGTTTGCAGTTTTCATCTGCTACAAGTCTTTTGATTTCATTTGCAACCCATAATCCTTCGTCAAAATCATTTTTTCCGTGAAAATGAACTACTTCAACTCCTTCTGGATTTTGAGTAAACATATCTTTATCTACTCGTATTTTGTTGTTTTTAATGATGTGATTTCCAAGACTTAAAATATTTGGTGTTGAACGATAATTTTGGTTCATTATGATTGTCTTAGAATCATTAAATAGCTTGTCAAAATCAACCAAAAACTCGGGTCTTGCTCCTCTCCATTCATAAATGGTTTGGTCTGGGTCTCCAACTACGAAGAAATTTTTATGGTGATTTGACAACTGCGAAACTAATGCAAATTGTTTTTCAGAGCTATCTTGCATTTCATCTACTTGAATATAGTGTAGTCTTTTTTGCCACTTTTCAAGAACATCACCATGCTTTCTGTATATATATAAAGTGAAGTTGATTAAATCATCAAAATCTAAAGCAAAATTTCTTTGTTGTTTTTCTAAGTATCTAAAAAAAACTTTTTCAATTTCGTTATCGGTTTCTTGCTTTTTTGATTCAAGGATGTATTCTAAATATCCTTGGTCTTTTTTCTGCACACTAATATATCTTAAAACTTGTTTAAAAGTAAACACTTTTGATGTAAAAACCAATTCATTGTAAACTTGTCGAAGTACAGTTTTTTGGTCTTCAACGTCCATTATTATAAAGTTCTTTGGGTATTTGATTTTGTTTATGTCCTCTCTTAAAACTCGAACACAAAATCCGTGGTAAGTAGTTATGTAACTTAAATCCGAATTTTCTCCGACTAATCTTTTTACTCTTTTTCGCATTTCTTGTGCAGCCTTGTTTGTAAAGGTGACACAGAGAATATTGGAAGAGTTAATTCCTAATGCTTCAACAATGTAGGCATATCTTTGAGTAAGAGCTTTCGTTTTTCCCGAACCTGCACCTGCAATTACTCTAACAAAACCTTCCGTTTCTGTTACAGCTTCCAACTGTTGTTCGTTCAAATTTTCTTTTAATCTCTCAATGCCATTCATTCAGGATGTAGTTTTTTTATATTAAGCCCAACGGTCTCGTATAAGAATAGTAGCGGATTTGTACTCACTATCTTTTCGGTTAAACACAGACCTTTTTTATGCTTTACTTACTTTCGTTTTAGCGATTAATCCGCTATTATTTTTATACAATGTTGTGTGGCGTTTTTTATTTCCGATATCAAATTGAGAGTAAAATCATTGTCCTTCATTTTGCAAGCATAAAATTGTGGGTTACTAACTATCTTTTTCAATTCAGGAATATTCAAATCTTGCGAACAGTAATATCCTTCCACCAATCTTAATCTTTGATAAGGATTGAATTTTCTTTTGATAATAGACTTTTCAATTAAACTTTGAAATGTCTCTGACTCAACAAACTTTACAGAATCTAAAATCCCTAAATCTTTTACAATAGGTATTACTTTTTTAATGAAGTCCAATGAAGGTAATTCATCAAGGATTTCTTCTCTATAGTTTCTTTTTACAACTCTTAATTCCCTTAAAAGGTTAATATCAGATTGATTTATTAAACCTTGCTCTTTTAGTCCGTTTAGTAGTTTTATAAATGAAAATTCAAAAATTCCATTCTCCGCATTTTTAAACACTAAATAATTCCTCAATCCAACAAAAAGACAATCGCAAAACCAAGCAAAACCTAAAGTAGTTTTCGGAACAGTCTTAATTATGTTAAAGTAATTTTCACAATCTTTAATGTCCTTTTTATAATCTGTCTTTGGATTGAAATGATTTATTATATCTTTAAATCTATCATTTGGGTCAATAATGGTTTTTGATTCTTTTTGTAAATGCTTGATAAATAAACTGCCATTTTTTGATAAATATTCAAGTTTTGAGTATGTGTAAAATGAGATAGACCAATCATCTTTAGAATAGGTTTCTTTCAACTTCTCTAAAGTTTTAAAATCATTAGCCACAACTAATAAATCTCTATCGCTATATTTATCAAAATCTGCTCTCAATGAACTGCCGAAAACTGCAACACTATAATTTTTCATTTTACAAATCGATTTATTAAAACTGTTATTAAAAAACTTAAAAGAATGAAGCCTGAAAAGCCTTGCATTGTCAACATATACATTCCAAAATCCGTTTGGGGTTGAAATTGAGAATCTACTAATTGCGTCATTGCATCTGCTGTGAAAAAGATATTTGCTATTGGGCTAATGTTCTCTGAACTGAAAGATGCGATTGCAAAGTCCTTTTCGTGAAATCCGTATTCATTCCAATAATTTAAGTTGGTAAAGTAAAATACTCCATAAAGAACAAAGAAAGTTGCGATAAAACTTCTTAGTCTTAGGCCATAACCAAATATCCATCGATATAGAAAATTAGGAATATACTCAACTGCAAAAGTTTGAAAATTTATTTTATAAGGTTGGCTTTTAAAAAATTTACTTCTTGTCAGGCGACCTTCCCATTTTTGGAAATAATAATTGGCTATTCTTGCAAACTCAGATTGTTCTTCATCTCTTGAATTGTTTAATAGCTGTTGGAATAAGTGAACTGCCATATTAGACTTTTCAATGTCTTTCTTTTCGTAATTATTTTTAAAACTTATAGGGTCTATATAGGTACGTTTAATTAGGATTTGATGTGTGTTTACGTTTTTGAATGTACATCTGTGAAATTGACAATTATCTAAAGTACTTCCAAAAAATAAACAGTCTTCGAAGTGACAAGAAGTGAAATCAATATTTTTTAGTTTAGTCTTTGCGAAACTGACATTTATAAATGTAATTGACTTTACTTTATAGCGAGGATGTTCATCGCTGTTTTTTAAGATATCTGGTTTATAGATTAAATCTCTAATAGTTCCTTCACTTGCTGAAACCATTTCTTTAAATTCCACTACGGAATTTTTTCCAATTACTCTTGGTGTTCCACTAAGTTCAAAAAAACTATTTGACATTTCTTATTCTATTTCTTTTTTCAAATGACACACAACAATAGAATATATACAATTGTTTATATCCTAATTATAAAATTAAAAATATGAATATTCTTTCAAATAAAGAAAAGGAATTGAACTAAAATTTGGGTAAAAAAATTTTTAATTAATATTTGCTATAAATATCCTTTAAAACTACGTTTTCATGGTTATCATTAACCACATTTAAATCGTATCGAATATTAATTTTAGTCCCAATAGGAGCGTGGTAATAAATAACCCAGGCGTCGGCTTCATTTGTTCCAATACAGCCATTGGAGTATGCTTTTCCTAGAGTATTGGGGTTGGTTGTTGGGTGAATTAGTTGTCCGTTTCTAAGGCCATTTATTTCGGTTTCCAAAAACGGAACTTGTGGTAATTTGGTAACCTGGTTGTCGTCTCTTCTTGTTACATAATAGCGCTTGCCATTTACCGGATTATAATAATCGGGGTTACGAATGAGTCTTACAATCGTGCCTTTTCCGGTTTTTGTTTTTAAATCGATGGTTCTGCCAGCCATTTTCAGGTACTTTTTTTCATCGCGACCCACACGAACTAAAAACTCATAAAGCATTAAGGAATCGTCATAAATACGTAGTTTATACTCCGGAATATTAATGTCGATGGTTGTATTTGCAAAAGATTCGTTTATTCGGTTTGCCAACTCTAAATCCGGTATGCGTATTACATCGCCCTTATGGAGAACAACCAGTTCTTTTTGGTTATAAACAAAACGACCTTTGTCTTTCATAATGTAATAATCGGTATTTTTCAAGGTGTCTATAATCCAAGGGTTTGCTCTAACTAAAAGGTGCTCAGTTAATTCGTAGGCTGTAACTGGGTTATACTGCTTCACTAAAGAATCTATAAACTGAAAATAATGCGCTATGGTAACCTCTTTTTCAATTACAATTGGGTTTAACTCATAATTATGGTTTAATTCAATCTTAAGGCTAGTAAAAGATAAAACCTTAAGATTGTTTTGATGTCCAATACCAAAAAAGCTTTTTATAACAAACAGTAGTAGCAGAGAACAAATAAAATGGTGTAATTTAGTTAGCATCTTCATAGGTTTAATAATTATCTATAATATGATTCTGATTAGAACTCGAATTTGGTTTGGCCTTGTTAGTAAAGTGGGTTTTACCAAAAAAGTGTCTATCCAATTTCTTAAGGTATTTGTTCTATTATTTCAATAACTACCTAAAGATGGCTTATGAAGCAAAAAAACGAAAATGATGACCTTTAATTTTAAATAGCTTTATTTGAAATTTATAGTATTTTTTTCTAATGCTTTCATGGTGGCTTCATAACCTATGTTGAAAATTTCGTTTAGGTATTTTTTGTCTAAAACCCCATATTTATTTAAGCCTTGTGGCAAAACAATTAAATCGCAATCTTTAAATTTTTTTGAATCTTCGTCTACCGATTTTATTATAAAAGCTCTTTCAATTACATTAATAGCATATTTTAATTTATCCATGGAAATGGGATTGAAGCTGTTTACATAAATGCCAATAATTTGCTCGCAAGACGATTTTAATAATTCAACCGGAAAATTGTTTAAAGTGCCCCCATCTACATAATAAGATTCGTTAATTTTTACGGGCGAAAATATGCCAGGTATGGCTGCCGATGCTAACACTGGTTTAATCAGCTCGCCACTATTAAATATTTCTAATTTACCGTTTAAGATATTTGTAGTGGTGATACTAAGTTCCTTTTTCAGATGTGAAAAATTATCATTTGCCAAGTAAGTTTTAAAGGCAGAGTAAAACTTTTCAGCATCAATAATTCCCGGTTTATTTAAAGCATATCTTTTAAAGTCTAATAAATTAATTTCTTTAAAGAAGGTTAATATCTCTTCCCAGTTATAGCCATAAGCATAAAGGGCACCTACAATTGCTCCGGCGCTGGTTCCCGCAATGTGGGTTGGTACAATACCATATTCTTCTAATGCCTTGATTGCTCCTATGTGAGCCGCACCTCGCATGCCGCCACCAGATAATATTAAGCCTGTTTTCATTATTAAATTATTACAGTTACATTATAAAAGCAGCCGGTTCTTCTCAAAGTGTCAATGTTTTGCGTTATAATTTATTTTGTTTCTTTTATGAAAAATTTGATAATATCTGCGGTAGATACGATACCTACCAATTTGCTATTGTCAAGTATGGGAATGGCATGGTATTTACCTAGTGATAAAACTTTAGCCACTTCTTTAATAGTTGTGCTCGCAGGCATATTAAATGGCTTTTGAGTCATAATATCTTTAACTTTTAACTCTTTATAAACGGGGTTATTATCATTCATACCAGCACCTGCTATATGGTACATAAAATCTACCAAACTTATCATACCTACCAATAAATTGTTTTCAACCACAGGAATATGATAATGGAAGTTTTTCTTCTCATAAATATGTTTTACATCCAAAATAAATTGATCTGGTGTAACGGTTACCACATCCTTAGTCATTATTTCTGTAATAGGTTTGGTAGTCATGATTTTCTCCTTAATGTGTTATACTAATTGAGTTAAAATTAACACATTAACCTATTATTCGAAATGATTAATGTCATAGTAATTTCAATAATTTGTTTATAAGTTTAGTGTTAGTTTAAGTTAAATAAAAAAGATTATGAAAACTAAAACCATTATAGAGTTAATCACATTAAGTTCCAGCATTTATGTGTTAGCAAGGGAAACAAATTTATTAGATAAATTAAATGAGTATTCTGAAAAAGGAAAAGACAGTCTTAATAAAATGATGTCCGATTCTAAATTAGATGAAAATGGTAATGAGATTGAGTTTGTAGATCAACTGGTTAATAAAACCAATGAGTTAAAAGAACAGTTAAATGATAAAATTGAAGAACTAGTTATTCAGTTCTACAAAAAAATTAATGTTGCTCATACAGATGAAATAAAGGCTTTAAATATAAAACTTGAAAAACTGGAATCGAGTATGGCGTTATTGGAAGCTCGACTTAATAAATTGGAAGCTTAAAACATGGGGCTAATTACTAACATACGGAACAGTTTTAAATCGATCTCCAGATATAATCAGATTCTTAGGGTGCTAATAAAATATGGCTTTGAAGATTTGGTTCATTATTTGGAAGAAAATAAACAATATACTTTTATTCAAAAGTTAATTCCGAGTGCCACCAGAATAAAAGTTGCAAAATATAGCAAATGGGCTAAAATGCGATTGGTTTGCGAGGAATTGGGACCTACTTTTATAAAATTCGGACAAATATTAAGTAATAGACCCGATTTAATACCCTTGGCATTAACTTTTGAATTGGAGAAACTTCAGGACAACGTGCCACCAATGTCTGAAGCAGCGGCTAAAAAAGTTGTAGAAACCGAATTAAAAGACACCGTAGAAAATTTGTTTGCTTGGTTTGAACCAGCACCTTTTGCGTCGGCATCAATGGC
>NZ_JBFHGK010000003.1:0-137686 GCF_041583155.1 Mariniflexile sp.
AGAAGAAAAAGAGGGTTTTTTATGAAAAAATGGGAGAAAAACCAGATTTATAAAAAAGATTTTAACAGTAGCTTACCTGTTTTAGTGTTAAGCGAATTAAAATAATTAAATGGGGATGTAGCTCAGTTGGCTAGAGTGCTTGACTGGCAGTCAAGAGGTCGGCGGTTCGAGCCCGCTCTTCTCCACTTTAAAAAAGGGTTGCAGAAATGTAGCCCTTTTTTGTTTTTAAATACAATTTGTATAAAAAGTATTGTTGTTTTTATAAGTTTTTAAACTTATAAAAGACCTAAGTAACTGTTAAATAAAAAATTTGAAAAGCAACAACTTCTTTGTAGTTAATTTAAGGTGTAAACTTTCAAGAGGCAAAAAATGAATTATAATTCAATAATTGTAAGGAGTAAAAGCAGAGTAGCCATTGAATGCTAATTAAAAACCCTCCCAGTCCTATCCAATTAATAATAAAGGCAATAATGACTTTTTATTTTTTATTTTTGGAACAGATGTTATCGGTTAATATTAGGTTAATAATATAAATAATGAAGCAATTTATATGGTTTTATGATACTTTAACTTTATGCAAATAAAATCAAGATTACTTATTGTTGGAGCTATTATTTCTTTAATTGCTTTAAGCACTCTACAAGGTTATTTAACCTTCAATACCTACGACCTAAGGAAACATAAGTTTGCCGTTGAATCGCGATCTAAAATAGGAAGTATTGTTAACACTCCTTATGTAGATTCTCTTTCTTGGGATTATAGAATGGATTTTGTAAAAAAAATTCCTGAATATAGGAATGGAAAAATAACAAAAGAACAATTGGTTTTAGAACTAGAAAATGCAGCTAAAGCCAGGAACGGTAAATTCCTTGAATACTTTAAACAAGGAGCAAATCATTTTGATTTAGAAGAGAATATTTATTTTAAAAAAGTTGCATCTTCTATTCAACTTATTTATGAAAATGGAGAAACAGATGACATTATTATTGAGAGTGATAATAATCCGTCGTTCTTAATTGGTACCGACTTTCCCATGGAAGAAGGTTTAATAATTAACGCCTGGAACTGGAGTTTTGATGAAGAATTTATTAACAATAATTTAGAAAAGGAAATAGTAGTAATTAAGTATCGCGCCACCTTGTATATGAAGATTGACGATTGGGATAGAATCATCTTCAAACAACTGATGCTACTATTTTTTATTGCCTTTTTGTTATTTGTATTTGTTATTTCACTAGTTACCTATTCCATTAGGAATTTGTTAAAATTAAAACGTATTTCAGAAATTAAAACAGATTTTATTAATAATATCACACATGAGTTAAAGACGCCTTTAGCTACCTTATCAATAGCTATAAAAACCTTGTCATCAAAGTATGCTAAAGACAATAACGATATAGCCCAGGTCTCCATCGACACTATAAATCGGCAAAATTTACGTTTACAAAATTTAATTGATCAAGTAGTTGATAATAGTTTAGGGTATAACGACATTATACTCAATCTTGAACCAATTAATCTCTCTGATTTTATAAATGAAATTTGTGATGATTTTTCTTTAACACTATCAAATAATATTCAGTTTTTACGATCCATTGAAAACACAACTACCCAAGTGAAAGTTGATAAATTTTATTTGAGTACTGCCATTATAAATATTCTAAACAATGCGGTTAAATTTGAAGGTACCGTTTTAAAAGTAGCCTACTCTATTAAAAAAGACATCCATATAATTTCAATTTCCGATAATGGAATAGGTATATCTAAAAAAAATAAAAAACTTATCTTTGGTAAGTTCTTTCGTGTTAGTGAAAAGGATACGCATAATTATAAGGGTTTAGGTTTAGGTCTTTATTATTGTAGCGAAATAATTAAAGCTCACAAAGGAACAATAGAAGTGGAAAGTAATGAAAATGAAGGCTCAACATTCTATATAAAAATTCCTTCAAATAATGACAAAAAGAATCTTGTTGGCTGATGATGATATTGATTTCGGCACAACTTTAAAACAGTATTTAGAACTAAATAAGTTTGAAGTTATTTGGGCTAAAGACGGTGCCGAGGCTTTAGATTTGTTTAAAATGCACTCTTTTGATATTTGTATCATCGATGTGATGATGCCCAAACTAGACGGATTCAAATTAGCAAAAAAACTAACTAAAAAAAACCCCGAAACACCTTTTCTTTTTGTAACGGCGAGAAAAACTAAAGAAGATCGTATAAGAGGTTTGAGTTTAGGAGCAGACGATTATATTTCTAAACCTTTTGAAGTAGAAGAGCTTATTTTACGAATAAATAATATTATAAAAAGAACGGAACAACAACAAACCATTTCTCTAGACCATCTAAAAAATGAATTAATCCATATTGGAAATTATTTGTTTGATATTGATAATCTTACCTTAACTTTTGGTAATACAAGTTTTAAAATAACTGAAAAAGAGGCTCAACTTATATTCTTCTTATATAGTAACAAAAACAAGCTTTTGCAACGAGATGATATTCTTGAAAACGTTTGGGGACATAGTAATTTCTTTTCTGGACGAAGTATGGATGTTTTTATTTCAAGGTTACGAAAACTATTTAAGGAGGATAAAAATATTAGTATAAATAGTGTAAGAGGCGTGGGTTTTGAGTTTAAAATAGAATCACATAATAATTAGGGTGCAGTTTTAGTTTAACTCTTTTTAAAGGTATCGCTTTTAACGGATTCTTTTAATATGGATTAATGGTTTTTGAAAGGCCGTAAGTTACCAGTTATAAAAAGAATTAACTGTTTTAATAAAAAAAGCCAGAACATTTATATGTTCTGGCTTACTTTTATCTAGTTAAAAAATGGTCTACTTAATTTAGTATTATAAATCAGTTCTTCACAAACTTTTTAACGGCACTATTTCCTTTATCGTCTACTATGTTCACAAAGTACATTCCACTTTTTAGGGTAGATACATCTATGCTGCTAGTATTCGTGTTTTGGGTTAAAATACGCTTACCATTAATACTAAAAATTGTGATTTTTTGGATATCATACCCAGTTATACTTAAAGTGTTTTTAACCGGGTTTGGGTAAATGGTAACTGAACTTTTAAAATCAAAGTCTTTAGTACTTAAAGCTGGGTTATCTTCATAGGTGAAATTATCAATGTATAAATAATCGAAGGTAGTAGCTGCATTGTACTTAAACGCTATATATTCGTCTGAACCTGTATAGCTTTCAAAAGAAATAATTTTCTCTTCCCAAGTATCATCAGGTAAATCAGCATCAAGATATGTTTTGTACGATGTAAATGTAGATGGATCTAGAGGATTTGTAATCGTACCTACTTCTAAACCGCCATTATTATCATCGTATACATGAAAAATAATACGTTTGGTATTATCCAAATCAGATAACATAGGAGTAATTAAATAAATGCCTGAATTTTCATCATTTCCACTATATAACCTTACACTAACTGTGCCTTCCTGAGCTTGAACTGTACTATATCTTACATAAGGACTGGTTGAAATTGGGTCGATTATGCTAGACCAACAAGGTTCTATTTCTGAGTTATTTGCAAATCCTTCAAAACTCTCTGAGAATGGTGCAGATTTAGGAGAACATAATGTTGTAAAGTTAATTGGTCCCATCCATGGGCTGTTGCCATTAGTACCGCAATTCGCTCTTACATAAATTTCATAGGAGGTATTTGCTGTAAGACTATTGTAATGAGCATTCGAAGTGTTGGATGCTGTGGTTGTTCCTGCTTCTGGAGTTCCCGTTCCTGCCAATTGTACTACATATTCCCATTCTGTTTGGCTACCTACAAAATCCCAACTTACTTCAGCGGAAGTGGCCGTGATATTTTCAGCACTAATGTTGTATACTTCAGCACAGGCTGGTTGATCGGTAATAGTAACATCGTCAATATAAAATGAAATACCAGAAGCAATTCCGGCACTGTGTTTTAAAACTACATATTCATCACTACTTGCTGGTAGATTAACAAAATATTTAATATTTGCGCCCGATGTGCCTCCGGTAGTAACAGGTACGGCAACTATTTCTTTAAATGTATTTGCATCTAAAGGATCACTCATTGTGCCCACAATAATACTGGCTTCAATATTTTCATTAGATTTTCTTGCATAATATTCCAACCTATGGGAGCCATCATTTGCAACAGTGTTTTGTGGCAAGATTAACAATATGTTGGCGTTAGAATCATTTCCTGTATTCATAATTATGGTATTCGTTCCCGAATTGGCATAAGAAGAAAAATTACTTACTTGAACGAGTGGAGATCCTGTTGAAGTTATATTTTTAGACCAACAAAAAGGAAATGCTCCGTTGGAATACGTATCAAAATTTTCGGTAAAGCCACTATTTAAAGGAGCGCAAGCTGTTCTAAATTCAAAAGGACCAAACCATACACTTTTTCCTGTGCCATCGCTTCCTGCTGCATCACAATTTGCTCTTGCGAATACTCTATAGATACTGTTTGGAACTATTGCTAAACCGTCTGTATCTGTAGTGATATTGGACACGGAAAGGTTAGATGTAGTTGCAGTTGGCTGAATGTTCGGATCAAAATTTAAACTTGTTTTTTTAATAATATATTCCCATTCTGTTTGTGTTTGGTAATCTAAAATTAAATTTAAATCAAAATTTACATCTTCGATATTCGTTGCCGTAACATCCAAAATACTTAAACAAGACGGTTGCGTTGTAACCTCAATATTATCTAAATATATCGTTTTATTATAAGTAGAAGTCGTTTCTGGTTTAAACGCTAAGTAATTATGGGTAGCATTAAATGGAATATTGACATAATAAAGCGAATAATTATTAGTGTTGTTTGATGAATTTGATAAGATAAAAGAAGATAATTCTACGAAAGTTGCTTCATCATTTGGGTCCGACATAAGGCCAACTTTAAAACTGTTATCATCTCCGGTAGAAGTGTTAATCTTTGCGGCAAATTCAATTCGGTGATTTCCATCAGCTATGATGGTGCTTTTTGGAGATATCAAATAGAAAGTATCGTCGTTATTTAATGAAATTTCGAAATAGTTTTCAGATGAATAAGCTAATGAAGCACTAGTATTTACTTTTGTGTTTGGTAAGGTTCCGGTTGAAGATACAATTGTTGACCAGCAATATGGTGTAGCCAATTCATCTGGAAGCGTATCAAAATTTTCAGAAAAATCATCGGTTGTTTCAGCACAATTGGTTCTTAACTCAAAAGGGCCAAACCATTCGCTAAAGCCGGTGCCTTCGCTGCCTTCTGCTTCACAATTTGCTCTAGCATAAACAATATATGGACTGTTTGGATTGATTGGATTGGCATCAGAATCCATTGTTAAACTAGTACTTAGTGTGGTGCTAACAATTTTTGTTTCTGTATCGGGGTTGTAGGCTAAACCTGTTTGTTTTACTGTTAATTCCCATTGTGTTTGGGTTTGCGTATCCAAGGTTAGATTGAGATTAAATGCGTTGGATGTAATATCACTAGCAGTAATGTCAAGTATTTGATAACATGAAGGTTGACTTATTACATTCACATCATCCAAATAAACTGTTTTATTTGAGCTGGAAGTTGTTTCAACTTTAAAAGCTAAATATTTGTAAGATGCATTTAATGCTATATTAATAGCATAAAGTGAATAGTTATTTGTGTTCTCTGAACTATCAGTTAACTCAAATGACGATAACTCAAGAAAGGTAGCTTCATCAGAGGAATCCGTCATTAAACCTACTTTTAGAGTTATTGTTTCAGATCCAAGATAACTACTCTTTGCAGCAAACTCAATTCGATGGTTGCCATCAGCAATAATGTTACTTTCAGGAGAAACTAGATAGACCAAATCATCATTGGTTAACGAAGATATTTCATAATAATTATTTCCTTGGTAAGCACTAAAAGAACTTGTATTTACTTTTGTTTTCGGAACTGATCCCGTTGTTGATATAATGGTGTTCCAGCAGTAAGGAGTTTCCAATTCATCAGGCATGGACTCAAAATTTTCAGAAAAATCGTCAATTGCTGAACATTCTGTTCTAAAAGAAAAAGGACCACTCCATGCGCTGAAATCGCCTCCAGAACAATCTGCTCTTAAATAATATTCATAAGCCGTATTTTCAGTTAGTAAGGTTGCAGTATAAGGTTTTGAAATATTGGACTCGGTTGGTGAACCTGTAGGCGTAAAACCTGCCTGACCAAGTTCTATGTCCCAAGCACTTTCACTACCTCCAATGGTCCAATTTAAACTAGCAGTAGTAGTTGTAATATTAGATGTGTTTCCATCTGTAGGAACAGGGCATGTTTGTGTAATACCTCCCAAAATAATATTTGGTATGTATGCATCTAGTCCGGAGGAGAAAACATTTGGAGGAGATGCTGGGTCAGGATTTACTGAGAAACTTTTGTAAGCCATCGTTCGCGTGCCTGATACAGGTGTGTTATGAAAGTCGTCCGCCGAATTGTCACTTCCAGTCATATTCTCATCAACAGCAACTATTAAATTGTCTGTTCCGTTGTATGCAAAGGGTGTTTGAAACGTTATAGTTACCCAACCTACGCCGGCAGATACATCGATTCCTCCAGAATATACTTGGGTTAAATTTGCTAACGGCTCCCAATCACTAGTACTATTAAACGCATCCTTAGTGGTATGGCCTAAATAAATAGTCAAGTCTTGGCTATTAGGTAATAATGTTGTGCCACTAAAATACCATTGTAAACTTGTGATGTTTCCAGAAGCGTTTATTTCAGGAGCTAAATAAATGCTTTGCGTGTAAGAGTAAACATTTGATGGATCAAATGGTGCATCTTGAAATTGGTTCGTGTCTGTGCCAATTTGCACTTGTGCAAATGAGCATAAATAAAATAATGATAAAATTAAAAAGTAAATTTTTTTCATAAAAAAGGCTTTGGTTAGTATCTTTTAAAGAGGTAAAATAATATTTGTTTTCTGTAAATTTTAATGACAATATTCTTTTACTACGTAAACTTATGGAGATAGGTTTAAAAAACAATAGTAACAAAGGTTAACGATAAGTTAATGATAATAAAACAAATAAAAAATACGCCTTTTATTTTACGATATTTGTGATAATCAAAAAATATAAATTATGGCTAAAAAACTACTATTAATCTTTACCGTACTATTGTTCCAAACAATAAGTGCACAGACTGATGAGGCAAATGGGGCTACGCCCATAAGTGCTTCTACTACATATATTTGTGAAAATGAGAAAACGGGCGATTTTATGGGGTTTACAAGATCATTGGAGTTTACTTGTGGCGAGTCGAATGGTTGGATTGACTCTTGGTATGCATTTACACCAACAGAAACAAAAGTATATTCAATAGAAATTGAAGCTTTAAACGGAAGTAGTCTGGATGTTAGAATAGGTATTTTTTCTGGTACTCCAGGAAGTCTTGTTAGCCAAACAGGGTGTTCAACCAGATATTACAGTGCACAATTAACGAGTGGACAAACTTATTATATTAATACCAGAGGAGCTTCAGCGAGTACACAATACAGATTATGTGTATATCCTTTTCCTAATCCACCTTCAAATGATGAACCATTAAATGCCGTTAATGTGTTAGAATCGACGTTTGATGTTTGTGAAAATCCAACAAGAGGTTATACAACTAGCGCTACCCATTCTACCGAGGCTATCTGTAGTTCAAGTAATAGTGATGTTTGGTACCGTTTTACTCCAAACGAAACGGCGGAATATACTTTTAAAACTACACATGTAAATGGTAATGCTCCATTATCTATTGCTGTATATAGTGGAACACCGGGGTATTTAAATCCATTATCAGAAGATTATCCATCGCCTACAGCTCATTGTCAAGATATTGTATTAGCAGATTTGTTAGCAGATCAAACGTACTACATTAGTGTAACATCTGCATCGTCGTCACGAGCCATTTATTTTGATTTATGTGCTTATAAATCGCCACCACCACCATCAAATGATGATTGTTCAACGCCATTGGCATTAACTGTAGGAGCAACTTTTGAAGACAGCTATATTGTTGCTACAAACACATCGGCATCGGTAAATGCAACAAATTCAAATTTCCCTACTTGTGGAACCTTAGATTTTTCAACACGTGGTAGAGACGTTTGGTTTACCGTAGTGGTTCCAGCTTCAGGAAATTTCACTATAGAAACACGTGTAGAGCCAACGGAAAGAAATATGTATGATACTGCGATGGAAACTTATACGGGATCCTGTGGTACAACTACTTTAGAGCCTTTTTATTACTTTTTGCCACCTCCAAATGCCACAGAAGCTTATTGTAATGACCAATTTGTTATTGGTGGTAATTCATTTGCAGGTATTTCGTTTACAAATAAAACACCAGGAGAATTAGTATATGTTAGAGTTTGGGCTTGGTCTTTACAACACGGAAAGTTCAGGATTGGAGCATATGATGCAACTTTAAATGTTAATTCATTTGACCTTAATAATTTTAATTATTATCCAAACCCAGTTAATGATATTATTAACGTTAAGTATAATAAGAACATTAATAATATAACCATTCATGATATTTTAGGTAAAGTTGTTTTGCAAAAAGACGCAAATGAGCAATTAGTACCTATTAATGTTTCTAAACTAGATTCAGGGATGTACATAGCAACGGTTAAGTCTGGTAGTGAGATAACAAACTTTAAGTTCGTTAAAAAATAAATTCAAATTGATGCTATATTGTTCTTATTGAATTAAATAGGAACAATATTAATAAAAGGTAGTAATTTTAAATTACTGCCTTTTATTTTTATAAAGGTTTTTATTTTAAAAATTTTAATAGGATAAAAAGTTTAAAGTTTAATGGTCAAAATAAATTTGCATTAAATCCATTTCATTTAAAGATCTTTTTAATGAAGTTGAATGTTGTTTAACCACATTTAAAATCTTCTGCATTTTATAATCATCTATAGAAAGATTTTTT
Organism: Mariniflexile sp.; assembly: GCF_041583155.1. Classification (GTDB taxonomy): domain Bacteria; phylum Bacteroidota; class Bacteroidia; order Flavobacteriales; family Flavobacteriaceae; genus Mariniflexile. Next base: position 8,961 of record NZ_JBFHGK010000003.1, read on the forward strand.
TCTGAAAAAAAATGATTAATTGAAGCCCTGCCAGAATGCTTCCCGAAACAAAACCCAGGATTTTTTTGTCCGAAATCTAGCGGATTGATAAATTGATATGATGCCCTATTTTTTATGATAGCTGATGTGTGAATTCCAGATTCGTGGGTATATACTTTTTTCCCAATTAACGGTTTATTGGTTGCTAATTTTACCCTAGAATTGTAGGCAACGTATTTACAAAGTTTCGAAATAATTTTAGAGTTATAGGACGTGTTATTTTCCTTATAAATGAAGTAGGCTATAAGTTCCTCTAGTACCGAGTTGCCAGCTCTTTCACCTAAACCATTCACCGTTGCGCTTAAACATTTAGCGCCAGATTTATAGGCGGTAATGGCATTTGCAGTACCCATTCCTAAATCATTATGTCCGTGAAACTCAAATTCCATAGTTGGAAAACTATCTGTTAAATCCAAAAACAATGCTTGAATATCCAGAGGGCTTGAAATACCCACCGTATCTGCAATTCTAACACGGTTGGCACCACTCTCTTGAGCAAAGTAAATATATTCTTTTAAAAAATTGATATCAGCTCTTGTGGCATCCTGAGCACCAACGGTAACATGATTAAAGTAATTAGCCGCATATTTAGTTGTTTTTTTTAACTCTGTAAGTACCCAATCTTTGGATTTCGCTAAGGTTTCAATTTGAATGTTGGATACGGGCAATGAAATATTTATAGATGTGGTGTTAAGGGATGTAGCTTCCTTAATGTCATGTAAATTAGCACGACACCAACTTGATGTTTTATAAGAAAAACCTTGGGATGCGATATCTTTAATGATTAATTTTTCGTCATTACTAATTGCAGGTGTGCCTATTTCAACTTCATTTACACCTAACTCATCGAGCATTGATGCAATATGCATTTTTTCATTTTTAGAGAAAACTACGCCAGGTGCTTGTTCACCATCTCGTAAGGTTGTGTCTATAAGGTAAGGTGTCATAATCGGTGTTTTTAGATGAAAAATAATTTTATACTTGCCATGAATAGAACGGATGCTAAAAGATAACGTAAAGAGATTTCCGAAAACTTAAAACTTCCAGACCAAGATCCAAGAAAGCCGCCTATAAGTGCTACAACTATCCAAGGAACGATGGTTGGTGATAATTGAACGCCAGAATTAATTGTACCCAGTAACCCCGTGACTGAGTTTAACCATATAAACCCTGCTGAAACCGCTGCCGCTTCTTTTAAATTGGCCCAACCAAAAACAATTAATAACGGACTTAATATGATACCGCCACCAATGCCTATCATTCCAGAAAAAAAGCCTACAATAGCACCAACCATCATTGCGATTACAAAATTGGGTGTTTTGGATTCTTGGGTGCTTTTATTTTTAACCTGAATTAACATTCTGCTGACGGCAATTAAAAGACAAACACCTAGTGAAACTTTGTAAAATGTAGGATCAACCGATAGTTTAGCACCAAAATAAGCCGCTGGCATTGAAGCTAAAACAAAAGGAAGCAGGATTTTCCAATTAAAAAATCCGCCTTTATAATAGCTGTAAAAGGCAATTCCAGCAACAAATAGATTAAGGGTTAATGCCGAAGATTTCATTAATACGGTTTCAATTCCAAACATAGCCATTAAGGCTAAATAACCACTTGCTCCACCATGACCAATGGATGCATACAGAAAGGCTATGACAAAAAGCGAAATCAAAAAAATAGGATCCATAGGTTAAAAATTTAAATTGTTAGATGTTTTTAGTAAAATTTCATAACGGTTTTTAATCTGTGATTAAATAGGAATTGACAGCTTTGTTTTCTTCCAAAGCATCTAAAATTTCATCAATTTTATCTTCATCTGTAATGCCACCGTACCAATAATTATTTGGTTGCACAATAATTACCGGGCCTTGCGGACAAATATTTAAACAGGCTGTGGTAGTAACAGCAACATCCAATCCGCGATCTGCCGATTCTTCAGAAATGTATTGTATTAAATCTGTTGATCCTCTTTTAAGGCAGGTACCTTTAGCTTCGCCTACCATTCTGTAGGAGTTGCATAGTAATATTAAATAATCTGGCTTTTTCATTTTTAAAATTGTTTAGAGTAATTATGTAGTTTTATAAAAATAGGATACCATTATCCGCAGCCCATAGCGTTACCACCACAGCTACTTCCACATTTTGATAAGGTGGTTTTAAGTACAGCTTTAAGTTTTTTTCCTTTATAAACGGCATCAAGGCCATCGTCAATTAATCCAGACATTTCAACTACTGCAATGCCTACTTTTTGAAGTAAATCTACGGGTCGTGCACCAACGCCATTTACAAGAATGTAGGAGCAATCGTTTAAAGTTTTGGCAAGGTTTATCCAGCGTAAATCGCCTTCTCCTTTTGCTGGTGCTTTACGTTTTTCAACCAATTCGTAATCTGTTTCAGTTTGTTTATATATTAAAAAATCGGTTGCTTCCCCTAGATGTTTATTTATCATTAAACCTTCATAACTAGCCACGGCAACATGTGGTTTTGTATTATCTATTGCGGTTGGCATGGCAGCGCATTCATCAATTAGTTTAAAGGCACTGGTGTCATCTTTTCCTAACATGCCTGCGGCATCAGCTCTACATCGAGCACAATGTGTCATTGGTTTTATGTATTTGTGAATGGAGCGAACAATGTTTCTTACCATTTCACCCGTTGGTTTTTCAAAATCGGCCATATCGCTTCCTTCGGTAGGAATTAATGGAATGCAATTCATAGTTGAAGCTCCTAGTTCACTTACTATTTTAGCGACTTCTTCTATTTCAGTGTCATTTACACCTGGGATAATTACAGTGTTTACTTTTACAACAATCCCTTTTGCTACCAGTGCTTTTAAGGCTTCACCTTGTTGACTAAGCATTAATTTAGCAGCTTCTATACCACGGTACATTTTTTTATTGAAGCGTGCCCAATTATAAATCTTTTCCAGAGTTTCTAATCTGAAACTGTTAATGGTTAGGGTAACGTGCGTTACGTTTAATGTGGCTATTTCATCAACATATGGTAAAATATTAAGGCCGTTTGAAGACAGACAAAATATTCTATCTGGAAATTCATTTTTTATAAGTCTTATAGATTCTAAGGTTTTTTCTGGTTCAGCAAAGGCATCACCAGGGCCTGCAATTCCTATAGTTGATACGTTTTTTATTTTTTGTGAAATGGCTCTCATATAGTTAAGCGCCTGAAAAGGTTTTAAAACGGAGCTTGTTACACCCGGTCTGCTTTCGTTTACACAATCGTATTTTCTGTTGCAATAACCACATTGAACATTACATTGAGGTGCTACTGGAATATGAATTCTAGCATATTTTAATTTCGCTTCTTTGTCGAAACAAGGATGTATTTTATTTAAAGTTGTTGAATTTTCCATGTTCTTGTTTTTTAGTGATTATTTACATTTTTGTTCTTTTTTTGGCTACATGTATTTGTATCCAACAGGTGAATGATCCTGCATTTGTTGAATAAGGGTGTTCGCTATCAAATCAAACAATGCTTGTGTGCCTTCGTAACCAATGTGTTTAATTCGTGATCCGCCCAATCGGTCATGAATGGGGAAGCCTACTCTTGCCAACGGAATACCAAGTTCGCGTGCTATGTAATAGCCTTTACTGTTTCCTATTAATATGTCTGGTTTTAGTTCTTTACAGGTTTCTGCAATTTCTTCAAAATCAAAATTGTCATGAATTTGAATGTCTGATTTTGGTTTTACTTTTTCTAGAATGGTTTTTCTCAATAATCCGCTATTTCCACCTGAAGCGCATAACACCGTTTCAATGCCTATTTCCTCTAAAAAAGCAATCATTGCCACAACAAAATCTTCTTCACCATAAACCACGGCTTTTTTTCCAAACACATATTTATGACCATCAACATAGGCATCAATAAGTTTTCCGCGTTGTTTGGTGTATTTTTCGGGAGTTTTTTTAGATGTTAATGCTTCTAAAGCACTGAAAAAGGCATCAGTAGCTTTTATGCCTATCGGGATGTTTAGGTTTATGCGAGGCACATCAAAAGTTGTTTCTAGATATTCAGCAGCCGATTCTGTTTGTGGGTTCGATTTGTTTAAAATATACCCAAATTCTATAGATGCTTTTGAGCAACCGGTTTGCTGTAATTCTGTTAAGGTTGTTCCGCCTTTTGGAAGTTTTTCATATTCCCCGGTATATTCATTATCCAAAATATCGGAATAATCAGGAGTCATAATCGCATGAATAGATACTTCGGCTAAAATTTCTTTTAAATGATGTAAATCGGCTGGCGATAAAAATCCAGGAAACATATTAACGCTAAAAGTTCTTTCCCCAATACTAGCAAATGATTTTACCAAAGAGGTTACCGTATCATGAAATCCATTCATGTGTGTTCCCATGAAACTTGGGGTATTCACAAAAACTAATTCTGGAATGCTAGCATCGTGTTCCGTTTTGTATCTGTGAATTATTTTACGCATATCATCACCAATTACTTCACTTAAACAGGTTGTGGCAATTCCAATAATTTTAGGATTGTACTGTTTGGTGACATTTTCTATAGCAATGAATAAGTTTTTTTCGCCTCCGAAAATGGCCGTTTCTTCTGAAAAATTTGTGGAAGCAATATCAACAGGTTCTTTGTAATGGCTTATTAAATAGCGTCTTATGTAAGTTGCGCATCCCTGCGACCCGTGAATAAGTGGCACGCAGCCTTCAATACCTTTAAAAACAATACTAGACCCTAATGGTGTACACACTTTACAAGCATTACGTGTGGATGTAAAGGCTTTTTCTTTTATGTTGGTTTCGTTTTCCATGATAAGGCGTATTATTTTACTTTTTAGTGAATTGAAATACAGGACTCATAGCAGTTGCATAAATTTCTTTAGCAAAATTTAGCATGCCTTCATAACCAGCTAATGCTAGTTTTCGCTCGTGATTATGATCGCAAAAACCCAATCCTAATTTGTAAGCAATGGGTCTTTCTTTCACACCACCAATTAAAATATCGGCGTTGGTTCTTTTAACTAATTGCGTTAATTCTAGTGGGTTTGTGTCATCAACAAGAATAGTACCTTCATCACTAAGGTTTTTCATGGTTAAGTAATCTTCTTTATTGCCTGTTTGCGAACCAACTACAACGGTTTTTACACCTACCATACGCAATGCTTTTATAAGTGAAATGGCTTTAAATGCGCCACCTACATAAATAGCTGCTTTTTTGCCTTTTAAGGCTTTTTTATAGAATTCTAGTTTGGGTAATAAATCGCTGACTTCATTTCTAACGAGGTCGATGGCTTTATCCATCATTTCTTGGTTGTTGAAAAAACGAGCTACTCCGTATAGGGCATCGGACATATCTTCAATCCCGAAATAAGAAACCCGCATATTGGGGATTTGATATTTTTTTTCCATTTGAACGGCAAGGTTGCTCATGGACCCAGAACATTGCACAATATTTAAAGCGGCTTTATGCGATTGACGAATAGCATCAACCCGACCATCGCCTGTAATAGTTGCCACAATGTGAACACCCATTTTTTCGTAATAATCGCGTAATAAATAAAGTTCTCCGGCTAAGTTGAAGTCGCCAATAATATTGATACTGTTTGGAATAGTTTCATCGGTTCCTTTTGTGCCAACAAGTTTCATAAGCGAGTCGCAGGCCACTTTGTAACCATCTTTTTTAGTGCCAGCAAAACCAGGGGCTTGCACCGTAATAACATCAATGCCAGTAATTTTTGTAACTTCTTTACAGACACTTTCAACGTCGTCGCCAATTAAATCGACAATACAGGTTGAGTATACAAAAGCGGCTTTGGGGTTATATGCAGCAATTAATTCAATAAGTGCGTTTTTTAAGGTTTTTTCACCTCCAAAAACCACTTGTTGCTCCTTTATATCTGTTGAAAAACTGAGTCGGTGAATTTGTGGCCCCGATGATAAGGCACCACGAATATCCCAAGTATAAGCAGCACATCCAATAGGGCCGTGAACCAAATGAAGCGCATCTGCAATGGGATAGAGAACAACCCTAGACCCGCAAAATACACAAGCACGTTGGCTTACGGATCCTGCAAGACTAGATTTGTCACAACTTAATTCATGAGAATCTGTTCCCTTAGTCAATACCTGATTTTGTCTGCCTTTAAGTATAGATTCCATGTGTTTTGATTTTAATTTATTAATTCATTTTTTCTTGATTAGTAGATACTCAATCAGGTGTTACATTACTAATTCAAATTCAGATTCCGAGGCTTCTAAATCTTGTTTATCCATGAAAAGATCTAAGATTTTTTCTAGAATTCTGATGCCTCCCATATATCCTAATGTGGGGAAGTAAGAGTGACCTACACGATCTAGAATTGGGAATCCCATTCTTAAAAACGGTGTATTTTCATCTCTGGAAATATATTTACCATAGGTGTTTCCAATTAGTAAATCGACACCTTCATTTTTAATCCATTGGTGTAATAAGTACATATCTGCTCCCTGTCCGTTTTGGAATTTAGCTTCTGGTACTATGGGTAGTAACATGTCTTCTAGTTTTTGGTGCATTTTTTTTCCAGGGGTTCCAGAAACGATATAAACGGGTTTCATATTCATATCTAAAAGGAATTCAACAAGAGGAATTAATTGATCCGGATCTCCCCATAAAGCCACACGTTTTCCATGTAAATACTGTTGCATATCGGTAATCATATCAACTAATTTTCCGCGTTCTGTGGTGATGGCATCAGGAATTGATACTTCAGCAAGTTTTGAAAGTTGCATGATAAACCGATCGGTAGCTCGAACACCAATAGGTAATTCGGTAACTTCATAAGGTACTTTACACTTGTTTTCTAATTTAATGGCGGCATCTTCGGTAGCCCATTTACCAAAAGCCAATGTTGCTTTGCTATCACCAGTGGCAATTAAATCTGGTACTTTGGTGCCTCCCTTTGGGTACATTTCGTAGCTACCAGTTTGAGGTGTGTCAACCACATCGGAAGTGTCAGGGAAAAGTGTGAATTTGGCACCCATAAGGTTCGCTATTCTTTTTACTTCTTTCATGTCTGAAGGTTCAACCCAACCAGAAATGAGATTCACTTTGTCATTTTTAGTACCTGTAGCTTTTGAAAACCCATTTACTATTCCTGTAACCATATTGGCATAACCCGTTACATGCGACCCAACATAACTTGGGGTGTTGCAGTGTATAACATATTTGCCTTCTGGGATTTTACCGCCATCTCTTGCTTTTTCAATAATTTGAGTAAGGTCGTCACCAATAGTTTCTGATAAACAAGTTGAGTGTACTGCGATAACATCTGGCTCATAAATAGTAAAAATGTTTTCTATAGCTTGTAATAAGTTTGATTGTCCGCCAAATACGGAAGATCCTTCTGTAAATGAGCTTGTTGCAGCCATAATTGGTTCTTTGTAATGGCGTGTAAGTGCACTTCTATGATAAGAACAACACCCTTGAGAACCATGGCTATGTGGTAAACAACCGTGAACTCCCAATGCGGCGTACATAGCGCCAACAGGTTGACACGTTTTTGCTGGATTAATGGTTAAAGATGTTCTTTCTTTTATTTCTTCTGAAGTATGTCTTAGTAACATAATATCTCTAATTTAAGTTTGTAAATTGTTTTTTGAATGGGCTTGAATACGGCTTAGCAAGCTGAATTGGCCATTTTTGCTACCAACTCTGGTTGATTTTTCCATGGAGGTGGTATTAATCCCCAAATTTTGGTATTCACCATTTTGTCAATGTCTTTGTAAAAATTAATGGCGCCTTTAAAACCAGCATACGGCCCACCATAATCGTAACTATGAAGTTGTTTTAATGGCACTCCAAATTTTTGGATAACGTATTTTTCTTTGATACCGGCACCAATAATATCTGGTTTGTAGTATTCAATAAGTTTTTCGGTTTCCCAATGCGAAATGTCATCAATAACCAAACTGTTTTTTTCCATATCTGGCATCATACCGTCGTATTCACTAAATCCGAACCCTTCACTTTCAAGGGCGGTTTTTCTATCAACCAAATCTTGTCTCCAAAATGATTCATCTTTAGTAATATCTAGTTCTTCAATATTTCTACTATCGGCATCAATTTTAATGCTGTCAATTACTTTTCTACCTTCATAATCATCACGGTGACCAAACTCGTAACCTGCGGAAATGGTGCGCATTCCAATCTCTCCAAATAATTCTTGGTAGTGATGTGCTCTGGATCCACCAACGTACATCATGCATAGTTTACCAGTGGTTCTGGTTTTTACATCTTCAATGGTAGCTTGCACTTCTAACATTTCGCGTGCAATTATTTCTTCAGTTTTAGCAATTAACTCATCATCTTCAAAATATTTTGCAATTTTTCGTAATGATTTAGCGGTAGCATCGGCACCAATAAAGTTTATTTTAATCCATGGAATGCCATGTTTTTTTTCAAGCATTTCAGCAATATAATTGATGGATCTGTGGCACATTACCGCATTTAAATCGGCCATATGTGCATTTTCAAATTGATGAATACTTGAGTTTCCACTAAAGGTTGAAACCAATGTGATACCCATTTCTTCAAAATATTTTTCAAGAACAAAGGAATCGCCACCAATGTTATATTCTCCAAGAAGATTTAATTTGAATTTTCCACCTGGATCCGTATTATTTAATCCAACTACGTGTTTGAAAATGCCATTGTTCGCAATATGGTGACCGGCCGATTGACTTACACCTTTATAACCTTCACAACTAAACCCGAAGATGTTAATGCCTAATTCTTCTTTCATTTTTCTTGAAACCGCATGAACATCATCTCCAATTAATCCAATAGGACAAGTTGAAAACACGCCAATGGCATGTGGTTTGAAAATCTCGTAAGCTTCACGAATGGCTTCTTCCAATTTTTTTTCACCACCAAAAACGATGTTGGTGTCCTGCATATCGGTAGAAAAGCAGTAGTTCATATAGTTTTCGCCGTCTACACCAGCATCTGTTTGGTTTCTTCTGGTAAGCCAAGCGTAAAATGAGCATCCAATTGGCCCGTGTACAATATTGATGATATCGCGTGTTGGGCCTAATATTACGCCTTTACAACCTGCATAACAACAACCTCTTTGTGTAATAATACCAGGTATAGTTCGAATATTTGATTGAATTTCTTGGTCTATTTCCGGATCATTAGAAACTAAAGATTTTGCTCTTTTCTTTGCTACTTTGCTAGGGTATTTATGTAATATTTCTTCGATTAAATCGGATGCATCGGGAAATGGTGTGTTTTTATTATCTGTAGACATATTTATTTGTTTTAACTGTTAATCTAATACACTATCGCCAGATTCGCCGGTACGAATACTTATGGCTTCTGAGTTAGGAAGCACAAATATTTTACCGTCGCCAGGTGCATCTGTTCTGTTGGCGTTCATAATTTCTTGAACGGCCGTTTTCACTTTAGAATCTGGTACAGTAAGTGTAATCATTCGGTGTAGTCGTAGTCTTGGTTCTGGACCTAAAAGGGCTATGGCTTCTGGTTGATTGTTTTTAACACCTTCCATAACCTCTGCATCCCATTTTCCTTTACCACGCCCATACACTTGGCCTGTTGCTGTAAAAGAAGGTAGTCCTGCTTTAGATAGTGCCTCTTTTGTGCGGTTCATTGTGTGAATTCGTAGTATAGCTATAATCGTCTTCATGCTTTTTAAATTTTATAGTTCTTTGGTGCCACGACTAATTGTATAGGCTTCTTCTACGGCGCTAACAAATATTTTACCATCTCCAAAGGCACCTTTTTCTCCGGTGCGTGCTGAATCAATAATGGTTCTTGTAGCAAAATCTTTGTCTTCGTCTTTAACAACGATCATTAATAGTTCTTTAGGAATTTCGTCGTAGGTTATATCCCCAATTTTAATACCTCTTTGTTTTCCGCGCCCCACTACAGGTACTTTTGTTACAGCTACATAACCAGCTTCAAACAAAGCTTTAATAACTACAGGAGATTTCTCGGATCTTATAATGGCTCTAATTAATTGCATAGTGATAATTTTTAAATGATAAGTGAGTGTTTAATTTTTAATTTAAAATGCCGTATTCGATAAGTAATCCTTCAAGTTCTTCTATTTCAAGAGGCGTTGGAACTACAAATAATTTATTTTGATCAATTTTTCGAGCAAGCGTTCTATATTCATCTGCTTGAGGATGTTCTGGAGCATATTCAATAACTGTTTTTCTGTGGATTTCCGCTTTTTGAACCATGTTATCACGTGGTACAAAATGAATCATTTGGGTACCTAATTTTTTAGCTAATTCCTCAATCATTTGTTGCTCGTTATCAACCAAACGACTGTTACAAATAAGACCTCCTAACCGAACGGCACCCGCTTGCGCAAACTTTACAATACCTTTACAAATATTGTTTGCAGCATACATAGCCATCATTTCACCAGAAACAACAATGTAAATTTCTTCGGCTTTACCATCTCGAATTGGCATGGCAAATCCACCGCAAACCACATCTCCTAATACATCATAAAATGCATAGTCTAATGCTTTATCTTCATCATAGGCACCCAATTGCTCCAACATGTTTATAGATGTGATAATTCCACGACCTGCGCATCCAACACCTGGTTCTGGGCCACCAGATTCTGTACAGCTTGTATTACCATAACCTGGTTTTACAATATCGTCGAATACAACATCTTCTCCTTCTTCTCTTAAAGTGTCTAGTACTGTTTTTTGAGCTAAACCTCCTAATAGCAGTCTGGTTGAATCGGCTTTAGGATCGCATCCAACTACCATTATTTTTTTACCCATTTCGGCCAAACCAGCCACTGTGTTTTGTGTTGTGGTAGATTTTCCGATACCACCTTTTCCGTAAATTGCTATTTTTCTCATAATGAATTTATTAAATGAATATTTGACTTTCCAATTTTCATTTACTGTGCCAATAAAAATTGTAATAAGAAAAACTTGGACAAAAAACGGGTGTAACAAATTGTATTTCAAAAAGTTATAAAAATTGTTTTTTGTTTGGGGTAATAATTTCCTAAAGAATGAAGTTTACATAAATGTAAAAGTTTATAGCCTGTTTTACATTTATGTATAAAAATCAAGTTTGAATTATAATCATTAAATATTCTAAATTGATAAATAAAAAATCGAACTATCTAATTATTGTTAATAAAAATTCTAAATAAGGCTTATTTTGTTGAAAATAATGTATTTAGTAAATTTTACTTTTTATCTTTGATGATGAAGTTCAACCAAAGCATTTAGTATCCAATGTCTAGTACATTAAATAGTACGATAAAAGATGGTTTTAAAAGCCATTATTGCCACAAGGCCGGTAGGTTCTGCAAGGGTGATACCGAATTGCCGCTATTATTTGAAATTAGTACCATGATAAATAATAGTAGGTTTATTAAGGATTCGATGGGAACTATCATGGAATTGATTGGGAAATATCTGGATGCCGAACGTTGTATGCTAACCATCCTAAATAGAGAGGTTTCTAAAATCTTAATAGAAGCGTCTTATGGGGTTTCCTATGACGATAAAAAAGAAGCACGTTATTTAATAGGAGAGGGAATTACAGGAAATGTTGTTAAAACGGGTAAACCAATTTATATTGATAAAATTGATGGGGCTCAAGGTTTTGTAAATAAAACCAAAATGGACCTACAAACAAAAAGCAAAAAAGATATTTCTTTCATTATTGTGCCTATAAAAGTAGATTTTGAAACAGTTGGTACGTTAAGTATTTCTAGAGTTTATGACGAAAGAGTAAATAAAGATGAACTGATTCGTATACTTTTAGTTATAGGCTCTATGATTGGTCAGGCGGTTCGTGCTAGACAAGACCGAATGGAGGAAATTGAACGTTTGAAAAATGAAAATAAGGAATTACATTTAGAATTAGAAAACAGGTTTTCTTATGAAAATATTGTTGGTAACTGCTTTAAAATAAAAGAAGTTTTTAAGCAAATAGAGCAAGTTTCAAAAACACAAGCCACCGTGTTAATAAGAGGTGAAAGTGGTGTAGGTAAAGAATTAATTGCCGATGCGATTCATTACAAAAGTGACCGAGCTTCTAAACCTTTTATAAAAGTAAATTGTGCTGCATTGCCCGAAACTCTTATTGAAAGTGAATTATTTGGGCATGAAAAAGGTGCTTTTACAGGTGCTTCTGAAGCAAAAAAAGGCCGGTTTGAATTAGCTGATGGGGGTTCCATTTTTATAGATGAAATAGGGGAGTTATCGGCACCATTACAAATTAAACTTTTAAGAGTTCTACAAGAAAAACAGTTTGAACGTTTAGGAAGTTCCAAAACAATTGATTGCAATGTTAGAATTATTACTGCAACAAATAGAAATCTAGAAAATGCTATTGTAGAGGAAAAATTTAGGGAAGATTTGTATTATCGCCTTAATGTGTTTCCAATTTATATGCCGGCACTGCGTGAACGATTAAATGACATTCCGCTTTTAGCAGACCACTTTATCCAAAAAGCAAATACTAAAAACGGAACTAATATTAAAAGGATATCTTCTTCAGCACTCGATGCACTTATGATTTACCATTGGCCCGGGAATATCAGGGAATTAGAAAATTGTATTGAGCGTGCTGCCATTATTAGTACAGACCAAGTAATTCGTATTGAAAATTTACCGCCAACGCTACAAACAGCCCAATCTACAAGTACTTTTAGTAAAGGAACTCTAGATGTAATTGTTGAAAAGGTTGAGAAACAGCTTATTATAGATTGCCTAACTTTTGAAAAAGGAAATGTTATGCGAGCTTCAAAAGAACTGGGAATTTCCAATCGTAAACTTGGACTACGAATTGAGAAATATGGTATAGATGTGGCGAAATATAAAGCTAACAAATAAAAAGTAACAAGGTTGCATTATCCGATTTTTAGCGGTTTATATAAATTAAGATTCTCGTAATATGCCATCAATAGAATTCTTCTTTTTGTATAAATCGATGTCGTAGCTTAGTGTAACATGTAAAATATTGTTAGATATAAACGTGGTAGGATTAGTTTTGAAATAGCATTTGCCATAACCAACCCAAGCTTTTGAATTACTAAATAATTGGTAGCCCAATAATGCTGCAAAATTGTTTTGATCAAAGTCAGGTTCTTTTAAACCCGTTCCAAATCTAATTCGGGTTTCATTTGAAATTCTTCCGTAAATAATTTTATCATTTTTCATTTTTAGTAAATTGGTTGTAATTTCTAGACGATACCTAATTCTTTGACCATATGAAACGCCTTCGATTTTGTATTCATCATTGGAATTTAAGGCAACAATATCTTTAAACCGTTGTTCAAAAATAAAACGGTGACACAATTTTGTATCTCCCATGGCTGAGGTTATAACTAAATTTTGCCAAATTCTGTTTTCTTGTTTTGTTATTGGAGCATGCAATTGTCCGCTTGGATAAAGTGTGCCAAGTAAATAACCAACACCAAAGCATATATTTTTATTTAATTTATAATTAACACCAGTTTCAATAACAACATATTGGTGTTGTTGCAAAAAATCAACGGTCCGAAAATGTAAACGGTTTCCAATCGAAATGGTTTCAGAAAATTTAACATTATTGGTGAGAGTAAACCAGACACCCTGATCTTTATAAACGGTTATTTGGCTGTAGCTTTTTATAATACAGCCAATTGCAATAATAAAAATTAGTGGCCTTCTCATTTTATTAAATGCTTATTAAGGGTTTATTTATAAAAAATGGGCAGATTACTCCAAAAATCCAGTTGGAATTCTATAAGTACACTTGTAGTTTTATTTAAAAAATGAGCCTTTGGCTACGGTAACATATTTAATTAACAGGTAGGCATATATTATGCGCCATATTGCTAATTTCAATAACAGCACTTTTCAAATCTGTTAAATCCTCTTCTGAAGGTTTTGTGGTGTAATATTTTTCAATAGAGCATATAGATTGTATATTTTCATATTTTAAAATACGCGATTTAAGTGTTGCATCTATAGGAATTACAGATTCCAAAGCATTCATCAAATCTGTATAAGTATGATTATGTGGTAAACTTTTATGATAATCTAAAATGGCCATCGAATAGGCTTCAAACGACATAGACACTAAGTTATACCTAATTTCTGCGCCAAACCTACTTTTGGTACCGTAGGCTTTTAAATATTGATCTCCTTCTTGTAACCAGGTTTTCCAGTTGAGTTTCTTATTTGCCATGTTTGTTATATAAATTGTAGTTCTACTGCTTCGTTTTTTTGAGCTAATTTGAAATCCCCTTTAAGGGTAAGTGTACATTTCTGTTGTTTACAGGCATTTGAAAGTTCTTTAAAAAGCGTTTCTTTTTCGTTACAATCTTCGTGAAAGTGACAGAAAAAATGGGTGGATTTTGAGTCGTCAAATTGCATGATAAATGCTGTGTAATCAGGAAACACCAAATCGTCGTAGGCGTATGCAATTTCCAGGCCTGTGGCTGCTTCAATTATTAATCGTACTTTTTCTAAATCTCTATATTCCATAATTTTATAATATTAAAAACCATATTCTTAATTGTTGGTATGTTTCAGCCTGTTCATACGTTTGGCATTTTACCAATTCCATATTTATGGCATCTTCAAATTCTGTTTCATTAAAGTTCAGTTTTGCCAATAATTTTTCTTTTGAGAGGTCAGTGCAAGCATTTCTAAGTTCTTCACTTTCACTTGCTATTTTAACGAATTCAATGGCTTTACTAATTGACATGTTTTTTTGGTATTAATGGCATGATGCACACGAACCCAAGTTGCAAGAACTGCTACAGCTGGAAGTGTTAAACTGGATTTGTCCGGTAAATGGTTCTAATTCATTTTTTAAAAATAGCGCTATATTTTCTTCAAGATCTTTACTTTTAGATTTGTAGGTAAGCAAACCACTTTCTTTAAATAGCCTTAAGGCCAAAAAAGGCATATGGCTTGTTATGATGGTATATATTCCTTTTTGTTTGAGGGCTAAACTTAGGTTATCTTCTAGATTGCTTATTTCTTTGGTTTTAATCCATTTATAGCTATTATTAAGGCTGTTATATATACAGGCATATTCTGTATTATGAAAGCCTTTGGCTAGTTTATTTTTACCATTATCTAAATCTGTTACAGGGATAATTACATTCATAAATATAGATTTTAGTTAAACTTTAATTAGGATGAAAAAAAAATTTAAAAATCTATAAACAACTGTAATGCCGAAATTTTAAACAACTGAAAACCAATTACTTGTGTAAATTTTGATCTATTAAAAAATTACATTTTTGTAAAAAAAGTGAAGAAAATTACAAAAATGTATAAATTAGGGAAGGGTTGTGTAAAACCGAACCAATTTAAAGGGTTTCGTTTTGATATAAAGTTTTGGCTTTGCGTGAATTTAGAAATGAAAATAAAGCAAATGGTATGTTTTAGGAAGTTTTTTAAGCTTATTTTTTAAGAAATTTTATAGACTTCTTAACAACCTCGTTTAAATGTGATGGCAAATAGTCTTTTTCCCATGGGTGAGATGTACCAAACACATGGTTAGCCTCATCAATTATTTGAAAGTCGCTTTTTGGGTTCCATTCGTGAAGTTGTTCCGCTTCATTTAACAATACACTATCATCCTGATTGCCATGAATAATGAGGTGTGGTTTGTTTAAATTTGAAACTGCGCGTTTGATTGTTAGGCGTTTTTCATTTGCCTTAAAATCTTCATAAAACTGATAATAATGCGGCATTTTCTGCTTGGTTCTTCCGTTTAGAACATGGATTACGCCGGTTTGTTTCCAATTTTCTAAATCGCCGAGGGCCGTCATTCTAGAACCAAAATCACATACACTTGCTAAACTTATAACCTCCTTTATTCTTTCATCTTCTTCTGCCTTAATTAAGGCTATACCTCCGCCTCTGCTATGTCCAATTAATGAAATTCTATCAGGGTTTGCTATGTTTTTTAATTTAGAATTGCTTTCAATCCAATCTAAAACGCTTTGTAAATCGTCTAACTCTTTGGTGTAATTGTTATTTCCAAAAGCTTCCAGATTTGGAAAATCGATGGGTTGTGATACTGTACCACCATTATGTGAAAAATTGAATTTTATAAAGCAAAATCCAGCCTTTGCAAATTGGTCTGCCATCACATTCCAAGCGCCCCAATCTTTAAAACCTTTGTAGCCATGGCAAAAGATGATAATGGGTAGGTTAGATGAATTTTCCATATAGGTTACATCAATTACAATTGGTTTGTGATGGTCTCCATTTATAACAATATCATTGTGTACTAACATATTAAACTTCTTTTTCGGTGAAAGGAATATTAGGATTGCAAATTTCTAAAATAAGCTTTTTTAATTCAATGGTAAATGCATCAATAGTTTCGTTGGTAATTAAGGTTTCTTTTTTTGCATAAGCTCCTGGCTTATCTTTTTTTGCGAATTTTAAAAAGCCGGCACTTAAATTTTTAAATGAAATTATACCAGCTTCAATGGGGAGTTTAATATCACCAGAAAGTTGCATCATTAGGGCATAGGTAAGTACCTGGAAGCTTTTACTAAATTTTTTATAATCAGTTGAAAGGTCTTCCCAATTAACAATTTCAACTAGGTTTTGGTCAACCCGCCCTGTTTTATAATCAATAATTCGTGTTATGCCATTGTACTCATCCACTCTGTCTACTTTTCCAACCAATTTTACAGGGAAGTTTAATTCATCTATAGGCAGATTAACTTCACTTTTTGCTTCAATAGCTATAATTTTTATTTGATTTCCAGCTTTTAAATCTGCAATTTCCAAATCTATAAAATTAGAAACATAACGTTTTGCAATTTCAAAAATAATGAGGTTTTTACCTTTTGAAATATCACCTTCTTTATATTCCTTTTTGAAATGATGGCTTACCTGAGCTTCAATTTGGTTTTTCAGGTTGTTAATTACATCAACTGTTAAGGTTTGGTTTATTAATGGTTTGTAAAAATCTTCGAGTGTATTGTGTACAACGGTTCCTAAGGTGTTTGCGGCTACCGTTTCTTCAACATCATCATATTCATTTATTTTTAATAATTTTTGATAATAAAAATCAATAGGATTTCTAATATATGATGTTAGTGAGGATGGCGAAAAGCCTTGCTTAGCTAGGTTTATGATGTCTTTTTGTAGACTTTCTGTTTTTTCAATACTATTTAGTGCTGTTTCAATAATAGGTACTTGTGGCACTATAATTTGATGATTTAGATTATGAATGCCTTCTAATTCCATTTGTGTGATAAACCTACTTTTTTCACCACCAGTAAGTACATCTGCTTCTGTGTTGTATAAAATGTAAACATTTTTAGCACGCTGTAGAAGTCTGTAAAAGTGGTAGGTGTAAACAGCATCTTTTTCTTTGTAGGTTGGTAGTTTGTTTTCCAGTTTCACATCGAAGGGAATGAAGGAATTATTACTTTTTCCTGAAGGTAGCACGCCTTCATTAACAGACGAAATAATAACAGTTTCAAAATCCAAAACGCGCGATTCCAACATCCCCATAATTTGTAAACCTTGCAAGGGTTCGCCTTGGAAATCTAAAGTTTCGCTACTTAATAACTCTTTATAGATACCAAAGAGGGTGGAAATATCTTTAATGTGCTCATACTTTGTGTTTAATCGGGAAAGTTCATTAAACAATTCATTAAAGCGATACAAGTACTCTAACGCAAGTAAATTTGCAGTCTTATGTTCATCTAAATTATGTTTGATGGCAATTATGAGCTCTGAACAATTTTTTAGCGCATCTGCGATGGATTTATTCCAATTTTCAAATAACAGACTAATAATCTTATTTGATTTTTCTGCGATTTGATGTAAACGGGCAAGACTAACAAAAATGATGTTGTTGTCTTCTATGGTTTCAACGAGTTTAGAAGCGTAGTCTATACCATCAACAAAAAATAAAGGTCTTATAAATTGATGTGATATAATATTGATTACATCTTTAAAATAAAAACCATTTGATGGACTTTTATGTAGATAGAATAGGGCTTCGAACAAAGATGCTAACGGAATGGACTTTAGCGGAAAACCCATAGTTATGTTTAAAGCCTCGCTATTTTCTGGTAGTGAGTTAAGTACTGGAATTAATAAACTTTCATCACCCAGAATAACGGCTGTATTTTGAAGGTTTGGATTGTCCTTTTTTAAGGCATTTAATATGGAACCGATATATTTGGCCTGACCTATGTTTTTAGGAATACCAAAAGTTTGAATGTTTTTTTGTGTAGCGTAGTGTTCAATAACCCAATTGAAAGGGTTGCTTTCATAGTATGGCCAAGTAGCTTTATGATGCTTAGTGAATAAAGCAGCGTCGTGGTTTGGGTGGTTTATAAAAACAGTATCAATATCCCAGTAGACTTTCGCTAACTGATGTTTAAGTAAATCTTGAATAATAGTTTTTTCGCACGTATTTAGTGCATTAAAACCTAAAAAAACGTGTTGTTTGCCTGGGTTCTTCTTTATGTAATCGGCTAAGTTTTCAGCAGCTGTTCTATAAATTAATCCTTGGTAACCTACGCTATTATTTAAAAGTTGCTCTGTGAAATGGGAATAATATAAATGTATTTTTTTCCAAAAAGCTAAGTATTTTTTAATAAAATCGGTTTGATTTCCTTCAACCGACCAATGTTTTAAATCTTGAATATCGCTTAAATATTCAAAAATGTTTTTTTGTGGAATTTGATACCTATCAATTTCATTGAAATCCTGAAGCAGAATTTGTGCCCATTTTGAAAATACTTCAAAAGTATCTGCGTCTTGTTTTTTTGTTAAATGCAGGTAAGTGTTATAGAACTGGAAAAGTAATTCGGTGTTTGAAATGGTTTTTAGTCCGGATAACTCCTCTACAAATTCTTCAATACTTATTATGGTAGGGGAAAAAATAGTTTGATTAGTAACCTTACTAAGTTGGTGTTTTAAAAAGAGACCAGCTCTTTTGCTAGGTAGAATAAAGGTAAGTTCGGAAAAGTTTGCGTTATGTTTTTGCAAGTCTTTTAGAACATCAAAAATAAAAGTTGTCATTGTATAAAAATAAAAAACGCTTCGGATATCCGAAGCGTTTTTAAACTTATTATTTTAAAGTTAACTAGCTTTAAATTATTTAGCTAAGTTAATTTCAACACGTCTGTTGTTAGCTCTACCTTTACTAGTATTGTTAGTATCAATTGGTTTTGATTCACCGTAACCCATTGATGAAAGTCTAGCTGCATCAATACCATGAGAAGATAAATATTCTTTCACAGAATTAGCTCTTGAATTAGATAACTCTTGGTTTAATTTATCGCTACCTACACTATCAGTATGACCTTCTACTGTAAATTTAGAGTTAGGGTATTCTTTAAGAATTTTAATAATGTCAGCTAATACAGCCTCAGATTGAGATTTGATAGAAGATTTTCCTGTATCAAATAAAATTGTTTTAGCGTAAGCATTTAAAGTTTTTTGAACTTCTTCAGATACTTCAGGACAACCATTGTTTGCAACAGTACCTTTTACAGAAGGACATTTGTCATCTTTATCTAATACACCATCACCGTCAGTATCAGGCCAAGGACATCCTTGGTTAGCAGCAGGACCAGCAACAGAAGGACATTTATCGTCAGCATCAGTTACACCGTCACCGTCAGCATCAGGACAACCGTTTAATGCTTTTAAGCCAGCAACAGAAGGACATTTGTCATCTTTATCAGCAACACCGTCACCGTCAGTATCAGGACATCCGTTAAGTTCAGCTAAACCAGCTTCATTTGGACAAGCATCTTTACTATCTTCAATACCATCACCGTCAGTATCAGGACAACCATTGAAAGCTGCAATACCTTTAACGTCTGGACAAGCATCATCTTTATCGTAGATACCATCACCATCTGTATCAGTTCCACCAAATTTGATAGAGATACCAGCAGTGTGTTGGAAATGAGTTTGTAAGTAATCTTCAAAAGCATGTTTGTAAGCTGATTGAACTGTTAAACCGATGTTTTCGTTAAACCAAATGTTTAAACCTAAAGTTCCGTTTAAAGTTCCAGCACCAATGCCATCAACCCAAGTGTAACCACCACCAATTCCTAAATAAGGATCGATAGTTGTACCTTGTAAAAAGTTGTATTTAATAGTTCCATCAACACCGTAGTACGATAAATCATCTACTGAATCATCGCCCCAATTTTCAATTTTGTTTAAAGATCCAGCAACTCCAAAAGAGAATCCGTCACCTACGTATTTAGATACAGCGATTGTTGATAAAGAAGGTAAAATGTTCCAGTGATCACTTACATTGAAGTAGTCTTCAAAAATAGTCTCACTAAATGGAGCTCCATCTCCAGAAGGATAGGCGTCCACTGCATTTGTACCAATTGTAATTTGCCATGGATTGTTTTTGTCTTGCGCATTAGCGTTGCTAAAACCAAGGACTATCAACATAGCGAACAGTAATCTGCTAAGATTTTTCATATTCAAAAGTTTAATTTTTAAGTGTTAATTGTAAACAAAAGTAAGTTGTTAAATGTTATTAACAAAGACAAATATATAAAAAAAACGAAGAATTTACTTCAACCAAGATATTTCAGAACGTTTTTAAATAAGGTTTAATGTTTTTCCAATTGTAGTAAATGCTAGTATTGCTTTGTCTAAATGCTCTTTAGTGTGGGCCGCCGAAAGTTGCACACGTATTCTTGCTTTTTCTTTTGGAACTACAGGATAAAAGAATCCTATAACGTAAATTCCTTCTTTTAAAAGCATATTTGCCATAGTTTGTGCCAGTTTAGCATCGTAAAGCATCACTGGAACGATAGCCGAATCTCCATCTACAATATCAAACCCTGCCGCTTTTATGCCTTTTTTGAAATAGTTGGTATTCCATTCCAAGGTATCACGCAGTTCCGTATTGTTTGCCAGCATATCAAACACTTTAATAGAGGCTCCTACAATGGTTGGTGCTAGTGAGTTTGAAAATAAATAAGGTCTAGAACGCTGCCTGAGTATCTCTATTATTTCCTTTTTACCTGTAGTATAACCACCCATGGCGCCACCTAGAGCTTTGCCTAGAGTACCTGTAATAATATCAACTCTGTTCAAAACGTTTTTTTCTTCTAGTGTTCCTCGTCCTGTTTTACCAATAAAACCTGCAGCATGACATTCATCAACCATTACTAAGGCTTCGTATTTATCGGCTAAATCACAAATTTTATCAAGTGGCGCTACAATACCATCCATAGAAAACACGCCATCAGTTACAATTATTTTAAACCGGGCCCCATTTTTATTGGCAGCAATAAGTTGTTCTTCTAGATCTTCCATATTACTGTTTGCATAACGGTATCTTGCAGCTTTACATAAGCGTACACCATCTATTATGGATGCGTGATTTAAAGAATCGGAAATAATAGCATCTTTTTCTCCAAGTAAAGGTTCAAAAACACCACCGTTAGCATCAAAGGCTGCGGCATAAAGTATGGTATCTTCTGTTTGATAGAAATCGGCAATTTTTTGTTCTAATTCTTTATGTATATCTTGTGTGCCACATATGAAACGAACCGAACTCATTCCAAAACCATGAGAGTCCAAAGTATCTTTGGCTGCTTGAATAACGTCGGGATGCGATGATAGCCCTAGGTAATTGTTGGCACAAAAGTTTAAAACTGTTTCACCGGTATTTAAAGTAATTTCTGCTCCTTGTGTAGATGTGATGATGCGTTCTTCTTTAAAAAGCCCGCTATTTTTTATGTCTTGAAGCTCTAATTCTAAATGGTTTTTTAGTTTTCCGTACATAATTTTATTTTAATTTTTATCAAAATTACACTTCTTTTACTAAAACATGATCATTGATATAGACAAGAATTTTCTTTTTAATGCGAATGTTCATGTCTAATAATACATCTTGATAAGAATGTAATTGTTGAATGTGTTTTTTGTCTTCAAAACCTGTTTTGTAATCAATTATAACCCCTTCATTTTCATTGGTCAAAACCACGCGGTCGGGTCTTAAAATGATACCATCCTTTGCAATTATGTCTCGTTCGTTATAAATAGTTATGTTTGGTAAGTAATAAGCTTCAAGTACTGGATGGTTTACTATTTGTAATGCTATTTTTTTCAACCTTACTGCTTGCTCTGGTGAAATAATAGCAGCATTTAGGTATTCAGAAATCGCCATTTCAACATCGTCTTTTGTTTTAATTTTTGCCATAATGTTGTGAATTAGATTCCCTTTCTCTATTGCTTCCTCTTGGTTAGTATCCCAAAGCATTCCTGATTTTGTTACTACCTTAATATTCTGACTTTCTTTTGAAGTTGAAATAAATTCCGTTTGAACCGTGTTTTCGGATGAAATAAATTTAGGAACACTTTGCCTGCTTTGGGAGCCAAAAGTATAATTAATCTCCGAGTCGTTCCAAACACCCAAGTATTGCAGATAGTTGATAAAAAGTCCTGAATATTTTTTTGTAGTAACATCGCCTTTGGAGGTTGTCTCGTTCGATGAAATGATATAGAGTTGTTCTACCGCACGGGTTAATGTTACGTATAACAAGTTGATGTTATCCAGTTCTTGTTCCGATTTATGTTTAATAAAAATCTCATGTCCAACATTGCCAAAATTTTCAAAATCTTTATTGAAATTTAATAAGGTGTGTGTGAATCCGTTGTAAACTTCTTTGTTTATAGGGAGCCATTCTTTCGGTTCAATCTCCTTGTATATATCCAGATCCGCATAAGGGAAAATGACAACTGGAAATTCCAAACCTTTGGATTTATGAATGGTCATTATCTGTATTGCATCTTGCCCCACGGGAGAAACAATGCTTAAACTTTCTTTTTTCTTTTCAAAATACTCTAAGAAGCCGGAAATATTGGAGCCTTTTTTATTTGAAAATTCCAGAACAACATCTAAATAAAATTGGATATAAGCGTTCGATTTTTCAACCAAATTAAAACTTCTTACAATTGTTTCGGCTAAATCGAACAAGGGTAACTGCAGTAATTGCTGCTTGGAAATATGGATATTAAAAGTTTCAAAACTTTTAAAAAATTGTTCTGAAGAAAGATTTATATGATTAATAAAAAAGTCGTGCTTATTCTCAATTTTAAACTTTGAGGCTAAAAATTCTAGAATTAGTACTTTAATTTCATTGTTTTTTGGTTGAACTAAGATTGAAAGTATATTGTTTATTAAGGCAACCTCAGGAGCATTGCATATAAGTAACGTTTCCGATGAAATAATAGGAATGTTTTTTTGACTTAGATAATTAGCTACTGCTACACCTTCTTTTTTCTTTCGTACCAACACGCAAATATCTTCAAGTTTAAAGTTGTTATCTAAACAATTTTGGATGGTTTTGAACACAGTTTCACAGAATACGTCATCGCGGGTATCCTCCTTTTCTAGGTTTAAAAAGGATAAGGATACGTAACCTGCTTCCTCTTTACTAATGGTTTGTTTTGCATTTTCGTAAAGATTTATGTAAGCATCATTACTAAATACCTGAGATGCTAAATAATTAAAGAAACCGTTGTTAAAATTTACAACCTCTTTGTAGCTTCTATAATTAAAATCTAAACTTTTTACATTTTGTTCAAACAGAAATGGTTTTGATGTTTTATTAAATAAATGTATAAACTGTTCTGCTTTCCCGCCGCGCCAACGATAAATTGCTTGTTTAGCATCACCAACCAACATTGTGCTTCCAGACTCGGTAGCTAAAGAGTTATCCAATAAAGGCATTAAGTTTTCCCATTGCATGGTCGAGGTGTCCTGAAACTCATCAATAAAATAATGTTTAAACTTTTCACCTAAACGCTCGTAAATAAACGGTGTGGGTTGGTTGCATATTTCTTTACTAATAATGCTGTTAAATTCCGAAATGAGCATCTTGTTCTGGTCAATTTTCAACATATTTAATTCATTATTTATCGCATTTAAAACCGATAATGGCGTTATGTTTCTATAAAATGCTTTTAAGAATTTAATATGAAAAACAGCCTGTTTAGTAAGATTGAAAGCTTGTACTATTTGAGGCTGTAATTGTTCAATGGTTGAAGCTGTATGAGCACTCACACGTTTTGGATACAATGTGCCATTTTCAAGATTTTCTTGCCATTTGTTTCCAAACGCAACATCAAAATTTTTATCGGCCAATTTTTGAAAGTGTTTTGGTAAGTAACCAGAGGTGAAGTCATTAAACTCTAGACCGGCTTCTTGAAATAAGGTTAAAAGACTTTCAGCCCCTTCCACAATAGCAGTTTCTGTTGTTGCAATTTCTTTTTTTAATTGAGTTTTTAAAGATTTAAAGTCGTCTAAAGTTTTATCTTTTAAAGTTTCTATAAACGGTATATCGTTTTCATTGGTAAGTAACTTGGCTATTTTATTAAAATCGAATGCCACGTCCCAACTTTTATCATCATCGGCTTTTTCAATAGCAAATTCAACTAATACTTTTGTTAAGATAGCGTCGGTACCAGCTTTGGAAATTAAGCTATCTACCGCTTCACTTAGCAAAGCGTCCTGATCTAATTCAACTTCAAAATTTAATGGAAGTTTTAGGTCGTAAGCAAAAGTTCTTATTAGTTTGTGTGTAAATCTATCAATAGTTGAAATATCAAAAGCAGCATAATTATGCAAAATGGTATTCAATAATAACTTAGATTTTTCATGAAGTTCTTGCGGTGCTATTCGCAGTTCTTGGCAAATAGTTTCGAACATGGAATCAGGATTATCAAGTATCGCTTCATCCGAGAATTTTTTTAGCATTTTAATAATGCGTTCTTTCATTTCAGCAACAGCCTTATTTGTAAAAGTGATGGCTAGAATACGCTTGAACTGCTCCAAGTTTTTTGACTTAAATAAAATTTTTAAGTACTCTTTTACTAGTGTAAAGGTTTTACCACTTCCGGCAGAGGCATTATATATAGTAAAAAGTTGATTCTGAGACATGAAATTTCAAATTTTGCATACAAGATAAAAACTATCAATGATTTGATAACAATTAATTATTTTTAATTGATGGGTTTTATGCGTAAATTTGAAGAGGAAATAAATACTAATAATTAAAACAAAAACATTATGGCTTTTGAATTACCACAATTAGGATATGCTTATGACGCTTTAGAGCCTCATATTGATGCACGTACTATGGAGATACACCACACAAAACATCACCAAGGTTACACTACCAATTTAAATAATGCAATTTCAGGAACTGATTTAGAAGGAAAATCTATTGAAGCCATTCTTGCAGATTTAGATATGAATAATGCCGCAGTTAGAAATAATGGAGGCGGATTTTACAACCACTCTTTATTTTGGGACGTAATGAAACCAGAAGGTAAAGGCTATTTATCTGGTGAATTAAAAGATGCTATCGAAGCAGCTTATGGTTCTAAAGAAGGTTTTATGGATGCGTTTTCTAAAGCAGCAGCAACTCGTTTTGGTTCAGGATGGGCTTGGTTATGTGTTCATAAAGGAGGTAAAGTAGAAGTTTGCTCTTCTCCAAATCAAGATAATCCACTAATGCCAGGTGTTGGTTGTGGAGGTACTCCAATTTTAGGAATTGATGTTTGGGAACATGCATATTATTTAAACTACCAAAACCGTCGTCCAGATTATATAAACGCATTTTTTAATGTAATTAACTGGAATGAAGTTGAAAAACGTTACGCTGAAGCAAAATAAAACATACTTACATGTTTAAATAAAAGCAAGCTCATTTTTATGGGTTTGCTTTTTTTTATGGCGTTACCCGAAAGGGTCGGGCTATACGTTACAAGTCCTCGCTCGTACCTCGCTGTGGGCTTTTCACTGCTATCCCTAACGCAAATTCAAACGATAACAAATAGAAAAGATTAAAAAGTTGGGCAAAATTAATAGGTTAATATCATAAAAGTATATAAAATGAAAAAGGTGAACGAGTGTCCACCTTTTTGCCCCAAATCTACCATAAACTTAACCTACTTATGTTATGGTGAGCCAAATATATATTAGGATAAGCGCTGAATAAAATTTTTTAGTTAAACTACTAATATATTGGCTTAAGCGAGTATAATGCGTTTTAATGAATTTAAACCTAGATAAAAGGAAATGCGACGAAACTAAAGTGCATAAAAAAAGGCGAACGAGAGTTCACCTTTTTTTGCCCCAAATCTACCATGAACTTAACCTACTTATGTTATGGTGATACTAAAGTAGGTCTAATTTAGAAACTCTAAATATTTATTAGATAAAACGCAATTTTTTCAGATTAAATGTAATTAATTGAATTATATCTGTTTAAATTGATTATTTAAAAATTAATAAGCACGTTCTTTATTGCCTTCGTAAAAATTAATAAAGGCACGATTTACAACACGATTACCTCCAACAGTTGGGTAATTTCCAGTGAAATACCAGTCTCCCAAATGCTCTGGACATGCTTTATGTAAATTTTCAACCGGCTGAAAAATAATTTTCACTTCAGCTTTTATGTTTTCAGGACTTAAAAGTTCTCCTATTTTATCAGAAATTTGCTCATCTGTAAATGGATCATAAATCTCTTTTACAAAGTTCTGTACATGTTTGTCGTCCAAATCGGTTTGCTCAATACATTTATCATAAACCTCTTTTACAACATCGTATTTACCAGCTTCTTTTAATAACTCTAAGGCAGCTCTAAAAGCAACTAAACTTTCAAGATTTGCCATATCGATACCGTAACAATCAGGATAACGAATTTGTGGTGCAGATGAAACAACTATAATTTTCTTAGGATTTAGGCGGTCAAGTATTTTTAAAATACTCTTTTTTAAGGTAGTACCTCTTACAATACTATCGTCGATAATTACCAAATTATCATTTGGTTTTATCACACCATAAGTAACATCATAAACGTGTGCCACTAAATCGTCTCTACTACTATCTTCCGTAATAAAGGTTCTTAATTTAACATCTTTAATAGCTATTTTTTCTACGCGAATACGTTCTGAAAGAATATCGGTTACTTTTTCGGCGGAAAGGGACCGCTGTCCAGTTAAAATAGCTGCAGTTTTCTTTTTGTTTAATGCTGCTTCTGCAGTTTCAATCATTCCAAAGAAAGAGGTTTCTGCTGTATTTGGGATGTATGAAAACACCGTGTTTTTAGTATCATTATCAATAGCCTCTAAAACTTTAGGCATTAATAGTTTACCTAACATTTTACGTTCCTGATAAATTTCAGCATCACTTCCTCTAGAAAAGTAAATACGTTCAAAAGAACAAGCTTTTCGCTCTAAAGGTTCTAGAATTTTTTTAATAACGACTTTACCTGATTTTTTAGTAATAATAGCATGTCCTGGAGCTAATTCTTTTACGTCTTCAAATTTCACATTAAAAACGGTTTGAATTACGGGTCGTTCGGATGCAATTGCAACAACTTCGTCATCAATATAATAATAGGTTGGTCTGATGCCCGCAGGATCTCTTAATACAAAAGAATCTCCATGCCCAATTAATCCTGCCATAGCATAACCACCATCCCAATCTTTAGCTGCTTTTTTTAAAACCTTTGCAACGTTTAAGCGCTCGGCAATTAATGGTGAAGCCTGGTTTTTGCTATAACCTTCTTTTTTTACGTCTTTGTAAATTTTACTTACCGCATCATCTAAAAAGTGACCAATTTTTTCCATGATAGTAATGGTATCGGTATACTCTTTTGGATGTTGCCCAAGTCGGATTAGGTTTGCGAATAATTCTTTAACATTGGTCATGTTAAAGTTTCCAGCCATAATTAAGTTTCTGTGCATCCAGTTGTTTTGTCTTAAAAACGGATGTACACTTTCTACACTATTTTTTCCGAAAGTACCATAACGTACGTGGCCTAAAAACACTTCACCTATGTATGGAATATGTCTTTTTTGCAATGTCACATCATCTGCATATTCTGGATGTGATACAAATTCTTTATTTATACGTTCATTTATTTGAGCAAATATGTCTTGAATGGGTTGTTGTGCAACAGAGCGCACACGACTTATGTAGCGTTCTCCAGGTTTGGTGTCCAATTTAATACTGGCAAAACCGGCACCATCTTGCCCGCGGTTGTGCTGTTTCTCCATCATGAGGTACATTTTGTTTACCCCATAAAACGCACTACCATATTTTTCTTTATAAAATTCTAACGGTTTTAAAAGTCTTAAAACAGCTATACCACATTCGTGTTTTATTGCATCACTCATTTGTAAATATTTTCGCTTTTTCGGAAATTATAATTTATATTAAAAACGCGCTCTATTTATGAGCGCGTCGGTTTACGGTAATTTTATATCAAACTTAGTTAGGTCTCTAAATTGCAGCAGTCGGTTATGTACTTCTAAACTTTTTAAATTTTCCATACGTTCGGTTCCAAATTTCTCAACACAAAATGATGCTAACGTTGAACCGTAAATTACAGCATTTTTCATATTTTCAAAAGATGTGATACCTGTTTTTGCTATGTATCCAGCAAATCCACCCGCAAATGTATCTCCAGCTCCTGTTGGGTCAAATACAGCTTCTAATGGTAAGGCAGGGGCATAAAAAACTTGGTCTTCATGAAACAAAAAGGCGCCATGTTCTCCTTTTTTAATAACCACATATTTAGGGCCCATTGTATGAATTTTTCTAGCTGCAACAACCAAGGAGTATTCCCCGGTTAGTTGTCTAGCTTCTTCATCATTTATAGTGATAACATCTACGCGTTTCATTACATTATGTAAATCTTCAAGGGCGCTATCCATCCAAAAATTCATGGTGTCTAAAATAACTAGTCTAGGTTTTTTAGTCATTTGATCCAAAATGCTAGATTGCACTATAGGGTGCAAGTTTCCTAACATTACTATTTCGGCATTCCGATAATTTTCTGGAACAACTGGTTTAAAATCAGCCAAGGTGTTTAGTTCTGTTACTAAGGTATCTCGGGTATTCATATCGTTGTGGTATTTCCCACTCCAAAAGAAAGTTTTGCCCTCTTTTACAATTTCAATACCAGAAATATCAATATTTTTTTTAGATAAAAGATCTAAATATTTTTGGGGAAAATCGCCACCAACAATTGAAACAGCTGCTGCATCAATGTTAAAATGTGATGCTGCTAAGCCAATAAAGGTTGCTGCTCCACCAAGAATTTTGTCTGTTTTGCCAAAAGGCGTTTCAATAGCATCAAATGCTACGGTGCCAACTATTACTAATTTACTCATTAAAGCTTTAGGATAATTTTTTGCAAATATACTATTAAACTTTAAAACGGAATGTTAATTAGTATGCGATTTGTAACGAAGTTTTATTTTTTACGTTTCTGTAATAAGGGAATTTTAATTTGTTTTGCCGACTCTTTTCTGGTTAGTAGCATTGGGGCATAAACACCAATGGTAATAGCCATTAAAACAAAAAATGTTTTACTTCCATATGTAAAGGTATCATTTAATAGCGGCACAAATTCATTTGGATCTGTATTGTGTGAAAGCTTGATAAAACCTTTCATGGTGTAATACGCAAAAGCCCCGGGTAGCATGGGAATTACCGCAGGAATTGCAAATATAAATGGAGGTGAATGTTTATGGTGGGCAGCAATTATGCTAAGTAAGCCTATTAAAGCACAGCCTATTAGTGTGCTAAATATAATGTTTACACCCAAATTCATTAAAATTAATTTGGTAATACCGCCTAAGGAAGCCATTAAAAAAATGGAAATAATTGTTCTGGTAGGTACATTGAATAAAACAGCAAAACCAGAAGCGGCAGTACCGAACCAGATCCATTTCTCAATAAAAATAGTTGCATCCATGTTAGTAAGTATTATAAAATAAGATGGCAAGTAACAATCCTGTTGAAATAGCAAATGATACTATTAAACCTATAAAAGCGCGAACAATACCATTAATGGTGTTGCCATCTAGCATATCTGTAATAGAATTAATTAGTTGAATTCCTGGAATTAAATATAGTATAGACGTAATAAATACAATACGATCATGTTCGTATGGTAAAAAAGTACCCAAGCCGCCCGATATCATGGCGGTTATAAAAGAAGCAATAAATATGGTGAAGTAAGGGTTTACCTTTTTTTTAGTTAATTCTTGTCTTAAGAATAATCCTGAAAAAGCAGCAATGAAAACGATAAGCATTTCTGCAAAATTACCACCATTTAAACGGCAAAAGGAACTACATGCAAATGCTACAACCGATAAAACTAAAAAACGAGGATAGTGGGGAAGCTTTTTTAAACGCTCCACTTCATCAATGGCTTGACTTACAGGGAGTTTTTCTTCTACAATCAGCCAACTTAATTTGCTTAATCCGCTTACTATTTTAAAATTAGGGACGTGATGATAGGTTTGTTTTAATTCGTTAAAAGACACCTTTCCTTCAGAATCTTTAAGCGTTAGCATGATTGCTCTGTGGGTAATCAAGAAATCGGTTTGGAAATTATAACTTTTGCCTATTCGCTGTATGGTTATACGAATTCTGTTTGTATTTGCACCAGAGCTCATTAGCAATGCGCCAATGTCTAAAAGTAATGCGCCAATGTGGGACGGTTGGTTTTTATGCATTTTAAATGGACAAGCCTCTTTTATTAATTACAAATCTAATAATTTTTAAACGGAATAAAATAATTTAATGTTTGATAAAAACGGCTTGTTAAATTATTTTCTGCCAAAATCTGCAGGAATTTCCCCCCAAGCTTTGGTTTCCCATTTTGCAATAACGGTAGTGTAAGTGTTGGTTTTTAGCCAATTTTCAGCTCTTTGTATTAATTCAAAAAGTGCTTTGTTTTTTTCGTTTGGTTCTAATTTGGAGTTGCAAACTTTCTTTTTTACCCAACTTATCGCTGTTTTGCTATCTGTATATATTATGCGGTCGCTATTGTTTTTTTTAAGAAGTGCCAATCCATGCACTAAGGCTAAAAACTCACCAATATTATTAGTTCCTTGTTCAAACGGACCTTGAATAAATAATTGTTTTTTGGTTTTAGTATCAACTCCACGGTATTCCATAATACCCGGATTACCACTAGAAGCGGCATCTACAGATATAGAATGGTAATTTGGTTGTCCGATTTTTTTTAGTTGTTCGGGAGTTAAATCACTTTTAAAATCGGTCTTCTTACCTATATAATTAAAGTAATTACCTTTAAAAGCTTCTTTCGCAGCATCATAACTTTCAAACGATTTGTATTGGGCACCCTCATAATTGGTTATATGTGCCTTACAATCTTTCCAAGTTTCAAAAACGCCAGTTTTATGTCCTTTCCAAATAGTGTAATATTTCTTTTTCTTTTTCGACACGGATAATAAATAAATTAATGCTGATTAGCTTTTAGATTTCCAACTTAGTTTCCGGAATTTAATAGATCTTCCACTACCTTCGGAAAGTGTTCCATTTCTAATTCATGAATTTTAGCAGCTACATCTTGGGCAGAATCTGATGGTAAAACTTCACATTTGGCTTGAAAAATTATAGCGCCTTCATCATAATGCTCATTTACATAATGTATTGTAATACCTGTTTCAGTCTCTTTATTTGCAACGACAGCCTCATGTACATTCATGCCATACATGCCTTTACCGCCATATTTAGGTAGTAATGCAGGATGAACATTAATTACTTTATTTGGAAATTCATTCAATATAAATTCAGGAAATTTCCATAAAAAGCCAGCCAAAACAATTAAATCGGGATTGGATGCCTTTAAAATATTGAGAACATCGTTGGTTTTTGATAAAGCCATGCGATTAAAGGACAACGCGCTCACCTCAAGTAATTTACAACGATCTAAAACTTTGGCATGAGGGTTGTTGGTAAGGACCTGAACAACAGAAGCTGTTTTGGTTTCATTAAAAAATTTAATTAAATTCTCGGCGTTTGTACCACTTCCAGACGCAAAAACTATAATACGTTTCATTTCTTATTTTTAAATTTTAAGGGTGTAAAAAAGCAAATTATTTAATAATGTTCTGTATTTTTTTTCAAATTTATATCTTTTTGCCACCGATATTACTATCTTGTTCAAACAAAAAAACCAATAAATATTAACAAATTAATAGTTAAAACACAATAGTTGAAACTTATTTACTAATTTAGAATCACATTTTTTTAGTAAAGATGTGTTTTAAAAATAAAGTTTTTTATTTTTGCCAACTAATTAAAACCTTAAATTAAAAGATTATGTCAGACATTGCATCAAGAGTAAAAGCGATTATCGTGGACAAATTAGGAGTTGATGAGAACGAAGTTGTTACTGAAGCTAGCTTCACAAACGATTTAGGAGCAGACTCTTTGGACACTGTAGAATTAATAATGGAATTCGAAAAAGAATTCGATATACAAATTCCAGACGATCAAGCTGAAAATATAGCAACAGTTGGTCAAGCTATTTCTTATATAGAAGCTGCAAAATAAGCAAAAACATTTTATGGAATTAAAGCGAGTTGTAGTCACAGGATTAGGAGCTTTAACACCTATTGGCAATACCAAAGATGAATATTGGGAAGGCTTAGTAAGTGGTAAAAGCGGTGCTGCACCTATAACCTATTATGATACCGAAAAGTTTAAAACAAAGTTTGCTTGCGAATTAAAGAACTTTAATGCTACCGATTTTATCGATAGAAAGCTTGCAAGTAGAATGGACAAATTTACTCAATATGCAATGGTGGCTGCTGATGAAGCAATAGCTGATGCGAAGTTAGATTTGGATTCCATGAATAAACTGCGAGTAGGTGTTATTTGGGGAGCAGGTATAGGCGGTTTAGAAACATTTCAAGATGAAGTTTTAAACTTCGCTAAAGGAGATGGTACACCAAGATTTAATCCGTTTTTTATTCCTAAAATGATTGCCGATATTGCGCCTGGAAATATCTCCATTAAATATGGATTTATGGGGCCAAACTACACAACAGTTTCTGCTTGTGCTTCTTCTGCAAATGCGATGTTCGACGCATTAAACTCTATACGTTTAGGGCATTGTGATGTTGTTGTAACAGGAGGAAGTGAGGCAGCGGTAACTATTGCTGGAATGGGAGGTTTTAACGCAATGCATGCTCTTTCAACTAGAAATGAAAGTCCAGAAACAGCTTCTCGTCCATTTGATGCAACCAGAGATGGTTTTGTGTTAGGCGAAGGTGCTGGAGCAATTATTTTAGAAGAATATGAATATGCTAAGGCAAGAGGAGCAAAAATTTACGCTGAGTTTGTTGGAGGGGGCTTATCTTCGGATGCCTACCACATGACGGCGCCACATCCTGAAGGAAGAGGTGTTGTTGCTGTAATGAAAAATTGTTTAGAAAATGCAGGCCTAAAACCAGAAGATGTAGACCATATCAATACACATGGTACCTCTACGCCATTAGGTGACGTTGCAGAGTTAAAAGCAATTTCTGAAGTATTTGGCAGTCATGCAAAAAGTATAAATATCAATTCAACAAAATCAATGACTGGGCATTTATTGGGTGCTGCAGGAGCTATTGAAGCTATATCGGCTATTTTGGCAATGGAACACGGTATTGTGCCGCCAACCATTAACCATACAACGGTAGATGAGAACATTGATCCTGAATTGAATTTAACATTGAACAAGGCTCAAAAGCGTGATATTAAAGTAGCTATGAGTAATACATTTGGATTTGGCGGACACAACGCTTGTGTATTATTTAAAAAATTAGACTAAATCCCGAATGAAAAACATTCGTAATATATTAAGTTCCCGTTTTAAACGTAACGGGAATTTTTTTATGGAGTTAACCAAAATCCTTGGTTTTAAACCTAAAGAAATAAAATTCTACAAAAAAGCATTTACGCACCGCTCCATGAACATAAGAGATAGCAAAGGACATGCTATTAATTATGAAAGGTTAGAGTTTTTAGGCGATGCCATGTTAAGTGCTGTTATAGCATCACATCTTTATTTAGAAGTGCCTTCCGGCGATGAAGGCTATCTTACTAAAATGCGTTCAAAAATTGTTAGTAGAGAACATTTAAATGAACTAGGAAAAGAGCTAAATCTTATAAAATTAGTAGAAAGTAAAATACCTGCAGGGCAATTTGGTGATAATATTCACGGTAATTTATTTGAAGCTCTTATTGGAGCTATCTTTTTAGATAAGGGTTATAAATATTGCGAAAAATTTATTTACAGTCGTGTAATTACACCACATGTAGATATCGAGACACTAGAAGGTAAAGTAATAAGCTATAAAAGTTTATTAATTGAGTGGTGTCAAAAAGAAAAACATACCTTTGGTTATAACGTTTATGAAGATACTGGAAATGATGATGTTAGGCATTTCTCGGTAAAACTATCTATAGATAATAAGGTGGTTGCAAAAGCACGAGCTACTTCTAAAAAAAAGGCCGAAGAAAAAGCCTCGAAGCGCGCCTTTTTCGTGTTTCAAAGTAAAATGTCTAAAATGATTTAATTCGTTCCATTTAACGAAAAAAACTATAACGTTTTAGTTGGTTTACGTGTTAAGATTCACGTAAGTTTTACAAAGAAATGTTTTTAAATAGTATATTTACAAAGTTTTTATGTAAGTTATGGCTGTACACAAACTTATTTTAGATGATGTTTTTGATGAAGTAGAGTGTATTTTAATAGCAATACACACCGTTCTAGAAGATTATCGTTTAGCATATCTTTTGAATACGCATTTAAAATCCAACCTAATTCGAAAAAAATTAGATTTTAGTTTTGGTACAGGTGAATCAACATATCCTATTTTTGAATGGGAAGATGCCAATCACTTAACAACATGGAGTTTGGTTTCAAACATTTGTAAAACAGAGAGTTTAAAAACAGAAACTATCAATTCATTATTTGATACAGAAGAAAAAATAATAAAAACAACATATTTAGTACCAGAACATAAGGCAGTAAACTATTTTTTAAAAATAGATAACGAGTTCAATGTAAATAAAGAAAAACAAATTTTAAAGCAAATTTTACAAATTCAACAAGTTGCCACAGCCTTTAGTATTGATATTAATCAATTAAAATCCAAAGACAATTTAATTTTTAGCTAATGCCATTAACAAAAAAAACGAAAATAGTAGCTACGTTAGGACCTGCTACAAGTACCAAAGAAGTTCTAAAGGGAATGCTTGAAGAAGGCGTAAACGTATTTAGAATAAACTTCTCTCATGCTGATTATAAAGATGTAGCAGCCCGTATTAATATGATACGCGAACTTAATGAAGAGTTCGGATTTACAGCAGCTATTTTAGCCGATTTACAAGGACCGAAACTTCGAGTTGGTGTCATGAAAGAAGAGGTTATAGTTAACCCAGGTGACGAAATAATTTTTGCAACCGGAGAAAGATTTGAAGGAACCAAAGATCGTGTGTACATGACTTATAAAAGGTTTCCACAAGATGCAAAACCAGGAGAGCGTATTCTTTTAGATGACGGAAAATTAATTTTTGAAGTTGTTTCTACAGACGGTGAATCTGAAGTAAAAGCAAAAGTAATTCAAGGAGGACCTCTAAAATCTAAAAAAGGAGTAAACTTACCAAACACTAATATATCACAACCTGCATTAACTGAAAAGGATATTGAAGATGCTATCTTCGCTATTAGTCAGGATGTAGATTGGATAGCATTATCTTTTGTACGTCATGCAGAAGATTTAATTCAATTACGTGATTTAATTGAAAAACATACTGATCATAAAATTCCAATTGTAGCTAAAATTGAAAAACCAGAGGCCGTTAAAAATATTGATGCCATTGTTGCTCATTGTGATGGATTAATGGTAGCTCGTGGTGATTTGGGTGTAGAAGTTCCTGCTGAAGAGGTTCCACTTATCCAAAAACAATTAGTTCTAAGAGCTAAAAAAGCTAGAATACCAGTTATTATAGCAACTCAGATGATGGAAACTATGATTGATAGTTTAACGCCAACAAGAGCTGAAGTAAACGACGTGGCAAACTCGGTTATGGATGGTGCTGATGCCGTTATGCTTTCAGGAGAAACATCTGTAGGAAAATACCCTGTACAGGTAATTAAGCAAATGGCAAACATTTTAAAAAATGTTGAAAATTCACCATTAATTAAAGTGCCTCAATTAGCACCACATATTCGCACTAACCGATTTATAACAAAATCTATTTGTTATCATGCGGCTATTATGGCAAATGAAATTGATGCTAAAGCTATTTCAACCTTAACAAACAGTGGGTATACTGCATTTCAAATTTCAGCTTGGAGACCATCTTGTCATATCTTAGTATTTACATCTAACAAAAGAATCTTAACTCAATTAAGTTTACTTTGGGGTGTTAGAGCTTTCTATTATGATAAATTTGTATCTACTGACGAGACTGTTGGTGATATTAACAGAATGGCTAGAGACAATGGTTACGTATCAAAAGGAGATATGGTAATTAGTTTAGCTTCTATGCCAATTGCAGAAAAAGGAATGGTAAATACTTTAAGAGTCAGAGAGATTTCAAATTAAAAATTGATTCTATAAATTTTAAAAAAACGCTATTTACAATTTTGTTAATGGCGTTTTTTTATGTCCTAAAATTCAAACTTCAACTGAACACTTACTTGCTTTTCCTTAGGAGTTATTCTTGTTTCCGTATTCAAATTAGATATCGAAATTCCTAATAATCGAACAGAATTACTCAGTTTTTCTTGATATAATAAGTCTTTAGCTGTTTCTAATAGCAACGATTTATCATTTATAAAATACTGAAGTGTTTTGCTTCTGGTTTGCAAAGTAAAATCGCTATATTTTATTTTTAGAGTAACGGTTTTTCCAGAAACTTTGTTTTTTGTAAGTCTTCGTGAAACTTCAAATGCAATATGTTCTAATTTATCTAGCATGAACACTTCACTGGATAGATTTTCATTAAAAGTGCGTTCGGCAGCTAAACTTTTTCGAATGCGGTTTGGTTTTACTTCACTGGTATGAATACCTCTTACTACGTCATAATAATACCTGCCCGATTTTCCAAAATGCTCATCCAAATAGTCTACGGATTTTAATTTTAAATCTTTACCAGTAAATATCCCCAATTGGTACATTTTTTCTGCCGTAACTTTACCTACGCCGTAAAATTTCTTGATATCTAATGCTTCTAAAAAGGCAATAACTTCTTCGGGGTTTACGGTTTTTTGTCCGTTTGGTTTGTTGTAATCGCTGGCAACTTTCGCAATAAATTTATTAATTGAAATGCCTGCAGAAGCTGTTAAACCCAACTCGTTAAAAATACGTGATCTAATTTCCTTTGCAATTAACGTCGCACTAGGATTTCCTTTTTTGTTTTCGGTTACATCTAGGTAAGCCTCATCTAAAGAAAGTGGTTCTACCAGATGTGTGTAATCTAAAAAAATCTTTCTAATTTGTTTTGAAATTTCAGCATATCGTTCAAAACGCGGTTTTACAAAAATGAGTTCGGGACATAGTTTTATAGCTAAATTTCCGGCCATGGCACTTTTTACACCAAATTTTCTGGCTTCGTAACTGGCGGCACTTATAACACCTCGTTTCTCGCTTCCGCCAACCGCAATAGGTTTTCCTTTAAGTTCAGGAGCATCCAATTGTTCTACGGAAGCGTAAAACGCATCCATATCCACATGAATTATTTTTCGTATTGGTAAATCCGTCAACATAACGTAAATTTATGAATTCCTGCGAATGCGGTAATCTTCATTTGCCAGATTTAAACAAAATAAAAAGAAATGTCCACTCACGTGGTCCTTGTTATGATAGAAATAGAACGTAAGTTTTTAGTAACTTCAAACCAATATAAAACACAGGCCTTTAATAAAACCCGTATTATTCAAGGTTTTTTAAATACTCATAAGGATCGAACTGTTAGAGTTAGGTTGAAAGGTGATACCGGTTATTTAACGGTAAAAGGGCCATCTTCCATAAATGGTTTATCACGGTTTGAATGGGAAAAGGAAATTTTGAAAGAAGAAGCAGAAGCCCTTTTAAAGCTTTGCGAACCAGGGATTATTGATAAAACACGTTTTGAAGTGAAACACGGTGAGCATACATTTGAGATAGATGAATTTTATGAAGACAATGAAGGTTTAGTGCTGGCAGAATTGGAATTAGAAAGTGAAAATGAAATTTTTGAAAAGCCAATTTGGTTAGGTGAAGAAGTAACGGGCAATATAAAATATTACAATTCGCTATTAAGTAAACATCCGTATAAAACTTGGTAGTGTAAATCATAAAATAAAACAGATGAAAAATATAGTAGTAATATGTTTTACAATTTTGGCCATTGTATCATGTAAAAAAAGTAGTAAGGAAAATGGTATAACAGATGAGGTGTTGAAAGACACCATTGTTGAGCAAATTGTGCAAGTGCCCAATAAAAAAACTAATAAAGAGCTTAAAGAAGAACTCCATGCTAAAGGATTTGAAACCTTTGATTATGTAGATGAGAAAACGAAAGACACCATTTTGATGCAGCAATATTTTATGGCGTTTTTAAAAAGTGGCCCTATACGTTCGCAAAACGAAGAAGATGCTGAAATTTTACAAAAGGAACATTTGGCCCATCTAGGAAAAATGTATGAACTGGGATATGCGGATATTTCTGGACCATTTGGAGATAAGGGTAATATACGAGGTGTTACAATCTATAATGTCCCAACACTTAAAATGGCGGATAGTTTAGCCAATGCCGACCCAATGGTTAAAGCAGGACGTTTAGTTGTTGAAATACATCCTTGGTGGGCAGCAAAGGGCTTTTCCCTTAGGTAATGTTACGTTTATTAAAAACACTTTATTCGATAGCAAATGTTTTAATTATTTTTGGCATGCTATCCGTTCATTTTGTCTTAAAAGAACGTAGCTACCTTGATGCATTGCGATTTTATGCAATGCCTTTACCTATAATTATTGTTGTTGTTTTTTTGCTGTCTATTTTTCTTCGCAATAGGAGATATAATATAATCATAGCAGGGATTTTATTGGTTATTTGGCTAGGTAGAAGCTTTAAAATTCATATTCCTGAAAGCATTAAACCATCAGATTTAGAAGTTGTTTTTTGGAATGCGTCTCGAGATAACGGATTTGAAGAAGCATTTAAGTTAATTGAAAACATTCCAGATGTTTGCGTTCTAGTGGAGTCCAAAAGAAACGATATTAAGTTATTTCAAAAAAAGTATCCAAATTACTACTTTTATAAATCTGATACTGAAATTTATATTTTTTCTAAAAGTCGCATTGAAATTGAAAAGGATACAACATCCAATCACAATACAACCGTTATTAATTTTAAGAGTTTTGGCCTTAATTTTTATGCCATAGATGTTTCTGGAAGTACAGATGTACCACGCACTTGGGAGTTAGGTTTTGTAAATAAAAATATTACAACATCTCCTAAAACCATGCTTCTTGGAGACTTTAATGTGCCTTTTGAATCTATCAATTTAAAAGAAATTAAAGCAAATTTTAATCATGCTTTTAATGAAAAGGGTAATGGGTTTAGAGAAACTTGGTTTTGGAATATTCCATTATTATCATTAGACCATATTTGGGCTTCAAAGGATTTAGAAATTTTAAAGACAGAAAAAATTAATACATTTAAATCAGATCATTGTCTGCTTAAAACTTATATTAGAAAGTAATTTTTCTTAGAACTCATCTTGACTTTTTCTATTTCCTAAAAAACGGCTAAAATTCGCCCATATTTCGTTACTTTTTTATGCGTAGCAATGCTATGCCTTTCAAAAAGCACCTCATCTGTACAAATTTTATCTCATTTTCGGTTAAACACAAAAAGTCAAGATAAGTTCTTATTTAATAATTGTAATTAAAAAATTTCCATTAAAATCTTCATAGGTTTTAATAACATCATTATAGGTTACAGAATTCAATTTTAAAAAAGTCCAACCACAATATTTGGATTCCACAGTAAGATTCATAATTAAAGTATCGGTTTCAGTATCAGATAATTTAATCTCAAAAATATTATTTCCTTCTACTCCTATTAAATTCAAAACAATTAAATTTTCTAAACTTTCTACATTATCTATAACCACATTAGTCATGGTGTATCCATTAAAA
This sequence comes from Mariniflexile sp., assembly GCF_041583155.1. Classification (GTDB taxonomy): domain Bacteria; phylum Bacteroidota; class Bacteroidia; order Flavobacteriales; family Flavobacteriaceae; genus Mariniflexile. The sequence goes on from NZ_JBFHGK010000003.1 coordinate 49,013, forward strand.
ATTATAGAAATATCATCTGAATTATAGACTTTGTTTTCAATAAGATTATTTCCGTTTGCATCAAGTAGTTTGATAAATAAACTAGGATTAGCGAAGTCAAGTAGGGAGCAATCAACTTCTTCTTTATCATCTTTACAAGAAAACAAGCATATACAACAAAATACAATAGATAAAAACTTCATTTAAAATTTTATTAGTAGATGGTATGTTTTAGAAAAGGTTGCGTTATTTTCTACTTTAAGTTGCAATGCGCTATAGTTTTAATTGAATCCACATGGGTCTGTGATCAGATATGTAATATTTCATATATTTTTTAAAGTTGGAAACGTTGGTTTGCCATAAATCAGGAAAAATGGCAGAATCAAAATCATAAACACCATTTGCTACAATTTTAGATTTTAAGGATGGTAAAAAAGCGATCTGATCGTATTGTTTATCATCATTAATATTAGAATAAACCTGTGTGGAATGGTCAGGTAATTTTAAACCACGTTGCATTAAGGCATCATAAGTTTGGTCGCCTTGTTCTATTTTAGGGATATTAAAATCGCCCATAGTTATGATGTTTTTTGAAAAGGCATACTTTGAATTTTTCCGTAAATCAGCATATCTTGAAATAGCATACGCTTCCAATGAGCGTCTTTCAACATCTGCTTTTTTTTCACTGCCAAAAAAAGAATGGACTGTTATAAAAATAAGTTTGTGGTTTTTCCATTGGAAGGAGCATAAGTACGGCGTTCTATCAAACCCTGTAAATTTTGTTTTTACACCAGCTAATTTGATGTATCTTAAGTCTTTTGGAGGAATGGCTATTTCGGCAACTAACTGTAATCTATCCACTTTTTTGCTGTCGTAAATAAAAGCGGAGCGCTCATTATTGCCTCCTGCATCCGAAAATATTAATTCATAGTGACCGGGTAGCTCCAGTTCTATGTTATTCAGTCCAATAAGGTTGTCGTTGGTTTCCTGAATGGCAATAACATCAAACCAACTAATTATTTCGGCAATGAGCTTATAATGTTCATTCCATCTTTTTTGAAGGCCCAAATTGGCTACATTCCAAGTGGCAATTAAAAGTTTGTCACTTGTTTTTTCTGGAATTTTACGTTTAGTTTTATGTTTTTTAAGGTTTTCAATTTCATGATCAACATCAAAATTGTAAACAAAATTTGGTTTTGGAAACGCAGGCATATCTTAATTTGTTGGTTTACATAAAGTTATAAATTATTTTTCATTTGTAAACAAATACTTTCGTTATACTTTACATGTTTTTTTTCTTACGAATAATACATTAGGTTTCTTCCTATTTGTTGTGACGCAATATGGATAGTTAGCTTTTTTTAAATTCTCATAAATTTACCTTGATATCAATAGCATGACGCTTACTTTCGATGTCTGTAGAGACTATTAGTTGTTTTGCAAGTTTCACCATTTGTACAGACATTTCTGTACAACCATGAACGTTTTTAGAAGTAAAAGTTTCCGCGTAATATGAAGTTTTTCAGTCCTTATACATGCCAATATAAAGTTCCCCTTCATGATCTATAGATGCCCTAAACATACCAGGTGTATTAAATTCCATTACTATATTACCATATTTATCAATGGCAATAATGCCCCCATCACCACCAAGTTTAGGTATTTTATTTTGAACAACATCTTGTGCGGCCTCTTTTAATGGCAATCCTTTATAATCCATTAAAGCAGAAATATCATGAGCAACGACTGAACGAATAAAAAATTCACCCCAACCAGTACACGAAACTGCGCAGGTGTTATTATTGGCATAGGTACCAGCACCAATTATGGGAGAATCACCAATGCGCCCCCAGCGTTTGTTGGTCATCCCTCCCGTTGAGGTTCCTGCTGCTAGGTTACCATTTTTATCGAGTGCCACACAACCAACGGTACCAAATTTTGAATCTTTTATATCGGCATCATATAGTGAAGCCGTTTTATTAGCTTTGGAGGCCTTTACTTTATTTAGGGCATCTATTTTACTTTCGGTTACAAAATAACTTGGATCTACAAGTTCCATACCTTGTTCTTTGGCAAATAGTTCGGCACCGCTGCCAGAAAGCATCACATGTGGCGATGTATCCATAATGGCGCGTGCTAAATTAATTGGATTTTTTACGGTTTTTGTGCCTGTGGAAGCGCCCGCTTTTAATGTTTTCCCATCCATGATGGAGGCATCATGTTCGTTTATGCCTTCATAAGTTAAAACGGCACCTTTTCCTGCATTAAAAAGCGGAGAATCTTCCAAAATGTTTATGGTTTTTTGAACAGCATCTAAGCTGGTTCCGCCTTTTTTTAATATGGCATAGCCTACTTTTATGGCTTCCTCAAGTTTTTGTTGGTATGCTTTTTCTTTTTCCGGAGTCATGTTTTCTTTAATAATGGAACCTGCTCCACCATGTATTACAATTGAGTAGGGAACACTCTGTTGCACTTCAACTTTAGTTTCGGGTTCTGCCATTTTTTTACAGGATAACATTAAAAACGAAATGGTTGCTAGCAAAAGGAGATTTTTCATGTGAGATTGTATAAAGGTTAATGCTTTAAAGTTAGTTGTTTTATCGTTTGGAAACTGGTATAAAAAACGACTTTTTATTGCTATATTAGTAGTCATTTTATTCCAAAACATATAATTATGCAAACTGTTACTACCGATTTTAAAATTAGCCAAACACTTGAAAGTTTAGGTATAAAAACTGTGAATGACGGCACTTCAACAGGGCAGGATAATTTTAGTTCTGGCGATGTTTTAGAATCCTTCTCTCCAGTAAATGGTAAGTTAATTGCTAAGGTCGCTACGACTTCTAAAGAGGATTTCGACAAAGTAATGAACGCTGCGACTAAGGCGTTCAAAATTTGGCGATTAATGCCGGCGCCACAAAGAGGCGACATTGTGCGACAGTTTGGTAACAAATTAAGAGAGAAAAAAGAAGCTTTAGGCACATTGGTGTCCTATGAAATGGGTAAATCATACCAAGAAGGATTGGGTGAAGTTCAAGAGATGATTGATATTTGTGATTTTGCAGTTGGACTATCTCGACAGCTTCATGGGCTTACCATGCATTCTGAACGACCTGGACATCGCATGTACGAGCAATACCATTCGCTTGGTGTTGTTGGAATCATTTCAGCATTTAATTTTCCAGTAGCAGTTTGGGCATGGAATACGGCTTTAGCATGGGTGTGTGGTGATGTTTGTATTTGGAAACCTTCAGAAAAAACACCTTTATGTGGTATTGCTTGTCAAAATATTATTGCAGAAGTTTTGGAGAAGAATAATTTACCCGATGGCATTTCATGTTTAATAAATGGCGATTATCAAGTAGGTGAATTTATGACGAAGGATACACGTATCCCTTTAATTTCGGCAACAGGCTCAACTAAAATGGGTAAAATAGTTGCGAAAGAAGTGGCTGGAAGGTTAGGGAAGTCACTATTAGAATTGGGTGGAAACAATGCGATTATAGTAACTCCTGATGCAGATTTAAAAATGACAGTTATTGGAGCTGTTTTTGGAGCTGTTGGCACTTGTGGGCAGCGATGTACTTCAACCAGGCGCTTAATTATCCATGAAGATATTTATGAGAACGTAAAAAACGCATTAGTTGAGGCATACAAGCAACTACGTATTGGGAACCCTTTAGATGAAAAAAATCATGTAGGTCCATTGATTGATGTTGATGCCGTAAAAATGTATCAAAATGCATTAAGAAAGGTAGTTGAAGAAGGCGGTACATTAATTGTGGAAGGAGGCTTGCTAGCCGGTGAAGGTTACGAAAGCGGTTGTTACGTAAAACCCGCTATTGCTGAAGCTAAACCTGATTATAAAATTGTTCAGCATGAAACCTTTGCTCCTGTGTTGTATTTATTAAAATATTCGGGAAGTGTAAACAATGCAATTGATATTCAAAATAATGTGGCACAAGGATTGTCTTCAGCCATAATGACCAATAATTTGCGTGAAGCGGAACAATTTTTATCAGTTTCCGGATCCGATTGTGGTATTGCTAACGTTAATATTGGAACTTCTGGTGCCGAAATTGGTGGTGCTTTTGGTGGCGAAAAAGAAACTGGTGGCGGAAGAGAATCGGGTAGTGATGCTTGGAAAGTGTATATGCGCCGACAAACCAATACAATTAACTACACTACTGAATTGCCTTTAGCTCAGGGAATTAAATTTGATTTGTAAATAAACGTCTTGTAATAAAAGTTGCAATTTCTTAACATTAAGATGCGCAACCCTTTATGAATAAATGTATCTTTAGAGAAAAAAATATAATGAAGTACTCTTCATATCTATTACTTTTTCCGTTGATACTAGTGTGTTGTGGTCCGCCTACGTTTGAAAAAGATACTAGAGTTTTAGTTAAAGGTAGTGTTTTAGATGAAAACAATAACCCGATCTCCGATGCAGAAGTAAATGTTTACACAAGGCGATCAACGAGCCTTTTTGATAGTTATGGTAGTAGTTTTTTATTAGGAAAAGATTATACCCAACAAGATGGAACATTTTCTGTTACATCACTTTTTGATAGAAATGAAGATTTCTACATAGAAATTAAAAACGGCGATAGATTCTCTAACTATATCTACACAACTAACACAGAGGAGTATTTGCCAGCTAATTTGGAGTTTAATTTAGATACCGTTTTTCTTAGGCAATTAGCCACATTTAATTATAACATTACAAGAACCACCAGCACGCAAGGAACCACTTTAAGGTTTTCCTTTTTACTTAAGAATACGAGTTGCTTCGAGGTTTATGATAACGGTGTATTAGTAACATTACAAAGTTCTTGTTATGAAGATTTTACATTAGGGGGTTCGCTTAATGATGTTGTTCCAGATTTGTCTAGTACTTACAAAACTCTTTTGGGCACTACAATAGTTTTTAAGTATTCCCTAAACAACGAGCCAGAAATAACCGAAACCTTTATTATTGACAAAGAAAATTATGATTTCAATTTTACTTATTAAAAAGCGAATATTATTTTGCTTTTTACTGTTTAGTATATTTTCTTTCGGTCAAGACTTTTCTAATTCAGAAACTCAAAATAACAAACTAGAATCAGCTAAAAGGCAGTTGTTGGGTTCTTTAGCTATAGATTATTATATACCTTCAACTTCTGGTGAAAATTTTGTTGGAAATGGAATGAAAGGTGAAGGTGGTTATAGTATAAAAATGCAATTATTTCCATATAAACAATTTTTTATAGGTTTTAATTTTGGCAATACCTATTTGAGCGTAACAGACCGTGCATTTACTGGGAATTATAATAAAACAAACATCAGGAACCAATGTTTTTTTACAGGATATGAGTTTTTGCCATTTAAATTAACAAGGTTAGGTTTAAATATAGGTATCTCTGGAGATGCGCATTATGAAAACATAGGTTTTACAAATAATGAAGAGTACAACCAAACAGATACTGGGGTAATAATGTATTATGAAATGTATTTTGATTATGAAGTTGGAAATAAATTTTCTATTTATTTTGCTTACAGTTACAGAAAAGACAAGATGAATATTATGGCTCCAGAGATTTTACAAGCCAATTTCAATGAAGCAATCTATCATAATTTTGGAGTAGGGATTAAATTTCATATTGGAAATAAAGATGTCATTTCGTTATTTTAGTCATTTTAAAAATAAGTCATTAAAAAAACCGTTCTAAATTTATAGCAATGTTGTAATGTTATTTTGCAATTAAACCATTCTAATTATTTCAAGTCAAAGTAGTTATAAGTTGCTTTTTTTGAGTTTTTTAAGAATTTTAATTGATTAATATGCAAACTAATCACATTCAACATCTATTTTGGCGCGTTGGTTTCGGCATTACACCCCATCAACTTCATGCTGTTTCTAAATTGGATAAAAAACAGTTAGTAGAAAACATCCTTAAAACTTCAAGAAAGATAACACCTTTACAAGTAGATACTTCAGAATTAGAATCATTAATGGTTGGTTTAGTTGAAGATGTCAAAAGTAACATCAAAGAATTTCAACGATTAAGCAGAGAAAAAACTAAAGCATTAAATATTGCTTGGGTAGATAGGTTAGCAAATACCGATGAGTTTTTAAGGGAAAAAACAACTCTTTTTTGGGCAAATCATTTTGTTTGCGAAGACAATAATTTTATTTACACCCAAAAATTTCATAACACCTTACGCCGGCACGCTTTAGGTAATTTTAAAGATTTTGTTATTGCCATTTCAAAAGAAGCGGCTATGACTAAATATTTAAATACCAAACAAAATAAAAAACAAACACCAAATGAGAATTTTGCCAGAGAACTCATGGAATTATTCACCTTAGGTGTGGGCAATTATACCGAACAAGACATTAAAGAAAGTGCCCGAGCTTTTACTGGCTATGGGCATGATTTAAAAGGTGATTTTGTGTTTAGAGAACGTCTGCATGATTCTGGAATGAAAACATTTTTTGGCAAAACCGGCAATTTTAATGGCGACCAAATCATTGAAATTATTTTAGAAAACAAACAATGCGCCAAATACATCTGTCAAAAAATATATCGCTATTTCGTTAATGATACGATTAATGAAACGCATATAAACGAAATGACTGAAGTGTTTTTTGCCGATTATAATATCGAAAATCTATTGCGTTTTGTATTGCTTTCCGATTGGTTTTATGACGATATTAATATAGGCTCGAAAATAAAATCTCCTATAGAGCTTTTGGTAGGTATTAAAACACTAGTTCCTTTAGAGTTTAATAACTCTAAACAGCTATTGAATCTTCAAAAACTATTGGGTCAAACATTACTAGATCCACCAAATGTTGCGGGTTGGAAAGGAGGTAAAAGTTGGATAGATAGTAATACCATTGTGTTGCGTTTAAAGCTCCCGTCGTTGTTACTTAATAACGCTTACATTTCAAAAGCTAAAGAGGGTGAAACCGATAAAACGGCCGATTTGCAAAAGGCTTTCTTTAAAAAACAGTATGGTAAACGATTTAATACAACCGTTAATTGGGAGTATTTTTTCAATCAGTTTAAAAATGTTTCTATCACCGATATGGAAAATTACGTGTTAGTAGGCTCCATGAGTCCTAATGCTAGTACATATATAAATTCATTAGCTAAAGTTTCAAAGCAAGAATATTGCGTGCAACTTATGTCGTTACCCGAATATCAAATGTGTTAATTATGGATAGAAGACATTTTATAAAAAATTCAGCCTTAGCTAGCAGCCTATTTTTTGTACCTAGTTTTGTAAAGGCATTCGAGCAGGTAGCAAGCAATAAATTAGGTTATAAACGCTTGGTAATTATTCAGCTTTCTGGTGGGAACGATGGCCTGAACACCGTTATTCCTTTTAGAAATGATTTGTACTACAAAGCGCGTCCAACCTTAGGCATTCTAAAAAATGAGGTTCTTCCTTTAACGGATGATATTGGGTTAAATTCAAGTTTATTACCATTAAAACGGCTGTACGATAATGGTCATTTAACCATAATAAATAACGTTGGCTATCCAAACCCAAATCGTTCTCATTTTAGGTCTATGGATATTTGGCAAACTGCAACCGATTCCAATAAATATTCCCAAAGTGGTTGGATAGGGCGTTATTTAGATAATTATGGAAAACAACCCTACAGCGCCATAGAAATAGATGAAAGTTTATCCTTAGCCATGAAAGGCGAAAATATTAATGCAATAGCAACACAAGATGCGAAGATTCTTTATAACTTATCGAAAGACCCATTTTTTAAAAACATTCACAATCAAGATGAACATTTAAGCGATCACAATTTAGGTTATCTGTACAAATCGATGATTGAAGCGGAATCTTCAGCAAAATACATTTATGAAACAAGTAAAACCATTTCTTCAACTAAAGTTTATCCAAATAACAAGTTCGGAAATCAGTTGAAAACAACCGCACAGTTTATAAATTCGGGCTTAGAAACTAAAGTGTTTTACAGTTCATTAAACGGATTTGACACCCATGTAAATCAAATAAATACCCAAAAACGCTTATTAAATATGTATGCTGAAAGTATTGAAACCTTTGTGCAAGATTTAAAGGATAATAATACGTTTAAAGACACTTTAATTTTAACCTTTTCGGAATTTGGCCGTCGTGTTAAACAAAACGCCAGTTATGGTACAGACCACGGAACTGCTAACAATGTTTTTATTATTGGAGACCAATTGAAGACACAGGGGGTGTATAATAACTTAGGTAGTTTAAGTGATTTAGATGCTAATGGCGATTTAAAATTTGAAATAGATTTTAGAACTATTTATGCAACGGTTTTAAATAAGTGGTTAGAGGTGAATGATGCCAAAGTTTTGGACAAAACCTTTAATCAATTAGATTTTATATAAAACAAAAAAACCTTGCTTCAATGCCGAATTTTTATCGGGAGAAACAAGGTTATATCTTAAAAAGATTAATAGCGTTACAAATATAAGTCATATTTAAAGACTAAAAAAAAATACTAAAGTTAACTTTAGGTTAAGTAAAAATTAAGTTGAACTAACTGTATTTTACCTTTCTTAAAACACGCATGGCTTCTTTATATAGAAGGTACAATTCTATACTATGAGCTCTCAAATATGGTTTAGCCTCTTCCAGTTTATCAATAGCTTCATGAAACAAATTGAAATAACAAATAAGATAGGTTACCGGTAAATTTTTTAAATCTAATTCTTCAGATTTTGTAAATGATTGTCCCTTCTTTAATTTTTCTAAGAGGGTGTTGGTCGTGTTATAAATATGATGAAGTACTTTTTTGTCGTACTGGGGTGCTTCAAAAAGTAATTTGGTTTCAATATGGTAATTGGCGTTGTTTTCAAATCGGATAATAGTTTCTTCTAATTGATAGTATTTATTGGAGTTTTGAAATCCAAGATTCACATATTCAATAATTTTAAACGAGTCTTCATCAATAAAAATGGCAACTTCATCCAAGGCAGAAAAAAACAATCGGACTTGTTCGTTTATTAATTCGATATCTACTCTAGAAAAGAAAATTTCATTTTTAACCACTTTTTTTTGTCCGGCCCAACATACTACAAAATACTCCTTAAAAACTTTATATTGAGGGTTATAGTCTCTTCTTTTTTTAAGAAAATCGAAAACTCCATTTAGTGTGTGTTCAATATTGTTTTGTGAATTATTTTCAATAGATTCAACAATTTTAGAATTTACATCTTGTATTTCAATATCAAACACTTTTGGCATACTCATACTGCCATCTCTAAAAAATACCGAGCCACCATAATACTTCCAAATGTTCTTTCTTAAAGATGTTAATTTCCCTGTAGGGCGTATGGTAACCAAACCAACAACTCTATGGTCGGGTAAATGTGGAAATGGAATGTTTTCGTATTGAACTATGGGCGGATTGGTTAAATAAGCATTTATGAGGTTTTGAATTTTGCTGTCATCGAAAAAATCGACGCCAACAATTTTATTATCTACATCTTCCACACCAATAACAATGAATGAATTGTTTTTTGGGTTGCTGTTTGAAAGTGCACAAACATGTTTAAGGAACTTTGCTTTGCCTTCTTTAAAACTAATATCAATCTTTCGCTTTTTGTCATAAAAGCTATTCTCATCGTTATGTGATAATAGGTTTTTTATAAGTAGGCGTTTGTTGATCATGTTTTTAATTTCTAGAAAATTATCACACCAAATTCACAAATTTTAAAAATATTTTTAATTAAAATAATTTATGAATTTACTGGTATTTTAAATGAACTTTGATATGCCATAAATCTTGAATAAATACGTAAAGTAAATAATGTTACAATGGTTTAGATAATTTACAAAGATTTATTTAAGATTGTTGAACTCGCTTGTGCTGTGCAAAACATTAATACATCTGCAATATTTACATGATTGGGTCTAGATATAACAAAATAAATAACTTCTGCAACATCTTCCGCTTGCAACGCTTTATATCCTTTATAAACAGTATCTGCAATTTCATCACCTTTAAAGCGTACTTTTGAAAATTCAGTTTCCACCAAACCTGGATTTACGGCGCCTACTTTAATGCCATAAGGATTTAAATCCATACGCATACCTTCGGTTATAGCTAGCACCGCATGTTTACTACCACAATACACGTTTCCTTTTGGATAAACTTCTTTTCCTGCCGAGGATCCAATGTTTATAATGTGCCCTGATTTACGTTCCGTCATTTGCGGAATAATGGCTTTGCTAACATATAATAAGCCTTTAACATTTATATCCATCATGGCATCCCAATCATCTAAACTGCCTTCATTTATGGGGTCTAAACCATGTGCGTTTCCAGCATTATTTATTAAGATATCTATGGTTTTAAAGGCTTCTGGCAGCGAGTCAATGGCTTTAAAGGTTGCTGCTTTGTCTCTTACATCAAAGTTTAGTATATGTACATTGGTTAGTTTTTGTAATTTTTCTTGTATTATCTCTAGTCTATCTAAGCGTCTTCCGCATATTACCAAGTTAATACCATGTTTGGCGAATTCGCAAGCAGTTGCATGGCCAATACCACTTGTTGCACCAGTAATTAAGGCTGTTTTCATCAGTTTTATATCATGTTGTATTATAATCCTGTATAAAAATACTTAAATCTTAGTTTATTATTTAGATAGAGTAGGTTATACTTTTATTAAATGGCCTTTTTAACCTATAATTAACGGGAATCCAATTTTTTTTTAACCAATATTTAACAGCGCTCAAAGAAAAATTTTAACAATTTGCATGCCTCAAATATGCTTACTATATTCGGGCTTTTAAAAATAAAAAATGATGGAAGATACTAGTACAATTGATATTAAGACTATTAATGAGAAAATTGAAAGAGAAAGTGCTTTTGTTGATTTACTAATGCTAGAGATGAATAAAGTCATCGTTGGGCAAAAGCATATGGTTGAACGTTTGCTTATTGGCCTTTTAGGACAAGGACACATTTTACTTGAAGGTGTGCCTGGTTTAGCAAAAACCTTAGCCATTAACACCTTGGCTCAAGCGGTGGACGGAAGCTTTAGCAGAATCCAATTTACTCCCGATTTACTTCCTGCCGACGTTACAGGAACCTTGATTTATAACATGAAGGTTAATGATTTTTCCATCAAAAAGGGACCAATTTTCGCCAATTTTGTGCTGGCGGATGAGATTAACCGTGCCCCTGCAAAAGTTCAGTCGGCTTTGCTAGAGGCGATGCAAGAGAAACAAGTTACTATTGGTGATGAAACCTTTAAATTAGATAAGCCATTTTTAGTAATGGCAACACAAAACCCGGTTGAACAGGAAGGTACTTACCCATTACCTGAAGCTCAGGTGGACCGTTTTATGTTGAAAACAGTAATTGACTATCCGAAAATTGCCGAAGAGCAATTAATAATGCGTGCCAATATGAAAGGTGCTTGGGATAAAGTAAACCCGGTAGTTTCAGTAGCTCAAATATTAAGAGCGCAAGAAGTGGTTCGTGAAGTGTATATGGATGAGAAAATTGAAAAATATATACTTGATATTATCTTCGCAACGCGTTATCCAGAAAAATATAAACTTGCCGATTTAAAACCGCTTATTTCTTTTGGAGCATCTCCACGTGGTAGTATCAATTTAGCAACAGCTGCTAAATGTTATGCCTTTATCAAACGTCGTGGCTATGTAATTCCTGAAGATGTACGTGCCGTAGTTTATGATGTATTAAGACACAGAATTGGCATTACTTACGAAGCGGAAGCGGAAAATGTAACCTCTGTAGATATCATAAACAAAATTGTAAACGAAATAGAAGTACCTTAAAAGTTTTTAATATTTGGTTTCAGTTTGCAGAAGCTTACTCAAAACCAAATACCCAAAACTAAATTCAACGGTTTATTGATAACTGAATACTGCGACTGAAAACTGTTTACTGAATAAATGGATACTAAAGAATTACTTAAAAAAGTACGAAAAATAGAGATTAAGACACGCCGATTGTCTGATCATATATTTGGTGGTGAATACCATTCTACCTTCAAAGGTCGTGGTATGACTTTTAGCGAAGTACGCCAGTATCAATTTGGTGATGATGTTCGAAATATAGACTGGAATGTTACTGCACGTTATAACGAACCTTATGTAAAAGTTTTTGAAGAAGAACGTGAACTTACCATGATGCTTATGGTAGATGTTTCAGGATCTGAATTTTTTGGAACTGAGCAACAATTCAAAAATGAAGTAGTAACCGAAATAGCTGCAACTTTAGCATTTTCGGCAACCCAGAATAATGATAAAATTGGTTTAATCCTTTTTTCTGATAAGGTTGAATTATATATTCCACCAAAAAAAGGACGTTCGCATGTGCTTCGTATTATTCGTGAATTGATAGAGTTTGAACCAGAAAGTAAACAAACTAACTTAGCCGAAGCTTTAAAATTCATGCAAAATGTAATGAAGAAAAAAGCCATTGTGTTTGTGTTGTCTGATTTTATGTCTGAGGATTACCACCATACCATGAAAATAGTTTCGGGAAAGCACGATGTTACGGGTATTCGAGTGTATGATAAACGTGAGGAAGAGATGCCTAATTTAGGTCTTGTACAAATGCAAGATGAAGAAACAGGCGAATTAATGTTAGTAAATACCACTTCAAAAACAGTGCGATTAAACTACGGAAAGTTTTACCGTGAAAAAGTAGAATACTTCAAAGAAAGTTTTAACAAAACGGGAGCAGGAACTATTGATTGCAGGGTGGATGAAAGTTATGTAAAAAAAATGTTAGGCTATTTTAAAAGAAGAGGATAAACGAATTATGAATAAAGAATTACGGATTACGAATAAAAAACCTAAAGTGAACGGTCTTCCGTTAACTAGCTTGTTGTCTTTCGTCTTTGTTTTTGTCTCTTGGTTCTCTTTTTCACAAGTATCTTCTTCAATCGATTCTACAAAAATTAAAATAGGACAACAAATCACATATAAAATACAAGTTGAAGCGGAAGCTAATAGTCTGGTGGTTTTTCCTGAAGGGCAAACGTTTTCTCCTTTGGAAATGATTGAGTCGTATGCGGTTGATACAGTTAAAAAGAACGATAAATACAATCTTATAAAGAAATACGGTTTAACCCAATTTGATTCTGGTAAATACACCATTCCGAGACAAAAAATTATAGTTGGCGATAAAACCTTTTTTACCGATTCGTTAAAAGTTGAGGTTAATAATGTGGTTGTAGATACCACTAAACAAGGTCTTTATGATATAAAACCAATTATTGAAGTTGAAAAACAAGGAGGCGACTGGTGGAAATATCTATTACTAACACTATTAATTGTTGGTGCCATCGCATTTTTAATGTATTGGTTTATTTGGAGAAAAAAGCCATTAACAGAAGCTGAAGAAATCGCATTATTACCACCTTACGATCGTGCAAAATTGGCTTTAAAGAAGTTAGATGAAAGTCATTATTTGCAAACGGAATCTATAAAAGAATATTACTCCGAGTTAACTTTTATTATCAGAAAATATCTTGATGAGAAGGTATACGATCGGGCTTTGGAAAGTACTACAGACGAGTTAATAGAAAGACTTAATTTACTAAAGGAAGGTAATCAAATAGATTTAAGTAAAGAAGATATTCGAAACCTAGAAAGTATTTTAAAACGTGCCGATTTAGTGAAATTCGCAAAATCTGCTGTAGATGTAGAACTTGCAAAAATAGATAGAAACACCATCGATATAGAAATTGATAATGTGAAAGAAGCACTTCCAGAACCAACAGAGGAAGAAAAACTTCTGGATGAACAATATCGTCAAGAATTAGAACGTAAAAAGAAACGTAAAAAAGTAATTATTACTGCTGCAATAGGTGTATTTCTTTTAATCGCCACATTTGTAGGTTTCTCCATAAAGTATGGTTTTGGCTATGTAAAAGATTTCATTATAGGCCATGATAGTATTGAGCTATTGGAAGGGGAATGGGTTAAAAGTGAGTACGGTTATCCACCTATTACCATATCAACACCTATTGTTTTAACACGTACCGAATTGCCAATTCCTGATGAGATGAAAGAGCAATTGGCTCAAACAACCTTCATTTATGGCACATTGTTAGATGAATTTAGTGTTATAGTAAATAACGTTACTTACAAGAATTTAGGTGAAAACAAGATAGATTTAGAAAAATCTTCTGAAGGAAGCTTAAAAGGCATGGAAGCTCAAGGCGCCCAAGATATTCTGGTGTTTAGAGAAAAATTTGTAACACCAAATGGGGCAGAAGGAATAAAAACGTATGGATCATTTAAAGTTAAAAACCAAATAAGTCAAGAAAATCAAGAATGTAACTACGTGATGTTGTTATTTAATTCTGGAAATGTGTTGCAGCAAATTATGGTAACTTATGCAAAGGATGATGTTTATGCAGATCAAATAACGGAACGCATTTTAAATTCAGTAGAACTTAAAAAAGCAGAAGAATAATGTTTGAAGGAATAGAGTTTTTAAACAAACAATGGTTTTGGGCACTTTTAGTACTTCCATTAGCCATTGTATGGTATATATTTAAACATAAAAAACAAACGGCCGAACTAAAAATATCCAGTTTAAAAGGTTTTAAAGTAACCAATTCTGCCTTGGCAAAATTTAAACATGGCTTGTTTATTTTGCGATTGCTGGCAATTGCGTTGCTTATTACAGCCTTAGCCAGACCACAAACAGTTGATATTTCTTCAAGAACAAAAACCACCAGGGGTATTGATATTGTTATGGCTATTGATGTTTCTGCAAGTATGTTGGCTAAAGATTTATCGCCAAACCGATTGGAAGCCCTAAAGAATGTAGCAGCTGAGTTTATAAAAGGTAGGCCAAACGACAGAATTGGTTTGGTGGAATATGCCGGTGAAAGTTACACTAGAACACCAGTAACCAGCGATAAATCTATTGTACTACGTTCCTTAAAAGATATTCATTACAATACCATAATAGAGGGCGGTACAGCTGTGGGAATGGGATTGGCCACCGCTGTAAACCGATTGAAAGATAGCAAAGCAAAAAGTAAAGTGATTATTTTGTTAACCGATGGTGTTAATAATACGGGTTTTATAGACCCTAAGATAGCCAGCGAATTGGCTGTAGAATATGGTATAAAAACATACACCATTGGTTTAGGTACTAACGGAATGGCACTATCACCAGTAGCCTTAGACCCTAGAACAGGAGGTTTTCAATATGCCCGTGTTCAGGTGGAAATTGATGAGGTGCTGCTTAAAGAAATTGCCGAAGTTACAGGGGGTAAATATTTTAGAGCCACCAACAATAAAAAACTAGAAGAAATTTATAGTGAAATAAACAAGCTTGAAAAAACAGATGTTGAAGAGTTTAAATATTATAATCATCAAGAAAAGTTTAGACCCCTGGTATTGTTAGCCGGTTTATTTCTTTTGTTAGAATTTTTACTTAGAAACACACTTTTTAGGAGTTTTATTTAAAAGTGAAGTCAGGTCTAGTGCAGTCCAGACCTATTTTATAAAAAAATTAGTGACCCGAGAGCATTGCTCGAACAAACGAAGTAATTCGTGGAGATATAACTAAACCAATCCACGACAAACATCTAAACAAAAATGTATCAATTAGACGAAAAAATATGGTTTTGGGTGTTAGCGGTTATTCCAGTAATAATCCTAATTTTTTTGGTGCTTCAATATTGGAAACACCGTACCCAACGTAAATTTGCAGACAAAACATTGCTTAAAAAGTTAAGCCCGAATGCATCATTATTTAAATCGATTTTAAAATTGGTGGTGTTAAGTTTAGCTTTTGCGTGTTTAGCAATTGCTTTAGTAAACCCTAAAATAGGTACGAAGTTAGAAACCGTAAAACGCGAAGGTGTTGATATTGTTTTTGCTGTAGACGTTTCAAAAAGTATGCTCGCTGAAGATATAGCGCCCAACCGATTAGATAAAGCAAAGCAATTGGTTACCCAAATTGTGAATAATTTGGCAAGCGACCGTGTTGGTATTATTGCTTACGCCGGAAAAGCTTTTCCGCAATTGCCCATAACAACCGATTATGCTTCGGCAAAAATGTTCCTTCAAAGTATGAATACTGATATGCTTTCTTCACAAGGAACAGCAATTAATGAAGCCATCAAATTAGCTACAACTTATTTTGATGATGAAGAACAAACCAATAGAATTCTTATTATTATTTCGGACGGTGAAGACCATAGCGAGGAGGCGACCGCAGTTGCCGAAGAAGCTAAAGAAGCAGGTATTAGAATCTTTACTATAGGAGTAGGTGATGTTAAAGGCGGGCCTATTCCTGAAAAACGAAATGGCATTGTTTTAAATTATAAAAAGGATAGCCAAGGCGAAACCGTTATAACGCGTTTAGATGAAGAAACGCTAAAAAATATTGCATCCGAAGCTAACGGTGTATATTTGAACGGACGAAATACCAATGATGTTGTTAAAAACATTGGCGATATTTTAAATGGAATGGACAAAAAAGAATTTGAAACTAAAGAATATGCCGATTTTAAAGACCAATTTCAATGGTTTTTAGGTTTTGCTATATTCTTCTTGCTTTTGGATGTTTTCCTACTAGAAAGAAAAACAGCTTGGTTGAAAAAGCTAAATTTATTTAACGAAAATTTATAATTTTCGCGGAAGCGTGGTTAAATTTTTATAAAACCTTTAACTATAAACGGTTACACGGTTTTTTATATTTATAAGTTGATTAAAGCACTTTAAAAATGAAATATAAATTACTAATTCTATTAACATTAATAACGACATTTTCTTTTTCCCAAGACAATGAAAAGAAAGCGTTATTGGCTGCAAAAAAAGCTAATAATTATGTGTATGAAGCTAATAATTTAATAGGTGAAAAGGATTTTGTTTCTGCTGAAAAGGAATACCGCAAAGCCATTTCAGAGCAATCAACATCGGTTGCCGGAATTTATAATTTAGGAAATTCATACATCAAAAAAGGCAATTTAGATGAAGCTATTTATCGTTTAGACCAGGCGGCTAAGGTTGCGACTTCAAAAGCCGAGAAACATAAAGCTTATCATAATATTGGAAATGTTTTAATGCAGAATAAAAAGTGTAAAGAAGCTGTTGAGGCTTTTAAAAATGCTTTAAGAAACGATCCTACCGATGATGAAACCCGTTACAATTTAGGTTTAGCAAAAATTTGCGCAGAACAACAAAAAGATCAAAACGACCAAAATAAAGACGATAAGGATCAAGACAAAAAGGATGACCAAAAAGATCAGGATAAAAAAGATCAGGGCGATAACAAAGACGACAAAAATCAAGATCAGAAAGATAAAGACGATCAGGATAAAAAAGAAGGCGACGATAAGAAAGATGATAAAGGTAAGCCAAAAGATGAAAAAGACGACAAGGGCAAAGGCGATAAGAAAGAGCAGCAACAGCCTCAGCAACCACGTCAGGGTCAAATGTCGCCTCAGCAAGTTAAGAGTTTGTTAGAAGCAATGAACAATCAGGAACAAAAAGTTCAGGAAAAAATAAATGCTGAAAAACAAAAAGGTGTTAAAGTAAAAACTGAAAAAGACTGGTAAAAATTCAACAATCGTTAATGGTTAATCCTTGTTCGTTATTTTTTATGAAATTCATAAAGCACATATCAATAGTATTCATAGTTTTCACAAGTATGCTTTCTGCTCAGGTTAAGTTTGAAGCTAAAGTTAGCAAGCAAAAGTTGGGGGTTAATGAACGGCTGCGTGTCGATTTTGAGATGAATCAGGATGGTGATAATTTCAACCCACCCGATTTTTTAAATTTTACCGTTATAGGAGGCCCAAATCAATCCGTAAGCCACTCCTGGATTAATGGTGTTAGAAACTATAAAAAAGTATATAGTTACTTTTTAGCACCGAAGGGACGTGGCACCTTTACAATATCTCAAGCTACAATTAATATTGGTGGTGAAACATATAAAACTGTGCCAATTAGTATTGAAGTTACTGCCGCAGTTGATATTCCAAAAGACCCGAACGACCCGAGTTATATAGCTTCAGAAGGTATTCATTTGGTCGCAGAAGTTTCAAAAACAAACCCATATTTAAATGAAGCAATTACAGTGGTTTATAAACTGTATGTTTCTCCAAATATTGCGGTTGATAATTGGAATGAAATAGATAGCCCTAGGTATAACGACTTTTGGAGTCAGAATATTGATACACAAGGGCAGAAGGTGCAAAACGGTATGTATAAAGGTGAAGAATACAGATTCTTAGTACTTAGAAAAACTGTTTTATACCCGCAAAAAACAGGTAAATTAAACATAGAGCCACTTAGTTTGGATATTGCTTTGCGAGTGCCTACTAACAGGCGTGACATATTTGGAAGTGTTTTAATGTCTCGCACAAACAAAGTAGTATCGGCAGGCAACAATACAATCACTGTAAAACCATTACCAGAAGAAGGGAAACCATTAGATTTTACTGGAGCCGTCGGCGATTTTACATTTGATGTTGTAGCTTCAAAAAAAGAATTAAAAGCTTCTGAATCTTTGGACTTAAAAGTGATTGTGAAGGGTAATGGAAATTTAAAGTTATTTAAATTACCTAAAGTCTCCTTACCAAGTTCCTTAGAAGTTTATGAGCCAGAACATACCGAAAATGTAAATACTAGTTTGTCGGGTATGCAAGGAGCTATTTCTGATAATTATACCGTTGTTCCTCAGTATAAGGGTAAATATCCAATACCAAGTATTTCATTTTCATATTTTGACCTTAAGACTGGTTCCTATAAACGTTTGTCTTCGGAAGAAATTATTTTAGATGTTTTAGATGGTCCTTTAAACGCAGGTAATAATACAACCGCTTCAAATGGAAATAAACAGCCTGTGGTTTTAAGTAAAGATCAATTTGCTTATATAAAAACTAAAACCGATCTTGTTAGTACAAACACATCTACTTTTTTTAAATCCACTACTTTTTGGAGTTTATTGTTATTGCCTTTTTTAGCAATTCCTATAGCCATTGTTATTAGAAATAAAAAAGCAACTAGAGATGCAGATGTTTACGGGAATAGAATAAGAAAGGCTGATAAATTGGCTAGAAAGTATTTGAGTAGTGCAAAAAAATCGCTAGGACAAAAGGAAGTATTTTACATTGCTTTAGAAAAAGCACTTCATAATTATTTGAAAGCAAGATTACATATAGAAACTTATGAGCTGAGCAAGGATAGAATCAATGATTTGCTAGTAGAAAAGCAGGTAGATTCCTTGGTTATAAAAGACTTCTTTAGCATTTTAGAAAGTTGTGAATTGGCACGTTACACACCTATTGACATTGTAACCATGCAGGAAGATTATGAGAAAGCGTCCAAAACCATTTCATTAATTGATAAACAAGCACGTTAAGATGAAAAAGTTATTATACATACTATCGTTTTTGTTAAATATTAGTGTATTTGCACAAAACAATGCCATTTTTGAGAGTGCTAATGCATTATATAATGAAGGAAAGTACGCAGAGGCTATTGATAAGTACAATGCAATATTGGATACCAAAAATCATTCTGCAGAACTGTATTTTAATTTAGGAAATGCACATTACAAATTAAATCACATAGCACCTAGTATCTATTTTTACGAAAAAGCACTTAAATTGGCTCCAAATGATGCCGATATAGAGAATAACTTAGCCTTTGCAAGGAATATGACTATTGATGCTATAGATGTAATTCCAGAAGCAGGTTTAGCTAAACTTTTAAATAATACTGCCAATACATTTACATATGATGGTTGGTCAAAAATATCTATTGCTTTTGTGTTTTGCTTTGTAATCCTGTTTTTAATTTACTATTTTGCTTACACAACGTTAAGAAAACGCTTGGCATTTTTAGGTAGTTTAGCATCTTTGATGTTTATGTGCATTTCATTGTTATTTGCATTTCATAAATTTAATTTAGATAAAAGAGATCGGCCAGCTATAGTATTTGCCAAAGAAAGTATTATAAAAAGTGCTCCCAATAATAGGAGTGAAGAATCTTTTAGGTTACATGAAGGTACGAAAGTCCAAATATTAGACACTTTAAATAGTTGGAAAAAAATAAAGCTTCAGGATGGTAAAATGGGCTGGATTCCTACTGAAGATTTAAAAGCGCTTTAAACTCTTTTTAATGTATCTTTAACCAAATAATGCTTTTGTATGAATTTAGATAAAGTATTTCAAAATAATGAAAAGTGGATTAAAGATAAATTAGCTGTTAATCCAAACTATTTTGAATCGTTAGGTGAGGGTCAAAATCCAGAATTATTATTTATTGGATGTTCTGATAGCCGGGTTACGGCCGAAGAGTTAATGGGTCTAGGTCCTGGAGATGTTTTTGTACATCGAAATATTGCCAATATGGTAATTAGCATCGATTTAAATGTGATGTCTGTGGTAAATTATGCTGTAGAACATTTAAAGGTAAATCACGTAGTTGTATGTGGGCATTATGCGTGTGGAGGAGTTAAAGCTGCTATGCAATCGGCCGATTTAGGTATTTTAAATCCATGGTTACGTAATATACGCGATGTATATAGAATTCATAAAAAGGAGCTTAATGCTATTGCATGTGATGAGGAAAAATACGATAGATTAGTGGAATTGAATGTACAGGAACAATGTGTGAATTTAATAAAAACTGCAGCAGTACAAAAAGCTTATAGGGAACGCGGTTTAATTGTACACGGATGGGTTTTTGATATACATACTGGTAAACTAATAGATTTGAAAATTGATTTTGATGTGATTTTGGAAAAGATTAGAGAAATTTATCATTTAGATTAATACCTTAAAGTGTTGAAATAAATTCAAATTTTTATAAAAGAAAAGGCTGCCTGAAAAAATCATGACAGCCTTTTTTATTTTTGATTCTGAAGCCTTAATAAATAAAACAAACTTATTTTAAAGTATTGCCGCCTCTTTCTCCAGTGCGGATTCTATAAGTTTCGTTTACATCCGATACAAATATTTTTCCATCACCTACTTCTCCAGTTGCAGCAGCTTTCAAGATAGTTTGTATAGTAATTTCCTCAAAATCATCGTTCACTACAATCGATAATTGTCTGCGTTGTATATCGCTTGTACTGTATGAAACACCTCTGTAAACATGTCCTTGTTTTTCATTGCCTACGCCTGTTACATCCCAATAGGAGAAAAAATTCACTCCAATTTCATGTAAAGCATCTTTCACCACTCTATATTTAGATTTTCTAATGATAGCTTCAATTTTCTTCATAATAACTTCATTTAATAGTTTTTATCAAAATTAAATAAAAAATTGGCAGTATTGTTAAACTGCTTCAATTTATACCATAAAAAAAGAGATGTTTTGTCAGTTAGCAAAACATCTCTTTTTTTAATACTATATGATGAGGCCTTATAGATTAATGCTCATTTAACCTGAAATCTGGATATGCGTCCATACCATGTTCGTGGGCATCTAAACCTTCTAATTCTTCTTTTTCAGAAACACGTATTCCCATAGTTTTCTTAAGTGTGAAAAGGATAATAAATGAGGTAATTAAACAGAATATCGCATAAGCACCTACACCTATTAATTGACTAACAAATTGGTCTACACCAGCTAGGTTACCAAAGATACCTACTGCTAAAGTTCCCCAGATACCACAAGCTAAGTGTACTGCAATAGCTCCAACAGGATCATCTAACTTAAGCTTGTCAATAAAGGCAACAGCAAATACAATGATTGCGCCCGCAACTGAACCGATAATAAGAGCATCAGTAGGACTCATTTGGTCTGCACCAGCAGTAATTCCAACTAAACCACCTAAAATACCATTTAAGAACATAGTTAAATCTAAATTTTTATACATTGCTGCAGAAACTAACATGGCAACTACACCGCCAGCAGCAGCAGCTAAACAGGTTGTAACTAAAGTTAAAGATGTTAATGTAGGATCTGCCGAAAGTACAGAGCCACCATTAAAACCAAACCAACCTAACCATAAAATTAATACCCCAGCAGTTGCTAATGGAATGTTGTGTCCAGGAATAGCTTGTGGTTTCCCGTCTTTAAATTTACCAATACGTGGGCCTAATAAACAAACGGCAATTACTGCGGCCCATCCCCCTACAGAGTGAACTAAAGTTGAACCTGCAAAGTCATAAAAAGGAGTTTCTAAAGTTTGTAAAAAACCACCACCCCATTTCCAAGATCCTGCAATTGGGTAAACAAGACCAACATATACTACAGTGAAAATCATGAAAGGCACAATTTTAACACGTTCTGCAACCGCACCAGAAACTATTGTTGCAGCAGTAGCGGCAAACATACCTTGGAATAAGAAATCTGTCCAGTATGTATAACCTTCATTATAAGTTAAATCCAAAGCACCTTCAGCTGTTAAAGGTGAATCTAAACCAAAACCAGCAAAACCGATAAAGCCATTAAATTCTCCTGGATACATTAAATTGAAGCCTACAAAGCAATATAAGAGTAAGCCAACGGTAATAATAAAAATGTTTTTGAATAAAATATTTAAAGTATTTTTTTGTCTTGTTAACCCGATTTCTAATAGAGAGAATCCAAGGTGCATAAAAAATACTAATGCTGTACAGATCATCATCCATACATTATTTGTTGTAAGTAATTCCATAATTTTATTGTTTTGTTTAGATGATTTTTATTTTAAAGTGCTTACGCCTTTTTCTCCAGTTCTAATTCGATAAACTTCTTTTATGTCAGAAACAAATATTTTTCCATCCCCTACTTCTCCTGTGCCAGCAGATTTTAGAATGGCTTGTACTGTTAATTCTTCAAAATCATCATTTACTACAATTGCTATATGTCTGCGCTGGATATCGCTGGTACTATAAGATATGCCACGGTAAACATGACCCTCTTTTTCGTTACCAATTCCAGTTACATCCCAATAAGAGAAAAAATTTACTCCAACTTCATGTAGAGCTTCTTTTACCACACGGTATTTGGATTTTCTAATAATTGCTTCAATTTTTTTCATTTGTATTAAATTTTAAATTTTGAAAAATCAAAAATAATAAATAATTCATATGGGGGTTAAAAAACAAGGGTGTAAGTTTTTATTAATAACAAATACACAACAGTACCCCTTTATTTTTGGGGATATATTTGTGAAATTCGAATTATTTGTAAAATTTGATATTCAAAGTAGGGGTGAGTTTTGACGTTTAAACCTGTTTTTAATGACTGAAAGCGCATGTGTTAACTAATTGTTTAAGCTTATTTAAATCATATTTAATGATTAATTTAGTGTTTCTCCGCCGCTTTCTCCGTTTCTAATTCTGTAGCATTCTTTTATTTCTGATACTGTAATTTTACCATCTCCCACCTCGCCAGTAGCTGCAGATCTTAAGATCGCTTTAATGGTTATTTCTTCAAAATTATCATTAACTACAATAGCTAAATGCCTGCGTTGAATATCGCTGGTACTATAAGAAATGCCACGGTACACATGTCCTTCTTTTTCATTTCCTATGCCGGTAACA
Source organism: Mariniflexile sp. (assembly GCF_041583155.1). Classification (GTDB taxonomy): domain Bacteria; phylum Bacteroidota; class Bacteroidia; order Flavobacteriales; family Flavobacteriaceae; genus Mariniflexile. The sequence goes on from NZ_JBFHGK010000003.1 coordinate 72,496, forward strand.
TCCCAGTAGGAGAAAAAATTTACGCCAACTTCTTGTAATGCTTCTTTTACTTCGCGAAATTTTGATTTTCTAATAATTGCTTCAATTTTTTTCATAATATGAATCTGTAATGATTTATTGGTATATTCTAGTTCATTTGATATTTAATTTTATTAACCCAAAAAAGCCTTATTAATTCTAATAAGGCTTTTTTCGATTTTGTATTTAAGTAATGTTAGTCTATTTCTCTTTGTCTCTTACCTGGGTAAGCTAAAGAGCCGTGTTCAGAAATATCTAATCCAGCAATCTCTTCTGCTTCAGAAACTCTTAAGCCAATTGCTTTCTTTAATATATATAAGAAAATAAAGGACAACGCTATAGACCATATGGCATATGCCACCACACCAATAGCTTGAGCGCCTAATTGAGCAGCGCCACCGCCATTGAAAAGACCGATACCAGTATCGCCGTCAACACCCCAAAGACCGATTACCAAAGTACCCCAAGCACCGGCTACACCGTGTACTGATATGGCACCAACAGCATCATCAACTTTTAAAGTTTTTTCAACAAATCCTATAGAGAATACTACAAGAAGTCCACCAACTAAACCAGCTAAGATTGCGCCTCCTTCAGTCATGTTTCCACAACCAGCAGTAATACTTACAAGACCGGCAAGTGAACCATTTAATGTCATTCCTAAATTTGGTTTTCCGTTTTTAAACCAAGTGAATAATAAAGCGGCAATTGCACCAGCTGATGCAGCTAAATTTGTAACAAGAACTACTTGAGAAGCTGCAGTAGCATCATCGCCACCCCAAGCTAATTGAGAACCACCATTAAAACCAAACCATCCTAACCAAAGGATAAATACACCTAATGTAGCGTACATTTGGTTGTGACCGTGCATCTCAACAGGTTTACCATTTAAGAATTTTCCAATTCTAGGTCCAACCATCCAAGCGGCAACTAATGCGGCCCATCCTCCTACAGAGTGAACGATTGAAGATCCAGCAAAATCAATAAATTCAGCAGGCATGATTCCGTCTGTGTTGTTTAACCAACCGCCATTCCATTCCCATCCACCGGCTATTGGGTAGATAAAGGCTGTCATTATAATACTGAAAATTGCGTATGTTGTGTATTTTGTTCTTCCTGCGATAGCTCCAGAAACAATAGTTGCAGCGGTTGCGGCAAATACAGTTTGGAAAAATAAATCGGCAGCACCTTGAGAGAATGTGAAGCCTCCCCAGTGTAAGAATCCGCCAGAAGCGTCAGCTCCATACATTAAAGAGTATCCAATAAACCAGAAAGCTAAAGAGCCTACTGCAATGTCCAAGAAGTTTTTCATTGCGATGTTTACTGCATTTTTTGAATCAGTCATTCCAGATTCAACTAAGAAGAAACCTGCTTGCATAAAGAATACTAAGATACCTGAAATAAGCATCCAAAGCATCCCCATATCACCTTTAACGGATTCAGCTAGTGCCTCAACAGCTGCGGTGTCTTGAATCAGGAGAGAGAAATTTAATATCGACATATTAATAAGTTTTAAGGGTTAGTTAATTATAAAAAGTAAGAGAACAATTGAACAATATAAATCCAATTGTTCTCCTTATGTGTTGTATTTAATAATTTCTTAGAAAGAATAGATAGCAGCTAAAGTAAATGCAGCAAGGTTGTCAGATGCCATTCCATCGCTATCAACATAAGGCATTGAGTCGCTCCAAGAATCTAATCTGATCTCTGGTTTAATAATTAAGTTTTCAATAGAGTAGCTTCCTGTTAAAGTAAGTCCTAAAACACTTTCTTCTGCAGGATTTGCATCGCCGTGGTAACCAAAATACTCACCTCTTAACCCAAGAGAAAAAGAGTCAGAAGTAGCTAACTGTGGGTATAATGCAGCTCCGTAAAAACCAGAACCATCATTGTCATTGTATGCAGCGTTTATGCCTAAGAAGAAGCTGTCAGATAAATCGAAACCACCAGTATAGTCAATTTCGAAACCTAATCCATCGTTGTTTCCACTATCATAATATAAATTTAAAAATTGTCCTGAATATCCTAATTGAGCACCAAGGGCATATTCGCCAGTCATTGAAGTGTCGTTAACGTCCCAAGGGTTTGTAACAGCTAACATTAAACTCCACTCATCAGATAAAGCGAAATCAGCTTTTAAACCCATATGTGAGAAAGGACCGCTTGAGAATAAATATGAACAGCTATAGTTAAAGTTAGCTGCAGGAGCAATAACTTCATAACCTAAGAATGTGTTCCAACGACCAAATGTTAAAGTTGTTCCTTCAGATACATTCCAGTAAACATATGCTTGGTTAACAATACCATCAACAATGTCAGAATTAAAAGTAGCGCCAGCACCTCTTGGCCCTGTAACTAAATCAAGAACAGCACCTACAGTTTCACCCTCGTAACTTGCTATGATGTTTCCCATGCCTAAGGCAAATCCTGATTGTCCAGCAAATGCAGTACCGAAAGATGTGCCAACATTATCAGGTGCTGATAAGTAAGTTTGATAGTATGCATCAACACTACCACTTAATGTGAATTTTGGTGATCCATCTTGTGCAAATACTACACCTGCCATGAAAAGCATTGAAAGTGTTATTAGTTTTTTCATAATGTTTAATTTTAAGTTATTAATTTTTATTGGTTAATGTTCCTTAAGAATAACTCAAAACTAAATCAAAAATGTTTAACCCCCATAAAAAGAGGGGGGTGTAATTTAATTTTTGTGAATATTTCATTTTTACCCCCTTTTTTTGACGGGTGCTTGTGTAAAAATTAAATTTTATTGTTTTTTTAACAAATAGCGCATTTGAATAATTGTCAGTATTTTCTAAAATTTTAATGTTTTATTCTAATATTCTCCTTAATTATTAGCATAAATTCAGTTATTTGCAATTATTGTTATATAATAGGTGTTGAGTATTTATTAAAAAATGTCTTTATTATTGATATATAATTATTTTTAACTCAACTTCCTTTCTAAAATCGAAATAATGAATAAACCCCTATTGTTATTCAAAAACTAGGTTATATCTTAGCGTTTCAACTCTAGTTTTAAACCAATATTTGTTGATTATGCTGAAGAAACAAGGAATGTATTCGCCTGAATTTGAACATGAAAATTGTGGGGCAGGTTTTATTTGTAATCTTAAAGGAGAGAAAACAAATCAAATCATTCACGATGCTCTAGAAATTCTTGTGAAGTTAGAACACCGTGGAGGTGTAAGTGCTGATGGGAAAACCGGCGATGGTGCAGGTTTGTTAATTGATATTCCTCACGATTATTTTAAGCGCGTATGTGGATTTGAAATTCCTGGGCAACGTGAATACGCCGTGGGTATGGTATTTTTGCCTAAGGTGCGTAACCAGTATCAATTCTGTAAAGATACTTTTGAAAAGGAAATTAAAGATCAAGGACTTTCTATATTAGGATGGCGTGAAGTTCCTGTTGATTCTTCTCAATTAGGGGAAATTGCCCGTGCATCAGAGCCAACTATTGAGCAAATTTTTATAGGAAAAGCTGGGGATATGGATGAGGCCACCTTTAAGGCTAAATTGTACGCTGCTAGAAAAATTACCGAACATGCCATTAGAAAATCTAAAATTTCTGAAAGTAGCTATTTTTATCTTCCAAGTTTATCTACCACTACTTTGATATACAAAGGTATAATTATGCCTGAAGATATTGGGCCTTATTATACCGATTTACAACAGCCAGATTTAGTTACACGTTTGGCATTAGTGCATCAGCGTTTCTCCACTAACACCATGCCAACATGGGAGTTAGCACAGCCATTTAGATATATGTGTCAAAATGGAGAAATTAATACGTTGCGTGGTAACGTAAGTAGAATGCGTGTTCGTGAAGAAATCATGAAGAGTGATGTTTTTGGACCACAAATAGAGAAATTATTTCCTATAATATTGCCTGGAAAATCGGATTCTGCTTCCATGGATATGGTTGTTGAGTTGTTAACACACACCGATAGATCATTACCAGAAATTATGATGATGATGATTCCTGAGGCATGGGAAAAACACAAAACCATGTCTGAGGAGCGTAAAGCATTCTATGAATACAACGCTTGTATCATGGAAGCTTGGGACGGACCAGCATCCGTACCGTTTACAGATGGTGATTATATTGGTGCATTATTAGATAGAAATGGATTAAGACCTTCTAGATATACCATTACTAAAAGCGGTAAATTAATCATGGCCTCAGAAATTGGGGTTGTTGATATCGCTCCAGAAGATGTTGAAAGACATGGTAGATTAGAGCCAGGAAAAATGTTCTTGGTTGATATGAATGAAGGACGCATTATTGAAGATGAAGAAATAAAAAGTAAAATTGTTTTAGAAAGACCATATAAAGAATGGTTGGATAAAACAAGGTTACATTTAAAGGATGTACCTTATACTAGTGAAACCTGTTCTATAGAAACTATTGATATTAAAACGCGTCAACGTTTATTTAATTATACATTTGAAGATATTCAGGATGTTATAACGCCAATGGCAATTACAGGTAAAGAGGCTTTAGGGTCAATGGGTACTGATACGCCGTTAGCTGTTTTATCGGATAGACCTCAATTAATTTCAAACTATTTTAAACAATTATTTGCACAAGTTACCAATCCACCTTTGGATGGTATTCGCGAAGAAATTGTTACAGATATTGCTTTAAATTTAGGTAAAGACCGCAATATATTCAGCATTACCGAAAGACAATGTAGAAAGTTAAGAATTCAAAATCCGGTAATTTCTAATGCGGATTTAGAAAAAATTAGAACTATAAAAATTGAAAGTTTCAAGGCTGAAACTATTCATATGTTATACCCAAAAGCACAAGGACTTAATGGTCTTGAGGATGCTCTGGAAGATATCGTAATTCAAGTTTCAAAAGCAATTGATAGAGGTGTAAATATCATTATATTATCAGATAGAGGTGTTAATAAAGATTTTGCACCTATACCTGCCTTATTAGCTTGTTCTTATGTAAATCATCAAACAAACCGCTTACGTAAACGTTCCTACTTCGATATCATTATCGAATCGGCAGAACCACGTGAACCACATCATTTTGCCACTTTATTTGGTTATGGCGCTAGTGCAATTAACCCTTATATGGTAAATGAAATTATCCGTGCGCAGGTAAAAGAAGGTTTTATTACGGGTATGGATGAAGATAAAGCTGTTACTAATTTCAATAAAGCCATTGGTTCAGGTATTTTAAAGATTATGAACAAAATTGGGATCTCTACTCTGCATTCGTACAGAGGTTCTCAAATTTTCGAAATAGTAGGTTTCAACTCTCAATTTGTTGAAAAATACTTTCCACATACAGCTTCTAGAATTGAAGGTATTGGTTTGTATGAAATTGAAAAAGAAATTACAGAACGTTATAAATATGCCTATCCAGATAATTTAATTGATAAACGATTAGGTTTAAATATTGGAGGGGATTATAGATGGAGACGTAATGGTGAACGCCATATGTTTAACCCTACTACCGTTTCAAAATTACAACAAGCAGTAAGGTTAAGTGATCAGGCAAGTTATGATGTTTATGCGAAAGCTATAAACGAGCAAGCCGAGAATTTAATGACAATTCGAGGATTGTTTGAATTTGATAAACTGGACCCAATTCCATTAGATGAAGTGGAACCTTGGACTGAAATCGTGAAACGTTTTAAAACTGGAGCGATGTCTTACGGATCTATTTCTAGAGAAGCACATGAAAATTTAGCCATTGCCATGAACCGTATTGGAGGAAAATCCAATTCAGGAGAAGGTGGAGAAGATAGAAAACGTTTCCATCCAGATTTAAATGGAGATAGCAGAAACTCGGCTATTAAACAAGTGGCATCTGGTCGTTTTGGTGTAACATCCCACTACTTAACCAACGCTAAGGAAATACAAATTAAAATGGCTCAAGGAGCTAAACCTGGTGAAGGTGGACAGTTACCTGGGGAAAAAGTATTACCATGGATTGCTGCAGCACGTAATTCAACCCCTTTTGTTGGATTAATTTCACCACCACCACATCATGATATTTATTCTATTGAAGATTTAGCACAATTGATTTTCGATTTAAAAAATGCCAATCGCGATGCAAGAATTAACGTGAAGTTGGTTTCAGAAGTTGGTGTAGGTACTATCGCAGCTGGTGTTGCAAAAGCAAAAGCCGATGTAGTATTAATTGCAGGTTACGACGGTGGAACGGGAGCATCTCCTTTAACATCATTAAAACATGCTGGTTTACCTTGGGAACTTGGTCTTGCCGAAGCACAACAAACCCTAGTATTAAACAATTTAAGAAGTAGAATTGTTGTAGAATGCGACGGACAGTTAAAAACCGGTAGAGATGTTGCCATTGCCGCTTTATTAGGAGCTGAAGAATTTGGTTTCGCAACAGCACCATTAGTGGCTTCAGGTTGTATCATGATGCGTAAGTGTCACTTAAACACTTGCCCAGTAGGTATCGCAACTCAAGATAAAGAGTTACGTAAAAACTTTAAAGGCACACCAGAACACGTTATTAATTTCTTCTATTATATTGCTGAAGAATTAAGAGGTATTATGGCCCAGTTAGGGTTCAGAACTCTGGCAGAAATGGTTGGTCAAACTCACAAAATAAACGCCAATAAAGCCATCACACATTATAAGGCAAAAGGCTTAGATCTTTCGGCAATATTACATAGACCGGAAGCTTATAAAGTAATGCCTGTTAGAAATACTGAAAAACAAGAACACAACTTAAATGATGTACTTGATTTCCAGATATTAAAAGATTCTCACAGAGCTTTATATAGAAAAGAGAAAATGACGTTGGAATATCCTATCCATAATACAGATCGTACGGTTGGGGCTATTGTTAGTAATGAAATTTCTAAAATTTATGGTCATCTTGGATTGCCAGAAGATACATTAAACATCAACTTTACAGGTTCTGCGGGTCAAAGTTTTGGAGCTTTTGGAGCAAATGGATTAACATTTACACTAGAAGGAAACACAAATGATTACCTTGGAAAAGGATTGTCAGGAGCCAAATTAATTGTTAAGAAACCTGCTAAAGCTACGTTTGTTGCAGAAGATAACATTATCGTTGGAAACGTTTGTTTATTTGGTGCTGTACAAGGTGAAGCTTATATAAATGGTATTGCTGGCGAGCGTTTTGCAGTTCGTAATTCAGGAGCTATAACTGTAGTAGAAGGCGTAGGAGACCATGGTTGTGAATACATGACCGGAGGAAAAGTAGTTGTTCTTGGTAAAACAGGAAGAAACTTTGCAGCAGGTATGAGTGGAGGTATTGCTTATGTTTACGATCCAGAAAACAAATTTACTAACGGATTGTGTAATACAGGTACTATTGAGTTTGAAGAAGTGTTAAATGGTGATGCGGATGATTTAAAAGCATTAATTGAAAAACATGTAAAATATACTAATAGTAACCGCGGTAAAGAATTATTAACAAACTGGGAAACTAGTTTGAAAAATTTCGTAAAAGTTATGCCAACGGAATACAAACGTGCTTTAATACGTTTAGAGACTGAAGAACCAATGGTAGAAGAATTAACAACAGCATAATTGTCATGGGAAAAGTAACAGGATTCAAAGAATTTGAAAGACAAGATGAAAGCAATGCGCCAGTAAATGAGCGTGTAAAGCATTATAAAGAATTTACAATTCCTTTAAGTGAAGCGGAGTTAACTAAACAAGGTTCTCGCTGTATGGATTGTGGTATTCCATTTTGCCATAGTGGTTGTCCACTTGGTAATTTAATACCAGATTTTAACCATATGGTACACCAAGGCGAATGGCAAAAAGCCTCTTGGTTATTACACTCAACAAATAATTTCCCAGAGTTTACAGGTCGTTTATGTCCTGCACCATGTGAAAAGTCGTGTGTATTAGGGATTATTGAAGACCCCGTTTCTATTGAAAATATTGAAAAAAATATTGTAGAACGTGCTTTTAAAGAAGGTTGGATAAAACCACAACCACCTAAAACCAGAACAGGAAAAACCATTGCAGTTGTTGGGTCAGGACCGGCTGGATTAGCTGCAGCGCAGCAATTGAACAGAGCAGGACATACGGTAACTGTTTTTGAAAGAGATGATGAAGTGGGTGGATTATTACGTTACGGTATACCAAATTTCAAAATGGAAAAAGGTATTATAGACCGTAGAGTCGCAATTTTAGAAGCGGAAGGAATCACTTTTAAAACCAATGTAAATGTTGGCGTTAATTATGACGTTAAGCAGTTAAAGGATTTTGATGCCGTAGTATTATGTGGCGGTGCTACAGAAAGACGCGGATTACCAACACCAGGAGCTGATGCTGATGGTGTGGTGCAAGCGATGGATTTCCTTACTCAGCAAACTAAAGTTGTTTTCGGTAAAGAAGTAGAAAACCAAGTATTAGCAACAGATAAACACGTTATTGTTATTGGAGGTGGTGATACAGGTTCAGATTGTGTTGGAACCTCTAATCGTCAGGGTGCAAAATCGGTAGTGAATTTTGAAATCATGCCAAAGCCACCAGCACATCGATCTCCGGCAACACCTTGGCCTTTTTGGCCATTACAGTTAAAAACATCTTCATCACATGAAGAAGGTGTTGAAAGAAACTGGTTAATAAATACCAAGGAATTTGTTAAAGATGCAGATGGTAAACTAATTGCTTTAAAAACTGTTAACGTAGAGTGGAAAATGGTTCCTGGACAGCGTCCAGAGTTAGTAGAGCTTGAAGGGACTGAAAAAACATGGCCTTGTGATTTAGCGTTATTAGCTCTAGGTTTTACAGGACCAGAAAGCACTATTGCAGACCAATTAGGTATAGAAAAAGATGCGCGTTCTAATTATAAAGCTGATTACGGCAAGTATCAAACAAACATTCCAAATATATTTACTGCAGGTGATATGCGCCGAGGACAATCTTTAATTGTTTGGGCAATTTCTGAAGGTCGCGAAGCAGCACGCCAAGTGGATATTTATTTAATGGGTAAATCCGATTTACCTACTAAAAATGAAAAGGACGATTTGGTAGCTTTATAATTTAATTGTCTAAGTGTTATATAATAAAAAAATGCAAACCTTAAGGTTTGCATTTTTTTATTATACTAGGTTAAGCTCATTAGAAATTCATCTTTGTGCCTTTTAGAAATAGCATTGTGTTGTATTGTCCTAAAAGGTTAAATAACCTACTAAGCAATTAATCGTTCTATTTCAAAACTGATTCTAAGGATGTTCTTTTTATTTTCTTCTAATCTGGCAATTTCATCTTTCTTTTCAACAGTAATTTTTCACGAGAGTCTTTCGCCAATACATTGGAATAAATTATAACATAATAACTTATTCTAACACGTACGAATTACGAATCAATTTAAAAGATACTTCGTGGGTTGAAGCTTGAAAATATTAAAAATAAATCAGAATAATCCTTGAAAAAATAATTAACAAGCTACAGATAATAAATAAATACCTATAAATAATAATTAGTGTTAGTTTTTTAATATATTAAAAACTAGGTTTATAGAAGCTATTAATCAATTCATATTCAGTTTTTAATGAAATCTCTCAAATTTTCGGTGACATTTATTGTTCTGCCATGGTATTTCAAGATAGAAAAGTCTTACCATGTTTCTTTTTTACTTCGTTACAAACATGGATGGGTAGAAATCTAATTCAAGCATTTTTCAAACATACGGAAGAGCATTGATTTGAATAGTTTTAAATGATATAATTAAGTTCATATCAATTACAAATTAAAAAAAATGAAAAAAATCAACTCATTATTATTTTTAGTTACACTGATAATTATAACAAGCTGTTCGGATAATGGTGGCAATGATTCCGATAATGGAGCCGTTTTTGGAACCATTCAGTTGTCTGGCCCTGATACAGCAGCCATTGGTACTTCATTAAAGGTTGGAAATATAGATATTGATGGGTTAGATACTACAGGCACTTCCAAATCTGTAACCTTACTTGATGAAAACACCAACATTGAAGATGGTGAACTTGTACCAACAAATTTTTCTAATGCCTTTGTTATTGTGGCTGTTCAATTTAGTGCAGAAGATATGGCTGACGGAGAGAAAGCAATTTCTATGGCTATACTTAAAAATGGCGAAGAGTTTAGATATGTATGCACCACACCCTCGGAAACTTCTTCCTTTGATACCGATTGTGGTACGGGCTTTAGTGTTGATAAAACAAATAAAAAGGTGACTTTTCAAAACACAACGGTTATTAATACCGACACCGGAACTATATTGACCATGAATGGGGTAGTGACTTGGGATTAATAGAATAGTATTATAATAGAGACTAAAACTAATTAGTGAAATAATTTCAGAATCAAACAGCTTTTAACTAATCTTTTAAAACCTTCACAAATGAAAATAAAAATTACTCTTTTAGTCATCGGATAATCATTGATTATCAATTAAACTCCCTAAATGTAATTGCTTTAAATAAAACCGTTCGGGTAATTGCACAGTACAATTATTTGCAGAGCACTATTTCCGAAGCTTGTATTCGATATTTTAGTTACGTAAATACTTTTAAACTAGCTATGGCAATATTACAACAGAAGCTATTAGTTTATTTAACCCAAAAATCCCTCTAAATGAAAAATTCAATAAATCTTATACTGGTATTAACTCTCTTTTCAAGCGCATTGTTAAGAGCGCAAGAAGCAGTTTCGGACTTTAAGTATAAACGAAGTTCATTACATACTTTAATGATAAGTGACCTTGAACAGGAATATAGTGATACCATTCAAAGCAAATTTATTAATGCACCTTTAATTGATAAGTTTAACAATCATATTGTAAACCTTCGCTTAATTCCAAAATCAGACTCCACGTTTGTTTATAAAGACACGTTGGTTAAGGAGGAAGATGACACAAAAAAGAAAGGCGTTTTTTCAAAGTTTAACCAAAATTCAAATGATAAAAAAGAAGAAAAAGCAAACCAACACCTAGCTATATTGAATTACCTAAACAGCAAGGGAATAGCCAAGGATTTGGTTGAAAAATGGTTTAATAGAAGTGAATTAGGCGGATTCAATATGGATTTAATTGCTGAACGAGGTTTCTATAACGCATCCGATTTAGATGTCAAAATAGCCAATAATACCGAAAGAGGATCAGCTATGTTGGCAGATGCAGGCGAGGAACTTATAAATAACACCTTTGTAATCGTGAACAATTTTAAATACACCAATAAAGAGGAGGTTGCAGAAAAAGCCAAAGGCTTATTAGCGAATATTTCTTCAGTTGCTTCCTATTTAGGTAAGGATGATATTGCGACCGCCAGTACTTTAGCTTCGGGTGGTGTTGGTGTTGCAGGAAAAGGCTATGTTATAAAAACAAATGCTTATCTCTACAAATTGGTTTGGAATGATGAAGTGGCTAGTATTTTTTACAATGATTTTTGGACCGATGATGCTTCCGTTGATTCGGAAAAGAAAAAGGCATTTGACGAAACAGATCTTTTTAAATTGGAATACATCGGAACTGAAACTTCTTGGGCAGACATACAAAGCACGTCCTTTTCTAAAAAAAGCAATCAGGATTTAATTAGTGTGGCAACTATAAGAGCTATAGATAACGTAATTGCAAAACTGCAACGAGAATTTGAGGTTTTTAGAACCAAAACACCCTTAATAAGCGGGGACCCTATAACCGCCAAAATTGGACTAAAAGAAAACTTAGAAAAAGGCGACAAGTATGAAGTTTTAGAACAAATACTAAATGATAATGGTGTAACGGAGTACAAACGGGTGGGTGTTATAAAAGTAGAGAAAGACCTGATTTGGGACAACAGATACAATGCCAACGAAGAAAACCCTTCAGACATGGCGTATACAACTTTTAGTGGCTCTAAAGGGAAATATTATGCAGGTATGTTAATCCGACAAATTAATTAACCTAAAACTATTAAAAACTATGACACTATACATGAAAAAACTAACTATCATGGTGGTTATTTTACTAACAGGAATAACCACTAATGCCCAATGGAAAAATGAAAAAGCCAATGAGGATACTGAAATATTTCGTTATGATATAGAATGTGAAGGGATTGGAAAATTAGGCTCTAAACTTGTTAAAGTTTGGTCGTATTCCAAAAATCCGAAACATGCTATTTCTCATGCCATGAAAAACGCAGTACACGGTATAATTTTTAAAGGGTTTGCAGGAGGGCCACAGGGGTGTACATCTTTCAGCCCATTATTAAGATCGGCAGAAAAGGCTTCTGAACATGCCGCTTTTTTTGAAGCCTTTTTTGCAGATGGTGGCGATTACCTTAGGTATGTTTCTGCGGCTACTGATGGCAATATCGCACCGGGCGATAGGCTAAAGGTAAGTAAGCGTGAATACAAAATAGGTGCTGTTGTTAATGTTCAAACAGACATGTTAAGAAAACGATTGGAAGAAGAAGGCATCGTTAGAGGTTTAGCGTCGGGGTTTTAATTTTAAATAATATTTTATGAAAAAACAGATTCATTTATACATTGGCTATTGTCTATTTTTTATAAGTACAGTAGCAATTAGCCAGGCCAAAAAGCCAACACTTATGGTTGTTCCTAGTGATGCTTGGTGCATAAAAAACGGCTATGTTATCAATTATGATGATCAAGGAACCATGGTACAAATACCAGATTATCAAAAAGCCTTTCAACAAGACACAGATGTTCTTCTTGTAATTAGCCAGATAAATGGTATGATGGCAGATAGAGGTTTCCCATTGAAAAATATGGAATCTGCTATTAAAACCTTAAAATCAAATGCGGCTGAAGACAATATGCGTTCGTCAAAAGATTCTGGTAGTGATGTTTCCGAAAGCCCAATTGATGCTTTAAAGAAAGTGGCGCAAGCCGATATTATCATGCAGCTTACATGGGTCGTAAATCAAACGGGACCTAAAAAGTCTATAACCTTTAATCTTCAGGGATTAGACGCTTATACAGATAAACAAATAGCCACTGCTGCAGGTACGGGTGCGCCCTCTTTCTCAGCGGAATTGCCAGTACTGCTTTCAGAAGCGGTTTTGGCGCATATGGATAAATTTACAGAACGTTTACAGGCACATTTTGATGATATGTTTGCTAACGGAAGAGAAATAATTGTTCGTGTTCAAAAATGGGATGATTGGGATGGTGATTTGGAAACAGAATTTGACGGCGAAGAACTTAGTTTTATTATTGAAGATTGGCTGGCTGCCAATACAGTAAAAGGTCGTTTCAGTACGGCTAATATAACCGAGAACATGGCATTGTTTGAACAGGTAAGAATTCCATTAGAAAATGAACAAGGCAGAGCTATGGATGCCCGACGCTTTGTAAACGAACTTAGTAAATACTTAAAAGAGGCTCCTTACAACATATCAAATAAGTTGGTTATGAAAGGATTGGGTAGGGCTACGGTTATCTTAGGAGGTAAATAAATTATAAAATTTAAACAAATGAAAAACTTATTATTCAGTTTCATGTTTCTTTGCTCCTTAGTGTTAACGGCCCAAAGTAATGTTAATTATGATGGTATTTTTTTAGGTTCTTATATTCCTAATCAAATAGAAAGTGTTCCTGCATATGCGGAAAACATGTTGACCAATAAGCTAAATCAAATAATTACAGCAAATGGTATTGGGCAAGGGGGGTATGGATCGCAGTTTATAATTACACCTAAAATTATAGTGCTTAGCAAAGATGTTATGCCAACGGCACCGCCAACCATTGCATTAAATTTGGAAGTAACCATGTATGTGGGTGATGGTTTTGAAGGTACTCTTTTCTCTAGTGAAAGTATTCAAGTGAAAGGTGTGGGTACTAATGAAAACAAAGCATTTATGGCGGCGGTTAACCAAATAAAGCCTAAAAACCCGGTGCTTCAACAATTAGTTTCTAGAAGTAAGGAGCGTATTATTGACTATTATAACACCAATTGTAATTTGGTAATTGCTAAAGCCGATGCGCTAGCTTCGCAAAATAACTATGAAGCTGCTTTAGGGCTATTGTCTGGTGTCCCTGTTGTAAGCAACTGCTTTAATGATGTTAAAAATAAAATAAACGCTGTTTATATCAAGGCCATTAATTTAGACTGCAAACGAAAATTAAATGAAGCAAGCAGTATTTGGGCTGCAAATCAAGATTTAGATGCAGCAAATGAAGCAGGTGCCATCTTATCAAGCATTCAACCAGAAGCGTCGTGTTTTAATGAAGTAAAGGTTTTGTATCAAAATATTGCTGAACGCATAAAAGCTAAAGAACTTTTAGATAGAGATTGGATTTATAAGTTAAAAGAATTAGATGTTGAAAGATCTAGTATTCAGGCTGCTAGAGATGTAGGGGTTGCCTATGGTTTAAACCAACAGCCAACATATAATATACGAGGATGGTATTAAATTTTTATATTTTTTTTTGTAAATGTTTTGTCATCTTGAGTTTTAATTAGAAATAATTAATTCTTTGATTCTTTCTAATTAAAAACAATACACTCAATCTGCCTTAAATGATGACAATTTAAAGGTAGATAGAAGCTGCCGCTATCTAAATTGATATTTAAAAATGAAATAGATTACTCACTTTATTTAAAATGAGAATACTACCAAATACACGTGTTATGCGCTATTTGAGGTTTTCATTATATCAAATCCATAATTTTTCACTATTAAAAAAAGAAATAACCAAAAATCAATAATTTTTAAATCATTTTAAAAATTATTTAACATAATAACAGGCTTTAAGTTTTATATTTGCTTTTTTGATAAGAAAAAGGATGTACAAAAAAACAATAGCACTTTTCTTTACTTTATTATTTATGGGGCTTATCATGGCTCCCATGGTAATTGTTGTATTAGATGATGCTGTTGATACATCAATCTTTTATTCTATAGCAGAGGAAGAAGAAAATTCAAAAGCAAAGAAGGTGGTATCTCCATTTTCAATTGCCTCTGCCGAATTTACAACCCATTTCAAATTAAAAAGCTATCAATTTTTTAATTTTAGGTTTAAGAGCTATCCTAAACCACATCTCAATTTAATTTCCCCACCTCCCGAATACATCATATTATAATTTTCCGGTTTTTTTTGGAACTTTTTGAATAAAGTCTAATTATCAAGTCTAACACCTTTTGAAAAATATCCAAGAGGTTAAAATTATTATAGTATGTTTAAAACGTTAAAAAACGACTTGCCCGCAAGTATCGTTGTATTTTTTGTTGCTTTACCTTTATGTTTAGGTATTGCTCTTGCCAGTGGAGCTCCTTTATTTTCTGGAGTAATAGCAGGTATTATTGGAGGAATTGTTGTTGGAGGTTTAAGTGGGTCTAAAATAGGAGTTAGTGGACCTGCAGCTGGTTTAGCCGCAATTGTTTTAACCGCAATAGGCACTTTGGGTGGTTATCAAAACTTTTTAGTTGCTGTAGTTTTAGCTGGAATTATTCAAATCATATTTGGAGTTTTAAAAGCTGGTGTTATTGGTTATTATTTCCCGTCTTCAGTTATTAAAGGGATGCTTACAGGTATTGGTATTATCATTATATTAAAGCAAATTCCTCATTTCTTTGGTTATGATTCGGAACCAGAAGGTGCTGACAGTTTTGTAGAGGCTTCAGGTGAAAATACATTTTCTGCAATTCTGAACATTTCAGATAATATTACCCTAGGTTCAATGACGGTTGGAATTATAGGTTTGTCTATTATCTTATTTTGGGATATAATCCTTTCAAAAAAGGCTAAGTTTTTTCAGGTTATTCAAGGGCCTTTAGTAGCTGTAATAGTTGGTATTATTTATGTTATGGTTACAAGTGATAATGAAGGTTTGGCTATTTTAGATAAACATTTGGTTAGTGTGCCAATTCCTGAAGATGCGGCATCCTTCTTGAATCAATTTAGTTTTCCAAATTTTGGAGCTATCACTAATACTGAAGTGTGGGTAATAGCTTTTACAATTGCATTAGTAGCAAGTTTAGAAACTCTTTTATGTGTTGAGGCATCGGATAAATTAGATCCAGATAAAAATGTTACACCAACCAACAGGGAATTATTTGCACAAGGTGCAGGAAATATTGTGTCTGGGTTGGTAGGTGGATTACCTATAACCCAAGTTATTGTACGAAGTTCTGCAAACGTTCAGTCTGGAGGAAAAAGTAAACTATCTACCATATTACATGGGTTTCTGTTGTTAATATCGGTTATCTTAATACCTCGATTATTAAATATGATTCCTTTATCCGTATTGGCAGCAATTTTATTGGTTGTGGGTTATAAACTTGCAAAACCGACGTTATTCAAAAAAATGTATGCATTAGGATGGAAACAATGGGTGCCTTTTATTTCTACAGTGGTTGGTATTGTGTTTACCGATTTACTAGTTGGTATTAGTTTAGGATTATTGGTAGGTATTGTTGTAATTTTATTAAAGAGCTACCAAAACTCCCATTTCCTTCATATTGAAGACAAAAGTAATGGTAAGCATAAAATAAAAATGACCCTTGCGGAAGAAGTTACGTTCTTTAATAAAGGTGCTATTCTTAAAGAATTAGATAGTCTACCTAGAGATACTTATTTAGAAATTAATCTAATAAAAACCAGGTATTTAGATAATGATGTTATAGAAATATTGGAAGATTTTCTATATAAAGCAAAGGAAAGAAATATTGATATAAAACTAGTTTCAAAACGTGGTATTGTTGAAAACCCACCTAGTTTTATCGATTTCTTTAGAGAAAGACCTAAGTCTGAATTAAGTTTAAGTTAAATCGTTATGAAAAAGGATAAATATAAAATTTTAGTACTGTCAGATTTAAAAAAATCGACTCAAACGATATTGAAAAGCACTGTTAGTCTGGCCAAAATGATTCAAGGTGATATTGAGTTTTTTCACATAAAGAAACCAACAGATGTAGTTGAAAAGGAAAATCAATTATCAGCTATTAGAACCATAAACAGCGAATACAGAAAAACGGAAAAGAAAATACAAAACATTATAACTCCAATCTCGAATGAATTTGGAATAAACATACCGTATTCATTTACGTTTGGAAATATTAAAGATGAAATTTTATCCTATATAAATGAACATAAACCAGATATCATTGTATTGGGTAAAAAGAAGTCTAAAGCATTCAATATCATTGGAGACAATGTTACAGATTTCATTTTAAAAAACCATGAAGGTGTTATCATGATAGCTGCCAATGAAAATGGTTTAGAGCCTGATAAGGAACTTGCTTTGGGGGTATTAAACAATATTGAAGAAGCGTTTAATTTGGAATTTTCCAATAGTTTGCTGGCACATTCTCAAAAACCATTAAAATGTTTCAAAATCATTAATAAGTCCAACGATTTAAAAGAAACTAATGGTAATGGAACAGATACAGATACAATTGAGTTTGTGTTTGAACAAAGCGATAACGCCATGAGCAGTCTATCCAACTACCTTGTAAAAAGTAAAGTCAACCTATTATGCTTAAACAGAGGTGTTGAAAAAGCTAAAAAAGTACCTTCGGTTAATTCCGACGTGAAAGATGTTATCAGTAAGCTAAAGGTCTCGCTATTACTTGCTGGAAAACAAAATCAAATATCACAAAAGTCCATATAAAAAAATCAAATAAAAATATAAATTATGAAAGCACATACAAGAGAAACCCAGTTAACGATGACGCCTGAAAAGTCTTTGCAATATTTAAAAGAAGGGAATCAAAGGTTTCAAAATAACCTAAAGGCAAACAGAAACTTATTAGAGCAAGTTAATGATACTAGCGAGGGGCAATTTCCATTCGCAACTATCTTAAGCTGTATCGATTCTAGAGTTTCGGCCGAATTAGTATTCGACCAAGGGTTGGGTGATATCTTTAGCGTTCGTATTGCAGGAAACTTTGTAAACGAAGACATCTTAGGAAGTATGGAGTTTGCTTGTAAACTAGCGGGCACTAAATTGATAGTAGTATTAGGTCACACAAGTTGTGGTGCTGTAAAAGGCGCCTGTGATGATGCTAAAATGGGTAACTTAACAAAGTTAATTGAAAAAATAACTCCTGCTGTAAATGCAGTTTCAGAGCCTAGTGATGCGAGTCTTAGAAATTCAAAAAATTTAGATTTTGTTGATAGTGTTGCCAAAAAAAATGTAGAATTAACTATAGAAAGAATTCATGCTGAAAGTCCAATTCTAACCGAAATGGAGAAAAACGGAGAAATTCTAATAATCGGCGCTATGTACGACGTAAATACAGGTGAAGTTGTATTTTACGAATAAACAGAATTATTTAAAAACATTATGAAGAAGAGGATAAGTATGGTAGCACTAACAATTTTGTTAGTGCTGCCTAACTTTGTAAAGGCACAAGACAGCGATTTCGGTAATTGGCTAATTTACATTGGAAATAAAAAGATTAATTCTAAATGGAATATTCATAACGAAGTTCAATATAGAAATTATAATGCGATTGGAGATTTAGAACAATTACTTTTACGAACCGGATTAGGTTATACCTTTAATGAGGGCAAAAATAATGTGCTTTTAGGTTATGTCTATATTTTATCGGAAAATTATGTTGGAGATACTGATGAAAAAGAGGATGTTAATGAACACCGAATCTTTCAACAATTTACAGCTTCACAAACTATAGGAAGCATTACATTGAATCATCGCTACAGATTTGAACAACGTTTTGTTGAAGCTGATTTTAAAATGCGTTTTCGTTACTTTTTAGGTTTAAACATTCCTTTTTCAGAAAGCAGTAAATATTATATTTCAGCCTATAATGAGCTGTTTTTAAACACAAAAACAGCTATTTTTGATAGAAATAGATTGTATGGTGGTATCGGTTATCAATTAAATAAAAATTTAAAAGTTGAAGCCGGTTATATGAATCAATTTTTTGAAACTTCAGGTAGAGACCAGTTTAATATAATGACCTTCGTTACTTTTTAAAATTTATAAAACTTAAAAAAATGTCGTAAATTAAAAGCCTAAACTAAATATAGCCATGAAGAAACTGTTCTCAAACATTAGAGGAGATGCCTTTGGCGGAATTACCGCAGGTATTGTTGCATTACCATTAGCGCTAGCTTTTGGAGTTTCATCCGGTTTGGGGCCAAGTGCAGGGCTATATGGCGCTATATTTTTAAGTTTTTTCGCAGCATTATTTGGTGGTACCAATACCCAAATTTCTGGGCCTACCGCACCAATGACGGCCGTAAGTATGGTTGTTATTGCGGGAATTGTTGCCGTGAATGATGGCGACGTTAACAAGGCCTTACCAGCCATTCTTATTGTATTCTTTTTATCTGGATTAATGCAGATAGGTCTAGGAGCTTTAGGCTTAGGTAAATACATTAAATACATTCCGTACCCCGTTGTTTCTGGGTTTATGACGGCCATTGGTGTTATTATTCTCATAACTCAAATTTTACCCTCAATAGGGTATTACCCAAAGGAAGATGAAGGTTTAGTAAACCAATTTAAACCTCAGGCAGAAGAATTAATACTAGAAAATATTCTAAAAGAAGAAGCTGGAGAAGGCATTTTAGTTTTAGAAGATTTTAAAGAAACTATAAAAAGGGCAGAATCCATTAGTGATGAGGATATTTTATTAGAGTCCAAAACCCTTGCAAATAACGAAGCATCTGGCGTTTTAGGAACGTTAAAAGTATTGCCTAGAGCTATACAACACATAAACTGGTTAGAGTTAATACTGGCGTTATCAACCATTATAATAATTTACGGATTTAAACGTATAACAAACAAAATTCCAAGTACACTAGTGGCATTAGTAGTGGTTTCTGGTGCTGCAGTAGCATTTGGTTTAAACTACAGACCCATTGAAGAAATTCCAGGAGGCATACCCATTCCACATTTAGAAATTTTCACAAACTTTAATGTTGGAACTATTACACCTTATGTTTTTACAGCCTTAACATTAGCATTATTAGGTGCCATTGATTCACTTTTAACTAGTGTTGTTGCCGATAATATGACTAAAACCAAGCACAACCCTAACAAAGAACTAGTGGGACAAGGTATTGGTAATAGTATTGGAGCCATTTTCGGAGGTATTCCTGGAGCAGGTGCCACCATTAGAACGGTTGTTAATATTAATTCTGGAGGAAAAACAAAACTTTCTGGAATGATTGCGGGTCTTATGCTGCTTATTATTCTTTTAGGTTTAGGACCAATAGCTTCAAGAATCCCGGCAGCTGTATTAGCGGGCATTTTAATTACCGTTGGAATAGGTGTTATGGATTATAAAGGACTGAAAGCCATTCCAAGTTTACCAAAAGATATTAAGTTCGGTATGCTTAAATTAAGTTCAGAAGTATTAATAATGCTAGTTGTATTGTTATTATCTTCACTTTGGAATTTAGTTTATGCTGTTGGTATCGGGCTTGTAATTGCTTCTTTGATGTTTATGAAGAAGATTGGTGATTTAACAGCCGAACGTTCCGACGTTAGAACTTTAAAGGAAGAAGCGTGGAAAGATGAAATTGGTTTCCCCGAAAAATTAAAAGAAGAAGTTTTTATAAAACATATTAACGGCCCGTTATTTTTTGGTACTACAAGCGATTTTCAAATTCTGGCAAAGCAAATACCCAAAACAGCGTCTACTGTGGTTATTCGATTAGAAAAAATGCCTTATATAGATCAGTCTGGGTTATATGCCATGGAAGATGTATTGGTAGATTTAAGAAAAGACAACATTACGGTATTGTTTGTAGGCTTACTTAAACAGCCAAGATTAATGATGGAACGCATTGATATCATCCCAGATTTAATTTCTAAGGAATATTTGTTTGAAACTTTTAATGAGTGCCTTAGTTGGATTAAGGATAATGTTGAAGATGTATACTAAAAAAAAATGCGAACATTCAAGTTCGCATTTTTATATTCTAATTTATTATTTATTGTGCATTACGCATAAACTCTTCTGCTTTTTCAACCATGTTTTTACTTCCGCAAATAAACGGAGCACGTTCATGTAATTCGGTTGGTTGAATATCCATTATTCTATTAAAACCATCGCTGGCCTTTCCATTAGCTTGTTCTGCCAAAAAAGCCATCGGGTTACATTCGTATAATAAACGTAATTTTCCGTTAGGATTTTTTGAACTTTGCGGATACATATAAATACCACCCTTTATCATATTTCTGTGAAAATCAGAAACCAAAGAACCAATGTATCTTGAAGTGTATGGTCTGTCTTCTTCATCTTTTTGGCAGTATTTAATATAATTTTTTATGCCTTGCGGAAATTGAATATAATTACCTTCATTTACGGAATAGATATGACCGTCTTCAGGGAATTGCATATTAGGATGTGATAAATAAAACGAACCAATGGCCGGATTTAACGTAAACCCATTAACGCCAGCTCCTGTGGTGTAAACCAGCATGGTAGAGGTGCCGTAAACGATATAACCTGCGGCTACTTGCTGACTTCCTTTTTGTAAAAAATCATCCAGAGTTACTGGTGTTCCAACAGGAGTAATACGTCTGTAGATAGAAAAAATGGTTCCAACAGATACATTCACATCAATGTTGGAAGAACCATCAAGCGGATCAATTAAAACAATATATTTATTTTGATGGTTTTCATCATTACTATTAATTGAAATAAAATCGTCTTCTTCCTCACTAGCAATGCCACAAACAATATTACGTTTTGTAAGTGTTTGTATAAACTTTTCATTAGCATATACATCCAATTTTTGTTGGTCTTCTCCCTGTATATTAGTGTCGCCAGCAGCGCCAATAATATCAACCAAACCAGCCTTGTTAACTTCGTGGTTTACTATTTTTGCGGCTAATCGGATGGAATTTAGAAGACTTGATAATTCTCCAGAAGAATACTTGAATGCCGATTGATTTTCAATAATAAATTCTCCTAAGGTTTGCTTTTTGTGAGACATAAAATTGTTTTTAATTACTACAAATATCAATTATTTTTTAATTAACTACAACGTTTTCGTCTAAGATTAATCTTTTAAATATTCAACTTTAAGCTATCTTTGAAATAATTTAAAAATATTATGAATTTTACAATTAGAAAGGCAAAAAAAGAAGATATGCCACGCGTATTGGCATTAATTAATCAACTAGCACATTATGAAAATGAACCAGATGCGGTAATAGTTACCGTTGAAGATTTAGAAAAGGATGGTTTTGGGGAACATCCTGCATTTGTGTGTTTTGTGGCTGAAGTAAACAATAAAGTTGAAGGTATTGCCTTGGTTTTTCATAGATATTCTACCTGGAAAGGTAAAATTTTGCATTTAGAAGATTTGGTAGTTAGTGATACCATGCGTGGTTTAGGCCTAGGTACTGCCCTATTGGATGAGGTTGTTAAATATGGGAGCCAATTAGGTGTAAAGCGTATAAACTGGGAAGTTTTAGATTGGAACAAACCCGCAATTAACTTATACGAGAAAAAAGGGGCAAACGTGTTACGTGAATGGAATGTAGTACACCTAAACGAAGAAGGTATTAAAAACTATATGGCAAATTTATAAAATGCGAGTATTCAAATTTGGTGGAGCATCGGTTAAAGATGCGGATGGTGTAAAAAATGTAGCCTCCGTATTGCAAAAAGTAGGTTATAAAAATGTTTTAATCGTGGTTTCTGCAATGGGCAAAACCACCAATGCTTTGGAAGTTGTAATTAAAAATTATTTTGATAATAAACCTGAACTGCAAAGTGCGATTCAAGAAGTAAAAAAATACCATAACCAGATTTTAATAGATTTATTTGAAGATGAACTTCATCCTATTTATAAAAAAATAGCTACTTTTTTTGAAGAACTTAATGCCTTTTGTAAAACAAACAAATCACCCGACTATAATTTTGTTTACGACCAAATTATAGGGTTTGGCGAATTAATCTCAAGCACAATTCTTAGTGACTATTTAAACGACAATGGATTAAAAAATAACTGGGTTGATGTGCGAGAGCAAATTAAAACCGATAATTACTATAGGCGAGCAAATGTAAATTGGGAAGAAACACAACGATTAATAACCTCTAATTTTAATAGTTCCGTTTTAAATATAACACAAGGCTTTTTAGGTAGCGATCCAAATAATTTTACTACTACGCTTGGTAGAGAAGGGAGTGATTATACTGCAGCTATTTATGCCTATTGCTTAAATGCTGATAGTGTTACCATTTGGAAAGACGTTCCAGGCGTTTTAAATGCCGATCCACGTTATTTTGAGAATGCTCAATTACTAAATCAAATAAGTTACAGAGAAGCCATAGAATTAGCCTTTTATGGGGCATCTGTTATTCATCCAAAAACCTTACAACCACTTCAGGGAAAGGAAATTCCTTTATATGTTAAATCGTTTTTAAATCCCGAAGCACCTGGAACACGCATAGGTAAAAATAGCACACTCGACCCAATGGTGCCATGTTTCATTGTTAAGAAAAACCAGGTTTTAATTTCATTATCATCTTTAGATTTCTCTTATATAGTAGAAGAAAACATAAGTGAAATATTTAATTTACTACATTTATATAAAATGAAGGTGGATGTAATTCAAAACTCGGCCATTAGTTTTTCGGTTTGTGTAGATAATATTTATAATAATCTAGATAAGTTATTACATCATTTAAAGGCGAAATTCAAGGTAACTTGTCACGAAAACGTGTCCCTTTATACTATTAGGCATTATAATCAGGCTTCAATTAATCAAATTGAAGCAGGTAAAACGGTGTTGTTGAAGCAATTAACACAAGAAACTGTTCAAGTAGTAAGTAAATAACAATTTAGTACATTTGCAGTCCATGAGCAAACAACAGGAGATAGGATTAGTTTCGGCAAAAGAAGTAGCTAAAGTAATAAACGTAGATAACTATGGATTTGTAGGAACGTTTGTTGGTTGGTTGCTAATGAAAGTGCTTAAAATATCTACACTTAATAGAATTTACAATCGAAATAAACACCTTAACGACCTACCTTTTTTAGATGCTATTTTAGATGATTTTCAGATTAAATTTGAAATTCCAGAGGAAGATTTGAAACGACTTCCCAAAGAAGGGGCGTACATTACAGTGTCCAATCACCCACTTGGAGGTATCGATGGTATTTTACTTTTAAAATTAATGCTTGAACAGCGTAAGGATTTTAAAATAATTGCCAACTTTTTATTGCATCGTATCGAGCCCATGAAGCCTTATATTATGCCTGTAAATCCTTTTGAAGATAGAAAGGATGCTAAATCAAGTCTTTCTGGTTTTAAAAATGCCATACTTCATTTAAGAGAAGGACGACCTTTAGGTATTTTTCCAGCTGGTGAAGTTTCAACCTATCGCGATGGTAAATTGGTGGTTGATAGGCCTTGGGAAGCTTCAGCCATGAAATTGGTTAAGAAAGCTGAGGTTCCAGTAGTTCCAATTTATTTTCATGCTAAAAATAGCAGATTGTTTTATAAACTTTCTAAAATTAGCGACACGCTTAGAACAGCTAAATTACCATCAGAATTGCTTACCCAAAAACGCCGTACCATTAAGGTTAGAATAGGAAAACCAATTTCGGTGGAAGACCAAAAGGAATACAGTTCTCTTGAAGATTTTTCAGAATTTTTAAGACGAAAAACGTATATGTTATCTAATGCTTTTGAAGAAAAATCGAAGATATTAGATAATATTCAATCTACTTTAAAAGCACCAAGGGCTCCAAAAAATATTGTAACACCAGTGGCAACCGATTTAATGGTTCAAGAAGTTGAGGCCTTAAGAAAGGACGATTCTCGATTGTTACAAAGTAAAAATTATGAGGTATTCTTGGCACAAGCCGATAAAATTCCTAACATACTTCGTGAAATTGGTAGACTTCGTGAAATTACGTTTAGAGAGGTAGGCGAAGGTACCAATGAAGCAATTGATCTTGACGGCTTTGATAATTATTACCACCATATGTTCTTATGGGATAATGAAAGTAAAGTACTTGCCGGCGCATACAGAATGGGCTTAGGTTCTAAAATTTTTGAACGTTACGGCATTGATGGTTTTTATTTGCAAGACTTATTTAGGTTTGAACCCGAGTTGCATAAAATGATGAGTCAGTCCATCGAAATGGGGCGCGCTTTCATTATTAAAGAATACCAACAAAAACCAATGCCTTTATTTTTACTTTGGAAAGGCATTGTGCACACAACGTTGCGCTACCCGGAACACAAGTTTTTAATTGGCGGCGTGAGTATTAGCAATCAGTTTTCAAACTTCTCAAAATCGTTGATGATTGAGTTTATGAAATCGCATTACTACGACCCTTACATTGCCCAATATGTGCATCCTAAAAAAGAGTTTAAAGTAAAGTTAAAAGACGCCGATAAAGATTTTGTTTTTGATGAAACGGAGGCCGATTTAAACAAATTCGATAAGGTTATTGATGAAATAGAACCAGGAGCGCTACGCTTACCTGTACTTCTTAAAAAATACATTAAACAAAATGCCAAGTTAGTAGCCTTCAATGTTGATCCATTATTTAATAATGCCGTAGATGGTTTAATGTACATTAAAATTGCCGACTTACCAGAAAGCACTGTTCGACCCGTTATGGAAGAATTTCAAGCAGAATTGGAACGTAAGTTTATGGAGAATAATGAGGAGTAACCTTAAATAATAAGCTAACAAAAAAGCCTAATGTAAATCTTACATTAGGCTTTTTTGTTTGAATTAAAGTGATTTAAACCAATCTTGAAAGTATTCACCTAAAATTGGAACTAATTTTTTTTGTCCCTCAAAAGCCCCTATAAAACTAATAATCCATAATGCCAACATCGCTAAGTTTAAAATCCATCCCAATACGGGAACAAATGAGCACACTAACGCTGCAAGCATTAAGCCAAGCATTTGCCTAATATAAAATGATGCAAATTCATTTTTAATATTATTATTCATAACAAAAGCAATTATCCAACCAATTAATGTGATGTGTGCGATAATTGCGATGTTTTTGCCATCGCTTAAATTTGTTTCGTAGGACATAATATTGTTTTTTTTGATTGTATAATAAAAATACTAAAAAAAGAATTAGTTATGTAATTCATCCTTATCTAAACAACATAATGACTCCACCTAATGCGGTAACGATAAGAATAAAACGTCTGTAATTTACATTAGAAATTAATGTTACGATATAAGCTCCAAGGAAAAACCCTAATATAATTACAGGAATTAAAACGGAGTTTAAAACTAATGTTTTAACACTTATGGTGTTCCAAACAAAAATATGAAAAGGCAGTTTAAAAACGTTTACAATAAAGAATAGCCAGGCAGCTGTGCCTATAAATTCATTTTTAGGCAGACGCATTGCGAGGAAATAGATATCGGAAATGGGAC
Organism: Mariniflexile sp.; assembly: GCF_041583155.1. Classification (GTDB taxonomy): domain Bacteria; phylum Bacteroidota; class Bacteroidia; order Flavobacteriales; family Flavobacteriaceae; genus Mariniflexile. The sequence goes on from NZ_JBFHGK010000003.1 coordinate 98,859, forward strand.
CAGCTAAGTTGCCGACCATGGTAGTAAAACCAGCCATGAATCCTGTTCCGTTTGAAAACCATTTGTTAGTTGGTACGTTGGCTGATTTTCTGTTTTCCATTATAAACATAATGAGAACAGAACCAATAATGATTACAGCCATAATACGTTTAAAAATCTCTTCAGAAATATCGTTTCCAACCCAAACACCAACTAAAACACCTACAATCATTGCCGGAAGTAATTTGATAATGTATTTCCATTGGGCATGTTTATTGTAATATACCACAGCTAAAATATCGGCACCAATAAGCATGGGCAATAAAACGCCTGTAGAAGCTTTTTCGCCAAACACAAATGCCAAAATAACTACTATAATGATGCCAAGACCTTTAATGCCTGATTTTGATAAGCCTAAAACAAATACAGCAAGACAGATGGCGAACCATTGGATAGCGGTTAGATGAAATGACTGGAGAATGTTTGAATAATTCAAAATGGTTTCTGGGTTTTGGAATTTGATTTGATTTTTTGTTTAGATTTTTTAAAGAAAAGCACTGTCTTTAGGTTCCCAAAGTTCTATTTTATTTCCATCATTATCTAAAATCCAGCCAAATTTCCCATAATCGTATTCTTCAATATTGCCTACAATGGTAACACCTTCTTCCTTTAAGGTTTCTAATAATTCAGTTAAATTTTCAACACGATAGTTAAACATGAAGTCTTTTTTTGAAGGTTCGAAATAATTGGTGTTTTCAGAAAATGGACTCCATTGAGTTGAGCAATCTTCCCCCTCTTTATCTTTCCACCAAAATGTGGAACCATAATCATCGGTATTGAAACCTAGATGTTTTTCATACCAATCTTTTGATGCCTTTGGGTCTTTGGTTTTAAAAAACAACCCACCAATGCCTGTAACTCTTTTTTTCATTTCATTTAGATTGAATTAAACATGTTGATCAACAAGTATGGCATTTCCATCGGGATCTAAAACCACAAAACTTGCCGGACCTTTGCTGTTTTCATCGGCTTCACTTTCAAGTTTTATTCCAGAGCTTTTTAAATGCTTTTGAATGGTTCTAACATCATCAAAAGTATCTAGTTTATTAGCGTTTTCATCCCAACCGGGGTTAAAGGTAAGAATGTTATTTGGAAACATGCCCTGAAACAATCCAACTAAAGCATTGCCGTTTTTCATGATGAGGTAATTTTTTTCAATGTCTCCCGCAAAAACTGAAAAACCCAAAGTTTCGTAAAATTGTTTTGAAGCTTTAATGTCTTTAACACTAAGGCTCATTGAAAAGGCTCCTAATTTCATAATTATTTATTTTTTTGGTTGTTTTTTTATGGCTTCTTCATAAATGGAAATCCACTCTTTTACTGTCATTTTAGATGCTAATTCGCCTATAAGTTCAAAAGGGATGTCGTCCATATATTTAAAACGGATACAGCTTTTGCCCATGTCAATTTTTCGTTTGCAATGTTTAGGATATTCAGAAACGAACCAATTGTATAAATCTTTTGTAGCGTACACACTGGAACTATACACAGCAATAAAGTTTTTTTGAGATGCAATACTCATGAAAGGTAAAGGGAGTTCTGGTGTGCAATGATACCCATCTGGATAAATGGAATGTGGTACCACATAACCAATCATACTATAATTAATGGTTTCTTCAAACCCATCCGGTAAGTTTTTTTTAATGATTTTTCGTAGTTTTTTTATAGGTTCTTGCCGGTCTTCAGGAAGTTGACTTATGTATTCTTCGGGTGAATTGGCTTGGTACTGCATAAGGTTAATTTAATTCTATAAAGTTAATAAAATTCTATAATTTTAGTTTTAGTACCTTTTTTGTTTAGAGCAAGCAACCTTTAATTACTTTTTGCATCTATATTGTAAGATAAAACAAATAAATAATGAAGTTAGTAAACATTTTCACGGTTAGTTTTGCAGTTTTTTTTAGCTTATTAATGGTTCAATCTTGTAGTACAAATGAAGAAACACCTTTAGAACCTTTTAATACTATTGCAAAAGGAGGGGCAGTTGTTTCGGCAAATAATCTTTTTGCTTTTTCTTTATTTGAGGAAATTGCTCAGAGCGAAACTGAAGCCAATTTTATGATTTCGCCTGTTAGCGCTTCACTTGCTTTAGGCATGGTTTATAATGGGGCTGCTGGCGATACCCAACAGGCCTTTTCTAATGTGTTTAATTATGGAGATATTACTTTAGAGCAAACGAATTTGGTTAATCAAAATATCATAAACCACTTAACCCGTAACGCCTCTGGCACAACTTTTGAAATTGCCAATTCACTTTGGGTAAATAATAGTTTTCCAGTAAATGAAAATTTTTTAGAAGCCAATAGAAGTTACTATACTGCTGAAGTTCAAAATAAAGATTTTCGCGACCCCAATACTTTAAAAACAATTAATAATTGGGTGTCGAATAAAACTAATGGGAAAATTTCAAATATTTTAGATGGAATTGCCCCAAATGCTGTATTGTACGCAATAAATGCGCTTTATTTTAAAAGTGATTGGAAGTATCGTTTTGATGTTAAGGACACTAAAAAAAGATCTTTTCAATTAAATAATGGCACCGTTAAGCAAGTAGATATGATGTCTATGAGTGAAGATTTGAACTATTTTTCAAATTCCATATTTTCTTCGGTTGAACTTCCGTATGCAAATAACGAATATACCATGATTCTCATGCTTCCAAATGTTGAAAATACAGTAGATGATATTTTAGCTATTATGAATAATGAAAACTGGATGTCGTGGCAAAGCAGTTATTCTGAACATAATTTAAGAATCACGATGCCTAAGTTTACGTTTTCCTATAAAAAAGAATTTAATGAGGCCCTAGTTAATTTAGGTTTGGGCATTGCTTTTAGTGATAATGCTAATTTTAGTGGTATAAGCGATATTTCAACCAAAATTTCGTTTGTGTTACAAAAAACTTTTATTGATGTTAATGAAGAAGGCACTGAAGCTGCTGCGGTAACCGTTGTAGGTGTAGAAACTACATCAGTTAACAGTCCTAAACATTTTCTGCTAGACAGACCTTTTATTTTTGCCATAAAGGAAAAAGAAACAGGGTCTATTTGTTTTATTGGGAAAGTTGGTAATCCCGAGTATCAATAAGCTATATAGTTGTTAGATTGTTACAAGTTTTAAAAAATTAGCAAAAATGTGCCTCAATCTTATCAACGATGGTTTGAGCTAATTTTTCTTTACTTTCTACAGTCCATCCTGCTACATGTGGCGTTAGCAATACATTTTTTGCTTGTATTAAATACTGAAATGGTTCAGGCATGGTGGTGGTAAACATATCTTCGAATGACGATTTTTCGTATTCCAAAACATCTAAACCTGCACCCAAAACTCTGCCGCTTTTTAATGCAGAAACTAAGTCTGCAGTAACAACACTCTTACCACGTGCCGTATTTATAAACCAAATTGGCTTTTTAAACCCTTTAATAAGTTCGGAGTTTATCATGCCTAAGGTTAATGGCGTTTGTGGTGTGTGTAAGCTCACAACATCTACCTTTTCCTGAAACTCTTTTAACGTTACTTGCTTTGCGTTTATATCGCCCACATTCTCTTTTATGTCGTAGCAAAGTACTTCAACATCAAATCCGCGTAGTTTTTTTGCGAATGCTTTTCCCATATTACCGTAGCCAATTAGTCCCACGGTTCTGCCGTCAAGTTCGATGCCTCTATTGGCTTCGCGTAGCCATTTGCCTGTTCTAACTTCTTGGTCGGCTTTATTTAGCTTGTTGAACAAAGATAGTAACATGCCAAGTGCGTGTTCTCCAACGGCATTTCTATTGCCTTCGGGTGCTGCTATTAGTGTAATGCCTTTTTTTTCGGCGTAATCGCAATCTATGTTTTCTAAACCAGCACCTACGCGACCTATAAATTTTAGGTTGGTGGCTGAATCCAAAAATTGTTTGTCTATTGAAAATCGGCTTCTTAGAATGATGCCTTCGTAATTTTGAATTTTAGCTTCTATTTCTTGTTTTGAAGATGAATAATCTTCATGATTGGTAAAGCCTAATTGATTAAGTTGATTAATTAATAACTCGTGATTGGTATCTAGGTGAAGGATTTTCATGTACAATATTTAGATTGTAAATTTATGAAGTTTTAAATAAACTCTAACGAAATTCGGTTTGTTACTGAATTTTGTTGGTAGGTTGCGTTAGGGATGGTAGCGGCATCCTTTTTAAACCTTAATAGTTGCAAACTTGTGGAAAACGAAAAATTCGCCAATTACTGCGGTTTATAATGTTGGCAAGACTGTTTTAAAAAGATATAGCGGACGGCCCGACCCTTTAGGGAAACGCCTAAATTAAGACTTATGCTATAAATTCACTATTAAGAATCATTGGAATCACTAATCCAACTACGATGGCAGAAATAACCATGATCCAATCCCGTTTATTAAACCTAAATATGGTTTGCATGATGTATCCCAAGAGTAGGACTGCGAAAACGATGATAATTTGAGCTAATTCTATACCTAAAGCAAATTCTAAAAGTAAAACAAACTTACTCTCAGAATCATTTAGTAGCATTTTGAATTCGCGAGCAAAACCTAACCCGTGTATAAGCCCGAAAAATAGTGTAGATAAAAATAGGATACCAATTTTTTCCTTTTGTGCGCCTTTACCTGATGTAAACACATTAAAAAGTGCTACAATTAATATGGTTACAGGTATTAAAAATTCTACTAATTGCGCTTTAACGGTTACTACCCCATAAACCGCTAAAACAAGAGATAGTGTATGCCCCAGCGTAAACATGGTTACTAATAGAAATACACGTTTCCAATCTTTAAAAAGATAAGGAACTGTTAATACAATAAGAAATAAAACATGGTCGTAGGCTTTTATATCTAAAACATGGTTGATACCATATTGAACATTAAACCAAAAATTATCCAACATACTAATTATAATTTAGGGAAATCAAATATACAATTAATTAGATTTCTTTAGCGCTGCATTATATTTTTTATTGAGTTGAGAAAGCATCTCCTTTGTAATATCTGTAAGGTTAAATTGATGTTTCCATTTCCAATCTTGTCTGGCATAGGAATCGTTGATGCTTGATGGCCAACTATTGGCTATTTCTTGCCTAAAATCGGGTGTGTAACTTATTTTAAATTCTGGTATTTGACTTTTTATGGAATCGGCAATTTCTTTTGGTGTAAAACTTATGGCTGCAAGATTATAGGACGACCTTATTTTTATGGCTTCCTTAGGTGCCGACATAATATCTATAGTAGCTTTTATGGCATCGTCCATAAACATCATAGGTAGTTTGGTGTCTTCTTTTAAAAAACAATCATAAGCACCTTCATTTAAAGCTTTGTGAAATATTTCCACAGCATAATCGGTTGTACCACCGCCCGGCAATGTTTTCCAACTTATAATACCTGGGTAACGCAAACTACGTACATCAACTCCATATTTTTTAAAGTAATATTCGCACCAGCGTTCACCAACTTGTTTGGTAATGCCGTACACGGTAGTTGGTTCCATTACGGTGTATTGTGGGGTATAATCTTTAGGAGTTGTTGGTCCAAATACAGCAATACTTGAAGGCCAGAATACTTTTTTAATGAAATTGGCACGGGCTAAATTTAAAATATGGAACAGCGATTCCATGTTTAAATCCCAAGCTTTTTTTGGGAATTTTTCACCAGTTGCACTTAATATGGCTGCCATTAAATACACAGTGTCTATTTTATACTTTTCAATGCATACTTTTACACTAACATAATTTTCAGCATCTACAATTTCAAAAATTCCAGAGTTTACGATGTCTAAATTACTATAACTGATGTCGCTTGCAATCACATTTTCATTGCCATACAATTCACGTAGTTTAAATGTTAATTCAGAACCAATTTGTCCACATGCACCAATTATTAATATTTTAGACTTCATTTTAATCGCTATTTATAGAATATGTTCAAAAATAATAAGATTTTGATGATAATTTTATATTTTAAATATAAAATATAGATGACTTGATTTGATACTAACTAATAAAAAAAGAAACGAATGCTATATATTTGTGTTTCCTATTTTACCTTTTATTATGAGTATTAAATTATTAAGTGTTTTAAGTGTTTTTATTGTGATGATTTCTTGTAAAGAAAAACAAGAACCAGCAAAACAGGAGGAGAAGAACCCTTTGGATAGTAAAACTATTAAAGCTAAGGATATTGCTAAATTTAAATATACAGATTATATTTTAGATTCTAGGGCAGGCGATTCTATTGCCAATTGGAATGAATATAAACAACTAGAGGATGTTGTAATTAGCGTAAAAAAAGGTGATTTAAGTTTTTTCATTTCCAACGGAAAAGGGGTTACCGAGCTAATGGTTAACTTAAAGCAAAACATTCCTTTGGAAATTAAAAGTGATGCTATAATGGCTAGGCTTACTGCCATAGAAACTAAAATTTTAAAACTGGAAAGTTTGTCAAATTTATCTACCACAGGCAAACCAGAGTTACTCTCGGTAATTGAAGAGTTTTTGGTAGCATTTTCTAATTTGAATTTACAAATGAATAAGAAAATTGAGAACGATAATATTATTATCGAAAGGCCTCAAGACACTATAATGCCGATTTGAATTGCTCTAAAAACCGAACATCATTTTCGCTTAACAAACGTATATCGCTAATTTGATGTAATAACATTGCAATACGGTCTATTCCAACACCAAATGCAAATCCAGAATATTCTTTAGAATCGATATTACAGTTTTCAAGTACGTTAGGGTCTACCATACCACAACCTCCAATTTCTAACCAACCTGTACCTTTTGTAATGCGGTAGTCAGACTCTGTTTCCAATCCCCAATACACATCAATTTCTGCACTAGGTTCTGTAAATGGAAAGTATGAAGGACGCAAGCGTATTTTACTTTTCCCAAACATTTGGGTTGTAAAGTATTGAAGTGTTTGTTTTAAATCGGCAAAACTCACGTTTTTATCAATATATAAACCTTCTAATTGGTGGAAAAAACAATGTGAACGTGCTGAAATAGCCTCATTTCTATAAACACGACCGGGTGAAATGGTACGTATAGGAGGTTGATTATTTTCCATATAACGAACTTGTACTGAACTGGTGTGCGTTCGTAATAAAATATCAGGATTCGTTTGGATGAAAAAAGTATCCTGCATATCGCGTGCTGGATGGTACTCTGGCAAGTTTAACGCTGTAAAATTGTGCCAATCATCTTCTATTTCAGGACCTTCACTAACATTAAACCCAATGTTTGAAAAGATATCAATAATTTGATTTTTTACGATAGAAATAGGGTGACGCGCTCCGATTTGGATGGGATCTCCCGGACGAGATAAATCGCCATAAATGCCTTTAACTACTTCTTTGCTTTCAAGCTCTTCTTTTAATGCATTTACTTTGTCTTCAGCAGTTTTTTTAAGAGTGTTTATTACTTGGCCGAATTCCTTTTTTTGGTCGTTTGGCACGTTTTTAAACTCTGCAAAAAAGCCGTTTAACAATCCTTTTTTACCTAAAAATTTTATTCTAAAAGCTTCAACTTCTTCTTTAGTTTGAGCTGAAAAAGCGTTGGCTTCGGCAATAAGTTCTTTTATCTTGTCTATCATGATTGGTTCAAAATGATGGCAAATTTAATGAAATTATTATCATTACAGGAATGAAACAATGAAGTTATAGGTAATTAATTAATGTATTCCATTTCTAAAAAGTAGTTTACAATAGCTTCTTTCATTAAAACACTTTGTTCACCTGCTTTTAAATGGGGTAAATTTTCAATGGTTCTGTAATGCGGCCAACCATCGGCATCCACAAATTCGAGGCTGTAGTAACCGTAAGGCGTTAATAGTTTGCAAATAGCAATGTGCATCAAATCTAATTTTTGGTCCTTTTTAAAGGTTTTATCCAACTGTCCTAATTCTTGAACACCGATTAAATAAATAATGGCATCAAGATCTAATGTGTCACCATCAGCAAATTGATTGGATAGTTTGTTTACCACCAATTCCCAGCGTTGTTTCAGTTGTTCGTCTCTAGACATTTTTTATTGTAAAATAATAAATTTGCAAGACAGCAAAGTTAACAAACCCTGGCTTTACTTCATGCCTCTATTTAAAAAATTATATATTTACAAAAAACGGATAATTGAATACTTTAGATACCATTTTGTTTGCTTTTTTAATTTTTGGTTTAGCTAGAGGTTTTTGGCGAGGTTTTTTTGTTGAAATAGCTTCATTAATTGCTTTATTATCAGGGGTTTATGGTGCTTTTCATTTTAGTAATTTTGCTTCAAATTTTTTAAAAGAGCGGGTAGACTGGAATGAAAACACAGTAAATATTGTGGCGTTTTTTGGTACTCTAATACTTATTGTGTTTGCTATTGCTTTAGCAGGAAAAGCTTTAACCAAAATGGCTAATTTTGCTGCTTTAGGTTTGTTTAACAAGTTGTTGGGAGGCGTGTTTGGGGCATTGAAAATTGCGCTAATTTTAAGTGCTATTCTAATTGTTTTTGAGAAAATGAATAGAACTTTACCCTTTACAACGGAAGCAGATAAAACAAGTTCTGTAGTTTATAAGCCTGTAAAGGGCATTATTCCTTTACTTTTTCCTGATATTATTTTGAACGGGAAACCGATTGGGGTTGAACAGGATAATACAGAACTTTTAGAAATTCAAAGTTTATAAATTAAAAAAGCCTTCATAATTGAAGGCTTTTAAATTTAAATTATAACTTAATTTAAGCAGAATTTCTACTCGCATTAATATTTCCAAATAAAGAACGGGTTACTATTTTCTCAAAAATCTTTATTTTTTCTTCATTTTGAACAGGATCTTTTTCTAGCTCTTGAATTTTCTTAAGTGCATATTGCTGTATAGTTAACAGTGGTAACACTATTGATTCTCTAACTTCAATAGACGCTTTTCCTGATGGTTCATTTTCCATTAGTTGTTCGTAACCTGTAAGTTTTAATAATAAATCTTTAGTTATTACATATTCATTGTAGATAATTTTCCAAAAGTCTCCAAACTCTTCATCTTTAGCCATATATTTTGTTAAATCGAAGAAGGATTTAGATAAAGCCATCATACTATTCTCTAATAATGTTTTGAAGAATTTAGAATTTTTATAAAGAGCTTCTACTTTATAGAATTCTCCTTTGTCTTCATACTTTTTCAAAGCGGTACCTACACCGAAAAATCCAGGTACATTTTGTTTTAACTGGCTCCAAGATCCAACAAATGGAATGGCTCTTAAATCTGAAAATACTAAAGCGTCCGAACTACCTCTTTTTGATGGTCTACTTCCAATATTTGTTTTGGCATAGTATTTTAAAGTACTCATACGCTCCAAATATGGGATAAACATTGGGTGACCTTTAAAGTCTTTATAAGCCCCGTAACTTGTTTCGGCTAAATCATCCATTACAATTCTATCTTCATCAGATAGTTCATGGTTTTTACTTCCTAAACGATTAAACATCCCAGAACTTATTAATTGTTCCAAGTTGTACTGTGAAGAGTCTAACGTTCCAAAGTTGGAGCTAATGGTTTGCCCTTGTATTGTAAGTTGAACTTCTTTATCTTCAATATTTGGTCCTAATGAAGCGTAGAATTGATGTGTTTTTCCACCCCCACGTGCTGGTGGTCCGCCGCGTCCATCAAAAAATATGGCAGTAATACCGTATTTTCTAGACATTGACGTAAGAAGTTCTTTTGCAGTATAAATACCCCAGTTAGCCATTAAATAACCACCATCTTTAGTTCCGTCAGAGAATCCAAGCATGATAGTTTGTTTGTTTCCACGGCTTTTTAAATGCGCCATGTATGCTGGGTTGGTATATAATTGCTCCATTACAGCTGGTGCATTTTCTAAATCAGGAATGGTTTCAAATAAGGGCACTACGTCCACAGGTAACTGATCTTTAAAAGCTACAATTTTAAGCATCGCAAAAAGTTGCATCATATTTAAAGCGGTTTGGTTGTTGCTAATAATGTATCTGTTAGCAGCACGCTCGCCGTTAGTTTCTTGTATGGTTTTTATAGCTTCAATGGTTTTTAAAGTATTGGAAACCATTTCATCTTCAAAAACACTAATATCTATCGAAATGTCTTTGATTTCTGATAATATTTTAATTTGTTCTGCCTCGGATAAATCGTGGTAATTTTTTGGGAAGCTTGAGTTTCCGGTACTTATTATGTGATCTATTACCGTAGTAAAAACCGAATGGTGAATACGGCTATCTTGCCTAATATCAAGTGTTGCAAAATGATAACCAAATAAATGAATTCTGTTAATTAAATTATTTACTTCGTTAACGTATAATTCCTGGAATTCTTTTACAAGTAAATTTCTAATACTTAGTAATTCAGCAAGAAGTTCTTTAGAGGTAATAGCTTTGGCATAATCTAAATTAATGCTGTTTTTGTAAAGGATAGTTTCTAAGCGTACAATACGCTCTTCAATACCTCTAAAAGTAAGTTTGCGTCTTAAATTTTTTAAATCGCCATAATATTTCTTTAAAACAGCTTGCTTAAGTTTTTTAGCAACACGGATGGTGGTGTCTGGTTTTACGAATGGATTTCCATCGCGGTCGCCCCCAGGCCAAAACCCAATATTAATTATTTCGTTATGTTTTTTACCATCATCGTAGATGTTTTGCTGAATGTAGTTATAAATTTCGCCAAAAGAGGTGTAAAACACATTTTCTAAATACCAAATTAAACTTTTTGCCTCATCGTAAGGCGTTGGTTTTTCGTGTTTAAAGAAAGGTGTTTTTCCTAACTGTCCGAATAAATTATGGATATTAGAAAGATTATTGTCTTTTATAGCTTGTGTTAAATCCGTAATAATTCCTAAAACAGACCCTGGGTAAAACTGAGTCGGGTGCGCTGTTAAAACGATACGAACCTTAAACTCTTCAAGGTAACTTTGCAGTTCCTCTAGGCTGTTATTAGAAACGGCTGTTTCTTTAAGGTTTCTTAAGGTTCCAATACCTTCCATATTATTTACAATAGGGAACGCTGCATCCTCCACAGCATCAAACAATACTACTTGTCGTTCAATGTATTGAATGAATCTGAAAAGTAAATTAATCTGACTTTGTTCATCGCGTCTTGCTTGGTATTTCTTAAAAAAAGTATCTACAATGGTAGTTGGATCATCACCATTTTCAAATCCTTTTTTACAAGTTTCATGAAACAAGGGTAAAAGTACACCAGTTTTTGTAATGGAATCAAAAGGTAAGGTCATAAATATACTATTGTATATTTGGTATTTTGCCAGTACGTTTTGTTTAAATCGTGTTAATTTTGGTTCTACAGACATAAGGTAGTTCTAATTGAAAAATTAATTATAAAAGTAAGGAAGCTATAGCTAAAGAAGGTAGTCTTTTTTAAATTTTATTAATTTTTTTTAATTATTGAAATATCATTAAGAATAATTAAAAAAAATAAGTGCATAATACCATTCTTTGTAATAACTATTTTTATAAAAATAGCTGTTTTTGTATAATTAATGGCCTTTTTGAGGTGATGACGTACCCGAGGATATGACAAATATCATGTTTTAGCCATGCCACATGGGCTATCTTCGCACTTTTAATTTGTTTAAAAAACACAAAAATCATGGCTAAAACACATTCTTTTCATATTCCTGTAATGGGAATTGGATTTACAATTGATTCACCTTTAAAGGTGGCTCAATATGGCATTGATTCGGTAATTTCCTTAGTTGACGATATTTTATTGGAAAGGCTAAGAAAAATGTATAGTGAAAAATTCCAAGTACCTTATGTTGAGATCACTGATAAAATTGAAGATTTTAGAGCTAAAAGAATTACTTCATATCTTAACTTAATAAGTGATATTGTTGACAAAAAATTTGAAGCTTTAAAAAATGGTGCGACTGAAAAAAGCGACGAGTTTAAAGCATATATAAACATGCTTCCTTCTAGTTCTGAAATAAAGCAAGAATTTAATAGACTTTCAGATAAAGGGTTTAGTATGGCTGAAATTAAAAGCTGGGTTGCTCAACATTTAACGAAAGGTAGTATTGATGTTAACATTATGACTAAAGTTGACAAAGATAACTACATTAAAGATGATAAATTATCGGTCGAGTATAACGATGCCCATGCTGCATTACGAGGCTTTGCGAATAGTAAACTGCAATCTTCAGTAGTACTATCAGCAGGTATGAATCCACGTTTATACGCTTACATGAGTCAGTTTGACGATTTCTATCCGTCAGAAAATGGCGAGTTCAAAAAGAAAATCATTTTAAAGGTAAGCGATTATCGTTCGGCATTAATTCAAGGAAAATTTTTAGCAAAAAAAGGCCTATGGGTGTCTGAGTACAGAATTGAATCTGGACTTAATTGCGGCGGACATGCCTTTGCTACCGATGGGTATTTATTAGGGCCTGTATTGGCAGAGTTCAAAGAAAAACGCGAAGAATTAAGAGCTTCCATTGAAAAAATGGTTAATCAAGAATTAACTAATCAAGGCAGACAAGTGGCAAACAAACCACTAGAAATAAAAATATCAGCACAAGGCGGGGTTGGTACACATGAAGAGCATGAGTTTCTACTTAATGAGTATCAATTAGATGCTGTTGGTTGGGGAACGCCTTTTTTATTAGTTCCGGAAGCTACAACTGTTGATGAAAAAACAATGGATCAGCTTATTCTAGCTAAGGAAGCCGATTTGTATTTAAGTGATATTTCGCCTTTAGGTGTGCCATTTAATAATTTAAGAGCGAACACAAAAGACTTAGAAAAGGAAAACTTAATTGAAAAAGGGCGTCCTGGAAGTTCATGTCCTAAAAAGTTTGTTGCCTTAAATAAAGAATTTAAAGAAAAAGGCGTTTGTATTGCTTCCAGAGAGTACCAACACCTTAAAATAAAAGAGTTGGATGCTCAAGGTCTTTCTTCAAAAGAATACGAAAAGGAATGGAATAAGATAACCGAAAAATCATGTACCTGTGTAGGTTTAGGAACATCGGCTCTTTTAGCTTATGGTTTAGATACTAAAAAGGAGGGGCCTGGGGTTTCAATTTGTCCGGGTCCTAATATGGCTTATTATTCTAAAATTATGAGTTTGAAAAATATGACCGACCATATTTATGGTAGAGATAATATGATTTCTAGAACTGATAGGCCAAACCTATTTATTAAGGAGCTATACATTTACATAGATTACCTAAAAAACAAGTTGGATGAGGTGAAAACGCTATTAACTGCTAAGGAAGAAAAATATTTTCAAACTTTTGCAAGTAACTTAAACGAGGGCGTTTTATATTATAAAATGATGTTTTCTAACTTAAAAAACACCTTTCAAAATATAAAAGAGGATGTTTTAAAGGAACTAGAACATGGTGAACAAGTACTTCAATCTATTAAGTTGGAAATTGAAAATCTTTCAATGGAAAACCAAAAATCTGGAGTAACTATTTAAAAATCTATTAGAAGGCTTTTTATATTGTTAATTAATCAAACTTTTGTTTAAAAAGAATTTAAAGATTCTTTAAAAATATAAAAGGTCTTCAATTTTAGTTAGTTTTTACTTCATTTTTTTAAGGATTCTCATTTCAATAAAATATTAATTAAGATATTTGTAAACTATTTGAGTTGCATAAGAAATTTTTTTTATGTAAAATGTTGAAGATTAATAGAATTCATGGATTTAGTAAAAGAAATAAATCGTCTTAAAAAGGAGAAAAACGCTGTAATACTTGCTCATTATTATCAAGTTGCAGAAATACAGGATATTGCCGATTATGTAGGTGATAGTTTGCAATTATCGCAAAAGGCAGCTGAAACCGATGCGGATATTATTGTTTTTGCAGGAGTTCATTTTATGGCAGAAACTGCTAAAATTTTAAATCCAACAAAAATGGTGGTATTGCCCGATTTAAATGCGGGTTGCTCTTTAGCCGATTCTTGTCCGCCAGAAGCTTTTGAGAAATTCACTAAGGCACATCCAGACCATGTGGTTATTACTTATGTAAATTGTTCCGCAGAAATTAAAGCCTTAAGTGACATTGTTTGTACTTCATCAAACGCCATTAAAATAGTAGAATCTGTGCCTAAAGATACACCTATCATTTTTGCTCCGGATAAAAACTTAGGGCGTTATGTAAGTAAACAAACAGGTAGAGATTTATTGCTGTGGGATGGTAGTTGCATTGTGCACGAGGCATTTTCAATTGATAAATTAATTGAACTTCATAAAAAAAATCCTAATCATAAAATTATAGCGCATCCAGAATCCGAGGAGCATATTTTAAACACGGCTTCATATATTGGTTCAACATCTGGAATGATAAATTTTGTAAAGGCAAATCCAACCGAAAAGTTTATTGTAGCTACCGAAGCTGGTATTTTACATAAAATGCAGTTAGAAATGCCCGACACAGAGCTCATTCCTGCCCCAGCAGTAGAAGATAATACCTGTGCTTGTAGCGAGTGTCATTTTATGAAAATGAATACACTGCAAAAACTATATAATTGCTTATTGAATGAAACACCCCAAATAGAGGTGCCAGAACATATACGCAAACGTGCGTTATTACCAATTGAACGCATGTTAGAACTTTCAAAATAACATGATTGAAGCGCATTATTTAGTTATTGGCTCGGGTGTTGCTGGATTAACCTTTTCGGTTAAAATAGCAGAACAATTTCCTGATAGATCCGTTATTATCGTTACAAAAGCTAATGAAGATGAATCCAATACCAAGTATGCCCAAGGTGGTGTAGCTGTGGTTTTGGATACCGAAAAAGATTCTTTTAATAAGCATATAGAAGACACCTTAATTGCTGGTGATGGTTTATGTAACGAGGATGTTGTGAAGATGGTTATTGAAGAGGGACCAAAACGACTTAAAGAACTTCTGCTTTGGGGAGCTAACTTTGACTTAGATGCCAGTGGTGAATTTAATTTAGGAAAAGAAGGTGGCCATTCAGAATATCGGGTAGTGCACCATAAGGATATTACTGGTTATGAAATTGAGCGCGCATTATTAAAACGGGCACATCAATTACCAAATATTTCAATTCTATCACACCATTTCGCAATAGATTTGGTTACGAACCATCATATTATAGATGACACTTCTGAAATCTTAACATGTTATGGGGCCTATATTTTCGACCAAAAAACAGATAATATCTTTACTATAAAGGCTAATAGTACCTTATTAGCATCTGGAGGTATAGGTTGTGTTTATGGCCATACTACCAATCCAATTATTGCTACAGGTGATGGTATTGCCATGGCATATCGAGCTAAGGCAGTAATTAAAGATATGGAGTTTGTACAATTCCATCCTACTGCTTTATACGAGCCGGAGGGGGAATCATCATTTTTAATTTCTGAGGCGGTTAGAGGTTTTGGTGCCTATTTACGTGATAAATCTGGACATCGTTTTATGTTAGATTATGATGAACGTGCCGAATTAGCTTCAAGAGATATTGTTTCTCAAAGTATTGATAATGAATTAAAAAAATCTGGAGAGCCCCATGTGTATTTAGATTGTACGCATTTGGATATGGATGAATTTAAGAAGCATTTTCCAAACATATATAACAAATGTTTAGAGCATCATATAAAAATTGAAACCGATTGGATTCCAGTGGTTCCAGCATCCCATTATCTATGCGGCGGAATCGATGTTGATAAAAATGGTAGCACTTCCATTAGTAACCTTTTTGCCTGCGGTGAATGTACAAGAACAGGATTGCATGGCGCTAATAGATTGGCTTCAAATTCGTTGTTGGAAGCGCTTGTTTATGCACATAACATTTTTAAGTATTTAATTGAGAATGATACTAAAACTGAAAATGTTTTAATTCCTGACTGGAATGATGAAGGTACAGTAATTCCAAAAGAGCATATTTTAGTACAACATAATTTAAAACAAATGCAAGCTTTAATGCGTGATTATGTTGGAATAGTAAGAAGTAATAAGCGTTTAAAACGAGCCATAAAGCATTTAGATTTAATTCACGCTGAAATTGAAGAATTATATAAAGAATCCAAAATATCTACATCGCTTTGTGAATTGCGTAATATGATAAATGTTTCCCATTTAATCGTGCAGCAATCTTTAGATCGAAAAGAGAACAAAGGTGGTTATTACAATATTGATAATGTAAAAAAATAAAACAAGGCTTCTTATTTTAAAAGAAGCCTTGTTTGACATTCAGTATAAGGGCAAAAAAAGGTTTATTTTCCAAGTAAAAGTAGCTCGCTACAAACAACTTCTGTAATGTAGCGTTTAACCCCATCTTTATCGTCGTAACTGCGAGATGTAAGCTTGCCCTCAATTGCAACCTCTTTTCCTTTGGTGGCATATTTTTCAACTATTTCTGCGGTCTTACCCCAAGCAATTATATTGTGCCATTGGGTATCTGTAATTTTTTCACCTTTAGCATTGGTGTAGCTTTCATTTGTAGCAATATTAAATTTTGCTAATGTTTTTCCAGACTCTAAATTGATGATTTCTGGATCGTTTCCTAAGTTACCAATCAACTGTACTTTGTTTCTAAGTGTGTTCATAATTTTAAATTTTTATCGTTAAACAGTTAATACTATCGAGTTCTTATGTTTCGACACTGCAAAGATGCGACAGCAAAAAAAAGATATTCGGTTAGTAAACATTTGTGTTCGTTTGTAAATGATTGTAGTCGTTTAAATTGCTTTAATATACCGTAAATACAAGGATTAAAATAAATATTTTGTATTATGAAAATTTATATCTTTATGAAAAGAAATAATTATGTCTAAAACCTGTTTAGAATGTAACGAGAAAATAATAGGAAGGAGCGACAAAAAGTTTTGTAGCGATTATTGCCGTAATGCATTTAATAATACCATAAATAAAGATTCTAAAAACCTGATTCGGAATATTAATAATAGGTTGCGGAAAAATTGGCGAATTTTAGAAACTTTGAATCCAGATCAAAAAACAAAAACCACGCGAACAAAATTGATTCAACATGGTTTCGATTTTAATTTTTTTACGAGTACCTATACTACTAAGGCTGGTACTATATATTATTTTGTGTACGATCAAGGTTACTTACCTTTGGAAGATGAATATTACGCCCTAGTTAAAAGAGAAAGCTAATACTATTACCACGTATGACCTTTTAACTTCAAGGCCGCTTTTAAAATATCTTTTTGACTAATTTGGCCTACCAATTTGCCGTTTTCTAAGATTGGGAATCGTCTGTGTTTGGATTCCAAAAACTTATTAGCCGCATCAAAAATATTCATATTACCATCAATTGTTTCTACTGTTTTTATCATACAAGAACCCACTGTGTTGTTTTCCATAGGTAAATTATGATATCTACTTTCACTAATTTGTTTAATGCAATCACCCTCAGAAATAATTCCTATCAATTCATGCTTATCGTTTACAACAGGGCCGCCAGAAATTTTATACTTAATTAAGGAATCAATTACCTTTTCAATAGACTCCTCAGATTTGAAGGTTATCAGGTTTGTAGACATATAATCACTAACCTTAATAGGCACATCAGCACTAGTGTTTTGCTGGTTTTTTCTTGAGGCTAAAAAACTTTTAATTCCCATAATTTTTAATTTAGTTTAACCTAATGTACTCATTTTTTTTAATTTATAAAAATTGTTTTTGCTTTTTTAGAACTATCCTCTCTCTTATTAGGAAATAATTATTTACTGTTTTGTTGAAATAATTAGTACTATTTTAATAGTTAAACTGTTAAATTTTTATAGTTTTAGCACACTAAAATAAAATTAAAAATGAAAAAAATATTTGTATTTGCATTGGTGGTAAGTGGATTTGTTATGAGTGCGCAAAGCAATCCAGATTTATTAAGACATTATGAAGCTTATTATAAACAAATGAAGCAGCAAGGTGATGTGCAGGGAATTATCAATGCCATGACACATTTAAATGTTTTAGCGCCTTCGGTTGCTAGAAAAGACACCTTAGCTTATATATATATGAGTGAAGATAAATATGTGCAGGCCTTAAATACTATTGGTTTTGAACGTATGGTAGATGATTCGAATATAGCACTTGAGGTGAAAGGTATTTCATTAAAAGCTTTAAAACGACCTGAATTAGCTATTGGTCATTTTGAAGAACTTTTCAAAAGAAAACCTAATGCATTATTGGCTTATGAATTAGCCGAACTAAACTTGCAAACACAAAAGTTAGCAGAAGCAGAAAAGCATATTACTTATGGGTTAGCCAATGTTAAAGACGATATGAAAAAAGCTTTTTTTGAAACACAAACACCTTATGAAGTGTCTTTAAAATCTGCTTTTATGTATTTAAACGCTTTATTAGTCTATAATAAAGATACAAAAGCAAATATTGATGCTGCTGTAGATATTCTGGATGCTGCCTATAAGTCATCGCCAAATTTTAATTTAATTCAACTATCAAAAAACGAGTTACTGCGCCAAAAACAGGTGTTACAAGCCCAGGCAGAACAAGGTAAAAAATAAACACAGGTAAATTTTTTAACAGTATTTGCCCATGCTATTTTATAGTATGGGCTTTTTTTTTGTCCTCAAATTTCTAAAATTGGAAGTTAATTCATTTAACAATAATTTAACTTCGTTTAGTTCGGTTTGTTCCGAACCAATAATATATATTTGCACAGAATTTTTGCTGTAACATATAATATTCGGCCACAGCAAGCAAATAGTATTAAAATGAAAGATGGTATATGCAAAGAAAAAATGGCCTTGGTTGAGAAACTAGGGGTTCATTTAGAAAACAGAGAGCAGTTAGCGCCTGTGGCAGCTCGTATTTTATCGTATATAATTTTAACCGGTAAAGCAGGTGCTACTTTTGAAGATATGGTAACTATTTTATGTGCGAGTAAAAGTACCATATCTACCCACCTAAACCACCTGCAAGATTTAAATAAGATTGTTTATTTTACAAAAACCGGCGATCGCAAGAAATATTTTGTAATCAATAAAGATATGGTATTGCAGCATATCGATGAGATGATAAATAACTGGAATGAAGTACGCGAGCTACATTTAGAAATTAAAAAATATAAAGAAACTTTAAACATTCATAAGATTGAAAATGAAGACGAAAAATTCGATTTGAGTTTTCATAATGATTATATCACATTTATTGATGATGCATCTGCATCCATTAAACAACTTAGATTAAAATTAACAAACAACCCATTTAGCATTTAAACAAAGAAAAAATGAAAAAGAATATAATTTATACAGTACTAGGGCTTAGTCTATCTTTAGTGGTTTTAAGTTGTGGTAGCGATCAAAAATCACAAGGAGCAGCACAAGCACCACCTACACTTGTTCCTGTAGCTAAGTTAGAGCTTAAAACAGTAACAGGTTACCAAGAATATCCAACAACTATTGAGGGTGTTGTTAATAGTGATGTGCGAGCTAAAACATCTGGTTACATCTTAAAGGTATTAGTTGATGAAGGTCAAAAAGTACGTAAAGGTCAGGTTTTATTTCAATTAGAAACACAATCATTAAGTCAGGATGCAGGTGCTGCCAAAGCGCGTGTTAAT
The DNA here is from genome assembly GCF_041583155.1 of Mariniflexile sp. GTDB lineage: Bacteria > Bacteroidota > Bacteroidia > Flavobacteriales > Flavobacteriaceae > Mariniflexile. The sequence goes on from NZ_JBFHGK010000003.1 coordinate 118,447, forward strand.
GTTGCAAAAGTTGAGGTAGAAAAATTAATTCCATTAGTTGAAAAAAATATAATCAGTCCGGTTCAATTAGAAACAGCAAAAGCTAATTTAGCGCAGGCCCAAGCTAATTATAGCAGTATTGCCGCCAATATTGGTTATGCCACGGTGAAAAGTCCTGTGGATGGTTATGTAGGTGCTATTAAGTTTAGGGAAGGTTCATTAGTAAGTCCAAACGATGCAACACCACTTACAACCGTTAGTGATATTAGTGAAGTATATGCGTTTTTTAGTCTAAATGAAACGCAATATTTAGATTTTTTACAGAATGCAGAGGGGAAAACCTTAGAGGAAAAATTAGCAAACTACCCAGAGGTTAAGTTAATTCTTGCCAACGGAAGTATGTATTCTGAAAAAGGAAAAATTCAAACCAGTTCAGGGCAAATAAACCAAAATACAGGAACGGTGAGTTTTAGGGCGGTATTTGATAATCCAAACCAATTAATTACGAATGGTAATAGTGGAAAAATTCAAATTCCAACTTTATATGAAAATGCTAAGGTAATTCCGCAAAGTGCCACGTTCGAGCAACAAGGAAACATCATGATATTTAAGCTAGGTGAAAATAATACAGTAGGCACTTCAATTGTTAAAGTGAAAGCAACTGTTGATAATTTATACGTTTTAGAATCGGGTGCAGATGTAAACGAAAAAATAGTGGTTTCTGGTGTAGGTAAGTTGAAAAACGGTATGGCTATTACGCCACAAGAAACAACTTTCGAAGAAGCTATCAAACCCATAGCAACTTTATTCAGAAATTAGAAAACCAAAACGTTTAAGTTATGTTAAAAACATTTATTGAAAGACCAGTGCTTTCAACAGTAATCTCTATAATCATCGTTTTGTTAGGTGTAATCAGTATAACGAGTTTACCTATAGAGGAATATCCAGATATTGCACCGCCAACCATCAAAGTGTCAGCTACTTATACCGGAGCAAATGCTGAAACCGTATTAGAAAGTGTTATCATTCCTATTGAAGAACAGATAAATGGTGTGGAAGGGATGACCTATATTACTTCTACCGCATCCAATACCGGAACAGCTGAAATTACCGTTTATTTTAATCAGGATATTGATGCCGATATTGCAGCTGTAAACGTCCAAAATCGTGTAGCGAGGGCAACACCATTGTTACCACAAGAGGTGACTCAAACAGGTGTAACAACACAAAAGCAAGAAACTAGTGCATTAATGTTTATATCGATGTACTCCGAAAGTGAAGATTACGATGCAACTTTTATTCAAAATTACCTAAAAATTAATGTCATTCCAGCCATGCAACGTATTAGTGGTGTTGGTGATGTTAGTGTGTTTTCGCAACAAGATTATGCCATGCGTATCTGGTTAAACCCAGAAAAATTAGCAGCATACAATTTAATACCTACAGATGTTTCGGCAGCTTTGGCTGAACAAAATTTGGAAGCAGCAGCTGGTTCTTTAGGTCAGAATAACGGGGAATCATTTTCATATACCTTAACTTATAGCGGTCGTTTTAAAGATGAAAGTCAATACAGTGATATTGTTATTAAGGCTTTAGGAAACGGTGAATTTTTAAGACTGAAAGATATTGCAACAATTGAATTAGATGCACAATCCTATTCGTCTAATGCCATGAGTTTAGGAAATCCAGCGGTATTTATGGGCATTTTTCAAACGAAAGGCTCTAATGCGCAAGAAATTATTGAAAATATTAAAAACACTTTAGAATCAGTAAAAAAAGACCTTCCCGATGGATTAAATATTTTTGTACCATACGATACAAGTTTATTTTTAAATGCGTCTATTGATAAAGTAATAACAACCTTAATAGAAGCCTTTTTGCTGGTGTTTTTAGTGGTTTTTATCTTTTTACAAGATTTCCGTTCTACATTAATTCCGGCCATTGCGGTACCAGTTTCAATTATCGGTACGTTCTTCTTTTTAAATATTTTCGGGTATTCTATTAACTTGTTAACACTATTCGCATTAGTACTCGCCATTGGTATTGTGGTTGATGATGCCATTGTGGTTGTTGAGGCGGTTCATGCTAAAATGGACGAGGGTGAAAAGAACCCGAAAAAGGCAACATTAACGGCCATGAACGAAATATCTGGAGCCATTATTTCAATTACTTTGGTAATGGCGGCGGTGTTTATTCCTGTAACTTTTGTAACTGGTCCAACAGGTGTTTTTTATGAACAATTTGGTGTTACTTTAATTATTGCTATTCTTATTTCTGCGGTAAACGCTTTAACATTAAGTCCTGCATTATGTGCCTTGTTACTTAAATCACATCACGACGATGAAGAACTGAAAGGTAAAAGTCCTTTAAAACGTTTCTATTCACTTTTTAATCGCGGATTTAATGCAACGGTTGATAGGTATGGAAAATCACTTCAATTTTTATACAAACGAAAATATATTTCTGCAATATTATTAATCATTGCCGTTGCGGGAATTTATTGGGCATCAACTACAACCCCAACAGGTTTTGTCCCAAATGAAGATAGAGGAATTATTTTTGCAAATATTGAATTACCACCGGGAGCATCGTTGGATAGAACAGACGATGCCGCAAGAAAGCTATACGATAAAATTGAAGGTTTAGATGGTATTATTGGGGTAAACTTCATTAAAGGTAGAAGTTTAATTAGTGGATCAGGTAGTAACTTTGGTTTTGGGATTATAAAACTGAAGGACTGGAGTGAACGTAAGGATGCTTCCCTTTCTGCTCAAGCCATTACTGGAAAACTGTTTGCTATAGCAGCAACCATTCCAGAGGCTAATATCATTTTCTTTTCACCACCTAGTATTCGTGGTTTTGGTAACTCATCTGGTTTTGAAATTAATTTATTAGATAAATTTGGAGGCGAGTTTTCAGATTTGGACCAAGCAAATAAAGATTTCTCTATGGCTTTAATGAGTCATCCAGAAATTAAATACGCAACCTCATCTTTTAACACCACTTATCCTCAATACGAAATGGAAGTGAATGTGCCATTAGCTAAGGAAAAAGGGGTTTCTGTTACCAGTATATTTTCAACATTACAAGGCTATATAGGCGGAATTTATGCTTCGGATTTTTCCAGATTTGGAAAACAATTTAGAGTATACATCCAAGCTTTACCTGAAGATAGGGCCGATGAAAGTGCATTAAATAGTATGTATGTTCGAACAGATACCGGTGAAATGACGCCCATTACGCAGTTTGTAAACCTAAAACGTGTGTACGGGCCACAGTCGGTAACGCGCTTTAATTTGTTTAATTCAACGTCCATTACTGGAGCAACAAACGACGGTTACAGTACAGGAGATGCTATTAGAGTGATTGAAGAAGAAGTAGCAAAATTACCAAGTAACTATACGGTGGCCTATTCTGGTTTAACGCGTGAAGAGGTTAATGCAGGAAATCAAACAACCTTCATTTTCATCCTAACTATTTTGTTTGTGTATTTCTTATTAAGTGCCCAATACGAAAGTTATTTACTGCCATTTGCAGTGGTATTATCGTTGCCATTTGGTGTATTTGGAGCTTATATAAGTACGAAGTTCCTGGGGTTAGAAAATAATATATATTTCCAGATTGCTTTAATCATGCTTATTGGACTACTCGCTAAAAATGCCATTCTAATTGTTGAGTTTGCATTGCAAAGACGAAGAAATGGCGACAGTATTGTTAATTCGGCAATACATGGTGCAAAAGCACGTTTGCGACCTATATTAATGACTTCTTTCGCTTTTATTCTAGGATTAATGCCATTGGTTTTGGCAAATGGCGTAGGTTCTGAAGGTAACAATTCTATTGGAACAGGCGCAGCAGGCGGAATGCTTATTGGAACTATTTTAGGAGTATTCGTTATTCCTATCCTATTTATATTATTTCAATGGTTACAAGAAAAAGTTTCGAGTAAACCAGCAATACAAACTATTGAAGAATAAACAGATGATATCAATTATAAAACATAGAAATTTTAATAAAGTTGCTTTAATTCTAGTTGTTGCCTTAACATTACAAAGCTGTTTTGTGGCAAAAGACTATGAACGCCCAGATTTAAAGACTGAAACTGAAGCGCTTTACAGAACAGAAAATTTGCCAAAAGATAGTTTATCTATGGCTGATGTGTCTTGGAAGACCTTATTTACAGACTCCTATCTTCAACAGTATATTGAAGAAGGATTGCAAAATAATATGGACGTTCGTATTGCCATTCAGCAAATGGTGGCTGCGGAAGCTTATGCAAAACAAGGGAAAGCGGGTTACCTGCCATCATTAAGTATTGGTCCTAATTATACTCACCAGGAATATTCTAAGAATAGTCAGTTTGGTTCTATTTTTAGTGGTGGTTTGGATACCTATGATATTACTGCCAACTTATCTTGGGAAGCCGATATCTGGGGGAAAATAAGAAGCAATAAACGGGCCACTCAAGCTGCCTATTTGCAAAGTGTTGCAGGGCATCAAGCCGTTAAAACCCAACTAATTTCTAGCATTGCAAATACTTATTTCAATTTATTAGCATTAGATGCTCAGTTAGAAGTAACAAAGCAAACCATTGCAACAAGAGAAAGTGGTGTTGAAACTATAAAGGCTTTAAAAGAAGCAGGGCAAGTAACACAGGTAGCTGTAGATCAGAATATAGCGCAGTACAATAGTGCCAAAGCATTACAAGTAGATATTGAAACTGCTATTTTCAAAACAGAAAATACACTTAGTATATTATTGGGCAGCGTACCACAAAATTTTAAAAGAAGTAGTTTAGATGTTCAAAAAATTGAGGAAACTATTAAACTCGGTGTGCCGGCTTCCTTGCTTAGGAATAGACCTGATGTAATGGCAGCCGAATATGGCTTAATTCAGTCTTTTGAGTTAACTAATGTAGCGAGTAGTAGTTTTTATCCCTCGTTAACTCTTACCGCTTCAGGTGGGTTGCAAAGTTTAGAATTGGCCGATTTGTTTAGTTCTAACTCATTGTTTGCTAATATTGTAGGTGGTTTAACGCAGCCTCTTTTAAACAAACGGAAACTTAAAACTCAAAAAGAAGTTGCAGTGGCACAGCAAGAACAGGCTTTGCTTCAGTTTAAAAAGACTTTGTTGATAGCTGGAAATGAAGTGTCCAATGCCTTGTTTTCTTATGAATCTGAAGCTAGAAAATTTGAATTCAGAACAAACGAAGTGGAGGCGTTACGAACTGCCGAAGCACACTCTGAAGAGTTGCTTAAAAATGGTTACGCAAATTATTTAGATTTGTTAACCGCAAGACAAAGTGTTTTAAGTGCCGAATTAAATGTTATTGAAAGCACATTACAGCAGTTAGTAAACGTTGTAAATTTATATGAAGCCTTAGGGGGCGGTTGGAAGTAAATATAATTAGCATATACAAATTTTGAGTAAACTATTCATTTTATTTTAATTGAATAGTTTACTTATTTTTGCACAATGAAACGAGCATGTTCAGAATTTTATCACTTACGGAATGATTAATAGCGAACAGCATGTGTCAATAAAAAAACAGTACATTTAAACACATGAAAAAAGATATTGAAATCCCAAAAGTGGAGGGTGTTTACGTTGCCATTGTAAACGAGTACAACGACATTTATAAAAGTCAAGATTGGAACGCTTACATTATTAATGATAAGGAGGTTGATTTAGATATGGTATTAATTGTAACTACTGGTTACTCTGATGAAAAAATTACGTCTACTTTCAGAAAAAAACTAGATACACTTCCTAAAAAGAGTTTTGCAAAAATTGAGTTGATGCAAGAAGACTTATTTGGGCTGAACAACACCTTTAAGGTCTCCTTTTTTGAAGGTAATAAAATGTTTGATAAAACATACTTATTTAGGAAAAACACAGTTAATTTAAAGGCTTTACAACCAATTCCTTTAATGGAAGCGAGGGGTGTTTTGGTTAAGTAATCTCAACAAAAAGTTAAGTTATTGTAATTGTTACCTCATTGCGTAAGAAGCATGCCTGTAACAAAGGCACTATTGAAGTTCTCATCACGGGGTTCTTCGTTCCTCGAATAACGGAATATGCAAGCAGAAATCTCATAATTAAAAAGCGTTTATTTTGTTTGAAGTTCTGAGCTGCGTTAGGGATAGCAGCGGAAATCCTTTTTAAAATTTAAGTAAAACTAACTTTGATTGCAACCAAACACAGGAAGGTTACTTTGCTTTTTGTTTTAGTAATGAGTTTTTAAAAAGATTGTAGCATATAGCCCGACCCTTGTGGTAACGGCCAAAAGAATTAAATTACTTCATTTTTACTACTAACGAAGTTCTAATCCAACTTATCAGTTAATTTTTTAAAAACTTTTTTCGGGTCTTTACCTTCGTATAAAATATCGTAAACTGCGTTTATAATTGGAAGTTTGGTTTTGCTTTTATTCTTTTCGTTAAGTAAATGGGCGCTTTTGGTAGCGTAATAACCTTCGGCTACCATACTCATTTCCATCTGGGCACTTTTTACGGTGTATCCCTTCCCAATCATATTGCCAAACATGCGGTTTCTGGAGAAAACTGAGTATCCAGTTACCAATAAATCGCCTAGGTATGCCGAATTATTAATATTACGTTTCATTTTATGCATTTTTTTAATAAAACGTCTCATTTCACGAATAGCATTACTCATTAAAACACTCTGGAAGTTGTCCCCATATCCTAAGCCATGTGCGATACCCGCTGCAATAGCATAAATGTTTTTAAGCATTACGGCGTATTCTACACCAATAATATCATCGCTTATTTTGGTTTTTATGTAGTCGCTTGACAATGCATCGGCAATGGTTTGTGCCTTTTTAGCATCGGAACATGAAATAGTTAAGTATGATAAACGCTCCAAGGCAACTTCTTCGGAATGACACGGACCAGCGATTACAGCAATATCGTTATAAGGAATTTTGTAAGCTTCATGAAAATGCTGGCCAACCAACAAACCTGTTTCTGGAATAATACCTTTTACGGCCGAAACAATTATTTTATTAGAAATATCAGCAGTCATTTTTTGTAATTCGGCATGAATAAAGGCCGAGGGAATCACGAAAATAAGTACATCGGCGTATTCCGCCATTTCGTTAATATCGTTACTAAGTTTTAGCTGGTCTATGTGAAATTCAACCGAACTTAAATAATTAGGATTATGATATTCTCGTAATAAATGTTCTTTTGTATAAACACTACGCATGTACCAGCCTATTTCATCTAAGTTTTCGCAAAGCATTTTCACAATGGCTGTTGCCCAACTTCCTGCACCAAAAACCGCGTATTTTAATGGTTTGTTCATATATAGTCTCGTTGTTTAATCTTTCAAAAATACATAAAATATTTATCTGTGTTAGGAATGTATTCGAAAAGAGATTTGCTAACACAGTTTATGATTAGGATATATTGGAGGCTCTTTTCAGATTGATGCTGAAAATAAGGAACATAAAAACTTTGGCACGTGTTTTGAAAACCAGTATGTATGAACCCATAAAATGTTTTATTATGAAGACTATAAAATTACTTTTTACCATTGCTTTTACAGCCACTTTATTTACTTCGTGTATAGTAGAAGAAAATTATATAAATGATGAACCTACCATCGCATTATCATTAAACCAATTGTTAAACTCACACGAGTTATGGTATGTAGATATTAACAGAACTGTTGGTTATGGGGAAACACCATTTTTACAAAAAGCATTTACTATGTCGTTTAGAAACGGAAATGTTTACGCCAATAATAATATTGTTGGCTTAGGAAATACAGGTAACGGTTTTGGTGTAAAGGTGGGATCGTATGATGCTTATGATATGATTTTAGATGTATACCATGTGGTTGATGGCTTTGAAACTTTTGATATTTATCAGATTGATAATAACACCATTGAACTTTATAACCCAAATAACGATACCTCTTACTTCTTGGATGGTTACCAACGCAGTAATTTTGATTATGATTTTGTGTTTTATGATAACATCCATTATTTCTTACAAGAATACAATGCTTGGGAAAAAACTTTTACCAGTAATTATGGAGCTATAAATGAGTTTGATAACGAAAACTATTTGCAGTTTTTAGCTGGAGGTAATGATTCGGAATTTAGAAGTTCGCGAGATGTTAATGGGAAAAGCGTTACCAATTTGTATTGGGATTATACAGGTCTTTATGGAGTTGGAAATGTTACAGGAAATATGTACCTAAAAACTTTAACATTAGATTATGATTATTTCGACAATGAATTCTTTGAATTGAGCGTTATAAATGACAGTAAGATTGAATTGTTTCATCCAAAATCAGGAACAGCGTATGAGTTTGCAGGACGAGGATATATACAATTTTTGAAAACAACAGATACAAAAGGAAAAACAGTTACAACAGAAAAAATGCGTAAGCATAGAAAAGATAAAATAGAAAACCCTCGAGAAAACACAAGGGTTTAATACAAATTTGGTTGGTTATTTAGGTAAGAAACCGTTTAAAGATATGTTCTTTAGGCGGTTTTTTCATTTGGTTAAACATCAAAAAAACGGGTTAAGTTTTATAAAAACCTATGAGTTATATGTATTTTATTTTTAATAATTACTTATAGAAATTCATCTCGTCCAGATATTCCCAAACGTTTTCTGGAAATAAGGGCTTTACATTTTTGCCTTCTTTAATGGCTTTACGTATGAAGGTTGAAGAAATTTCCATGATCGGTGCCTTTATATGATGAATTTTTTCATGACCATCAAATTGAGTTTCGGTGGTTTCTTTTGTTACTCTTGGGTATACGTATATGTGGTGATTCTCTAAGATAATTTCATAGTTCTTCCATTTATGAAAACTCTTTAAATTATCTTCTCCCATAATTAGTGAAAACGCGTGACCGGGATGCTTTTCTTGTAAATAAACTAATGTATTTATCGTGTAATTGGGTTGTGGCAAGCTAAATTCTATGTCACTCGGCTTTAGCTTTTTGTAGTCTTTGGTAGCCCGATAAACCATTTCTAAGCGATGGTAATTATCTAATAAGCTGCTCTTTTTTTTAAAGGGATTGTGTGGTGTTACAACAAACCAAATTTCATCTAAATCGCTGTATTCTGCAATGTGGTTAGCGATAACCAAATGCCCAATGTGGATGGGGTTGAAAGAACCAAAATACAATCCTATTTTCATTATAAGTGATTTTTAAATTTATATTTTGAATAAGCTTATTTTACAAAATCACTTACAAGTTTTTCAGCTTCTTTTAATGCCTTTTCTAAATCGTCGTTTACCACAATAACATCAAAAAGCGGGGCGGTTGCTAATTCTGCCGAAGCCTTGGCAACGCGCATATTTATTTTATCTTCAGTTTCTGTTTTCCTATTTTTTAGTCTTATTTTAAGTTCATCAATACTTGGTGGTTTTACAAATATTGCTAAAGTTTCATTTGGAAATTTTCGTTTAATGCGCAATCCTCCCGATACATCAATATCGAAAATTACATTTTTGCCCAGGGCCCAAATGCGCTCAACTTCGCTTTTTAAAGTACCGTAAAAGTTATCGCGATATACTTCTTCCCATTCTAAAAATTCATCGTTTTTAATCTTGTTTTTGAATTCTTGCAACGACAAAAAATAGTAATCTTTACCATGCACTTCGTTGCCACGTTTTTCGCGAGAAGCCGCAGAAATGGAAAATTCCAAATTCAAATCAGTTAAGCCTAATAGATGTTTTACAATAGTCGTTTTTCCAGAACCAGAAGGAGCTGAAAAAACGATTAGTTTACCTTGTTTGTTCATTTCTTATTTTAAACTTTAGCTGTAAGTTATATGTTTTAAGCTGTAAACTATGGTGTTCTTCATAGCATAATGCTTCTAAACTTTACAACACATTTAATAACTGTTCTTTAATTTTCTCGAGTTCATCTTTCATTTGCACAACTAATTGTTGCATAGGGGCGTAATTGCTTTTTGATCCAATGGTGTTAATTTCACGTCCCATTTCCTGACTAATAAATCCTAATTTTTTTCCGTTAGAATCTTTAGAATTTATACATTCAATAAAATAATTTAAATGATTTTTTAAACGAACTTTTTCTTCTGTAATATCGAATTTCTCGATGTAATATACCAATTCTTGTTCAAATCGGTTTTCATCGTATTTTTCTTTTAATTCTTCTACACCTTTTAATAAGCGTTCACGAACACCTTCAATACGCTCCGGATCTATGGCTATAACTTGGCCCAATAAATTGTCTATTATAGATACACGTTTAATAAAATCTTGTTCTAATACTTTGCCTTCATACAATCGGTGTCTATTTAAATCTTCAACGGCCTTATCTACTTCATTAGCAATTAAAAGCCATTCATTTTCATCAATTTCTTCACGAACCGTATTTAGAGCATCAGGGAACCGAACTGCCATTTTCAATAATTCAATAGGGTCGCCATCAACTACTTGTCGTAATTGCTCGATATATTGTTTAACTACAGGGGTGTTTATTTGTGTTGAGGTATCTTCGGCAGTAGCTTCAACATATATAGAAAAATCTATTTTACCTCGTTCAAGAGAATCGGCCAATAGTTTTCTAATAGTAAGTTCCTTCTCTCTATATATAGAAGGCATTCTTGCATTTAAATCTAAATTTTTGCTATTAAGAGATTTTAGCTCAACTGTCACTTTTTTAGTAGGCAATTGCAATACAGATTTTCCGTAACCTGTCATTGAATATATCATAAACCGATGTTTTAAGTTATGCAAATGTAACTAAAACTTAAAGTATAGGAAACCTTGAAGTTGGGTTTGTAAGAAAGAACAATAAAATGTTTACTGTTTTTACCTAACAACTCCCTATATGACTGCTTTTTTGGAGTTAAATAGAGCAGACAGCTAGTTGCATTTGATTTAATTTACTAACATTACAATCTTAAAATATCAAACAAAATATAATGAAACACCTTTTTAAATTAATCCTTTTTTTTAGTTTTTCCTGTAATTATTTATTTGCACAATTGGATACTCAGTTATCAAATTCGCATGTTGTTCTTGAAATTGCGCCTTCAAAAACAGATTCAAAAATTAAAGAAGCGAATACGCCTCATCTTGTTATGTATAATCCGAGTGCAAAGCAAGGAAAGCTTTTGTTGTTTTTGCCAGGCACTGGAGGGATTGCAACAAAAGGACCAAAAGAATTGTTTTCTGTAGCTGTTTCTCAAGGGTATCATGTTATTAATTTGTCCTACATCAATGCTGTGGCGGTTGCTAGAATTTGTAAAGGTGAAACCTTAGCAAAAAATTCTAAATGCACTGAAGAATTTAGAACTAAACGAATTTATGGGAATAATGAATTTTCGCTTATTGAAGATGAACCCCAGGATGCTATTGTAAACAGACTTACCAAATTATTAATTTACCTATTCGAAAATGATAAGGCGGGGAACTGGGGAGTTTATCTTGAAGCTGGTGAAATAAAATGGAGTGAAATAGCCGTGTCCGGTCAGTCTCAAGGTGGAGGTATGGCAGCGTTTATAGCTAAAAAACATTTAGTAGCCAGAGTTGTCGATTTTTCTGGTGGCTGGGATTTTTCGGCTGAAAATGAAATTGCGAAATGGTATTTTAATGAAAGTGTAACACCGATGGATCGCTGGTACGGCACCTATCATGTTACTGAACCTATGGCAAAAACCATCCATGAAACTTATAAGGCCATGAATATAGCTGAAAGTCATATTTATAAATTTAGCCACCCCGTTCCCGAAGGGAAAAAAGGGCACTCTGATGGAGTTAGAAACATAGTTTACACTAAAGACTGGATAGAATTGTTGGGTAAAGGCAATTAAGTGCCAATTAGTAAAAGAAATGCAGAAGGAACCAAATTGAAATCGACCTAAGTTTTAATTTGGTTTTTTGTGTTTTTAATAACGCGATGTAAGGCTTAAACAGGTTAGTTATTTTAAATTTTATGAATTATGTTGTCTACAAAACGGAGAATTACACCTTATAACATATAACAATAAGGAACAAAAGGCTAAATGAAAATTTCAGTAATAGGTGTTGCATTCTTTTTTTTATGCGTAGGGTGTAGTAGTAAAAACATAGTTTCTTCAGCACAGAATAATGTAGCTTCAAAAAGACCTAATATTATTTTCTTATCCATAGATGATTTAAGACCAGATCTTGGATGTTATGGCAACGAAGAAATAAAAACACCTAACATCGATGCTTTTGCATCATCTTCCATGGTAATGTTAAACACGCATTGTCAGGCAGCGGTTTGTGCGCCATCACGAGCTAGTACCATGCTTGGATACAGACCAGATTCAACAAAGGTTTGGCATTTAGGCGATAAGTTTCGAGAAATTAATCCGAATGCGGTAACAATGCCTCAGTATTTTAACAAATTTGGTTATTATACGGTAAATATTGGTAAGATTTTTCATAATTATATGCCGGATTCAATTTCTTGGGATGAGCCAGATTTAAAGCCAGCGCCCTATAACACACAAGAATATGCTTATAGAGATGCGGAAACTTATTATTATTCTGAAGAAGGACTAGCCATTCAAAAAAAGGCTAGAGACAGCATAAAAGCCATAAGAAAAGGTATTATATATGGTGATGGATGGAATAAAGGGCCTGCACTTGAAAGCGCCGATGTTCCGGATTCATTGTATTATGATGCCATGCAAACGGAGTTGGCATTAAAAACCATAGACCGCATAAAAGATAAAAATCAACCCTTCTTTTTAGGTCTGGGTTATTACAGGCCGCATTTGCCTTTTGTTGCCCCCCAAAAGTATTGGGATTTATATCCTGTAGGCTCTGTCTCTCCTGCGGCTAACCCAAAGTTGCCTAAAAATGTTCCTGTAATGTCTTCCAATTCTAATTATGAATTAAGAGGCTATTCTAATCCCTATAAAATTGGAAGACCTGATGAAGAAGCCTTACCAGAAACATACGCTGATAGTTTAAAAAGAGGCTACTATGCAAGTGTTAGTTTTATTGATGCCTGTGTGGGTAAATTAATAAAAGGTTTAAAAGAACGTGGTTTATATGAAAACACCATAATTGTACTTTGGGGAGATCATGGTTGGAAATTAGGTGACCATAATGGTTGGGGTAAAATGACTAATTTTTATATAGATACACATGTGCCTTTAATAATAAAACAAGCCAACCAAAAAGATGGTAAACGTATTGAAGCACTTTCTGAACTTGTTGATATATTCCCGACGTTATGTGATTTGGCTGAAATTAAAAAAGCAGATTACTTTCAAGGTACCAGCTTAACACCATTGTTTTACAACCCAGAATTAGTATGGAAAGATGCCGTTTTCACACAGTTTAGACGACGAGAAAAGCATTCTAAGGATGGAAAAGAGTATATGGGTTACTCCATGCAAACGAAACAATATCACTACATTGAATGGTATAAATGGGATAATGTTAAGAAGGAGAGAGGCCATTACGCTGCTTCAGAATTGTACAACCATAACGTAGATCCTTATGAAACTACAAATATTGCAGGAAATCCGGAGCAAAGTCAACTTGTAAAAAGTTTATCAGAACGATTAATAAAAGGGTGGCGTGCTGCCGTACCGAGCAATAAATTATAAAAGAAACAAAGAACTCTTAATAAAATTTCATTTAATGATATTCGGATATAAAAAATTCCTTTACTGTGTAGTTGTTTCAACGTCAGTAGTATTAACGGCATGTCAAACAAAAAAAACAGCTGTAAATCACGTAGAAAAACGCCCCAATATTTTATTTATTCCCATAGATGATTTAAGGCCAGAATTGGGTTGTTATGGCGATAGTAATATAGTGTCCCCCAATATAGATAAGTTAGCATCTAATGGCGTTGTGTTTAATCGAGCTTATTGTCAGCAAGCTGTTTGTACTGCATCTAGAACCAGTTTACTAACAGGTTTAAGACCCGATTCTACACAGGTGTGGGATTTAAAAACGCATTTCAGAGACCGCATGCCGGATCTCATATCCTTACCGCAATTTTTTAAGAATAACGGATATTATAGTGTAGGTTTGGGTAAAACATTTCATAACACATTACAAGATTCATTAGCCTGGAATGAATATTTACATGTTGATGGTTTTCCTTTTGATCCGGATGCAGTTTACGTAAATCAAGATAATATTATTGAACAAAAAGAACTTGAGCTGAAGCGCTTAAAAGAAGGAAAAGCTAAGTTTGATAAATATGGTTTTATTTATTCTAAAACAGTATCCCATGAAATGGGCATTGCAGAAGATGATGCCTATTATGATGGTGCGCAAACCACAATGGCTATCAAAAAAATGCGTGAATTAAAAAATAAAGAGCAACCATTCTTTCTATCTGTTGGTTTTTACAAACCTCATTTACCATTTAATGCTCCCAAAAAATATTGGGATATGTATAAAAGAGAAGAGATTTCATTAGCAAGTAACCAATTTGTACCAACTGATAGCCCAGAATTTGCAGTGCATGGTGATGCTGAACTTAGAGGTTATACTAATACTAAAAACAACTTGCCAAAGCCAAATGAGAAGCAATGGGACGAAGATAAGCAGCGCGAATTAAAACATGCTTACTATGCATGTATTTCCTATATTGATGCACAGATAGGTAGGTTATTGGATGAATTAGATCGTTTAGGGCTTAAAGATGATACCATTATTGTACTTTGGGGCGACCATGGCTGGAAACTTGGAGAACATAATAGTTGGGGAAAGCAAACCAATTATGAGATAGATACCAGAGTGCCACTTATTATTAGCGGAAACAATGTAACGGCTAAAGGGGCAACAAGTAATGCTTTAACCGAGTTTGTAGATGTGTATCCAACGCTATGTGATGTAACGGGTTTTGAAGTTCCTAAATATTTACAAGGTAAAAGTTTAAAACCACTTCTTGAAAATCCAAATGGAAAAGTTAAGGATGCGGCTTACAGCCAATTTTTGTTAGGTAAATATGGACCTTTAGAAGATAGGGAGTCAGAAAAAATGGGGTATACCATAAGAACAGATCGTTACCGTTATGTGGAATGGTACAATTGGATTTCAGATAGAAAAATAAAAGGAGCCTTTTTAAGCAGGGAACTTTTTGACCATGAGAACGATGCTCAGGAGAATAATAATATCGCTAATTATCCTGGGAATAAAGACATAGTAAAGCAGCTATCTGAAGAATTGAAAAAGGGATTTAAAATTTAAGAAGCATATGATTAAATATATAGGTTGTTTATTGTTTGTTGTCCTTACGGCATGCAATAATTCTGAAAAAAAGGTAAAAGCAAATAAAAGTAATTTAGAAATTAATAAAACTGGAATGAACACATTGGGTCTTATAGGTGGCACGTCTTGGCATTCAACTTTAGATTATTATAGTACCATTAATCAATCGGTTAATGATTATTTTGGAAATAATACCAATCCACCATTGTTGGTTTATACCTTAAATCAGGCAGAAGTACATCGCTTTCAAATTGAAAACAAGTGGGATTCAATAGCCAATATGCTCACCAATGCTGCATTAAGTCTTAATAAAGCTGGTGCCCAAGCGGTCATGTTTTGTGCAAATACACCTCATAAAGTTTATAACTCGGTACAGCAAAATTTAAGGTTTCCTATTATTCATATTGCAGATGTTACAGCGCAAGCCATTCATGAAAAAGGGTTAAAAAAAGTATGTTTCATAGGAACTAAATATAGTATGGAAGAAGACTTTATTACGAAAAGAATTGAAGAGAATAACTTGGAGGTACTTGTGCCAGAAGATAAAGACGTAATAAATGAATTGCATAGGATTATTATAGAGGAATTAACCTATGGTAAAATTGAAGCAGAATCAAAAACGTATGTGTTAACCGTTTTGAATGATTTAATAAATAAAGGTGCCGAAGGTGTTATTTTAGGGTGTACCGAATTCCCGTTGATGATTTTTGAGGAAGATCTTGAAGTGCCTATTTTTGACACTACTAAAATTCATTCCATGTCGGCAGTCGATTATATATTAAATAAATAGGTGTTTTTTTTAGTGTTTAGGATACTCGTATAAGTTTCCTTTTCTTATTTATTAAACTTAAAGAGTGGAGTTGCTACCTTTGAGTAGAGACATTTATAGAGCAGATTTAAATTATAATTTTAAATTTGACTTATATGAAACATAGAGTATTTGATGACGAGTTCAAAAGGATGTCCGTAGAGCTTTCTAGAATGAAAGGTTCGGTGAAAAATGCCGCTGAAGAATTGGGAATAGATGCTTCCCGATTAAGCAAGTGGCGTAACAATCCACAGTTTAACGGTGGCAAGATCATGATGGATGTTATTGGTCTTAGCGATGAACAGATGGAGATCAGGAGATTGAAAAAAGCATTGAAAAATGCGGAACTCGAACGTGATATCCTAAAAAAGGCGGTAGGCATCTTTTCCAAGGGAGACGGGGGATATACAGATTTATAGCCGACCATAAATCGATTTACTCCGTAGAAAAGATGTCGTCATTTTTTGGGATCAGCAGCAGTTCCTATTACAAGTGGGTTAAAAATCCAGTAAGCTTCTGGCAACAACAAGATGCCGAACTGTTGGAGAGGCTCAAAGCAGTGCATGCGATGAGCAAGGGGCGTTACGGCAGCCCACGCATCACCAAAGAACTGAACGCTGATGGCATAAAGAGTATTATGAAGAGGAAATATAGGGTGACCACCAATTCCAACCATCTTTATCCTGTAAATCCAAACTTGTTGCTGAGGGATTTTAGCACCACTGGAACAGGGGAAAAATGGGTAAGTGACATTACCTATATCAGGACTGGAGAAGGCTGGCTTTACCTAACCGTGGTCATGGATCTGGCGGACCGAAAAATCATTGGCTGGAGCATGGATAATAGCATGAGTGCCAGTTCGACCGTCGTGGATGCATGGAAAATGGCCATAAAGAACAGACCCGTGGAGAGGGAACTCATTTTTCATAGCGATAGGGGAATCCAATACGCCAGTCATGAGTTCCGAAGATGCTTCAAGGGGTTGCCGGTATTGCAGAGTATGAGCAGAAAAGGAAATTGCTGGGACAATGCCATCGCAGAAAGCTTCTTTAAGACTTTGAAAGTGGAAATGGTATACCACAGTAAATTTAAGACCAGGGCACAGGCTAAGCTTGAGATATTCGATTATATAGAAGTATGGTATAACAGAAAAAGAAGACATTCAGCGCTTGATTACCTAACCCCGAACCAGGTTGAAAATGCAATGGCGATAAATAAAAATGAAGCTGCCTAAAATGTCTCTACTTTTATGTTGCAATTCCAAAATTTTTTGAGCATCTTAAAAGCCCTTCAGATCTTAATTTTCTATAGGATACACGAAATTATTGCTATTCTCATTTTATTACCTGCTAATGGGACACTATAGCCGTTTTTTTTCTGAAATGATTTTGTATTTGTTGCTAAAATATTTTACAAACACTGAAAATTTAGTTTACCGCAAATAATTTATCTGATTTATAACAGTTTTATGTTAAATTGGCAAAATAATAAATCGAATGTTTATTATTCAATTGCTATCAGCAAATTTAAAAGAGGTAATTCATTATGGAAACTGCATATTTTAGAAATATTAGAAAAGAGTTAATTGAAGTACTTAAAACGACAGATAATCGACTTCGAATTGCTGTAGCTTGGTTTACGAATAGTGACTTGTTTGATTTATTATTAGAGAAGTTATCAAATGGAATTCAAATTGAACTTGTAATTATTGATGACTACATTAATAATGGCGATTTTGGATTAAATTTCCAAGAGTTTATTGAAAAAGGAGGAAAGCTTTATTATGGTAAAGAAGAAAATCCTATGCATCATAAATTCTGCGTAATTGATGATAGAATACTTTTCACAGGTTCATACAATTGGACATATTATGCTGAAAACAAGAACTTTGAAAACGTTGTCAAATTCGAAGAAAATCAAAAAATAATAGATATTTATTCTATGGAATTTGATTTGTTAATTGAAAGTCTAGAATTAGTTAGTGAAGCCAATAATATTTCTTTTGAAGAATTTGAAAGCAGGAATATTTTTTCAATAAAAAATTATCTTGGACTAGATTTAGTATATCATGGAAAAGAAGTTTCAAAAATTGAATATTTGGAAAAAGCAAAGACAATTATTCCAGAAAATAAAGTTTTTTTAAAAGAGTATAAATCATTTAAGTCCTTACCTATTGTAGAACAACCTGAAATCAGAAAAACTACAACTATTAATACTCCTCCTATAGCTGTATTAGGGCCAAAATTAAAGCTAACCAAGAATTCTATTGGAATTAAGGTTGAAATAAATGGTAATAAAAATAGGTTTGCATGTATAATTCCTAAAGGAACAAAGATTCCGTGTGAATTGTCTCGTAATTTCATCGCCACTGATGACGGAACTCAATTGTTAATTGAGACTTTTAAAGGGGAAAATGAACAAGTATATAACAATATATGGTTAGGGAAATTTTTAATTTATGATTTACTCCAAAGGCCGAAACGTCAAGCAGGAATTAAGGTTTCGATTTGTATAAAAGAGAATTGTTATATGATAGTAAAAGCCAAAAACATTGACACAGGAAATGAAATAGAAGCTATATACCATGATAGTACATTGATTGAAGAAAAACCCGCCGATAACACGCAATAAAAACACTAATTTCAACTAATAAGCCGGAAAGGGGCAAAAGTGAGCCACTTAAATACTCATGCCATTTTTGATATTAAAAGGATACACAAATTTTTATTGGCTGCTAGTGGTATATTTTAAAGTTTTTTACAATTTATGTACAATTAAAGACTAAAAGGCTAGAATTGGCTAAAAAAATTGGCAAACCAGCTTTTACAGTATTTTCTAATAAAACATTAGAAGAGTCAGTTAGGGTAAAACCGAAAACTAATAAGGAGCTGCTAAAAATATACGGTATAAGCCAAAAGAAATGTGAAGCTTATTCAATTTCCATTTTACCTTTTATTGTTAATTTTAAAGTTAATAGTGAACCTAAATTGACACAAAAATATACCTTCCCAAAATTGAATAATCAAGAACTTAAACCATGTGATGCACTAAAAAAATTAAGGCTCCAAATTGCTAATGATGTAAGCTTCCCCTTTTTTAGAGCCAATCAAAAATAGAAATTTCAACTGATTTTTAGTGTTAAATATTCCATAGGCGATTTATTATTTAAAGCTTGATGTGGTCTGTTATAGTTATAATCATAAACCCAGTCATTAACAA
>NZ_JBFHGK010000004.1:0-135968 GCF_041583155.1 Mariniflexile sp.
CTATATAGAAGCCATTACTAAAGCAAACCCTAAAGGGCCCTATGCTTTAGCAGGATACTCCTTTGGTGGTATTATTGCCTATGAAATGGCCAAACAAATGCTGGCGCAAAATAAAAAAATAACCATGCTTGGCATGCTCGATACCTATGCCAATCCAATTTTTTCTTACACACCTTCTCTGAAACGAAAATTAGTAGCCTTACAACATCGTTTTAAAAGTAATATCTATGCAACGAAACATCTTTTTAGTAATTCCGAAGCATTTAAAACGCGTCTTAACGCTCAAAAACAAAAAGTTTCAAACCTTATTTTAGGATTAAAAAACGGAAAAGAAAAACATCACCAACTGCGATACCATCAACCTTATCGCTTAGACAAAATGAATCGCTTAGCAATAAGTCGCTATAAATTAACACCAATTGATATGCAGATCAACTTGTTTCGTGTAGAAAAACAAGGCTATTATATGCAGGATCCGGTACTCCTAGGCTGGGAAGGTTTTGCTTTAAAAGGAGTCAAGGTTCACGAGATTCCTGGAGACCATAACTACTTGTTTTCACCCCCAAATGATAAAATATCGGCGCACATATTACAACATGTTTTAGATCGACATCATGACGACTCAGCCCACAATAAAAATACAAAATAACATTGCTGGTGACGTATCAAACCGTCCGTTATCGGGATCCTTTAAAACCAATTTAAATGATGCCAGCGTCTTAATTTATACTGTTTCATTAGCGGACTACATGCCTATCATCTCTGTATTAAAGCGGGCTTTAGACCTTCAAGAAGTAGCACGTGCGCATAGGTATTATCATGACACAGACCAACATCGGTTTATTATTTGCAGAGGACTGCTTAAAGTTGTGTTAGCGCTTCAAACAACATTACATGTTTCTGAAATAAAACTGAGCTACGATGCCAACAAAAAACCTTATCTACCGTCGCATCCCGCCCTATTTTTTAATGTAGCCCATTCCAAAGACAAGGCCATTATTGCCTTATCCCAGCACCCGGTAGGTGTTGATATTGAATACATCAACCCCCATGATGATGTGCTTCATAACCTAAGCGCCATTTTTAGTGAACCCGAAATAGCCTACATTGCAGGATCAGAAGAAAAGCATCGCGCCTTTTACACCCTTTGGACGCGAAAAGAAGCCTTGGTGAAAGCCTTAGGAAAAGGTATTGATAATGATTTCAATAAAATCCCAACCACTAATGGCCTTCATAGAGTGGCTGCAAGTCTTTTAGGCTCTACCGAAAGCTGGAGCGTACAAGACCTTACAATAGCAAGTAACTATGCGGCTGCCATTGCTTTCAAAGACCAAAAAGGGATTTCTGAAACCCTTGTGTTAGGTGCATTACCCACGTCTATAAACGACCTCATTTCATAAGGCCTTTCTTAAAAAAAACATCATATACTACTCAAAAATCATATGTTTTTTAAAAAACCACGTTTAAATTATCAATTTCATATTAATGACCAAACGAAGCCTTCAAAAAGAGATTCGATTTACATATTCTATGAATTTTAGCTAATTTTAGCTTATCATAACCTATTTATAACTTTAACCAAAAATCACGTGATACAACAAAAAACACGATTCACCCTCGCTGGATATACCAAATACTTAAAAGGTATAAAAACGGCTCGCTGGTTATTCCGTCAAGGGAAACTACTCGACAGCCTGTCCATTAAATCATGGGACATCGCTCCCGGGACTAGCAGTATGGTATCTCAGGCCTATTATCTGGAGGGGCAACTCGATCGTGTAACAGCCACTGCCGTTACCGGTGATCCTAACCTTTTAATGTTAGGCGGTAACGAAAGATACCACCCCCCTACCCGTGCTTATTTGTTAAAAGATCTTTGGATGATTAACGGTAATATTTACAAAGGCCTACATCAATTGCTATTGCATCCACGCTATCAACTTCCTAAAAAATTAGATTATATTCCTCCCATTAAAATAGCTACAGAAATAGACCATGCCGCAATTTATAATTCTTACGATGGTTATAAAGCCTTCGGTATCTGGTTAAGCGACGATTGTACCATGTATCCCTTGGCGGCGGCTGAAGGCACCCCTGTGACGTCCGATATTTTTGCAAGCCCGCACATGCGCGATTATAGACGCTTATTACATATGACACCTTTTAAAACCAATGCTGCCTATTTAAAAAACGCTGTGTTTTTTGACGACGACTGGGGGAATAATACCAGCAAGCATGAGCGCTTCATGGCCATTCGGCATCGGTTGTTATCGCAATTTCCAGCATCAAAACATCCTGGCGTGTTCATCATTCGTGGCAATTCAGGTAATAGCAGGGTGATGCTTAATGAAGAAGCCATGGCAGAACAACTTCGCGAGAGTTACGGCTTTAAAATTGTTGATATCAACAAGCATAGTGTCTCTGAGATTCTTGGAGCCTGCGCCGGAGCACAGGTATTGGTTGGTGTGGAAGGCAGTCATCTTATGCATGGCCTCATGGTCTTGGAACCGGGTACGGCGTTATTAACACTACAACCACCCAATCGTTTTTGTGGTGTACTTAAAATGACAACCGACATGGAGCACATCCATTATGGTTTTGTTGTAGGGATACCAAAGGAAGAAGGTTTTTTCGTTAATTTAGAAGAAGTAAAACGAACCCTTGCCTTATTTCCTTCAACGCCATCATACCATTAGCATAAAGTAAAGTAAACTAAAATTAATAATTAAAAAACCATGCGATATACCCCCATAGCCTACACCAAATACCTAAAAGGATTAAATAAAACCTATTTGATGTCGCGTCAAGGTAAAATTTTAGATGCCCTCTCCGTTAAATCATGGGACATGGCTCCAGGAAACACGAGCATAACTCCAAAAGCTTATTTTTTGGATGGACAGCTGGAACGTATAAAAGCTATTATTTTCACCCCAGACGCTGTAGCCATTATGAAGGGCGGGCAGACCATAACCAACCAACCAACACGTGCCTATTTATTAAAAGATGTTTGGATGCTTGATGGGGCCATATACAAAGGTTTGCATCGCTTCGTAATGCATCATCATTCGAAACTAAAACCCAGCATGTATTATTTTCCATCCATGGTTGTGGATACTGAAATAAATGATGCCACCATTTATAATACCTATGATGGTCATTCCTACTTTTTTGACTGGCTAGTTGACGACTGCTGCATGTATCCCTTGGCAGCCTCGGAAGGTGTTCCGGTCACCTCAGACCTATTTTCACATGCCGATGCCCCGCTATATGAGTCTGTTTTTGAAATGAATCCGGTGCGAACCCATCGGGCCTACTTAAAACAAGCTATTTTTTTTGATGACGACTGGGGGAACAATGCTAGTAAACATGAACGCTTTATGCTACATAGATCTAAATTACTAGCTAAATTCCCAAACCCTAAGCATCCAGGGGTGTTTATATTACGAGGTCAAACCGGGGTGTCTCGCAAACTCGTCAACGAATTAGAACTGGCCCAAACACTCCAAGACACCTATGGATTCCGTATTGTAGATGTCGCTAAACAATCTGCAGCCGAAATTATTTCTGCCTGTGTAGGCGCTCAAGTTATTGTCGGTATTGAAGGTAGCCATATGGCACATGGCCTGATGGTTTTAGAACCCGAAACCTCCATATTGATTCTACAACCACCGCATCGGTTTACCGCCGTGCTTAAACTTACCGCCGATATGGCAGGCATACATTATGGGTTTGTAGTGGGCATCCCTAAAGAAGACGGTTTTTATATTGCTGCAGAAGAGGTGCAAAAAACCATCGCACTACTTCCTACAACCTGATACACCCTAAATACAAGACAAGCATTCATCGCATCCCTTGTATTTTCAACAGTTAGAGCAGTTGCCTTAGGATGTGATGCAAGCTTACATCCTAGGGCAACTGCTCTAACTAGTACATATAAGACATCTGTTTTAGTCTATAAAGCGGTAAATACTTGGTACGTAATGGTATAAGAAATCAGCTCGTACCCAAGTGTTATTTCTTTAAATGAGGATTCTAAAACCTACTAGGCTTTAATTTTCATCCGTATTAACACCGATACAGAAATATTTAAAGCCATTTTTTTTCATTTCCTCTGCTTCATAAATATTTCTACCGTCAAAAACCACTGGTGCACTTAATAGTTTTTTCAACAATTTAAAACTTGGAATTTTAAATTCAGGCCACTCTGTAAGTACGGCTAAACAATCCGCATCAATTAAGGCTTCATATTGGTCATCATAATAGGCGATTGCATCACCAAAATGATGTTTCGCTTCTTTCATAGCCACCGGATCATAGGCTTTCACCACAGCACCAGCTTCTAACAGACTATTAATAACATAAAGTGATGGTGCCTCTCGCATATCATCTGTCTGGGGTTTAAAGGATAAGCCCCAAATACATACCGTCTTCCCTTTAATATCATTATTAAAATATTTCATGATTTTATTAAACAGCACCAGCTTTTGGTATGTATTAACAGCCTCTACCGCTTGCAGTACCTTTAAATCATAATTATTTTCACCAGCCGTTTTTATTAATGCCTGTACATCTTTTGGGAAACAAGAACCGCCATATCCAATGCCCGGATAAATAAATTTAGTTCCTATTCTAGAGTCTGAACCTATCCCCTTTCTTACTTTGTTAATATCGGCCCCGACAATTTCACACAAATTAGCGATATCGTTTATAAAACTAATTTTGGTTGCCAGCATGGAATTAGCTGCATATTTTGTCATCTCTGCGGACACAATATCCATAAAAATAATAGGGTGTCCGTTCAACGTGAATGGCTTATATAAGGTGTTCATGATATCTTCAGCTCTCGGGCTTTCTAAACCAACAACAATTCTATCGGGTTTTAAAAAGTCATTGATAGCCGCACCCTCCTTTAAAAATTCCGGATTGGACGCCACATCAAATGAGATAGCGACATTACGTTTATCCAATTCTTCCTGAACTGCTTGTCTAACTTTTTTGGACGTACCAACTGGCACGGTACTTTTGGTTACAATAAGCATATAATCATTCATATACTTACCACAATCTCTCGCAACAGCGACAACATATTTAAGATCTGCACTGCCATCTTCATCGGGTGGTGTCCCTACTGAAATAAACAAAACCTCTGAATCTTCTATGGCTTCTTCAATTTTAGTTGTAAAGCTTAAACGCCCCTTTTGCACGTTTCTGGCTATCATACTTTCTAAGCCAGGTTCATAAATGGGAATAATGCCCTTCTTTAGATTTTCAATTTTGTTTTCATCAATATCAACACAAACAACATTAACACCTACTTCAGAAAAGCAAGCACCAGTTACAAGACCAACATATCCACTTCCAACAATTGTTAATTTCATAGTATCGTAATTTACGAGGTTTTATTTATTTTCTATACTAAAAAAGGCTATTCTGTAGAATAGAGCTTTATCTTAATGCGGCTAAAATAACTGTTTATTTGATAATAAAGAAACCAAATCCAAAATGTTTGATTTTTTTGTCTATCTACCAAAATTGACTGTAAACTATTATACTTTTAATAATAAATTAAAGCCATTTCATATAAGTTAATACCACGTGTTACAGGCTAAACTTTAAACGTTAGAACACCTTAAGGGTTCAGTATTAATAACAAGAGGGCTTATATGTTTGGCTTAGCGGTTACGACCTCCATTAAATAGGCATTCCACGGCTATTTTTACGCAATATTCTATCGTGACCACCAGGCCAAAAACATATTTAATTAAGTTAATAAAGCGGCCATGTTCATTATAAAACCTAATTTATGCTAACCCAACATGCATTAAATTATATATCGTTCTAACAAATTAAATTTAGGTAGGTTTATCTCTGAATGGGGTTAAACACCATGTTACAAGGGCGTTTGGAAACTGAAGGAGGTTTGTGCGCTTTATGATACAAGATCATTTTAACAGTGATTTAAGTTTCCTCCATCCGGATTGGCATTTATATAGCCAGGGCATAAAACGTTCCTTCATGGGATTACTTTCCACATAGGTGGTATCGGCAGGAAACGCATCACCTTTAAAGGCCTTTACAGCCGTCCAGTCCTTATCTTTATCGGCCCAAAACGGATGTGTTTCGGGTAACCCAAGAGGCAAAAACAGGGTACAGCAATGATAGGGACTTCCTGAAGACACATAGCTTTCAGCCATCTGTTCTTGCTCCCCATTAAATCCAATGCTTAAAAACCCCTGTGCATCAAAGTTGCCCGAGGTTTCCATATGGCGTTTGAGTACAGCGTGTAATGCGCATCGCACCTGAGATCCGGCGATGTTATTGGGAATCAGTTCTAAAAAAGCTGCTTGCGCCAAGGCATGAAACGCACCAAACCTACAGATGAGGGTCCTTCCAAAAAGCGGGTAAGCCCCTTCGGGTGAAATCATCCGCTCTTGAATGGCAACATAGCGCTGAAATCTGGGTACTTGCTTTTGGAAATACGCATGGGCGTTATTCAAACCATGCCCCTGCATGACCTGAAGGATGTCTGTAAGCATGGGATGAATGACGTAGCTATTATAATGATCCATCGCAAAATGCGCCCCATCACCATAAAACCCATCCCCAATATAATAGCGATTGATAAAGGTCTTAACACCTTTATACAGTCGTTTCGTATCGCACACATTGTCGTATTTCAATAAAAAAGCCTCTATCATGGATGCAAACAGGAGCCAATTGTTATTGGTCGGTATAATCTGCCGTGTTTTTTTTACTTCTATTAATACGTTTTTTTGAACCTCTTGCTCTAAGGCATCCCATAATCTGGGGGCTCTTATCAGGCCTTGGCATAAGTAAGCTGCATCTACCAAACCTTGCCGTTCTGCAGCAAAATCCATATAGTCACCGGCTTGTGGGTGTACCAGATTCCCGATGGATTTTATGGTTAATCCTTTATACCGTTCCCTAAGTTTTCCCTCTTCAGTAGCATCCATAGGGATCTCCAACCAGGGAGCTATCCCACAAACAATCCTGCCAAGCGCTTCTAAACAGTGACTTTTATCCCGCCCTTTATAAACGGGCATGGTTTCCCTTAAGGCATCCTTTGCCGCTGCCGCTAATACCGGCATTGCAATGGTTTCTAAAGCTGTTAACCAATAAGTACGCATGAATGTATTAGAGTTGATTATCGATTAGTTTCAAATTAGGTTGACTAAACACGGTTTTATTGTCTGCCATGCTTATGTTACTCAGAAGTGTGCCATAGCCCACAACACATTTTTCTCCTAGATGGGTCCCTTTTAACACGGAAACACCTCGACCAAGCCAGCAATCGCTCCCGATAACAATGGGGGCTGTTTTTGGCTTTTCAAATTCCAATCCAAACGCGGGGTATTGTTTATCGGTAATCGTCCTCCGTTCTTCAGCAGTATAGAGGTTGTGTGTATTGGTATCCCAAAACACACAATCATAGGATATCTGATTATAATCGCCTATTGAAATGTGCTCATCACAGCGTATTTCAGTACCTTCGTTAATAGCGTTGCGATTGCCAATAGCAACGACGCCATTAAATCGAATCCAGATGGAACATCGCAAGCGGTTGAAGCCTCCAATAGTCAATGCCCCATCCACCTCAAAACGTGGTTTTTCGGCCTTACTACCTTTTTGAAATATATTGTAATCGCCAATTCTTATTTGCCCCTTAGTAAGGCTTAATTCAAAATCATCTATTACACAATGGTTACCAATATGAAGCTCACTTTTTTCGCCAACAATCATACTTATAGAAGCGTTTGATACCTGTGTATGATCCCCAATACTAAGAGTGTCCCCTTTTTTAACATAGATATGACTATGCCTAATACGCACCTTTTTCCCTAATTTTAAAACCGCACCTTTTTCAACGGTCACTTTGGAGCCCCAAAGGAGGTACCAAAACCGTTTTTCAACCAAAGCAACAAAAAGTCTTTTAATCTTATTCATTAGATCCTATAGTTTCTTTTTAATTTTCGATGTTATCATATTCACCACAAAGGTTTGTTCTGAAGTTGTTAAGCCTATTTTATAGATACTTGCCACACACGACAACGTAGCGACGGTACCTAAAACCAAAAACCTTAAAATTCCTTCTTCCATAAACACATATACCAGTGTTGGTAAACTAAAAGCGACTATGGTAACCTGGAAAATCTTCAGCATCACGCGTTTTACAAAATCCATAAAATCGAGATGTATCATATCTCGTAACATATAGGCACTGGCAAAAACCGCTGCAATCATTATAACGAGCATCACATAGGAGGTGGTTTCGGGGATGCCTCCAAGCTTTAAAATAACATAACTAACGGGCGTTACTAGTAATAAGATTGGCATCACCACAAATTGATATTTTCTTAAATTGCCATTGGCCTGCGCCGATACCACAAGCGGATTTCGTACCGCCACAAACATGGAAATAAAAAGCCCTAAGCGCATAAAATACACCGAATGCGCCGGCACCTCTTTTAACCACAGGTTTAGTAATAAATTGGCTTCAAAAAATAGGGGTACTACAAAAATCAACATTAAAAAATAAGAAAACTTTGCCGACCTATAAACCAAATCGTGCATTTCCTTAAATTGTTCCTTGGCATAATTTTTTGTAATTTGCGGATTCATCGCCATTTGAAAATTACCACTAAATTGATTGATGATATTCCCGGCTTGACTTGCAATAGACGCCGCAGCATTCATAGCAGGCCCAAAAAACAAATTGATTAATAAGGTAACCCCTTGCGAGTACCCAATATAAGCAATGTTTCCCGACATGGACCAAAATGCCAACGACCACATTTCTTTTAAAATTTGCTTATCCCAGCCGAGTTTAAAACGGGCTTCTTCAAACTTTTTATAACAATAGGCACGTTCTATCACAAAAATAAATAAAACTGTTAAAGCCAATAAACTCGCATATACAATCAGCTTATCGAGTAAGGTGACATAAAGCACATAACAAATCACAAGCTTCATGATCACATCAATAAAGGAAAACATGGCAAACGCACCCATTTTTTCATGCGCCATAATCGCTCCTAAAAACGGCACATTCAAAATGCTTAATATCACGGTTAAGGTGGATATCTGAAATACCCAAAAACTGGCATTCATACGGTCTTCGGGTATCACCGCATAATTATAGAGGTACCATAATCCTACGGTTTCAATAATCAAAAACACAATCACAGCGATAAGCACCTGGGCGGTAACGCCTACGGCAAATACTTTTTTTAGATACGCGAGGTCGCCTTTTCCCAAAGCAATGGTTATCCAACGTTGCGTTGCACCGGCCATGGAGCCATTTATAACTGAAAGTGTCGCAACAATACCACCCACCACATTGTAAATACCATAGTCTACAAAACCAAGGGCATCTAAAATGATTCTGGACGTATAAAATCCCACACCCATGGTAAATAGCATCCGCACATATAACAGGGCGGTATTTTTGGCAATGCGTTTGTTACTTTCTGAGGTCGTCATTTGATTCTTAGTTTCAAGTTCAAGACTAAAGCTTTCGCTTTAAGGTTTAGTTAGTTCATGCATCCGCATTAGCCCATGGTAAAAATCGCCTCCCATTCATCGAAATCTCATTAAACCAAAAAGATACCTTCCATCTTGAGCCAGATTTTATGCCTCAAAATAATTGCTTTTTCAATCAATAAACAAACATAGTTTTATTTAATTCCGCTTTTTTAAAAATTTAGCATTATTTAAAACAGATATTATGGTTTTCATAAAAAATCACCTGCCATTTAAGGTTTGTGTGTTAGAGGCGATTTTTTTATAAAACGCATTAAGGTAAAGCAGCTGTCTGCAAGTAGCAGTGATCCGAAGGGCGAGGTCTAACACTTTAAGTTATTCCTAGGTTAAACCCTAAGAGCCTTTCCGCATCCAAACTTTCTTTTTTTTTTGATTAAGACTGGCGCCTTTATAAACAATTAAAAAGCAGCCAAGCACAGGCTGTTTTACCCAAAAACGCCTTATATAGCCGTTTAATGCCCTTTAAGCCCTTAGCATACTTCAATAGCCCCCCCTGTTACCAGTGCGCAAAACAGTAAAAAATTAAGTTTTAAATGTTAATAAGTTTCTTTTAAACATTAACTTGTAGTTCTTAACTTTGACTTATTACAAAAAAAGCCTCAAAGCGTGGTGCTTTAAGACTTTTTTGTAACTCGGCAACACTTTGAGGGTGTGCGTTCGTTTTTTATTTCGCAGTATAAAATTACGCCACCGCTCTTAGCTTGCCAAAAAAAAAGTGTTAATTTTTGAATCCTTAGCCTGGATGTGCCCAGCGCATCGGGTTTGGGAGCTAAAGCAAGCCACCACATTGCACCCCTTAAAACCTATGACTTAGTTAGAAAACCGCTACGCCTGGCAAGGCTGTGCCTGCCAGCCATCTGACAAAACCGTGGCAGATTGGTTGTGTTCTTTAACACCGCGCGTTTAAAAGCGTATGGCAATGAGGTGTCCAGCAACGGCCTCTATAAGCGTTGCTTTATTTAAATATATTCATATGATAACCTATAAAGTGTTACCTAGAAAAAATCCTCAGGACCTGGTAGCCCCTGAGAAATATTATGCTGCGGTAGTGCCTAATGGCGGTGCCGATTTTGAAACCTTAGCGGAGATGATTTCCGAGCAGTCGTCATTATCGTCCACCGATTGTTTGGCAGTGCTTAATATTTTGGAAATAAATATAATTCGAGAACTGCGCCAAGGCCGTATTGTACGTTTGGGCAAACTGGGGAACTTTCAAATTAGCCTGAGTTCTAAAGGTTTTGATTCCGACGAGGAGGTGTCTGCCGATGGGATCACGAAAACACGAATTTTGTTCCGTCCTGCGCCAAAGCTTAGAGCCTTGCTAAAAACGCTGAACTTTAAGCGCATGCGCTAAAAACTGAGTTTTAAGAGGCGCTTATGGCGCCTACCACCTGAAAACCCCGCGATGCTCGCGGGGTTTTTTAGTTAAAACTACTAAAATGCCTACGGACGCAACTTTTACCGGAACCTGAGGCGGCAACAAGCGCGTCCTAATGCGACTAAAATAGGGTCGGGACCGCCCCACACGGCCCTGCATCGTGTTTTTTACACCCGTTTTAGTGCTGATAGGGCTGATTATCATTTTTTTAATTTATTAATTTTCAGTAATTTACATGTTTGTGATTTGAAATAATTTTGCTTGAAATCGCATAAAATCCAGGCCCTGCTTATTAACACGAGTTGTTTACAAGGCCGTTTCAGGGCCTTAAACGCAGAAACACCAGCCAATGGAGGCCTGAGAACAACCTGTACTTAGCATCTGCACAGCGCAAAAGGCGGTCTTTTTAGCACTGCCTTGGTTGTTTTCGGAGGTATTTATTTAATAAAAACTATAAATTAGCATCCTTCTTGCTGCTGTCTACACAATCCTGAAGCCGTAGCATTCAGGCTAAAGGCCTTTGCTATTCTCTACAGCACAGCTTCATATGCACCGATAAAAAACCTGTTTTAAACTCCTAAAAAATCTAAACGGCATTTAACCATTTATCCAAGCGAGACGCTCAACGAGTTTGTAATTTACACCCACTTAGTAAGCATGAGACCATTACTTGGCTCCGAAAACCTTGTTTATTTACAAGAACATAACCACAACCGATTATATTTCCTTTTTAATATTTTACAAGAATCCACACCTCTCCAATACGTATTATAAATTAAATCACTAGGCTTTTTAGAGATGTAAAAAAAAACTGCTTCCTCCCCTCTTCTTTCGTTCTCTATTGTTTTTTTTCAATTAGATTAAACAAACTAAAGGATTAAAGTATTACAGAGTAAAGTTTAATATCTCTATTTTTTGAACTTTAATTCAACGAAATTACCATTGAGAATTGCATACACATTTCCTAAATATCTTTTCATGAAAATTGCAATTCCTAATAAAAGCATAAATCCAATCACAGGAAAAAATATAGTAATGGTATTTTGTTCTTCTGGAAATAGTTTATTTAAAAAAACCGTCAATAAGAAATATAAAAAGGGATGATAGAGGTAAATAAAAAGTGAATGATCTTTCCCCCAAGTAGATATTAAATTCTCTTTTAATTTAATAGTTGTACTAAACACAAAAAGTGCTAAAGCTCCAATCAAGGTACCTAAAGTGAATTCAATTGTATATTTATTAACATCAAACAAGAATTTCAAATAATGAGCCTCCATGAACTGAAGCATGAAGCCTCCTACTATCAAAAACCACAACAATTTAAGTACTCGAAGATTGAATTTTACCTTTGAAATAATTACTCCAATATATAAAAATGGAATTGCAACTAAAAAACGAGCTAAAATAAAATCGAAACTTCTTTCAAAAAGCACATCGTAAGCATCTGATATAATGGCAGATATTAAAATTAAACTGGCAATAAAAGGTAAAATCTTAGACCAACGAATAAAATATATGTACCATAGGAAAATATACCCAAAAAGCAATGCCCCAATAAACCATAAATGGTAATGAATACTAACTAATAAATTTACAATGCTATAGTTTGAGGGACTTATCGGAACATAGACAAGGAAGGTTACTATTAAAATACTAATCAAAACACTAACATTTCTCTCGATTTTTTTGAAATCGAGATTTTGGTCAATTATCTTAGGTCCAATAAAATAGCCTGATGCCATAAAATAGAATGGTACAGCCCACCTAGATAGTAACCTTAAATTTTCTACATATTCAATTTTAGCGTCTCCAAACGTAGTATGTAGCATCATGATAAAAAAAGCTCCTACTAACCTAAATAAATCGATTCCATTTTTTCTCTCCATTTATCAATATTATTTGTTTTTTAATATCCTCTTTATAAACAACAGACGAATCTACAATTAAACTTCAAAAATACTTATTCTTTTTTATGAGGAAATAGCCACAACCGATTCTATTTCTCTTTTTATGATTATAAAAAATTTACCCCATCACTATTGCGTTTTATGGATTGAGTCGCTCAAATTTTTAGAGATGTAAAAAATCACAAACCCTGCTACCTGCTTTTTTGTTTACTGAAATACTATGTTAATTAGAAAACCAGGCGCAAGAGGTGCCTTTATACAGCCAACTCTGCATGTTACCTATTAAACAATCCTATTTTAAGGCAGAAACCAATGGCTAACTACAAATAAAAACGCCTGTGCCTGATGTTCTCAAAAAATAAAATGATGGCAGTTGCCAAATGTTAAAAATTCTTTAAAATTTTTATATAAAAATCATGGATTTATTAACTGCTTAAAGAATTATTGCGAGTTCTATAATTCTTCAAACATATAAAATGTTTAAGGTTTCTCTCACTTATTTTTTCTTAAATTCGCAACGTCATGTATGGGTTGCTTTAAAATTTAAGCACCTTTAGTTACCACATGAAACCATTACATTTTAATATCGTTAAACACATATGAAAGTAGCATTTATTACAGGAGTTACCGGACAAGACGGTGCCTATCTTAGTGAGTTTTTATTAAAAAAAGGATACCAAGTTCATGGTTTAAAAAGACGTTCATCGTTGTTTAACACCGATCGTATTGACCACATATACCAAGACCCGCATGTAGATAACCGCAATTTTTTCTTGCATTACGGCGATATGACCGACAGCACGAATTTAATCCGACTTATCAAAGAAATTCAACCAGATGAAATATACAATCTGGCAGCTATGAGTCACGTGCACGTGTCTTTTGAAATTCCAGAATATACCGGTAATGCCGATGGTTTAGGGACCTTACGAATTTTAGATGCGGTTCGTTTATTGGGCCTTGAGAAAAAAACAAAAATTTATCAGGCCTCAACCTCCGAACTTTACGGCAAGGTACAGGAAGTGCCCCAATCTGAAACTACGCCGTTTTACCCAAGAAGCCCTTACGCTGTGGCTAAAATGTATGCCTTTTGGATTACGGTAAACTACCGTGAAGCCTATGGGATGTATGCCTGCAATGGTATCTTATTCAATCACGAATCCCCTATCAGAGGTGAAACGTTTGTAACCAGAAAAATTACAAGAGCCACCGCCCGAATCGCACTTGGTTTACAAGACAAAGTATATCTTGGAAATTTAGATGCGCAAAGAGACTGGGGCCATGCGAAGGACTACGTTAGAATGATGTGGATGATCCTTCAAGCGGAAGAAGCCGAAGACTGGGTGATTGCAACAGGTAAAACCACCACCGTACGCGATTTTGTTAAAATGGCTTTTGCCGAGGTGGGTATTGAATTAGCATTTAAAGGCGCAGGCGTTGATGAGAAAGGCTATGTCGCCTCCTGCTCCAATCCGGAATTTCAATTAGAAATTGGAAAAGAAGTGTTGGCAGTAGATCCCAAGTATTTTAGACCCACCGAAGTTGAATTACTTATTGGCGACCCTACCAAAGCAAATACCAAACTGGGCTGGACTCCGAAATACGAATTACAGGATTTGGTTAAAGATATGATGGCCAGCGATGTGAAGTTGATGCAAAAAGACCAATATATTAAAGAAGGCGGGTATCAGACGTTTAATTATTATGAATAAAATGTTGAATCGTTTAATCGTTTAATTGTTGAATTGTTTAATTGGTTCATTGGTTAACTGAGTAACGTTTCAAGTTAATAAAGCACATGGAAAAACATTCCAAAATATATATAGCTGGTCACCGTGGTTTGGTAGGCAGTGCCATATTAAAAAATCTAAAAGCCAAAGGCTATAGTCAATTTATAACGCGTACCCATAAGGAACTGGATTTAAAAGACAGTATGGCCGTGGCGGCTTTTTTTGCCAGTGAAAAACCCGATTATGTGTTTTTAGCAGCAGCTAAGGTGGGTGGTATTGTAGCCAATAATACCTATCGTGCGGATTTTATTTATGAAAATCTCATGATACAAAACAACGTGATCCACCAAAGTTATCTGCATGGTGTAAAAAAGTTGCTGTTTTTAGGTAGCACCTGTATTTATCCTAAAAACTGTCCGCAACCCATGAAAGAGGATTACTTGCTAACCGACGTTTTAGAATATACCAATGAGCCCTATGCCATTGCGAAAATAGCCGGTATTAAAATGTGTGAGAGTTATAATATCCAGTATGGCACCAATTTTATTTCGGTGATGCCCACTAATTTATACGGTCCTCATGATAATTTTGATTTAGAGAAATCGCATGTGTTGCCTGCCCTTATCAGAAAAATGCATTTAGGCAAGGCGTTGGAACTGAACGCTTGGGATGTAATCCGTAAAGATTTAAACCACATGCCTATTGAAAGCATTACTGGCAGTGCCTCTGAAGAGCGCATTCTTAGCATCCTTAACAGCTATGGTATTAGCAAAAGTGGTGATGGCATCCAACTGGAAGTTTGGGGCACCGGCACCCCGATGCGTGAATTTTTGTGGAGTGAAGACATGGCAGATGCCTGTGTGTTTATAATGGAAAACCGCAATTTTAAAGAGTGTTATTCCGAAAACACCGCCGAGATACGCAATACACACATCAACATTGGCACCGGCATCGATATATCTATTAAAGATTTAGCCTATTTAATTAAAGACAGCATCGGTTTCAAAGGAAGCCTTTACTTTAATGCTAGCAAGCCAGACGGTACCATGAAAAAATTAACCGACCCATCCAAATTACATGGTTTGGGCTGGAAGCATCAAATCGATTTACAAACCGGTATAAAAAAAGTATATGAGTGGTATTGCAAGGAACGTACTTGATTTTAACAAGAACATCCATTTAAAAACACGAAAGGACTAACGAAATACGAGTATTTCGTTAGTCCTTTGGCTTTATAAATAATCGACAAAAAGATCAAAATAACGATAAAATTAAAAATTATGGCTTTTCAAACATCCAAA
The DNA here is from genome assembly GCF_041583155.1 of Mariniflexile sp. Lineage (GTDB taxonomy): Bacteria > Bacteroidota > Bacteroidia > Flavobacteriales > Flavobacteriaceae > Mariniflexile. Next base: position 15,878 of record NZ_JBFHGK010000004.1, read on the forward strand.
ACCAAAACACAAACGTACATGGAGGTAATTATCCATTTTTTAACAATTTTAACAACCAAAGTAAGTTGGTACCCAAAAAATATATTGCATTTCATCGAAAATAAAAGATTTTAATCGTTTATTTTTTAATATTTACATATTTTTGGTAGGAAAATAAAATCAAAACAAAGCCCCATTACCCTGTGAAGTCTCTATTATTCAAAATTAACACGCTGCTCTTCATTTCAATGTTATTTTTTTCATTTGAAAGTACGAGTCAAACCCAGCCCTTAATGGCCTCTTTAAATGCTTCTGCTGGTCTGGCTACCGGAAGTTCGGGGTCTATAACGTATTCCATAGGTCAGGTGTTTTATACCTATGAAGCCGATACAGCACATCAACTGCAACAAGGCATACAGCATGCTGACATTATAAAGGCGCCTGAAGAGGACCCAATCCAACCCGAGGATCCGATCATTCCTGATGAAAATACCATCCCGGAAGATAGCGATTCAGGCGAAGCGGTAGACGTGATCACTGAAACACCTGTGCTAAACGTTTTGGTGTATCCGAATCCGGCCAGCGACTTTATTACCATTGCCACGAAAGGCATGTTGTTTGGAAACCAGAGCCACAGCTATCAGCTTTTTAATTTTCAAGGCCAATTAGTAATGCAAAATAACATCCACCAGGATCACACAACCATTCCATTAAACAATTTAGCTACCTCTATTTATATCCTGCGGGTATATGTTAATGAGCAACTTTACAAAACATTTAAAATATTAAAAAAATAATCGCATGAAACACCTATGTACCCTAATACTACTTGTAGCCGTGACTTTTAGTATGTCTGCACAAACCCCAGAAAAAATAAGTTATCAAGCCATCATCAGAGCGAGTGACAATACCCTGGTTACAGACAGCAATGTGAGTTTAAGAATCCTGATCCGCCAAGGCAGTATAACTGGCAACACGATTTATCAAGAAACCCATAGCCTTAAAACCAATGCCAGCGGCCTTGTGAGTTTAATTATAGGTAATGGCACCCCGTCTATAGGCACATTTAGCACCATCAGTTGGGCGCAAAGTACGTATTTTGTAGAAACACAGGTAGATGTTACAGGCGGCGCGAATTATAGCGTTATTGGTGCCAGCCAGTTATTAAGTGTGCCTTACGCCCTGCATGCCAAAACCGCCACAAGCATCACCGGCCCAAACCCTTATAAAGCAGCGATTATTGCTTTAACCAGTTCCAGAACCGTAACGAGTTCCGATATAAACAATACCATTGCCTGTACCAGCAATGCCACACTAACGCTACCCTCCAACTTTACTTCCATGGCCATTGGGGATACCATCAACCTGGAAGCACACAACGGTGCCACCTTAAGCATTCAGGCAGCCACCGGGGTAAGCCTGAATTACACAGCGGCCGGCAGTGGGCAGTATGTGAGTGCTGCAGGTAATGTGCGTTTTGGATTGCTAAGAAAAACAGGCACTAATGCTTATATAATTTCAGGACAATGAAACAAGTACTGCTATTTTTTTTGTTGTTAACAGGTACCGTAGTCTCGCAAAACTACCACTATGCCCTTGAGGAAAAACAACCAGAAGCTACCGAACCCCAAGCCCCTTTGGCTCCTATCGAACTCATTGCCAGCGACATTACCGCAACAACCGTAACACTCAGCTGGACCAAGGCTGCCGATTCCATTGGTATTGCCAGCTATAACATCTATTCTAATGGGGCCTTGCTTGCAGCTACTACTTCGGGAAGTCCCTATGTGTTAACAGGACTCACGGCGGAGACCACTTATAACATGACTGTTCGCGCCGTAAATGCTGCCAATAATGAATCGCCCGATAGTAATGTGGCAACCTTTACAACCTTAGCAGGAGGTTCTAATTTAGCCAATGAAGACGCCTATTTTGACTGCTATTTACTACCTATTGCACAGAAAAACGAGCTACAACAAGCCTTAAACACCTATGGTTGTGTACGGCTAGAGGCAGGTGATTATGGTTGGAGTAATGCCCCAATAACCATAACCAGTAATCAAAAACTATATGGTAACACCTTAATAAGCAGAACACCTACAATTATAGTTGCAGCAGGAAGCACTAATGTAGAGATACACAATATAAACACAGGCTATGGCAACCCTATAGGCATAACATTAGAAGCAGGCGAACCCATTACAAACTGTAAATTTCAAGGTATTGATTTTTCAAGAATTAATGCTACAGGTGCAAAGATTGAAAACTGTGAATTCATAGCAAATAGAAATGTGCAAATTATTTGGGATATGAGCGCTTCGGGTTATTTTAGAAATAATAAATTTATAAAACAGACTTGCCAAAATAACCAAGCTTTTGCTTATGCCCAAAATGACATGAAAGGAAATGATATAACGCCTAGTTATGGCAATGTGTTTGTTTGGACAAATTATTTAACCGCTAGTTATGTTGGCGCAAAAATTGATAATGTTGACGATATAACGTTTATAGGATTAGATGCCGAGTCTTGGAATTGGGCAGACGCAGTGGTGCCAAAAGGCATAGCGAATGTGAATTTAACAAATATTGGACGCATAAGAATACAAAGTTTTCAAGGTGCTGCAAAAGATATTGTTAATGATGTACCTGCGTATAACCTGACTGGTGATAAAATTTTCACAAACGGTATGAGTGTTGGAAGCGCAAGTAATACGACTAACATTATAGAAGGTAACTCTATTAATGTTTCTGGTGGTGGTTCTAATAATTTTACAAGAACAGGAGTGGGTATAGATTTAAGGTCATATTTTGGGAATCAAACAACCTCGCTAAACGGCACTACTGTTACATCGCCTATTACAAATCAAGCGGATATAGATAGTATTAAATCGATTTTATTACCACCCCAATATACTCCCTGGGATAGACCAACACGGGTAAATTTACCAAACCCAACAGGTTCTAATTGGAGAGCCGAAAGGGTAGGAAAACCAGATAGCCATGCTTATATTCAGAATTTAGTAGATAATAACCAAAACACTTATTTACAAGAAGGTATTTATTATATTAGCGAACCTATAAGAATAGGAATAAGCAAATCACTTGTAGGAGCAGGAACAGGCAAAACAGCCATTGTTGCTTTAACCGACGATTTCCCGGTATTAAAATTAACCGATAATCCAAACGGATTAACAACTGCAAGTGGTAATTTTTTATCTGGCTTAACAATACAAGGTGGTAGCGATGGTATTTTATTTACAAGTGACGTTGACCCCGATGCGCCAACCTATCCAGGGTATATTAATTACGCAGGTGGTGTATATAGAAATATTGTTTTAAGGGATAATAAAAAAGGTATACGTACTTATAATATTTACAGTTTAGACAATAACTTTTTTGAAAACATATACTTTATAAATAACGACATAGGTATTCATCAAGAGCCTTTGTATGAAGCTAGTGGAAAAACAAGCCAATGGCAAACACCCTTTTCTAATTTTATAGATAAGGTTGTTTTTTATAAATGTGAATTTATTAATAATAAATTAGGCATGTATTTTAATACGGATAGAGCTAATAACTTAAACTCCTTTATTAATTGCATTTTTGACGGCTGTACAGCTATTTCAGATATGAGAAACCAAAATAATACCATTATGGTAAATTCTGATGTTAAAAATTCTGTAAGTACCCAGCCGCTTACCCTAAGGACTGCGAATTTCTCGTACTACGCTTGTAATTTTGAGAATAATAATGTGCCTTATTTATTTGGACAGGGTGCTACATTTGCCGATTGTAATTTATTAGATGAAAAACCGTTATTTTCATCATCAGGAGCATCTATACTTAATGCCACTAATTCAAAAATATTAGGAACTGTTCCTAACAAGGACGGTGGTGTAATGCTAATTAACACTAGTATCCCTAATGAGCCTACTTACAATAAACTATTTGCGGTAAAAGGCTATATGACGCCGCTTACTGTCGTTATAGACGAAACGCCAGACCCAAACCCGTATCCACAATTATTAGTAACCCATTAACACGTTCTTAAGGGCTCCGTTTCTTAAAAAAACATTATTTAGGATTTAACAATCTTTTTAATTTTAGCAAAAAACAAAATGCCCGTAAGTAACCTTACGGGCATTTTTTATGTTATGATTTGGTGATTTTATTAATCCTAGTATAAAGTAATAGTTGAGGTCTTCCTTTCTTTTTGGCGACTCTTCTAAAGAGGCTGTTTTGTTAATAGCCGGAGCTCAAACCAGTGTTGTTTTTAATTAAAATGGAATCAAATTCGTTCCAATCATTGAAAGATTACTTCTAAACTCCGCTGCCATACCACAATCAAAACTACATATATTTTGATCTTCGGTAAATTTTAAAGGGAGACAGGTTGTTTTTTTTGGGTTCCCTTTAGCTTTTTCACAACGATGGACGAAGTAGCCTATTCCATTGAAATTAAATGGTATTGACTAATTTATATCAAGAGATTGCTTTGCTACCGCGCGCAATGACGGTACTTTTAATGGCTACGTCACTGCGAGGGACGAAGCAGTCTGTTTATTGAGTATTTAATTACACCTCGTCATTGCGAAGAAGCATGACGAAGTAATCTGTTTATTGGGAGGTATGCGTTTCAAGAGATTGCTTTGCTGCCGCGCGCAATGACGGCATTTTTATGGTTTTGTTACATTATAAACTACGCCATACTACCCCTCCAACACCTGCTCCTGGAAGTTACTCATGATGGTATCTATATCCAGATAGGTTTCGGCATACTGCCGTGCATTTTGGCGGGTATTCTCATGGCTTCCAACCTTTAAGGCAGCTTCCAAACCTGTATTTAAGGCTTCCTGACTTTCGGCATCCACCAACAGGCCCATATCGTATTTCTTTACTAAGGCATACAAGCCGGAGTCGCTGTTAGCTGTAATGAGTGCCAACCCACCCACCGATAAGATGGTGGTTAATTTGGATGGCATCACCAAATCGCTGGCCTTGGCTTTTTGAATGACCAGATGTACATCGGCCATGTTTAAAAAGGCATTAAACTGCTCCATGGGTTGTAAGGGGAAAAACAAGACGTTTTCCAGCTTTAAACCATTGGCCAGGTCTTGTAATTTTTCTTTATAAGGGCCCGTTCCGCAAATCACGAACTTGACCTGTGGCTGTGCTTTAAAGGTCTCGGCGGCATATATAATGGCTTCCAAACCTTGTTTTTCACCAATGGCCCCCGAATATAACACCACCTGATCGTTCGGCTGCAATCCAAATTGTGACTTTAAAGCACTGCGGTCTGCCATTGGTTTAAAAGATTTGGTGTCGGACCAATTGGGAAATAAATAGACCTCCTTGCCTGCTTTGGAAGCTACCTTGGCAACCATCGCCTCTGAAATGGTACTAATCACATCTGTTTTTTTGAAAATAAACCGTTCCACCCCATACAAGGCATCCAACACCCTTTTGGACCTAATCATGTTCAAATCCTGCGCCGCCTCAATTTGCATGTCCTGAATGTGATACACCGTTTTAGATCCTTTAAACAATTTGTACACATAACCTAATACCCCAAATTGAAAGGAAGGCACCACCGTAATGACCGTATGGCATTTTTTCTTAAATAATAACAGCACCAATTGTAAAAACGCCGACACCATAAACGAGACATCCAACAACATGCGTTTTTTTCCAGAAGGCGCTGCGGGCACATACATGGGGCAGCGGTAGGTGGAAATGCTGCCGCCCGAAGGAAAGGTATTGACTTCTTTCATGTACCCAAAGCGTTTCTTATCATAAGGTGCTTGTACCTTCCAATAGGGATAATAGGGATAGGTGGTTAGCACGACACACTCATGCCCCTGCCTCGCCAGCCAATCCATCATCTCGCCACTATACTTGCCGATTCCTGTTGGTTCCGGAGCAAAGTTATAGCCGATGAGTAGGATGCGTTGTTTCATTGTTCTTTTTTTGTTTAATTGTTGAATTGTTGAATTGTTTAAGTGTTTAAGTGTTTAAGTGTTTAAGTGAGAAACTGCTGTATTTATTGTTGATTAACAATTAATGATGAACTCCATATGACCTTATACCTATGCACAGCGCACTACCTACAACACCCTTTTCGTTTCCGCTTGATATAGCATTTCACTTCTTTTAGAAAAAAAACAACCTGTAACCCCAGTGCGGCACCTGCTGAACCCCAAAAGATATCTCGGATGTCGAAGCGACGCATCGGCCGGAAGTGTTGACCAAGTTCCGCCAGCAATACCAAAAAACTTAAAAACAGCCAGGCTGCATACCACCAGCGGATGCGTTTCTTTTCATAATTAAGATAAATCCCAGCCATGGCCCCCAATGCTACTAAAGGCACCGCTGTGCGGATGGCACTAAACCGATAACTATCTACCCAACTGGAAATCCATGAGGGCATAAATGGCATATCCGCAATCGCCGGACTGCTTACCCAGCTTAGGTATAATACCAACAACATTCCAATACTAATGATGACATAAAAAAAGACACGCATACGACCGTTTTTAATTATTATAGAAAATATATATTCAAGGTTTTTATCATGAATCAGACCAACGCGGTTTCTCAAAGGCTGCTGCTGTTATGTGGCATACCAAATTAGGAGCTACAGATCTTGTTAGCACAGAGCCAACAGTAACCACCGTATCCTGACCCACGCGCACATCTGGCCCCACAAAAACCCCTGCGCCAATCCAACAGCCCGCCTCTAAATAAATGGGGCCATTGCGATAAGGCATCGTGGGATCTTTATAATTATGGTTACCCCCACATAAAAAAGCGCGCTGCGAGATACAGACATTGTCCTGTACCACAACCGACTCAAAATTAAGAATAAAAACCTCTTCTCCAATCCATACATCATTTCCAATGGTTAATTTCCATGGAAAATGGATATTCACTCTGGGTTTGATCACCACACCGCTGCCCACTCGGGCACCAAACCAGCGTAAGAGCTTTATTTTTAAGGCATTTGGATAGGGTAAGGCCGATAAAAAAAACACGACCTTGATCATATACCATAAGCCTTCCTTTAGTTTACTGGCACCCCGGTTTAAACCTTGTGCCGCATTAAAATCCTTGAGTCTTACCTTACTTTCAACTGTATTTGTATTCATAACCTATGTATTGCCTAAACGTCTTTTTGTGATGTTATCGCAGCGAATAGCTTGGCAGTTGCCGGCCCTACGGCAAAATACTGCTCAAAACACGCCCGGGCGTTGCTTGCCATGGCGGCGCGTTCAGACGCTGGCATTTGTATAAATCCGTGTAACATGCTATGGGTTCCTGCTTCGGTATCTGCATCCACCATACCCCCGCCGGCCTGTGCAATTTCGGTCCAAATATTTACCTGATTCGAAATAAGTACCGGCTTACTACAGGCCAGGGCTTCAACCACGGCGATGCCAAAATTTTCTTGATGACTTGGGAGTATAAAGGCTTCGCAGCCATAAAAACCACCCCACTTCGCCTTGCCTTTCAACATGCCCGGAAAATAGACCTGATCCTTTAAAAGGCTGTTTTGATTTAGCATATCGCCTATTTTTTTACCATAAGGTGTTTCCAAACCGGGTCCTGCGATCACCAATTTAGGACAGGTTTCGATACCAGCACCGGAAGCAGACCGCGCGTTTAAGAGGCGTGCATAGGCTTGTAATAACAGATCGACGCCTTTTTTTTCATGAATGCGACTTAAAAATAAGATATAGGGGCTGCCTTGCAGTTCCGGACATTTTGTTTGAAAGGCGGTAGTCATAGCTGGGGTATAGGCCGGCGGTGCTTCTACCCCCAAACCTACAACGAGTTCGCGCTTCGGTTGGTAAGGTTTGAAAGGCACGCGTGCCAAATCGCGTTCGGCCGCGCAGGTAAATAACAAGCCGTTAGCGCTATTCACCACCTGTTTTTCAATCAGTGCCCAATACAACACATTCCGGATGGCCTTTAACTGTCGGCCGGCCGCCCTTTGAAAATAGGGATCTAACATGCCATGTGGCATCACAAACAGTCTGGGTGCTGATTTAAGTTTTGCAAGGGTTTTATAAACGGCATACGAAGGGTATTGCCAAAGCCCGTGCACTAGGATCACATCAAAAGCCGTCGCATGTTCCTGTAACCAAGGCAGTAAGCGTTTGCTATAGCACCATGGATTTTCGGCAGGCCCCAAGGCATGAATGCTTAAGGCGTCGGTTGCTAAAAAGGAGGCGTCTTTGGGGTCGAGACTCACGATGTTGTTAGTAACGCCAAGGGCTAACAAGCCAGTGGCAATGGTTCTAACAGCCTGACATACCCCCCCCTGTTCGGGATCCATTCTATCTATAACATGTAATACCTTCATTCACGTGATATTTTTTAATATTATTAAATCTTGCTTAACCTATTTTATCCAAAATCTATTTAAGTGCTATTGTCTGGTTAATAAACAAACCCTTCCGTACGGCTAAAATACTGCGCAGATGTATCTATATTTTTTACAGGTTTTGCTGGGACGCCTCCATATAAAACCCACTCATCGTCAAATTTTTTATTAAGTAACGCTTTCGCTCCCAAAACGGAATAATTAGGTAACACAGCACCGCCTAATACGACCACATTGGTACTGATAAAGGTATAATTGCCAATATGGATTGGAGTACTATGTTGTTTATTTCCGTATACATCTATGGAGTGCGTTAAAAACTGGGAACTATAGCCCGCAACCGTTGAAAAAGCACCGATGTGAATACGGTTGGTACAATCTAAATGATGATTTTTGGTAATGGCTGCGTTTTCACCCACATATAGTTTGGATTGGCGGTTTTCTTGATGTTTGAAATGCTTTGAGTCTGTTTTGGTTGAATACCCTGTAATCCAGTTACTTCGGCCTATAGTTGCCTTTGACTTTAGTTCCATCATGTCTAAATTGACCGCAACATTTAAATGCCCGATATAGGAGTCGGCTTCCATGATTAATTGATCTGGAAAAATCCATGACAACCCAATCTTCGCCGTTGGATGTATCTTATATCCGTAAAATGTAATAAGTAGTCGCCGTCTTATAAACCATGGAAAACAACAAGTAAGTAATTTAAAAATCATTTTTTAGCTTTTATAGTTGATGTAAATCAAGGTAATCTCCAATCATTTTTTCTACACCAAAACGTTTTATATTTTGAAAACCTGCATCGATAATTTCAAGTCGTTTATCTTTATTTTGTAGACTTAATAAGGCTTCAGCAAAAGCACTTGTATCTTCGGGGTGCACATGTATAGCGGCGCCACCACTTACCTCAGGCATTGGATTTAAACTACTTGCAATTACTGGTGTGCCACATGCCTGCGCCTCAATCACAGGCCATCCAAAGCCCTCTGATAACGACGGAAACACAAACGCCTGACAACTACTATAAAGCGCAACAAGCTGTTTATGACTTGGATTCACGATGGATATAACACGGTCTTCCAAACTTAAGTCCTTAATCAAATGCTTTAAATCGGGGTCGAGGGCTTCCCCTGCAAAACAAATCATCCCCCTCCATGCATCGCCCAAATGCTTGACCATGAGCAGGAGTTGCTTTCGGTTTTTTCGTTCTAAGGCAGAGCCCACATGTAAAACAAATGCTTCTTTAAAATCAATCCCAAAATCTTTCAACAGTAGCATACTCTCCGCTTTTGATAAAGGGCTAAACGGCGCATTAAATGCATTATGAATAACCACCCATTTTTTCGTATCACTTGAGGCTTCGCTGCTTAATTCTTTTAATTGATTGAGGGTAAATTGAGACACCGCGGCCAGCAATTCTGCTCGACTCAAATATTTCAAAATCCATCGCTGCAAGACTTTCCCCATGCCTGAAGCAGGACAATAAGCATCGGCATACCCAAAGGCACCCCGAATGGCCAGCACATCATGGCAGGTAATGCCTGTGCTATGTTTAGGAAGATAAGCCAGGTAGGGTGCATTTGAATGATCACAGATATGAAACCTAGCTTGTCTATTTGTTTCTTTTAATAATCGAAATTTTAGAATTACAGGAAATAACAGCCATTTATCAATGTAACCCATCCATTTACCCAATCCAGAGGTCGTTTTCTCAAACAGTTGACCAAAACATATAACGGGTAACCATATTTCCGTGTCAATACCTTTCTTCTTAAAACCTTCCTTAAGCATGACGGTAAAACGTTTCATACTTTCTTGTTTATCTAAGGGATAATTACCTATTAATATAATTTTCATCAGCAGTAAATTCTAAATATGTTTGCGGTAAACTTATAATAATCACTTTTAAATATCAAGTGACTCATTTTATATTGTAATGAGGCTATGCTAGCATTTTTTTATGTGTTAATGTTTTGAAGATTTCTAATCCTCATTTAAAGCAGCCAACACCAGACCGCCTATCAGGGTGCTAAACCCGAGGGCTGTAGGTTGTGCCCATTGCCCTTGCGGTATCACGATTAAGGCAAAACTTAATAAAATCCAGGGTAAAAAATCACCTGCCTTCATGCTTTTAAAACTTTCCAGACTTAGCTTTAAGGCAAATGCCAAGCGTATAAAAATGGCTAATATCCCCAGCAAGGGGCCCATTTCCCCGATAAGCCGCCCCCATTCTTCTTCCGCAATTAAAAAGGTGCGTTCCCCCGTAAGCATCTGACTCCCCGCGTTGGTTCCCATCCCGATGCCGTAGCCAAAGAAGGGTTTCTCGGCACTGTTTGAAATGGCTTCCACTAAGCCTCCCAAATAACGGTCTACCAATGTGCCTTCTAAGCCGCCTTCCGCTTCACTAGCACCTTCAAAGCGTGCAGTAAAGGCCTCTGTGGAAGTTTGAAAAAATTCGAACTGGCTTAATCCCAGCAACAGGATAACCAAGACCACAAAGACCCCCATGATTTTATTAAAATAGGTCCTGTTCGTGGACGCAGCTACGGTTGTAAAGCCCATGGTAATGATGATGGAAAACAGCAAGGTGCGACTGATGGAAATGGGGATGGAAGCCAATAGTGCCAAGGTGGCCGCTATTAAAACGATGCGGTTGATTTTGGTTTTACTAATCCAGAAAAAAAACACAAAACAGGCCACCAAACTAAAAAACATGGTGTTGCCGTTGGTAAAGGAAAAGGTGCCTGGTGGGCGAAAAAAGCCCATAGCCCCAGCAAACCCAGCGCCTTCCATATCGCCCCCCACACCGCGGTTCACCCAGGCCGATTGCGGGCTGTAAAACTGCAAGGCCGTTAAAATGATCATAGGAATGGCGATGACTAAAAGCACCCGCCCCATGTTAATCACATCGTCGCGCTGCATGAGGGCGCCCATAACAAACATGAGAGGGAAATGAAATAACAGAATACGGGCACCATAAAGGGCGACAAAGAGACTACCATGCCCCAGCACCAGGGCCGTAATCACAGCAAACAGCCCTACAAAGGTCATGCCCAGCAGCAGCCAGCTGTGCGGCATCAGGTGGTGTTTCCAGGTTTTATAAATAAGCCAGATGGCAATGGGATCGCGTACCAATAAAAGCGGCGTTGCCAAAAAGGGTAAAAACCACTTACGCAGGGCGCCCTCGAAAATTAATAATAAAAAATAGGCCCAAATGCCTTTTTTTAATAACCGAATCGTCGCTTCCGCTTTATCTTGTTGCCTATTATGGGCTGCTATTAGTTTATTTGTCATTTAACCGCGTTGTATGGCCTCGGCCAGTTCTTTACCGTAAACACTCCAGGGGCGTTGCCTTGCCGTTTCGATGGCAGCCTTTCCCGCATCTATAATTTTTTGTGGGTTGGCAATTAAAGTTTCCAGACATGCCTGTAAGGCCAGGGTAGATCCTGCCTCCACCAGCCAGCCGTTGGTATCGTGTTCTATGATGTCGGGGCCTGCCGTTCGGTCGGTGGTTATTACAGGGGTACCCTGTGACATGGCCTCGGTAATTACCAGACCAAAGCCTTCAAACAGCGATGGAAAAAGTAAAACATCGTGCGCCTGCATTTGTTTTAACACTTCACTATGAGGTAAGCTGGGAATCCAATGGTGTTTTGCCAGGGCTTTATTCAGGGGTTCGCAGGCTTCGGTACTCTTATGCCCTATCACGGTAAGCTGCACATGCGGCAGTAAGCTATCTACGGCTGCAAACATGTTCGCCAGACCTTTACGTTGGGATAAGCCCCCGACGAATAATAATTTAATGGGGCTTGCGATGCGATAGGCTCTTTTAGCGACGGGTTTTGGAAATCCATAGGGAATCACCTCGATGGGCGCTAAGGTACCGGGATAGTCTTTTAAGGTTTTTGCGGTAAAACTACTGGCTACTAAAATACGGTCGGCCAAGGCCAGTTCGGTATCTTTGCGTTGTAGTTTGGCTTCGGAATCATCAAAACCGTGTAAGGTCGCTTTCCATTCGGGCCATAAGTCAATTTCCTGTTGTAATAAGCGGCGCGCGGCGCGCCAATAGCCGATAGGGAGATCGTAAAGGCATTGCATCCCCAGTTGTTTTGCCGCTGTAAAGGACTGAAAGGCGCCGTCTTCATAGCCATACACCGCATCCAGCCCCTGTTTTGAAGCTTGTTTGAGATGGCTTGCTACCTGCTTATCCAGGTGTTGATATACCGCATCGACCGAAAACAGGCCGGTTTCATGTCGCACTAAGGATTTTAGGCCCAATCGCGCACTTAATAATCTAGAAAGTTCCATACAGGGTGCCGTCTTGGTATAGGGCTTTAACACCTCTTCAAACTGGCGGCGTGATAATTCTTTTAGAGGTTTGAAATGGCTTAACCGATCCCATATATCGCCTTCAAACACAGCCACAGAGGTTTGAAACTGGTATAATAAATTGGCATTGTATAGCCCTTTAATAACAGCGCGACTGTTTTGATTACTCGTAGGATGACTTATGATTATTTTCATATTATAATAAGGTAAAAATGAAACAATATGCTTCTTATTTTCACTTGTAAATTTTATTGTTTTTCAAATCTTTAACAAACTGGTTTGATACTTCGTTTAAACCTTTACTATTGGAATGACAAGACCTCTTTTCCATTAATTTTGAAAGATTACCAAAGCTGTAATGTAGAAAATCGTCATCCAATTTTATATGAATACCATCCCTAGGCTTGGTTTCTTCGGCCACGATTAGTATGGGTAAGTTATGTTCTCGCATAGCCGCAACCGTACCGCTTTTTTCTAATACAAACACGGGGTTTGTTGTAATTCCAAAGGTTGCCTCTTGCAAAACGAAAGACACCTCTTGACTACTCAACTCTCCTAATACAGACACATTAATCTTTCTTTTTTTAAATTCTTGAACCCATTGCTCCTTTTCATTACCTGATTTGCCCACCAAAACCAAACTGCAGTCCATTCCGGTTTCGTTGTTATAATATTTCACTATTTCATCAGCGAATTCAGTAATAGGCGCTTTGGGATGTATCGTACCGAACATTACAAATTTTTGAGTCTTTGTAATACCAACTTCTTCCGTTCTTTCCATTTTAACATAAGGAATATTGCTAAATATGGGTAAATAAATTGGGTTTAAATTAAGTTTATCTAATTCATTCAAATAAAACCTAGTATGTGTATGAATCGATTGGAAGGAAATAGAAGTCATTAACGATTTAACAAGTAGTTTTTGAATAGTTCCAATACATCGAAATTTTAAAGAATCCTGCTCTCTAAGTCCCAGCCACAACTCATGAAACATGATGTGCCACTTCACCTGAGGCGTGGCTAGCGCTTTAAGTTGTGCTGCCAAACCAAAAGGCAGCCCTTTGTAATGAAAGGAATAAGGCACAAATTGCAGGCTGATCCATTCGGGATTAAATTGGGAAACCCATTGCTTTGCATAGGCAGTCTGCTTCGCCTTGGCCCATAGCGATGGAATTCGTAATACGGGTATGGTGACGCCATCGGCATCCTGTTCTGCTTCCTGAGCTTCGTTGCTATAATAATCGTTTAGGGCGAGTGCCGCCACGGAAGCGCCCTGCCTAATTAATGCGCAACCCAAGCGCCGGGTATAATCGCCCACACCGTCTTTCCCAGGTTCTAAACTGCCACAAATAAATAGAATTTTGATCTTGTTATGCATTACTTGGGTGTTATTATTGGCTATTGTTTATTGTTTGTTAAGTTGTTCACTTATTTTAATAAAAGCATGAAAAAGCGTTTAATACCCCCTACCGTCAGGATGTTTTTTCGGTGCCAGGGGTCGAAATACAGGGTCCACGCTTCCTTTTTATTTTTTAGATGGATTGCCTGCATACACGCCATAGCCGATTGGGTTACCATCCATTTATTTATTAAAGCCTTCGACGATTGTGGCACGTCCGTTGCTTTAGCCAATTGATAGGCTGTTAAAGCAGCATCGTTATCTGTTCCTGTAGTTACCGATTGAGCACTGAGGCGATAATAGGCGGTATAGGTGTTTACAAAATGGATTTTATAACTGTTGATGCCAAGGCGCAGTGCAAACTCAAAATCGCAGGCATCTTTAGCCCCTTCACTGTAACCATGTGCTTTGGCAATATGACTTTTAAGCATATAACAATCATTTGGGAATTGCTGAAGCAGCCCTGCCTCAATGGGTTTTAGCTGATGCGTTTCATAATATGCCGTTCTGTAGCAACCTTTGTTACGCGCTTCAGACTTCTTTATATCCAGTGTACCATCATCGTTGATGATGTATTGTTTTCCAAACACAATATCAATGGCGGGGTCTTTTTCTAAAACCGACTTGAATACGGCAAGGGTTTCTTTATGCAACAAATCGTCATCATGTAATAACACAATATACTCACCTTGTGCCATATCGAACAATTGATTCACATTTTTTACTTGCCTCAAACCCGGTTTGTTTCTTTTATATCGTATAGCAACCTCAAGAGGTTTAGCCTGTAATTCTTTTACCATTGCTTCCGTGTCGTCGGTAGTTGAATCGTCACTGATCACGATTTCAAAGGGTTTATAGGTTTGCGTCAAACAACTATCAATGGCCTGTTTAAGATATTCTAACCTATTGAAAGTAGGAATACCTATCGTTACTTGCATATTGAATATAAAATTTAGTGCATTATTTTGATGTAGTGAACCCATTTTTAAATAAGCCTAGAACTAATAAAAATAATGATTTGTAATATCCTTTGGTCCAAATAAAATTTGTATGATATTTACTAAAAAAAATTCTAAACGCATCTTTTGTTTTGTTTAAAAATAGTGCTTGCCTAATAGCTAACTGTGTTTTTCTTTTTAAGGCTAACTTCTGGATGGGACTATATTTAGGCTCTAAATTTAGACGCTCCAACATAAGATAGGCCTTGAATGCTGAATCGTCTGAATTCTGACTCATAGAAACCTCTGATAAGCGGTAAAGTGCTAGATATTTATTTACGAAATACATTTTTGGTTCAGCTAGACCGATTCGAATACTCCAATCCATTTCAGTGCCATTACCAGTATCCCCTATCTCGCTTGTTTTGCGCCATGGAACACGTCTTGCTAATGCTGTATCCATCATGAACCCATTATTCGGAAACTGCTGTATAAGGCCTGCTTCTATTGGGGATAATTTAGAACCTTCATAGGCTGCTGATCTAAAATACGCCTCATTTAATTGAGGTGATTTGTCATACTTGATTTCTCCAGAGTCTGACATTAAATATTGTTTACCATAAACAACTTCAATCGAAGGATCTTCCTTACATATTCTGACCATAGTCTCAATAGCCTCGGGTAAAAGAAGGTCATCATCATGCAATAACACCACTTTGTCACCTTGTGCATGATTAAATAGAAAATTGGTGTTTTCAGTTTGTTTTAACGAAGGTGTATGATGATGATACGACATCATCACATCTTGACTAATTTGTAAAGACGCCATCATTTCTTCTGTTTTGTCATCATTAGAGTCATCCCCTATAATGATCTCATATGGCAATAATGTTTGACTTAAACAAGAGTCAATAGCCTGTTTTAGAAAATCTGGTCGGTTATAGGTTGGAATACACACCGTTACTTTCATAATACTTATATTTAAATGATGGTATCATGCCTGATAATTAAAAGATTTCGCCTTTAATAACGAAGGCATGATTTATATAGTTTACATTTTATTTTAATTATACTTAATAATAGAGGTAATGGTTCTCACAAAATTTTCTGCATCTAATTCATTCCGTTTTGACTACTATTATACATACGTTTTGATACCTTTTTTAGATGCCATTAATTATTTTTTTATTGCAATAAGCGTTTATAAGTAGGCGTATAGGTTAATACGCGTTGTCGTTCTTTAACAAATTTGGCTGGGATGCCTGCCACTACATGATACGGCGGAACATCCTTGGTAACGATGCTGCCTGCGGCAACGACAGCCCCTTTGCCGATAGTAACCCCCGGCATGATCATGGCACGGGTACCCACCCAAACATAGTCTGCGATGGTAACGCCACGTACTCTGCCTTGAAAATTAGGAGCGTCCATATCATGATCGGCCGTTAGAATCGTTACATCTGAGGAGATGGAAACATTATCGCCTATATGGATACCGCCTCGATTATCTAAGCGGCAACGGGCATTCACAGCAGAATTTTCTCCCATACTTAATCCGTTTTTAAAATCGAATTGACAGCGCATTAAAAAGGTACTGTTCTTACCCATCACAAAGCCCATCATGTTTTTGTAATACCAATTCCGGAACCCATGACTTGGCACAATAGCAATGACATTGTTGCATAGATAAAGCTTCAGTTCAAACAAAAAATTTCTTAGTTTCTTCATGTCCAATGCTGTTAAACCTCCCTTAAATCCTTCAGTTTCTCTTTGTACAATGAAATAAATTCAGATGCTATTCTACTCATTAAAAAATCTTTGGCCCTTTGTTTGCATTTCTTGGAGAGCTCTTGATATGCGTCATCGGGCATATTTAAAATTTCGATTACTTTTTCTGAAAATTTTTCTTTATCCCCTGGTGCTATCAATAAGGTCGGATCAAGGTCTGAAAGGATATCCTTGGGCCCCGGTACCTTATAAGCTACTACAGGAATCCCACAGGCCAATTGCTCGACGATGGCTAAACCAAATCCTTCGATGTAACTTGGAAACATCCCAACCTTGGTATTATTTAATAATTGTGGAAGCTCCATGGCTTTATATCTTGGAATGATATGAAGTAATGTTCTGTTTTCCGTCTGGAAAAAAGATGCTACTTTCTGTGGGTCTTCAACCCCTCCCAATAGTTTTAGTTCCTCAATCGGAGCTGCTGATTTAACCTGATTTACAATCGCATTTAAATCTGTAATGCCTTTTCTTATGGTCCAAGAGGCTACAAATGAAATGACATTGGCCTTTGTATTCGTAGCACTTTCTCCAGCTTTTAAAATAAATTCATCTGAAATACCATTTGGTAAAACAAACATTTTCTCGGCAGAAATGCCCTTATGTAACAAAAAGGTATGCTCTTCAGCATTTAAACAATGTACCAAATCGGCATATTTTATCGAATCATAAAGTTCTTTATCTCCCGGCTTTTTTTGTAAGGATCGGTAGATATTTCCAAGGCGTGTTTTAAATTTTATTTTCTTTCCTTTAGCAAATTCGGTGAGAACAGTATTAAAGGGGTCCTTTTTCTCAAATTTTCGGTACAGTGGTTGTAAGCCATGCGATCGATAGACCAAAAGCCCCTTAAAATGAAAGCTTGCTTTTGGATAGGGAATACAATCAAAGTTAGCATCAATAACATCATAATCTTTAGCAATGTCTTTTAGTCGGTTAAAAATTTTTACCGTAAACAGTGGGCTTGTTATTTTTGAAATGGCACTTTGACCCTTTGGATATAAATCTTCAAAAGCTAAAACATCAACCCTGTGCCCCATGTTTTCAAAAGCAATTTTCAAATCAAAATGTACTTTAGACATGCCAAGCGTGTCCGTAAACGGGCTTTGAAGCACAAACAAAATTTTTAAATGATTCATTACTATGTTGTTATATAAAATTATCAAGCCACTTTAAATTAGTGATAGCTTGAAATTAATACTAGTTTCGTACCAAAATAAACATTAACGCACGTTGAGTATGCTTCCGATTTTTCGTAGACCCCTTACTAAAAAGCTAACATACGGGAATACTTTTGGATAGTTATTCCGGATGGTATACAATACCTGATCCACCCCCTTCTTTTCAGTCCAACTGCCATTAATCAAATGAGTTGCAAAAGATTTATCATCTAGATGTATTCCATTCCCCACTAAAACATTTGACGGCAGAATCAGCATATTTTCGCGTAAGATCTGTTTTTCATCGACATATTTATAACCATATTCTATGGCTACCTTACCTAATATGGCCCCTATGATGATTTCGTTGGTTTTTTTCATACTACCATCTGCATTCAAAAATGTCATGTTGTGGTACACTTCTAAACAATCTTTTATGAAAGGATGTTTGGATTTCGCTGCCATTATTGCTGATAGAATGCTAAAGCCATCTATGTCTTGTTCTTTATCTATGGGAAAAAACTCGTCATTCAATTTTTTAACGCCTTCGGTATAGAATAAACCAGGATGGCACTCGTGTGCACTAAAAAAATCATACTCAAACCAAGCCTCAGGAAATGGTTTTAGCACTTTAACATCGGTATCCATATAGAGGCCTCCTTCTTTATATAGGGCATAAAAACGGACATAATCCGCCACAAAAGCCCATTTTTTAGCTTGGTAGGCCTGCTTTACAAAAGGCACTGAATCCAAATCAAAATCTCTCTCAGACCAACAACTTATTTCAAAATCAGGTAAAAATTTCTCCCAAGTAGCAATGCATTGTTTGATAAAGGGTGACTTTTCGGCGCCTCCAAACCAGCAGTAATGTATTATTTTAGGTATCATTACAGATTATATTTATGGATTAATGTAAGGCTGTTTTTCCATCCCAGCACTTTTCTTAGTATGTTCAGTATTTTTCTGTCAGGTAGTTTTAAACGTAAATCATATTTTTTAAGAATCACATCCACGGAGCTAATCATATTAGTATGATGTATATAATTAGAATAAACAAAAAGTCCCATGTAGTTTTCACAAATGACTTTATGTGCCTTATCATTCTTGTATTGCAGAATGATACCAATAATGATATCATAGGTTATTAAAACCGACTCGATGGCGTTTGGTGTTAGGGCCGCACTGACCCCGGTTCCCGTTTGCCGCCAAACCACATAGGCATCGGTTACAGCTAATGCCTTATCAGCTATATTATAAACGCGAGCAAAATATTCACCATCCTGATTTTTTAAAATGGTTTCGTCCCAGCCACCCGAAAGCTTAACCAGTTCCCTTGGCATTAAATGGCATAAGGGACAATTAAAGCCGCCACCCTCCCATATAGCGATGAGCAAACCGATGGCAGGCTCATAATTCTGATCGATAACCCTTCTAGGCGCTACCATTTCGCCATTAGGAAACAACATTTTAAGCGGCGAAAAAACAACCGATCTATCCGTGCCCAGTGTTTGTAGCATGGCAACCTGCTTTTCTATCAAGTCATTGGAACAATAATCATCGGCGTCCATAAATTTGATATAAGTTCCAGATGCGTTTTCGAAGGCATGATTTCGGGCTGCATTAGCCCCTTTTTTGGGATTATGAAACAGCTTAACCTGCTCGCTTAAAAACGCATTCACGAGGTCCACCGAAGCATCTGTAGAGCCGTCATCCACAACAATAACCTCGATATGCTGGTAGGTTTGATCTTGAAGCTTTTGCAAGGTTTCCTCAATATAAAGCGCCGCATTATACATGGGAATACAAACGGACACTAGTGGCTGATATTTCTCTACGTCGATCATTGTTATTTAAATCGTCTTTTTAACTTCTAAAAAGATTGTATTTCGTTTAAATTTAATATTTCTTTAAGTACGAGCTACTGTATGCACTTATACGTTACCCTTTTGATTTTACTTTTCTGATTTCAATACTCAGCGTCTTCTGGTTTTAATTATCCATAAGCCATTTTATCTAGCTTCTTAACCAAGCTCCAAAAAACCTCGCCCTTGTAACCTAAACACAGATAAAACACCAACATTACCCTTTTCGTAACCTGCCGTTCGCCATTTAAAGTACGGTTACTTTATTGGTAAAGCATCACGATGTTACCGCCAACGCTTTGTGGGCTCTAACGCTTTACGGCCTTTTCTCCATAGCCATAGCCATAGCCGGATGATTTATCCAAGGTCACATCATTTAAAACCAACATCACAGACTCTAATTTTTTGCTTTGAACAATGTCATCAAACAGCTCCAGATCGGCTTTTTCAGTATAATTACTACGCACCACATAGATGGTGGCATCAACATAAGGTACTAACGCAAAAGCATCGGACACTTTCCCAATAGGTGCCGTATCTATGATGATGTAATCAAACTCGGCTTTAAGGTTTTGTAATAAGGTTTCAATACGGTTGCTTAGCATCAATTCCCCTGGATTTGGCGGAATGCTACCCGAACCAATAAAAGACAAATTAGGAGTATTTTGATAAGGCACTATGATGTTATGCATTTGAAGCGTTGGGTCTATTATATAATCTGTTATCCCTATGGTGTTGGGCAGCCCCATGTTACTCATTAATTTTGGCGCGCGTAAGTCGAACCCAAGCACCACTACTTTTTTTCCTGTTATGGCCAAACTTGCTGCTAAATTTATGGAGATAAAGGTTTTACCCTCACCTTGATTGCCAGAGGTAACCATAATCACCTGTTCTGATCTCCCTTGGATACTGAACTTTAAATTATGACGCAATAATCGGAATAATTCGGCTATCGGACTCACGTTGTTTTCGGTAACGACAACTGTGTTTTTTTCGGTGTTTGTGGCAATGGCACCTAAAATAAAACAATCCGTTTTCTCTTCAATATCCTCCTTGGTTTGTATTTTAGTATTCAATAGTTGTTTTGAGAAGATCCATAAAAATGGGACAAAACATCCGAACAAGATGGCTCCTAAATACACGGGCATACTACTCTTACCTGCTGGAAAGGCTCTCGGCGATTCGATAACCCGGGTTTCTGAGAAAGGCACACTGATGGATAGGGCTTCTTCCTCGCGTTTTTGTAACAAATACAGGTATAAGCCCTGTTTTAAACCCTGATCGCGGTTTATTTCCAAAAGGGCCCGTTCTGCTGTTGGCACCGTTGAAATTTTAGATTTGTAACCAATGGCATTATTTAAAATGTTACGCTTGGAATTAAGTAAACTGGATTTAATGCTTTGCACATTCGCCGAAATGGCGTTTTTCAGGTCTGATAGCTGTTTACCGGTTTCAATCACCACGGGATTCCCCACTCCTGCCGACCGAAGCATGCTTTTTCTGGTTTGCACCAGCTCGTTGTATCTGGAAACCAAGCCTGTTAAAGACGGATTTTGAAAGCCAATGGCGGTTATTAATTCGTAAGAATCGCCACTGGACTGTGCCAAATTAGTTTCTAAGGCATTGATCCCGTCAATCTGTGACTTTATAACTTCCAGCTCGCGATCCGATTGACCTGCTAGTTCTATAAAACGCGTAGCATCGGAACTAACATCGGTTAAATTGTTTTCCTTTTTGTAGGTTTCTACATTTTCTTCTACACTGCTTAGTTCTCCAGAGAGCAGTTCCAGACGCTCATCTATTAAACTGAGTGTTGTGTTGGCCAGGATATTTTTATGCTCCGTTGATTTGCGCTCATAAACCTCTATAAGTTTATTTACAATAGCAATACCCCGTTCTGCAATGATATCATTAATACCTATTTCCACAAGCCCACCGCCATTCTGTTGAACTGTTTTTACAAAAAGTCGGGCATTATACATGTTTGCTAAGCCAGCTGTGTTATTGAAGGTTATTAAAATGGGCTTTTGCGCTTTAAAATCGATATTTTCATCGTCTAAAATGACAGTAAATTGTGCAAAAGGCGTTTTAATGGCCTCCCCATAGCTATAGCTTGTTTTTTTGGAATTACCATCTGCATCTTCTACTTCAATTTGAAAGGTATTTTCATTTACCAGCAATATGGTACCATACTCGCCATACTGCGTTACAGGCACACTATCGCTTACAACAATATGAAAGGGCAATTGCGTTTTATATACCTCGGTTTCATTTAACCGCCCTTCATAATAATACCCAACAGCCATGCCTAACTCATCCAAAGTTTCTTTCATTAAATCATAGGACTGTAAGATCCCTAATTCATCCTGAATGTTTTTGGACACCTTTAGCAATCCCAGATCACTCATGGATGCCAAATTGGAAGATTGATCACTTCCTTTTTTGTCGTTCAAAAGTACCTTCGCATAAATATTATAATCCGGCACCACTTTGTAGCGCACATACAAAAAGGCCAGCACCAGGCAAATCGCTGCCCCGATTACAAACAAATACCAGTATTTTAAATAGCTGGCAAGTATTTTAATGATATCCTTTTCCTTATTCGTTTTGGAAACTGTATTCACTTTTGACATAATGGGTATTGAATTTTATTTAATATTCAGGTGCAAGAAACCTTGTATTTAAGTAACCACATGTTGCACCCGTAATCAGTTAGGACACTACAATTTATAATTAGTTTTGTTTGCCAAATGTACACAAATACATGTGTTTTTTACACGGCTCCGCCGTATGAGTCCCATTTTTAAGCCCATAGATTTCATTTTTAAATTTATTGTGAGTTATCGTGAGACAACCCTTAGCATGATACCCGTGGCATGTTGATAAAAAACAAGCCACTTATGCTGCTTTTTTGAGCCGAATAACTTTTCGTTTTTATTCATTTCGACCCAAAGAAACATTTTTTTTTAAATTCTACAAAGTAATCTGATGGTTTGAATAGGGATGGCCATAAAGTTTTATGGTTTCTATATTAACGAGGTACAAATAATACAGAAACCATAATTTTGTCATGTTTAAATTACATTTGATTAACAACTGTAAAATTAACTTTTCAGATTGCTACCGTAATGGGGTTTTAACCATCAGACCAACATGCCAGTGTGAAAGGATCCTAAATAACATCCTTCAATTTGGCCTGAGCTACAGCCCCCATTTCCTTCAGTAAAAAGGTAACATTGTCTTTGTTAACCCAATACACGACGCCCTTATGATCTTTAAGCAAGCCGTTTTGAACCACAATTTCACTGCCTGGAATTAATTCAGTAAGCGCATTTAGGTCTTTAGAACCATCAGCAATCCATCGTTTTATATCCCAGATTTCTTCATCGCGCACCACGGCCGGTTTACCTAAATAAAATAAGTAACGGATAACGCCCGGCGCACCAAACACAATGCCTCGGTAACGTTCTTCCAGGTTTACGAACACATACGATTTAAATAAAGGAACCTCTACGACCTTTTTGCGGTCGCTCCATTCCTTAGTTTCCTGTACCATCGGACAGTAAACCTCTACGTTCATTTTTTCTAATACTTCTGCTACTTTTTTTTCCTGTTGTGCTTTAACACATAATACGAACCAACTCATATACTTATCGATTTATATAAATTAATATTCCTTTAAATAAAATAAAACACTGTTACGCTTTAATATGTTTTTTAATATGCTTTTTCTTCACCCATGACGGCATTTGATATGGTTTTGAAAATAATTTTCAAATCCAACCATAACGACCATTTTTCTACGTATAAAATATCCAGTCGAATTCTATTCAAAATATCGGCTGGTGTACTAATCTCACCGCGATACCCCTGCACTTGTGCCAATCCTGTGATTCCTGGTTTTACAAAATGTCTCACCAAATACTTATCTACAGAGATCTCATAATCTGAGGTATGCTTTTCCATGTGCGGGCGCGGCCCTACAACACTCATATCGCCCATAAAGACATTTAAGAACTGAGGCAGTTCATCAATACTCGTTTTACGCAATATCCTACCTACCTTAGTAACACGCATATCATTTTTTGTGGCCATTTTACTGTCTGAATCGGCATTATTCGCCATCGATCTGAATTTGATACACCAAAATGCCTGACGATTTAAGCCGTGTCTTTTTTGCTTAAAGAACAGGGGCCCAGGCGACTCCAACTTAATGATAACGTATAATAAAGGCACTAACCACGACAATAAAGTAAGGATTGCAAAAGTTGAAAAAATGATGTCAAAAACACGCTTCGCCACGATTGCAAATTCGGTATCCAAAGGCACCGTTCTTAATTTCAGTACCGGGATATTACCGTATTGTTCTATAGACATGGATCTTGTGAATATATCCTTGTTGTCTGGAATGATTTTAAGCTTAATGAGATTGTTATCTGCGAAATTAATAAGGTTTTGCAGTTGCTCCTTGGACAGTTTTGCTGCCGTGCAATACACCTCATCAATGCGATTCTCTAAAATATACTTATAACTTCGCATGATAGGCCCGTGGTACGTAGGACTGGCAGAGGGGCCATCGTCAAAAAAACCACAATACCTATAACCATAATGCGGATTATCAAAAATACGTCTGATTTTTTTAAGGTTTCTATCTCTTCCAATAACCACCACCTTTACATAATTTCCCCCTTTAGACCTGTAATACTTTACAAAGGCATAAAATACATAGCGGAATAGCGTAAGACAGAAACATATAAACAAATAAACAGCAATGTGATAATACACAGAATTTACAACCAACCCCGCTACTGGGAACCAGGCCATGTATGCAAGCCCGTAAACGGCATACAAATAGCACAGTTTCCGGATATTCGTCATAAACTCTTCCCGACGACCCGTAGGATAGAATTTTAATTGGTGGGTAATAAATAACCAAGCGCTGTTATAATAGACGATGGTCCAAAAATTCAAATAGGTTTCGGGTGTAAAAAGCCATAGCAGTCCGTTTATTATAATTAAATGCATAATTATAGTAAACGGTATTATAAAAATAGAATAGCTCTTTGATTCCATATAGTATTTTTAAAAATTTATTACACTGCAATTTTATTAAAATGCAGTTTGTTATCCTAACCAGTGCATTACGACCTGTAAACCTTCACATCTGCGTTACAGCATTCGACCGATTTCTTTACAATGGTAATACAAATAAAAATGCTATTAATCTAACAATTAAAAAAAACTACATTAGGGAGTAATTTCTACTAATTTGAAAGCAAAAAAAAATATAAAATTTGAATAAAAAACATATATTCTTCACACAGCAATTATAATCGTTAAAGTACAATGTTAATCATTTATCGAAGAATTGATGCATTTTAACCCAAGAATTTAGGGGTTAAAATAGTATATTTTTCGGTTAAAAAACCACAGCCAATTACAGCTGTAAAATCTAAAGTTAAACACTACAAAACCAGTAACACCATTGATTTCCAAGCATGTAACGAAAGCCAACAGGATGAATGTATCTGTAATACAAAAAAGTACAAAGTAAATTTTAGGTTGGTAAAACGGGCTGCGTAGGCAGTGTTTAAGTGGCTCCTAAGCCACAAAAAGACAGGGACTGCGTCGTTACTCACTTCATTGGTGGCACGCCAGGAATCATGGCAATGTAACAAAACAGAAAAAGTCCATGTAAACACAGAATTTACATGGACTTTTAAAAAATAGTATCGTGTATTTAGCTGACTTGTTGGCGCTCTTTCATTTTTTCCAGAAGTGTCAATTCACGGCGAATTTCCTCTTTTCGCTCATTGAATTTCCTAACGCGTTCATCAATAAGTTCTTGATTTTTTTTGCGCTGCTCCAGCCTTAGTGCTTCTTTTTCAGCATTGATTTCTTTATTTCTATTTGCTTTTAGTTTTTCCATAAAAACAGAAAAATAAGCAAAGCCATACATACTTAAAAATAAGAGGGCTATGATTCCTAAAATTACGTAACCGTTCATCATGAGGGAGATAATTTAATTGATTAATTACTATAAATATAATTAAATAGGAATTATCCCTAAAATAAAAAGGGTAAAATACCAAAAAAAAAAGACAAAATCACTAAATCTCGACGAACTACATCCCCGAAACTTACTGAAAATCAAAATAAAAAATTATTTTCTTAATCCCTTAGTATCGGTAATTGCGCTGCTTCCCAACCTAAAATTCCTGCCTCTAAATGATATATTTTTGTAAAACCTGCCTTTAAAAAAACAGCAAGGCTTTGTTCGCTACGATTTCCAGAACGGCAATAAATAAGAATCGGTTTTAATGAATCTACTTGTTTTATTTCCTTTGAAAAAGATGAGGCCATAACATCAATATTTATGGCGTTTTTCAGGTAGCCTTCCTCAAACTCGGCAGGTGTTCTTAGGTCAATAATCTGAACTAAAGTGTCTTTCATTACCTGATAAGCTTCGTTAGGCGATACGTGGCTTACTTGGTTTTGAGCGCCCGTTTCTTTACAACTAGTGCCAAAAACACTTATTAAAACCAAAATTAGCAGGAATAAGTGTTTCATGTTACATGGTTTTAGTCTTTATCTACCAAATCGCCTTCCCATTCCAGGATGCCACCTAATAAATTATAAGCGTTCTCAAACCCCAATTGATTCATCACGGCACATGCTTGTCCGCTTCTGTTACCAGAGCGACAATACACGTAGTAATTTTTGGTTTTATCCAATGCTTCTACTTCCTCTAAAAACCCTTGCCCTTTATGTATATCAATATGAATGGCATTTTCTATAATCCCATCGGCCACTTCTGCATCCGTTCTAACATCTAAAATCACTGCATTCGGATCGTTTTGTAATTGAGAAACCCATTCTTCCTGTGTTAAATCTTCCATGTCTATTTTTGTATTTCGTATTTCACAAATTTAATACTTCTTTAATTTACAGACCAAAAAAAATCTAAAGTATTACGCTTTAGATTTTTCAATTTAATTACCTATACCATATTACACTTTAATGGAACAGCCAATAGCTTTGGTTTCTTTTTGCTCCACCTCTTTACCTTGTAGCAGCGCATCCACTGCATTTTCAACGTATTTCGTTTTTACAGCATTCGCATCTTTATAATTATCATCTATGGCCCCAATGTATTTTATAACATTGCCTTTTTTCGTTTTTTGAAGTATAAACATGTGTGGTGTTTTGGTGGCTCCAAATTTAGGATAAACGGTTTGCTCGGCATCTATTAAATAAGGAAAGGTAAACCCCTTTTCTTTAGCCCTTTGTTTCATGGCATCCAAATTATCATCGGGTTTAACCGTTATGTTATTAGGCATGATGGCAATAACGGGATAGCCCTTTGCTGCATACTTTTTATCTAAAGCAACCAGTCGATCTTCATAAGCCACTGCATAAGGGCAGGTATTACAGGTAAATGTAATTATAAAACCCTTCGCATTTTTGTAATCGGCCAAAGACACCATGTTGCCATCAATATTTTTAAGGGAAAAATCTTCGGCAACATCGCCAATTTTATACCCTTCATTCCAGGTCGTTTTATTTACTGTAAACGCACTAATGCCTAATACAATAACAAGTGCAAGAATTAATTTGATTGTGCTTCTCATAGTTTTCTAATTTAAAAATTGATTGATTTCTGTTTCTAGTTCTTCAAAAGTAAATGATTGTTCAAAAAATTTACGTTCCTTATTCTTATAAATGATGGTTGCCGGCAATGACCCAGACCATGTTTTATCCACTTCGGGAATCCAGGAATTCATATCTACATCATCTAAAGCAATGACTTTAGATGTTATGTTTTCATTTTTAATAAAAGGCTTCAACTTGGATTCATATAAGTGAGGAAAATCTAAACTTACTAGTAATACATCCACATTTTTATGGGCATATTCTGCATTTAATTGTTCAAAATACGGCAACTCCTTTACACAAGGCGCACACCAGGTTGCCCAAAAATTTATAACATGTACTTGATCATCCGTCTGGTTCAGGAATTTTTTAAAACCGGCAAAGTCATAAACCTCTAAGTCCAAATCCTCCGACACAACGCTCTCACTATCAGAAATGTGCTTATTCATGCTGATATCATGCTTTTTTGCATGCTCCTTGCAAGACGTGAAAACCAACACGAAAGCGACTATCAATCCAAACCTCATACGCTTAACTTTTTTAACCCAGCTACTTTAATAAATATTCAGTGGAAGCATAAAATTAATTAATACTTGATAGTGAAGGCATAGTTTAACAAACTTTTATGTAAAAAACCCCGTAAAGTATTGTGTAATTCTATTTTCATTTCTATATTTGAACGCATTAAAGCAAAAAAATGAAATCAATTTTAAATAATACTTGGTGGTGGAACTTACAAAACTTACGTTTCGTGAAGTAACCCTAGTATATTTAAAACTTAAAAATATCCAAAAGGCTTGTCGTTCACGACAAGCCTTTTTTTAATACTAAAACACTGAAATACATTCAGAAAAATGAACAAATTCAATTTATACACCCACTACAAAAAAATTCTAGCAGATACCATTACGCCTGTGAGTATTTATTTAAAAATTAGAGATAAATATCCTAACAGCATATTACTAGAAAGTAGTGATTACCACGCTAACGACAACAGTTTTTCGTATATCTGTTTTAACCCAATAGCAACCATTAAGGTTGAAAATGAGCTTATCTCACAAAGCTTTCCTGATGGAAGTCAAACGGAAATACCTATAACCGATACTACCGATGTTGCTGAAGAAATCAACCAATTCACCAAACGTTTTAAAGTCCATTCCGAAGAAGACTTCAAATTTATTAACAACGGAATTTTTGGTTATATTGCTTACGATGCGGTGCGTTACTTTGAAGATATAGCCATTTCAAAAAAAGAAAACTCAGTTAGCATCCCAGATGTGCATTATGCTGTTTTTCAAAACATCATAGCCATCAATCACCAAAAAAATGAAGCCTATATTTTCGCCCATTGTTTTGATTCGGAACCTAATATTGAAGAAATAGATCATTTGATCAAAGTAAAAAACTTTGCATCTTATAACTTTAAATCGGACGGTGCCATTAGCTCTAACTTATCTGATGACGACTACAAGCATCATGTAGACTATGCTAAAAAGCACTGTGGCCGTGGCGATGTGTTTCAACTGGTGTTATCAAAAAGTTTCCAACAAGAATTTAAAGGCGATGAATTTAATGTGTATCGCGCCTTAAGAAGCATCAATCCATCCCCTTACTTATTCTATTTTGATTATGGTAATTTTAAAATTTTTGGAAGTTCACCAGAAGCCCAACTGATTGTAAGCGATGGTAAAGCCGAAATCCACCCCATTGCGGGCACTTTTAAACGTACTGGAAACGACATTCAAGATGTTGAACTGGCACAAAAACTGAAATTAGATCCAAAAGAAAATGCTGAACACGTCATGCTAGTAGATTTAGCCCGAAACGATTTAAGCAGACATGGCAGTCATGTTACCGTAGACACTTACCGCGAGGTTCAGTTTTTTTCGCATGTGATACACTTAGTAAGTAAAGTAACAGGACAAAAACACCCAGAAACTTCCACCATGCAGGTCGTGGCCGATACTTTTCCTGCCGGTACTTTAAGTGGTGCTCCGAAACACCGTGCCATGCAACTGATTGAGCAATATGAAAAGACCAACCGATCCTTTTATGGTGGTGCTATTGGTTTTATGGATTTTGATGGGAACTTTAATCACGCCATCATGATTAGAACCTTTTTAAGTAAAAACCATAAATTGCATTGGCAGGCCGGAGCTGGTATTGTATCAAAATCAAGCCCTGAAAACGAATTACAAGAGGTGTACAATAAATTAGGCGCACTAACAAAAGCTATTGAATTAGCCGAAAAAATTTAGAGTTATATAGATTCCTAGTATTGCTAAAACCACAAAAGCCTTGGTACCAAAACACATAATATTAATTAAAAAACAATTTCTGCTTTCGTAGGAAAAGAAAAAAATGATAAAAGTATTAGTTATAGATAATTACGACAGTTTTACATACAATCTTGTACATTATCTGGAAGATTTAAACTGTGATGTTACTGTTATTAGAAATGACAAATTAACCTTAGATGATGTTGAACCTTTTGATAAAATTGTATTATCTCCAGGTCCAGGCATCCCGGAAGAAGCGGGCTTGCTAAAACCTATTATTGAGCGATTTGCACCAACAAAAAGTATTTTGGGTGTGTGTTTAGGGCAGCAAGCCATTGGCGAAGTATTTGGTGGCTCACTAATTAATTTAGATGATGTTTACCATGGTGTAGCCACTAAAGTAAACATTACGGTTGATGATGAATCTTTATTTACAGACATGGATAAAGAAATTGAAGTGGGGCGTTACCATTCGTGGGTTGTTAATGCCAACCTACCCGATTGCTTAGAAGCCACTTCGGTTGATGCTAACGGACAAATCATGTCTTTACGTCATCGCGAATACGATGTTAAAGGGGTGCAATACCACCCAGAATCGGTATTAACGCCTCACGGCAAACAGATTTTAAAGAATTGGGTAAATAATTAGACTCAAGACTAAAGACTCAAGACTAAAGACTTAAGACTAAAGACTCAAGACTCAAGACTAAAGACTAAAGACTAAAGACTAAAGACTAAAGACTCAAGACTCAAGACTAAAGACTAAAGACTAAAGACTAAAGACTAAAGATAATGAACAACTATAGAGAATTAAAAATTTGGCAAAAATCTATGGACTTGGTTGAAAAAACCTATATTTTAAATTCTACTTTTCCAAGTGAAGAAAAATTTGGGTTAATTAGTCAAATTCAAAGGTGTGCTGTTGCGGTTCCTTCCAATATAGCAGAAGGGGCTGGCAGAAATTCAAATAAAGAATTCCGGAATTTCTTAGGAATCGCTAATGGTTCTTTAAATGAATTAGCAACACAGCTAGAATTATCAGTTAGAATTGGATATTTAAAAGAAACCAATTTACATCATATTTCAAACCTTATCACAGAAATTCAAAAAATGAATTTCACTTTAATTCAGAAACTCTCTAACATCTAATATCTAAAGTCTAACCACTTATTAAAAATGAAACATATATTAAACAGACTAATAAATCACGAAAGCATCTCGAGTGAAGAAGCGAAATTGGTATTGGTAAACATCTCGAAGGGTGATTATAACCAAAGCCAAATTGCAGCATTCCTAACCGTTTATATGATGCGAAGTATTACACTTGAAGAACTGCGCGGCTTTAGAGATGCCCTTTTAGAATTATGTATACCAATTGATTTAAAAGATTTCAATGCCATTGACTTATGCGGTACTGGTGGTGATGGAAAAGATACGTTTAACATTTCAACCCTAGCCTCTTTTGTAACTGCCGGGGCTGGCGTAAACGTGGCGAAACACGGAAATTATGGTGTTTCTTCGGCTTGTGGGTCTTCAAACGTTATGGAATATCTAGGTATTAAATTTTCAAATGATGAAGATTTCTTAAAACGTAGTATGGACAAAGCTGGCATTTGCGTATTGCATGCTCCTTTGTTTCATCCAGCCATGAAAAACGTAGCACCGATTCGTCGTGAATTGGGCGTAAAAACATTTTTCAATATGTTAGGCCCCATGGTAAATCCATCGTTTCCCAAAAATCAAATGGTTGGGGTCTTTAATTTGGAATTGCTGCGTTTGTATGGTTATTTATACCAGAATACCGATAAAAACTATGCGGTTGTGCATGCCTTAGATGGTTATGATGAAATTTCTTTAACTGGGCCCACAAAAGTTATATCTAACCATGCAGAAACCATGTTTGTTCCGGAAGATTTGGGCGTTTCAAAAATTACCCAAGACGCTATTTTTGGTGGAGATACAGTAGCATCATCTGCCAAAATCTTTATGGATGTGATTCAAGGAAACGGAACGGAGGCACAAAACAACGTGGTTTGCGCCAATGCAGGCTTAGCAATTGCCACTACAAACCAAGTTTCTCACAAACAAGGGTTTGAACTTGCAAAAGAATCTTTATTATCCGGAAAGGGATTAAAAGCATTACAAACAATTCAAGAGTTAAGTAAATGAATATATTAGATACCATAGTAGCGGATAAACGCATAGAAGTTAAATTAAGAAAATCGTTAATTCCAATAAAGCAATTGGAACAATCGGTTCTATTTCATAGAAACACCATTTCCTTATCCAGAAAATTAAAAAATAGCGCTACTGGCATTATTGCTGAACATAAGCGCAGATCGCCATCAAAATCGGTTATCAATCAGAACTTAAATGTGTTTGATGTTGCCAAAGGTTACGAAAGCGCTGGAGCCTGTGGTATGTCCGTTTTAACCGACGGGAAATATTTTGGAGGCTCGTTGGACGATTTGCTTACCGCAAGAGCCAGTTGTAAATTGCCGCTTTTACGTAAAGAATTCATTATAGATGAATACCAATTATTAGAAGCCAGAGCTTATGGGGCCGACGTTATTTTACTAATAGCAGCTATTTTAACAAAAGCTGAAATAAAAAAATTATCGGAATTTGCAAAAGGTTTAAATTTGGATGTGTTATTGGAAGTTCACAACGAAGAAGAATTGCATAAATCCATCATGCCAAGTTTAGACATGCTTGGTGTAAACAACCGAAATTTAAAAACTTTCGATGTGAGTTTAGAAACTAGTAAGCGTTTAAGTGCATTAATACCAAACGACTTTATAAAAGTTTCTGAAAGTGGCATTAGTCATATTGAAGCCATTAAGGAATTACAACCTTATGGATACAAAGGATTCTTAATTGGTGAAAACTTTATGAAGACCGATAATGCAGGAGAAAGTGCCACACAATTTATAAATGAATTAACCACCTAACGCCTTGGCGAAAAAGTAAAAACTATGAAACTTAAAGTTTGTGGCATGAAATACCAAACCAATATCGAACAGGTTGCAGCATTACAACCTGACTATCTTGGTTTTATATTTTATGAGAAATCTGCAAGACAATTTGATTCTGAAAAGTGTCCTGAAATACCAAAATCCATAAAAAAAGTAGGAGTCTTTGTTAATGAAGCCATCGATTTTGTAATTGAAAAAATTAATACCGTTAATTTACAAGCAGTACAGTTGCATGGTGAAGAAACGCCCGAGTATTGTTTAGAACTAAAACGTGAATACGAGGAAAGAAATACAATGCCTATGAACACGGTTAAATCGGGCCCCATCGAGATCATTAAAGTATTTTCCATCAAAAACGAATTCGATTTTGAAGTCTTACAACCCTATGAAACTGTTTGTGATTATTTTCTGTTCGACACCAAAGGGGAATTACCAGGAGGCAACGGCTATACGTTTGATTGGACCATTTTAAACAACTATCCTTCCACTAAACCCTTCTTTTTAAGTGGTGGTATTGGTTTAGATGAAGTAGAAAAATTACAAGAATTTATTAAAAGTCCTGCTTCCACATTTTGTTACGCTTTAGACGTGAATAGTAAATTTGAAACAGCACCCGGATTAAAAAATATAGCATTATTAAAATATTTTAGAGAAAAGCTCGAAGAATAGGTCAACTTAAAACTTTGAACTTTTCAACTTTAAACTTATAAGATGAATTACAACGTAAACGAAAAAGGTTATTATGGCGAATTTGGAGGTGCATACATCCCCGAAATGCTGTATCCGAACGTAGAAGCATTACGCCAGAATTATTTAAAAATAATGGCTGAACCCGACTTTAAAAAAGAGTTCGATCAGCTATTAAAAGATTATGTGGGGCGTCCTTCGCCACTCTATTTTGCTAAGCGTCTTTCAGAAAAATACAACACTAAAATTTATTTAAAACGCGAAGATCTAAATCACACCGGAGCGCATAAAATAAACAATACCATTGGTCAGATTTTAATGGCAAAACGTCTTGGGAAACACCGCATCATTGCCGAAACCGGTGCTGGACAGCATGGTGTTGCCACCGCTACAGTTTGTGCATTAATGGGATTGGAATGTATTGTATATATGGGAGAAATTGATATTGCGCGACAAGCACCAAACGTGGCGCGTATGAAAATGTTAGGCGCTACGGTTGTTCCTGCTTTATCCGGCAGTCGTACCTTAAAAGATGCTACGAACGAAGCCATTCGCGACTGGATTAACAATCCCGTAAACACCCATTACATTATTGGTTCGGCTATTGGCCCACACCCCTATCCGGACATGGTAACGCGTTTTCAGTCGGTTATTTCCGAAGAAATAAAATGGCAATTGAAAGAACACGAGAGTAAAGAAAATCCTGATTATGTCGTGGCTTGTATTGGTGGCGGTAGTAACGCCGCTGGAACGTATTACCACTTTTTACATGAACCAGACGTGAATATCATTGCCGTTGAAGCGGCAGGTTTGGGTGTGGATTCTGGTGAAAGCGCTGCTACCTCCGTGTTAGGTAAAGAAGGCATCATTCACGGTTGTAAAACCTTGTTAATGCAAACAGCTGACGGACAAATTACCGAGCCTTATTCCATTTCCGCTGGATTAGATTACCCTGGTGTTGGCCCCATGCACGCGCATTTAGCTAAAACAGGTCGCGCCGAATTTATGTCCATTACCGACGCCGATGCCATGAAAGCTGGTTTGGAATTATGCAAACTAGAAGGTATTATTCCAGCTATTGAAAGCTCGCATGCCTTGGCCATTTTCGAACATAAAACATTCAAACCAACCGATGTGGTGGTGGTGAGTTTATCGGGTCGTGGCGATAAAGATTTAAATACTTATATCGATTATTTTAAATTATAAACGTCATTCCGAACAACGTGAAGGAATCTCATTCTACAGATTGCTTCGTTCCTCGCAATGACGAAAACAATACAACTATGAATCGTATTCAAACTAAATTACAAGAAAACAAAAAGTTACTTTCAATATATTTCACGGCAGGGTATCCAAGCTTAAACGATACCGCCACCATCATTCAAAACCTTGAAAAAAGCGGTGTTGATATGATTGAAATTGGCTTGCCATTTAGCGATCCTTTAGCCGATGGTCCAACCATTCAAGCGAGTTCTACCCAAGCTTTAAAAAATGGTATGACAACCGAAGTGCTTTTCAATCAGATAAAAGACATTCGCAAAACGGTGTCCATTCCATTAATTATCATGGGGTATTTTAACCCGATGCTACAATATGGTGTGGAAGCATTCTGCAAAAAATGTGAAGAAATTGGTATTGATGGCTTAATCATTCCCGATTTACCTGTGGATGTTTATAACGACCAATACAAAGCAACCTTTGAAAAATACGGACTCATCAATGTGTTTTTAATTACACCACAAACCAGTGCAGAACGCATTAATTTTATAGATTCTATTTCAAACGGATTCATTTATATGGTAAGCAGTGCTAGTGTTACGGGTTCTCAATCTGGTTTTGGAGACGAGCAAACGCAATATTTTAAACGTATCGCCGATATGAAATTAAAAAATCCGCAAGTAATAGGTTTCGGTATTTCAGACAGTACAACATTTAATCAGGCTACACAGTATGCTAAAGGCGCCATTATTGGAAGTGCTTTTATAAAATTTCTATCAAATAATTCGGTTAGTGATATTAGTAAATTCATTACATTTATTCGATAAATTAACATGTAACAACTTGTTTCTATGAAGAATAACACAAATGCGATTGTTTTCGCAATAGCCATTATTGTAGCAGCATTCATTTTAGGTAATGCGGTTATTAATAGAAACAAAAAAGAAGGTACCATTTCGGTAACAGGGTTGGGTCAAACCAATTTCACATCCGATTTAATTGTTTGGGAAGCCAAATTTTCGCAGGTCAATAGCGATTTAAAACAAGCCTATTCCGACTTAAAAAAAGACAAGGAAACTATTTCAGAATATCTAAAATCTAAAGGTTTGAGTGACGATGTGATTGTTTTTAACGCCGTAGCAACTAATAAAGAGTTTAAACAAAATTACACCAATGACGGGAAGTATTTGGGTCAGGAATTTATTGGTTATACGTTAAGTCAAACGGTTCAAATAAATTCTAAAGACGTTGAAAAGGTTGAAAAAATTTCGAGAGAAGTTACGGAGCTTTTAAATAAAGGCATTCAACTATACTCTTTAGCACCCAGATATTACTACACGAAGCTGGAAGATTTAAAAATTGAAATGGTGGCACAAGCTACTGATAATGCCCATGTGCGCGCTAAAAGTATTGCCGAAAATTCGGGAGCTCAACTAGGTGAATTATCATTGGCTCAAATGGGAATTTTTCAAATTACTGGGCAAAACTCCAACGAAGATTATTCGTGGGGTGGTGCCTATAATACCACTTCAAAAGAAAAAACAGCCTCTATAACTATGAAGCTTACCTATCAGGTAAAATAATTAATTAGGTCTTAACACAATTAAAATTAGGAAATTCATCTTTTAATTTAGTATTTTTGGTAAACCAATTTGGTAAACCAATAAGCTAAAGATGTTTAAACCACTCCATTATTTATGCATTTTACTTTGTTTACAAAGTCAATTTTCCAGATCTCAGGTTATATTACAAGCCGACGGGCCGGAAGGCATGGGCACTTATGAATTAATAAACTCCGTTTTAGCACCAGGCTATGATGCTATTGAAGTTCCGGACTGTAATCACGGAACGTTCAATAACGGCGCATCAACATACCCAAATAGACACATCGATGAAATTTTCGATGCCACTTTAAATACGCATGTGTTTCGTTTCCACATTCACGTAAGTCCAGATAATGACAGATGCAATGGGGCTACCGATCGTCAACGAAACGAAATCAAAACCTATGACAAATCCCCAGAAAATTTAAAAGGGATTGAAGGCGAAACGGTTGTATATAAATGGAAATTTAAGTTGCCTTTAGGTTTTCAGCCGTCATCAAAATTCACTCACATTCACCAGTTAAAAAGTGTGAATGATGCATATGATAGCATGCCGATGTACACGTTTACTCTGTATTCATCATCTGGAGGTATTTTTACCGTACGTTATGCAGAAGCTGGTTCTCAACAAACGGTGGCCTCTGTCCCACTTTCCAGTTTATTAGGTCATTGGGTTGATGTTACTGAAACAATAACCTATAGTAATCCAGGTGCTTATTCTTTAGTTATTAATAAAGTAAGCGATGGTTCAAATCTTTTAACATACGCTAATACCAATAATAATTGGAGACATGTTGTACCCTCTGGTGGCTCTATAAATGATATATACATCCGTCCAAAATGGGGCATTTACAGAAGCCTGGACTTCGCTGCCGATTTGCGAGATGAGGACGTTTTGTTTGCAGATTTCAGTATTGAAGAAAATCCTACCTTATCAATAAACCAATCAAAAAAAAACAAAAATAAAATAAGCATCTTTCCCAATCCCACAAACCACACGTTTCATATTAATGAAACCATACCCCATAGTTTTAACCAAATTAATATTCTCGACAATTTAGGCAGGCATATTAGTTCACAAACCTTAACTTCCAATACCCTGGATGTTTCCAATTTAAAAAAAGGACTATACTACGTTGAATTTAAGAAAGATACAACCACCGTTAGCATCAAAAAATTTATTATAAATTAAATTTCTGATCCGCTAACAATCAGATTTTAGTCTATTTTTTTCGTTAATTTATCGAAAACCTACATTAAAACGCACATAACTTGTGTTAATTTTCGATTAAGGAGTTGTTTTATTTTACATATTTCCTATATTTGGTTTACCAATTTGGTTTACCAAATTAAAAACTAAACTATATATCTAATGAAATTAAAAACTACTCAAAATTGGCGAGCCTTGTTTCGGGGTCGCAACTTTAAAACATGCATTTTCACATTAATAGTTTTTTGTCACTATAATGTGTTTTCCCAAACCACGCATTACATTTCCAATCCGAATCAGCTAACCGCGGTTTTTTCTTCCACACTTGCGCCAGGAGACACCGTTATTTTTGCAGATGGAACTTATTCAAACTCAGCCACCATGCGATTTAATGGTGTGGGTACTGCCAGCAATCCAATCACCCTAAAAGCAGCAACGCCTGGTGGGGTTAAGTTTACAGGAGGTCAAACCTTAAAAATTGGTGGTGATTATTGTATTATAGATGGATTTCATTGGAAAGGCGGTAATGGCGCTAGTAATTTTATTGAATTTAGAGATAGCTCCAACTATGCTTACAACAGTGTCTTGCAAAATTGTGTGGTTGATGGTTTACAAGTTAGTGGTGGTACCCCTACATTTGATGGCACAAAATATACAAGTGTAAAACATAATTGGGTGGTATTGTACGGCACAAACAACACCGTAATTAATTGTTCTTTCATGAATAAAACAAGTTCAGGAAATATGATATTAGCCGAATATCAATTCAATGCATCACCTGATGGAACGGGCACACCAAATACCCGTTGTGAAAACGTTGGACATATTATAAGTAATAATTACTTCTATAATTACGCAAAAATAAACTCAGATTGGACTAATTCTGGAGATAGTGAAGCCATACGTATTGGAACCAGCGAGTATCAAAATGTAAACAGTAATGTTACGGTTCAGAATAATTATTTTGTTCAGGCTGATGGCGAAAATGAAATCATCACCAATAAAAGCAAAGGAAACAGTTATATTAATAATACCTTTAGAAGATGTAGAGGTTCTTTAGTACTTCGGCATGGTTCTCACACCACGGTTAATGGAAATTACTTTTTAGGTGAAAATATTGAAGGTACTGGTGGTATTAGAATTGTTGATAGTTACCAAACAATTACTAACAATTACATACAAGATTGTGTAAATGTATTAGACCAAGCACAATGGAATAACGGCATCACATTTTTAGGTGGAAGTGCAACTAATGCCTATGCATGTTCCGTTTCTTCTGGTCTTGGTAATGGATATCAAAAAGTTACAGACCTTAACCTAAGCAACAATACCATTGTAAATACAAATTCACCTTTGTATTACAACGTAGCTCAAGGAACAACCGACCCTACAGGAATTGTAAGTAACAATTTAATTTACTTTACTAATGGTAACCAAAATATAACACCTGTGATTAATGCTGATTATTCCGGTCTGGGCACGGCATTAACTTATAGTGGAAATGTTTATGCAGGAACCACCTTAGGTGCTACCAACCCCAACTTTTCTGAGCAGGCAGGCATTACCGCTACTGCTTCTGGAGAAATTTTCACGTTTAGTGGTGCCACAGGTAAAGGGGCCGATATGGGCGCTTACCTACCTATTACAGACGACATGGTTGGGCATACCATCGGTGCTTGTTTTGTAAATAATTTAGGTGTAAACATTACGGATGGTGATTGTAATATTGTAATACCCCAGTCGTTAATTGTGGGCAGTTTATCAACCCTATCAGATGCTGCAGGAAGTTATGATGTTTCGGTTACTGCGAATGTTAGTTGGACAGCAGTTTCTAACAATTCCTGGATTAGTATTACTCCTAATTCAGGTTCTGGCGATGCCACCGTTTCTGTTACCGTTACTGCCAATACAGATAGTATGGAACGAACAGGTAGCGTTACTTTTACACAAGACGCAGGTGGTGATGATATTGTAAGAACCTTAAATATTACACAAGCTGCGCCGCCGCCGCCAGACCCACGTGATGGCTTAAACTTAATTAATAAACTTGCCTCGGACGCTGCTGTAGCTTATTTTTCTAACCAAGAAGTTAACGGTACCAGTAAATTGAATTATGCTGTTAATAGTTTAGATAAAGATTTTGTTACGTATTGGGCTGGAGATCGTAGTCAAGATTCTAGCGGCAAAGCAATTATCATATATGACTTAAAAGGTGCATTTGACTTACAATTAGTTGATATTGCAACGTCCAATGGAAAAACTTATAATTTACAAATTTGGGTTTCTTCAAACGGAATAGCTGATGAAGATTTTACAAACCCATTTCCAGCCGGGGATATGTTAAGTAACTCGGACGCTACCTTCAAAGCTTTTGTACTTCCTGAGACTGCTGTAGGTACTAAATATGTAAAAATAATTGGTAACGGACAGCCTGCGGGTAGTAATTTCACCTCCATTCATGAAATAGAATTTTATGGGACTTCAAGTAGTCTTTCTGTAGACAATAATAACACGAGTTTGGTTAAAATATATCCAAACCCAGTGAAAGACCTGGTTACCCTTAAAAACATTAAAAACAATGTAGATTTAATTCAGGTTTTCGCTATTGACGGTAGAAAGGTTATGGAAAAAACTGTCAATTATAATGAACAAGAAGTTACATTGGATATGACACCTTTTGAAAATGGCGCTTACATTTTAAATATCACTAAGGGTACCCAATTTAAACAGTCTAAAATGATTATGGTTTCTCACTAAACTTTTCAGACAATAACCAATATTAAAAAGTCTTGCAAGAATTATTTCTTAGCAAGACTTTTTCTATTTATTACATCACTTGGCACGTTAGGGGTTATAAAGCTATGCGAAAGTTTTGTGCTTTAAATACACTTTTTGAGTATGTCAGTCTCTTCATAATTTAAATAAAATCATTCTAGTTTTTCAATAAAACATGGTTTTATAAAAGATATTGCTATTAGAAGTTCTCAATTTTGAATAGCTAAATTCTTGTAGTGTTTTTCATCATACGAAAATGCATTTTAACGATATTTTTTACAGGATGCTAATTATTTAATTATATTGGTAAACCAAATTGGATAACCAATATAATTAAACTAAACATAATAATAAGATGAAAAAAATCACCACATTTTTCCTATTACTATTTTCCGTTTCAGTAATAGGACAATCTACGTATTACATTAATGACCCCAAAGACTTAATGGACCAGACCTATGTTCCTGG
Source organism: Mariniflexile sp. (assembly GCF_041583155.1). GTDB lineage: Bacteria > Bacteroidota > Bacteroidia > Flavobacteriales > Flavobacteriaceae > Mariniflexile. The sequence continues at coordinate 56,585 of NZ_JBFHGK010000004.1, forward strand.
AGATGAAATTATTTTAGCAAATGGCGTTTATTCTACCGATGGCCGAGTGAATTTTATTGGGAATGGTACTGCTGATAAGCCCATTGTTTTTAGAGCAGAAACACCGGGTGGTGTTAAATTTACAGGGGGTTTGCAAATGAGAATTGGTGGCGATTATGTAGTTGTTGATGGGTTTTATTGGCAAGGCGGTTACGGTTCTAGCAGTGTTGTAGAATTTAGATATGGAAATGATTTTGCCAATCATAGTACCATTCAAAATTGTGCAATGGACGGTTTAGGTATAGACCCGGCCGATATGGAAGTAGGTGTAAGTGAAAAACATAATTGGATTACCCTATATGGCACCTACAATACCGTTATAAACTGTTCCTTTATGAACAAACCTAGCTCTGGGAATATGGTACTTGTGGAACTCGCCTATAATGCATGGGCACCTCCCTATGAAAGTAGCGACCCCGCATATCGTACCATAAACACAAGCTGTAATATTGTAGGCCATACCATTAGCAACAATTATTTTTACAAATTTGAAAAGATTGATGCTGCATTAACGAACAGCGGAGATAGCGAAACAATCCGTATTGGAACTAGTTCTTACCAGAATATAGACAGTAGTTGCATTGTGAGTAATAACTATTTTGTAGAAGCTGATGGGGAAAATGAAATTATAACAAATAAAAGTAAAAACAATACCTATATAAATAACACGTTTAGAAGAAGCAGAGGCTCTTTAGTGCTTCGTCATGGCTCCTATGCCACGGTTGATGGTAATTACTTTTTGGGTGAAAATGTAGAAGGAACTGGTGGTATTAGGATTGTAGATAGCTACCATACGATTACAAACAATTACATTCAAGATTGTATAAATGTTAATGACCAAGCAAAATGGAATAATGGCATTACCTTTTTAGGTGGAAGCGCCAGTAATGATGTTTCTTGTACAGCAAGCAGCATGTCCAGCGATTATCAGAAAGTTGTTAATATCAACTTATCGAATAACACGATTGTAAACACGAATGCCCCTTTGTTTTACAACTTAGATAAAGGATCAACCGACCCAACAGGAACCGTTAGCAATAACCTAATTTATTTTGATGCGACTTATCCAGCCGCAAATTTAACGCCTGTTATTTCTGGAGACACCCCCTCTTCTTACACCGGTCTTGGCACGGCTTTGGTTTATAGCGGAAACGTTTATAGTGGCACCACCTTAGGTGCAACAAACACAGGTTTTGCTGAAGATACAGGAATTACCGCCATAGCTACTGGGGAGATTTACACCTTTAATGGAGCCACTGGTAAAGGAGCGGACATGGGTGCTTATACCCCTGCCACAGACGCTATGGTGGGCCATGAAATTGGTGCTTGTTTTCTAAATAACTTAGGAGTTAAAATAACAGATGGCGATTGCACAATCATAATCCCCGAATCTTTAATTGTTAGTAGCTTACCAGAACTCTCATATGAAGCAGGTAGTTATGATGTTGAAGTTAGTGCGAATGTGAGCTGGACAGCATCTACAAGCGACGCTTCTTGGATATCCTTTACACCTACTTCAGGTTCTGGTGATGCCACAGTTTCCATTTCGGTTACAGAAAACAATGGTACGGAAAATAGAACAGGTTCCGTAATATTTACACAAGTAGCAGGTGGTGATAACATTGTTAGAACCTTGAATATTACACAAGCTGCGCCACCGCCGCCAGACCCTCGTGATGGCTTAAACTTAATTAACAAAACAGCTACAGATGTGAGTGTGGTTTATGTTACTAATGAGGAAATAGACCCATCAAAATCTAAAAACAATTTAGCAATACATAGTTTAGATAAGAATCCTAATACCCAATGGGCTTCGGACGCGAGGTTAGATCCAAACGGCAGTGGCTATTCCATCATCATTTATGATTTAAAAGGTGCTTTTGATTTGGATTTAGTAGATATTGCAACAACCAACGGAAAAACCTATAATTTACAAATTTGGGTTTCCTCCAAAGTCCCAGAGTCGCCTGCCTCTTATCCAGATGCAGCCGATTTTACACTTGTATATCCGGAAAGTGGATTCTTTACGCTTAGCACTACCCCCGAAGTAAAGGTTCCGCACACTTTAATTCCGCCACCACCTGCCACCAGGTATGTAAAAATTGTTGGCGATGGACAGCCAGCTGGTTCCCGATTTACAACCATTCATGAAATAGAATTTTATGGCTCGGCAAACAGCCTTTCTATTGATGAAAAACAATTAAATAACAACGTAAAACTGTTCCCTAACCCTGTTAGTGACTTATTAACTTTAAGTGGCATAAAAACACAAGTTAAAAGCATTCAAATTTTCACATTGGATGGTAGAAAAGTTAGGGAAGAAACCGTAAAATCCTTAGATAATGAAATAAAAGTAGATACGTCTTCTTTTTCTAACGGGGCTTATATTTTAAATATTATTCAAAGTGATGCCTCTAAACAATCTAAAATATTTCTTGTTTCACATTAATTATAGTTGCTGTTGACTTTAAGTGTCATTTTATTTAAATACAGTATCTTTGTTTTTAAATAAAATGACACTTTTTTATGCCCTTTAACATTGTACTGATTGAACCCGAAATCCCTAATAACACAGGTAATATTGGGCGATTAACACTAGCCTCTGGTTCCATATTACATTTGGTAAAACCTTTTGGTTTCGAAATTAGTGACGCCCGATTAAAACGTGCTGGTCTGGATTATTGGAAACATGTTAACATCATTTACTATGAAAGTATTGATGATTTCTTCAGTAAAAACAAAGACCAAAAGATGGTATTTCTTTCTAGCCACGGAACCAAAAACCACTGGGACATTCCGTTTGAAGAAAATCTATTTTTTGTTTTTGGAAAGGAGTCTGTTGGCTTGCCTAAATACATCCTTGAAACTTACGCAAATCAACTGTACAAAATCCCTTTATATAGTGAACATATTAGAAGTTTAAACTTAGCCAACGCCGTAGGCATTGTTGTTTATGAAGGCCTTAAACATTTTAATTAATATTATAAACATGACATTAAACTTTTTTATAATTTCATAGTCTAAAGCACAATAACATTGTAATAAACAATTAATAAAAAAATAAGGACATGAAATTAACAACATTAAAATTAGGCGTATTAGCATTAGGTTTATTCGCTTTCTCACAAGGGAATGCACAAGACAAACAAAAACAGCAACCAGATCCAGAAAAAATGTTTGCTGCCTTAGATACCAATAAAGATGGTGCTATGTCGTTAGAAGAATTTAAAGCTCGAAAAACAAAAAAAGAAGTGGCTCCGGAGATTTTAGAAAAACGCTTTGCTAAGATGGATGCCGATGCTAATGGTTTGGTATTTTTAGAAGAATTTAAAACTGCCATGGCAAAAAGCGGAGGAAAAGGAAAAGGCGAGGGCAATAAATAAAGACTCGCAATAGCTATTAAGACCAACAAAAAAGGTTCAAGTTAATTACTTGAACCTTTTTTGTTGTTTTTCAGCATGTTTAAATACATGGCTTCCACTTTGGTTCGTGCCCAAGGTGTACGCCTTAAAAACTTCAAGCTGGATTTTACCGAGGGATTATCTATAAAACACTTAATTTTTATAGTATAGCCCATATATTCCCAGCCATAATGCGCCACCAAATCGTTAATGATTTGTTCTAGTTTTATACCGTGTAGTGGGTTATTTGGTTGTTCCATTATTTTGTCTGGTCGAGCGCAGTCGAGACCTCATTAAGTACATAATAATAAAACACCTCTCGACTGCGCTCGAGGGGACAAATCAAAATTATGCTACTAATTTTAAAATTTTTACAGCCTTCTCAAAATGGTCTAACTTATGTTCCTTAATCCACCAAGTAGCCGCTTCCATTAAAAGATCTGGATTGCTATTTTTATTTTCAAAAAACGCATAAAACGAAAGGCCAACGCCGTCTCCTTTGGCTGCTATCTTTTCAATACAGACTTTTATAATTTTTGCTTTTAAACTTGGTGTCATGTGTTTTAATTACGTCGGTCGTTTCTGCGTCGGTCTGTATTTCGTTTTGGGCGACGGCTACTATCGGTTTTTTGCGTATTCGTATTCGCCGCTTTCTCATTATTTCTAGAACGACCTCTACCACCACCCGTACGTTGTTGGCGTTTTTCTGGTTCGGTTGAAGCATTCGGATCTGGTTCAAAACCTTCTACAATTTCAACAGGAATTTTTATTCCTACTAATTTTTCAATATCTCTTAAAAAGGTTGTTTCATCAGCACTTACCAAAGAAATGGCTTCGCCGCTAGCCCCTGCTCTACCCGTTCTTCCAATTCGGTGTACATAATCTTCAGAAATATTTGGTAACTCAAAATTAATAACATGCGGTAATAACGGAATATCCAAACCACGTGCCGCAATATCAGTTGCTACCAATACACTTACGGCCCCATTTTTAAAACCTTCTAAAGCTTTAGTACGTGCACCTTGACTTTTATTTCCATGAATAGCTGCCGCCTTGATACCTGACTTTGCCATTTTTTCACAAAGTTTATTAGCGCCATGTTTAGTACGGGTAAAAACTAAGACTTGATGCCAGTTTCCGTCTGTAATTAATTTAATAATTAAATCGGTTTTTAAACCTTTGGCAACGCGATATACTTTTTGAGAAATAGCATCGACGGTTGTGTTTTCTGGGGCTGCTTCAACTTGCACCGGATGATTTAAAATACCATGTGCTAGCTTTTTTATATCTGGTGAAAAGGTTGCCGAAAACATTAAGTTTTGTCGCTTTTCAGGCATTAATTTAATAATACGTTCAATATCTCGCAAAAAACCCATATCCAACATACGGTCGGCCTCATCTAAAACCAAAATTTCTACACGTTTTAATGAAATATGGTTCTGATTGATTAAATCTATCAAACGTCCAGGGGTTGCTACTAAAACATCAATACCCTGACGCATGGTTGCTACTTGCGGGTTTTGATTAACCCCTCCAAAAATAACAGCACTACGCAAATTTAAAAACTCGCTATATTCTCTAACATTGGCATATACCTGTGCCGCAAGTTCGCGGGTTGGTGTTAAAATTAGGGCACGAATAGGCTTATATTTTTCTTTTGGATTTTCTGAAAGTATATGTAAAAGCGGCAATGTAAAGCCTGCTGTTTTTCCAGTTCCTGTTTGCGCACTAGCCAATACATCTTTCCCCTGTAATATGGGTGGAATGGCTTTTTGTTGAATGGGACTTGGGGTAGTGTATCCCTTTTTGCTAATTGCTTTTAGCAAGGCTTGGGATAAGCCTAAAGAATTAAATGACATATAATGTGTTTTGAGACCTTACGCTATACTTGCATATAGAACATCTCTTTAGTTAAGCCGCAAAGGTACTATTTATTTATTAAGTTTAATGTTTTGCTTATTTCCATGAATTATTTTAAACATAATTGACAAATTATTCAGAAAACTTTACAGCCACGCGAATATTCATTTTACCAATTAACACAAGCCATGCGTATTAATTGCCTAGTACAAAAGAGCTAATAACAGAAAAAAATGGACACTTGTACTCAAACCCAACAAAAAGGTTATTTAAGTTTTATTTATTACATTAGAGAATTAAATACACCTTAATTTTCCAAAAACTATTTTTTGGAATTTAGAACTTCTACTAAATCATTCAACTCTTATAGCTCGTAATTCCGAAGCACATAAATTAATTATTATGAAAAAATCTATCATTTTTCTTCTTATCATCATAAGCACTTACGCTTGTAAATCCAATTTAAAAGCAAGTGGAACTATAAAAACAGTAGCCGTTAACAAAGATTATTTTATTTCTGAAAATATTATTGGAGGGATAACTGAAGAACAAATAAATTTAAATGGGCTTGAAACCTTATGCTATGTTATAAAAACACATTCCCAGGCTACAGAACACCAAATGGGGCCTTGGTGCCCAAGACACTTAGATGATGGTATGGAGAAAGCAGGTATTTGGTTTGATAACGGTAACGTTTATGATGTTTCCGGACACTTTATTGCCAATCTCGACACGTTTTATAGTGATGATAAGTGGAAACTATACCGAGAAGACGGTTCTATAAAAGTTACCGAAACTTTAGAAGGCTGTCTAAGCGCTGCAAAACCAGAAGTTGAAGAAGCCTACCAAAATTATTGCGTAGAATGTTTACCGGAATTTTTTGAACACCAAGTAACTACCTTTGTGATACCTGTACACCCAATTTACCAAGACATACCTCAAAGACTGGGAAGAAATGGCCTTGGAGTAGCCTTAAATGGTGTGAAGTTTGACCCTCCTGCACCTATGCACGCCATATTAGCGGCACATACGATTGCACCTTTAGATGACCACGGCGGACATGTTAACCCTCATGGGGGTTATCATTACCATGCCGCTACAGGGGCTACCAAAGAAATTAAACAGGCAGACTTACACGCCCCACTTATCGGGTACGCCATGGATGGATTTGGTATTTATGCTTTTTTGGACACCGAGGGCAACAAACCGAAAGCGTTAGATGATTGTGGTGGACATTCCGACGACCTAAGAGGATATCACTATCATGCAGGCGAACCAGGGAGCAATCAAATTATCAAATGCTTCCGAGGCATATCGGGTTACGCAAAGGTTACAGAATAAACACCCCGCAGCATGGCGGTTATTTTTATAACTTTTAAATGCGGCATTGAAAGGTTGCAAATAAATTACAAATCCTTTCCCAATAATTTAAAACAGACAAACATGGAATTAGACTATGGCAAAATTTCCCTTTTAATAATCCCAGCGATTTTTTTAATTATTCTTTTTATTTTTTGGATACTAACTGCCAATCATCGCAAAAAAGAATATGGTAAGCATATGTGGAAACTTTGGGGCGCAAGAACGTTCTATTGGGAAGGGGCTATATACCTGAGTACGGGTATAACCATTTTAATACTTTTTATTTTAAAATGGCTACATCTTATTAGTTTTTAAAAGTGAACCTAGCTGTTTGAGCTGTTTACCATTTGATCTATAATATCTAAATAAAAGCTTAAAAAACAGACTCCTGCACTTTTGTCTTTCTTGGTTCTTTTAAGGCTTAACATCTTAATTGTGTATTATTAAACTGTATTTTACTGGTTATTATAGCATTTTTTATACTAATAAACTCTTAATTATTGTCGTTATGAAAATAATTAATAACTAAAAAAATGAGCCCTATTAGAGCAACCAAATAAACTATTTTAGTCCCAAGCATCATGAATCAATTTTTATACCCAATGCTTTAAAGATGAATTTAATCTCGATAAAGCCATGACAAATACAGCCCCCTCAAAAAAACCACATAAAACACCATTATTTTATTCAACAACATTAGATTATACTTACCTTTAGACTATAAAACACCTGATGCTGTATGCCAATTAACAGCGTAAAAATTAGTTTTAAACTGTGATCGTATTTCTGGACAGGACACTGTTGACAATAATAATGGAAAACAAAAGAACATTTTTAATTTTAGCATTTACACTTCCTTTTTTTACTTTTTCTCAGAATGCCTACTTGGACTTTGGTATTGATAAAAACCATGACACGATTTATGGCACGATTAGAAATTTTATTTCTAAAAGAGCTGTTCTTTATGAAAAAAATACCAACCCTGACGAAGACCGAATTAAGTTTCGTAGTCACAGATTACAGAAATTCAAAAAAATAAGATTTAATGATAAAATCTATGTTTATGTAGAGCCTCCAAAAACGGACGGAATTTACACAACAGAACGAAACAGAATCATTACGAAAGATAGCACTGCTATCACATTAGGAGATTTTATCAACATTGAAAAAAGGCTTCCTGATTATATTGTAACAAAATTGAACGACACCATTTACGGAGAAATTAAAGACCCTGCTCTTGGAAAACTGCACCTTTTAGATGCATCAAACACAAAAATTAATATCGATAAAGACAGTATAAAATCATACAGACTCAATAATGAAATTTATATTCATAAAGAAAAAAGAAAAGCCACTATTTTTGATAAAAATGGTGCTTATTTGAAATTAGTATTAGATGGAAAAGTTAGGTTACATGAATATGAACATCATAGTAAGTTTTTCAACTTTCAAACAAACCAATATGAAGGTCGATCAATAACTTATTTTTATATCGAGAAAGGACAAGAAATCTTATTATTAGGCGAATTTTTACATAAGAAAAAATTAGCAGAATTATTCTCTGAAAATCAAAACTTAGTCTCTAAAATTTTAAATGAAGAATATATAATCGACAATATGTATCTGATTGTAAAGTACTTCAATGAAAATGAATAACTATTACCGATACCGCTAACATTTCACATATTCCTAGTTTCAAAATACAGAGGGACTGTTAGTAACATAATCCAAAAGAAAATCATTGTTTTGAAAATACAATGATTATATACAACAACATTAGTTTATACTTACCTTTACACTATAAAACACCTGATGCTGTATACCAATTAACAGCTTAAAAAATTAGTTTTAACCTGTAGCCATATTTCACGAAACTATTGTTTTAAAATGGCTAATTCTTATAACTTTTTAGAAACATAATACTACTTTTTATTAAAGTAGTATTTGCTAAATTTGACCACTATATGGATAAAAATTATCCGACATTAATTAACATAAACAAATAACAACAAACACATGAAACAAATTTACCTAGTAACCTTATTCATTTTATTATCATTAAATGCCTTAGCAATGCAAATTTTTGTTAAAACTCCAGCCGGAAAAACCATAGCGTTAGAAGTTGAAGCAAATGACACTATTGAAAATATAAAAGCAAAAATTCAAGATAAAGAAGGCATTCCACCTTACCAACAAATATTAACGTTTGAAGACAAGCTGCTTGAAGATGGGAGAACGCTAGCCGATTATAACATACAAAAAGAAAGCACACTTCAACTAACTATCTCTACGCTTAATGTTTTAGATTTAGAACACCAAAAAAAGGAATTGAATTTCTACCCGAATCCTGCAATCAACCATATAACTGTTTCTGGCTTAACAAAAGATGAGCATTACAGCATTTATAATATGAATGGTACCAAAACCAACCAAGGAAAAATTACTAATGGTGAAACTATTGATGTAAAAAACTTAAACAGTGGCCTGTATTTCTTAAAATTTGATGATGGCAACACATTAAAAATCATAAAAGAATAAACATCATAAGGCATTTTTACCCTACCCTCAAAACAATTAAAAAAAGCGCTTGGTTATATGCCAATAAACCCAAGCGCTTTTCAAAAAAAAACCAAAAAATCCAATAATTACTTTAAAAATTTTTCATGTCTTTGAGATTTAATTATTAGTAATTATTTAACACACACCCTTACTTAGCAAAAAACATAAGGCACACTTTTGTTAAAATTTTGTCAATGAAAATAGTTGTGCATTATTAAGCTAAAACATTACATTTGTATGATATAAATCATTGTATTATGAACCCATCAGCTAATGGCTGGATAAAAAAGCTACTTAAAGAAGTGGCCAAAAACAACTCTTATTTAAACGTTGAAAGCGAAACATTTTACAACGCTTTAAGAGATTGTGGGTTTATTTATGGAAGTAATTTTGATGTTGTTTGTAATGTTATTGTTAATAAAGACTTTACAGACGAAGAACTATCAAAAACAAATTTGTGTTTAGCTTTATTGTATACACATACTAACACTGAAAACAACATCCCTTTTATAGACAGTGTTATTAACTTTTACACTGAAATAAACGAACTTAAAACCTCGTTTTTTAATGATTTATTATCTGGCAAAAAATCGAGCGAACAACTTGAAAACATTTTACACAAGCGCATTCAAATAGATGATAATTTTATTACAAAAACCTTCAATTATTTTATAATAAACGTACTCTTATATATTGATGTTTTAGCGTATCAGGAATATTTAGTCAATAAAAAAATCTCAATTGATTACATAAAAAACTTAGAATCTGCCATTGAAACTATTTCAATAGGTGCATTAAACTCTAAAGCCTCTAAAAACCAATATGACTATAGTTTAATTAAACTTTTTGAATCTTCATTACGCTACCATGATAGCACCCCTATTGCATATGAGGAAGCAATTAAATTTTTAAAAACTGATTTAGAAAAGTATTATGTAATGGATATTGCATGCATGGCAACCTGGAGCGATAAGACCATTGATGATAAAGAACAATTGTTTTTAATTAAATTAAGTAACGATTTAAATATGGACACCATACATATTAGTCAGTCCATAAAAACAATTAACACCTTTTACAGCTTACACCGCAACCAAATCGCCTTATTAAACTCCAATAATATGGCCAGGAGTTTTTATAACAACTCAAGTAAAATGGTGAAAAAGCTAATAATAAGAAATAGCAAGCGCCTTTACCAAGAGTTAAAAGACAGCAAAGAGCTAATGGTTTTATTAACCAAATCCACCCAACGAGATTTAACGCCAATGGAACAAAAGAAGGTACAAGAGCAGTTATTAGATATTTTTAAATCCATTCCGAGTTTAGCTATCTTTTTATTACCTGGAGGCGCCATTTTATTGCCTCTGGTTATAAAATTTATCCCTAAGCTACTACCTTCTGCTTTTGATGATAACAGAATTGAAGAATAAAAATTCTTAGTCTCCTTTTTTTGATTAAATTTACGACTACTTCATATTAACCCATAAACCCAACAAAATTTTGAAGACATCGTACTCTATTGAGGAAATTAACAGCCATTTAAACGGCGAGTTGATAGGAACTACCACACAAAGCATTGAAGGTCCTGAACAATTACAAAACGCCAAAAGCAATCATATTTCTTTTATAGGAAGCCAAAAATATTTAAAATATTGGGCTGATTCCAAAGCCTGCGCTGTAATAGTAAACGATACATTAAAAATTGAACCCGCAGAAAATCGTGCCATCATTAAGGTGAAAAATGCCGATTTAGCCATGGCTAAGGTCCTGGAATTATTCAATCCGCCTGCACCTGTTTTTGAAACCGACATACACCCAACAGCCGTTATTCATGACACTGCAAACATTGGTTCGGGCTGTAAAATTGGGCCTAACTGTTATGTTGGTAAAGATGTTCAATTAGGCAATAATGTTATTTTATATCCAAACGTTTGTGTGTTTGATGAAACCACTATTGGAGATAACACTGTTATTTGGTCTGGAACTGTTATTCGTGAACGGTGCATTATTGGAAACAATTGTATATTCCACACCAATGTAAGTATCGGAGCCGATGGTTTTGGATACAGACCAAGTGATGATGGTCGAGGACTCGTAAAAATACCTCAAATAGGAAACGTTATAATTGGGCATTATGTTGAAATTGGCGCCAATTCGTGTGTAGATCGTGCTAAATTTAGCGCTACCATAATTGGTGATGGCTGTAAAATTGACAACCTAGTACAAATAGCCCACAACAGTGTTTTAGGACGCTCCTGTATTATGGCTGGGCATAGCGGACTTGCCGGTTCGGTAACTTTAGGTGATGGCGTTATCATTGGAGGCAGTGCATCTATAAAAGACCATACAACCATTCATTCTGGTGCTACTGTTGGTGCTGGTTCGGGAGTTGTTGGCGACGTTGCTGCTGGAAAAACCGTTTTAGGTTATCCTGCGCAAGATGCCAGAGATATGCTAAAACAATGGGTAGCCATACGTCAGTTCATGAAAAAACAATAAAAACAAACTAGAAGTTAACTAATTAGAAAATTAACAATCTATTAGAAGCAAAATAGACTTTACTTTTTCGTTGTTTATTGTTACTTTTCAAAAGTAAAATGAATTGTCTTAGGGATTATTCGTAAATTTCTAATTAAAAATTGAAATCGTGAAGACTTCACATATGTAATGCCACTTGTGGTAACGCCCTAATTAAAAAAATAAAAGAAAATAATTTACACATGATACGTAACATTGAAAATATTGAATTACAATTTTTAACACTTGAAGATTACCCAGCGTTAAAAGAAGTGATGATTGAAGCTTATGAAACCATGCCAGGTTCGTACTGGAGAGAAAGCCAGATTAAAACATTAGTTGAAAAATTTCCAGAAGGCCAAGTCATTATTAAAGTTAATGGTGAATTGGCTGGTTGTGCGTTATCAATTATTTTAGACTATAACCAATTTGACGATCATCATACATACAGAGATATTACAGGAAATTTTTCATTCAATACCCACAACGACCGTGGTGATGTTTTATATGGTATTGATGTGTTTATAAAAAAAGAATACCGGGGCTTACGATTAGGAAGACGGCTATACGATTACCGAAAAGAACTGGCTGAACGCGCTAACCTAAGAGGTATTGCCTTTGGTGGACGCATACCAAACTACCACAAATTTTCGCATGAGTTATCGCCAAAAGAATACATTGATAAAGTTAAACGTAAAGAAATTCACGACCCAGTTTTAAATTTTCAAATATCCAACGACTTTCACCCTTCAAAAATTCTAAAAGGCTATTTGGAAGGAGACAAAGCTTCAAACGAATTTGCAGTGTTATTGGAATGGGATAATATCTATTACGAAAAGAAAAGTAACAAAGCAATTACTAAGAAAAAAGTAATTCGCCTTGGCTTAATTCAATGGCAAATGCGTTTGTATAAAGATATGGAAGAATTGATGCAGCAAGCAGAATTTTTTATTGATTCCGTGTCGGCATACCGTTCAGACTTTGCCTTGTTTCCAGAGTTTTTTAACGCGCCTTTAATGGCAGATCATAACCACATGCCCGAAAGTCAGGCCATACGAGAATTGGCAGCACACACTCCAACTATTGTACAAAAATTTTCGGAGTTTGCTATTTCATACAACATTAACATCATTACAGGAAGTATGCCTGAATTAAGAGGCGATTTATTATACAATGTTGGTTATTTATGCAAGCGTGATGGTACCACGGAACGTTATGAGAAACTACATATTACACCCGATGAAGCTAAAGTTTGGGGTATGCAGGGCGGTAACGAATTAAGAACTTTTGATACCGATTGCGGAAAAATAGGCATCTTAATTTGCTACGATGCCGAATTCCCAGAATTAAGCAGAATCCTAGCTGATGAAGGTATGGATATTCTATTTGTACCATTCTTAACCGATACGCAAAACGGCTATTCTAGAGTGCGTCATTGCGCCCAAGCCCGCGCCATTGAAAACGAGTGCTATGTTGCCATTGCCGGTAGTGTGGGCAATTTACCAAAGGTGCATAACATGGATATTCAATTTGCGCAATCTATGGTATTTACCCCTTGCGATTTTGCATTTCCTGCAAATGGTATTAAAGCCGAAGCTACCACTAATACTGAAATGATTTTAATTGCCGATGTGGATATTGATATGCTTCGCGAACTAAATCAATTTGGTAGCGTAAGAAATCTAAGAGACAGACGTAAAGACTTATTTCAACTGAAGAAAAAATAATTAGAATCTGATTAGTATTTGACTACCTAAATAAACACCTCTAAAAAAATCACTAAAAACCAATGCAAAATAAATTCAATATTGCTGTACTAATAGATGGCGACAATGCGCAGCCAAAATTAATAAAAGAAATAATTGAAGAAGTTTCCAAATACGGTAAAGCAACGATTAGGCGTATTTATGGCGATTGGACTTCGCAACAAATGAATAGTTGGAAGGCCATAATAAATCAGCACTCCATAAGTCCAATACAAAAGTTTTCATATACCACAGGAAAAAACTCCACGGATGGTTCGCTTATTATCGATGCCATGGATATTCTGCACGGAAAAAACACCGAAGGATTTTGTATTGTTTCCAGTGATAGTGATTACACGGGACTTGCCAAACGCATTAGAGAGGAAGGCTTATTTGTAATGGGCATTGGTGAGAAAAAAACCCCTGAAGCCTTTGTAAAATCGTGTGAAGTTTTCACGTTTACCGAGAATCTAAAAAAAGAAGACAAGGAAGAAAAACCACAAAAATCGCAAAAACAAACAACACCAAAGGTTAAAGAAGTTGCTGCGAAAGTAAGCCTGTCAAAAGAAGATTTACAAACTATTGATAAAGCTTTCGATATTTCTACCAATGAAGAAGACAAAGCACACATATCTACTTTAGGCTTAAACATTAGAAAAATTGACCCAAGCTTTGACCCCAGAAGTTACGGTTTTAAAAACTTAACCCAACTTTTTGAACATATCGATAAATTTGAAGTTATTAAAAATGAAGTTGGTGGTTTAAATCATCCGTTGTTGAAAATAAAATAAGGTGATTTCTAGCACAATTAGAGCGAATCCTCCAAATAACTTTTAAATTTAACGGGATAGCAATACCATAAGTCATAAGCTCCTGTACCCGAAAAAGTGATTAAACTTTGTGATTTATTTAATACTTTCCGGACTCCAAAACTCATACTATAGTTAATATATTTGCCTGATTTTTAAAACGATAATTTTTAATCTCAAAATCGTAAAAAAGTGACATATTCGGGTGGAAAACTAGTTACAAAAGCGCTTAAAATTACGGGCATTTTTGTTGTTTCAATACTAATTTTTATTACTGTATTTCCGATGCTATTTCCGGAATACGTAGAAAACAAAATCAAGCAATTAGCCAACAACAATTTAAAGGGCGAACTTAGTTTCACCAAAGCGAACTTGTCGTTCTTCAGTCACTTCCCTTCCCTGACTTTAGACCTTGAAGACTTTTTACTTAAAGGTTCGGAGCCTTTTAAAAATGACACGCTCGTTTCTGCAAAACAAATCTCCTTGGGGATTAATGTAAGTCGTTTAATATTCTCCAAATCGGTGAATATAGATGGTATTTTTGTAGACAATGCCTTGGTAAACATAAAAGTCGATAAAAAAGGCGGCGCCAATTACAACGTATATGTTTCAGAAAATGAAGAAGTTGAAACCGAAGAATCATCTGCAAAAGTGCGACTAAGACGTATTAATATTACCAATACACACCTGGTTTACGATGATGCTTCAACCGATATACTTATTGATGCCAAGGGTTTTAATTACAGAGGAAAAGGAAAACTAGACGAGGCCATTTTCGATTTGCATACCGATGCACAAATTGAATCGTTCGACCTTCAATTTTCTGGCGAACAGTATCTAAAAAACAAAAAAGTAAACGCAAAGCTTGTTACGAAAGTAAACACCAATTCATTATCCTTTATTTTCGACCAAAACAACTTAAAAATCAATCAACTTCCAGTAGATTTTAAAGGTAAATTTGATTTTTTAAGCAATGGATATAATCTGGATTTTGTTGTGAAATCTGAAAAAAGTCAATTGCTAGATTTCTTTACCGCACTACCACCACAATACGTTACATGGTTGGAAAAAACACAAATCCAAGGAGAAACCGATTTATTCTTTTCACTTAAAGGAAAATACATTTCATCAAAAAACATGAGTCCCGATATTTTATTCAATATGAATATTAGAAACGGTTTAGTTGCGCACAACAATGCCTCAGAACCCGTTAAAAATATTTACATGAACTTAAAAACAAAACTACCAGCTTTAAATCCAGATAAACTGGAAGTTGCTTTAGATTCTATTTATCTGGATTTAGGAAAAGACTATTTCAGCGCCATATTAAATTTGAAAGGCATTACCACCCCAGAAGTTGATGCAAAAATAAGATCGAAAATTGATTTAGGAAAATTGCATAAAACTATTGGAATTTCAGGATTTGACTTAAAAGGAACCTTTTATGCCAACATCGCTTCAAAAGGCATTTATAATAAAGCAGAAAACAAATTCCCGAAAACGAATGGTAATTTAGAACTTAAAGATGCCTTCCTAAAAACAGTATATTACCCCAACCCGATAGAAGACATTAACTTCAAAGCTCAGGTTTCAAATACAACTGGTACTATGGAAACGTTGAGCTTAAACATTGAACCTGCGTCCTTTTCGTTTGAAGACAAACCATTTTATGTAACAGCAACTTTGAAAAATTTTGAAGACATCAATTACGCTATTAAAGCTAAGGGCGAACTTAATATTGCTAAAATTTACAAGGTTTTTTCTCAAAAAGGCCTAGAACTTGAAGGCTACGTAAACGCAGATGTTTCCTTTAAAGGCAAACAAAGTGACGCTACAAATGGCAATTATAATGCGCTGCAAAACAAAGGAACTCTAGAACTTCAAAACATAAAAACAACTTCCGAATTTTTGCCACAAGCCTTTGTTATAAACAAAGGGCATTTCACTTTCAACCAGGACAAAATGAATTTCACAAATTTCAATGCGAGCTACGGAAAATCGACTTTCCAGATGAATGGTTACATGGAAAACGTGATTAATTTTGCACTTTCTGAGAATGAAATTCTAAAAGGAAGTTTCTCAGTAAATTCCAATTATTTGAATGTTGATGAATTTTTAACTTCTGTAAATGAAAATGAAAAACAACCTGAGGACGAAGATTTAAGTGAGACTACTACAGTTTCAACAAACACAACAACAGCAACAACGGGCGTTATTATAATTCCGAAAATATTTGATTTCAACTTAAATGCTAATTTTAGGAATATTGATTTTCAGGAATTAAAAATCAATAATCTAATAGGAAACCTTAAAATAAAACAAGGCACTATTTCGCTTAACAATGTGAAGTTTGGCATTATTGGCAGCACCGCCAATATGAGTGCAACCTACAAAGATGAAGCCCTAAATAAAGCCGATTTCGACTTTTCTATTAAAGCAGAAGACTTTGATATTAAAAAGGCCTATACCGATATTAAAATGTTTAGAGACATGGCTTCAGCTGCCGAAAATGCTGAAGGTATTGTATCGTTGGATTATAAAATAAAAGGGAAACTAGACGGAAACATGACGCCTATTTACCCATCGCTTGTTGGTGGCGGCACATTATCTGTTAAGAGTGTAAAGATGAAAGGCTTTAAAATGTTTAACGTGATAAGCAAACAAACGGCAAACAATGCTTTTAAAGATCCTGATTTATCGAAAATAGAGATTAAAACCCAAATAAAAAACAACATTATTAATATTGAACAATTCCGTTTTAAAGTCGCAGGTTTCAGAACAAGAATAGAAGGACAAACGAGTTTTGATAGCAAGTTGAATATTAAAATGCGCTTAGGTTTGCCGCCGCTTGGTATTATAGGAATTCCTATTAAAATAACAGGCACACAAGACAACCCAGATGTAAATATTGGTAAAAAAACCGAAGACTTGGAAGAAACGGAATATAATGAAAGCGATTTACCTAAAACCGAAGTTGCTTTACCTGTTCCCGTAAACACCATTGAAAATGATTCCATTCCTAAACCTGTTTTAAAGACAGATACGGTTTTAAAAACTGACAATTGATTATTCTAACCAAGCTTTAAAATCTTTCACGCGTTCCCGCGCTACAATAACCTCATCGTCGTTATACGAATTTAGTTTTATCTGCAAACGGGAATTGGTATAACTTACCATATCCTTTATAGCATTAATGTTCACATAGAATTTTCGGTTTATTCTAAAAAATGTTTGTGGTTCCAATTCGTTTTCTAATAATTCCAAAGTGGTATCCAACAGGTAGTTTCTACCATCGGTAGTGTGTAGGTAGGTACCTTTGTTTTCACTATAAAAACACTCAATATCATCGATATTAATAAGTTTTAAATGCTGGCCTACTTTTACCGAAAATCGTTTTTTGTAATCGCGATCAATGGGATTAACAAGCAGTTTTTTAATATCATTGAAATCTAAAGTAACAGCTTGTTTTTGTGGTAAGCGCTCTTGGTATTTTTTAATGGCATTTGCCAGTTCATCATCATCAATTGGTTTCAAAAGATAATCGATGCTATTTAGTTTGAAGGCTTGCAGCGCATACTCATCATAAGCCGTTGTAAAAATGACTGCAGATTTTATGTCGACGGCTTCAAAGATTTCAAAGGAAAGTCCGTCGCTTAATTGAATGTCTAAAAATATTAAATCGGGGTGTTGATTTGTTTGAAACCATGCGATAGATTCTTCTACGGAATGGAGCATCGTTTCAGGCTCGATAGCTAATGAGACCAACATCCGTTGTAAGCGTCTAGCTGATGGTTTTTCGTCTTCTATGATGATTACTTTCATTTCCTTACTAAGTTAAAAAGTTGTATGATTTTCTAAGTCTTTAAAGTTGGTGCTTAAAATTGCAACTAAAATATACAATTTCAAACACTGTCTTGGCAACTAGAGATTAATCACACATTCTCTATTTCAAAAATTAAATAGAAAATGTGTGATATGTGTAATATAAAGAGCAATTACTTCCAAGATTTTTTATCCTTT
This sequence comes from Mariniflexile sp., assembly GCF_041583155.1. Taxonomy (GTDB): domain Bacteria; phylum Bacteroidota; class Bacteroidia; order Flavobacteriales; family Flavobacteriaceae; genus Mariniflexile. Next base: position 74,897 of record NZ_JBFHGK010000004.1, read on the forward strand.
TCCATAAGTTCCTTTATTTTCCGTTCCTCCCAGTCCTTACCAAGAATAAAACCTGGCGTAAAAACGGCGAGCCCGTGGGCCAACAATCCGATGCCCCAGAATACCAAGGTTATAAAATTATGCCATTGAAAATAGCTTTCGCCTTCTCCTAAATTTTGGATGTTTATTATTACAATCATAATATTAATTACCACGTAAACTAATGCGTGTCTATAAAAAGCTGCAATACGTTTTACTCGTTTTGCTGCGCGTTCGTAACGATCATTCTCAATATAATTTTCGCTCATTATTTCCAGGTTTTATTGTTTTCTGCTTGTTCCTTACTTAATATTTCTTGAATTTTACGTTCTTCCCACGATTTTCCGTAACCAAAAACTCCAAAGGCATGAAATACCAAGCCCATACCCCAGCCTAACATGGGGAACCAAAACCACTGGAACCCCCAATACGTTTGGTAATTAATGAATATTAGAAATGGGATAACTAAGCAATAGGAGATTAAATTAGAGTAAAAGCCTTTTATTTCTTCTACACGCTTTTTAGCCTTATAGTAGGCATCTTGTTCGTTGTAATGATGATTTGTTTCCATGTTATAAATTTGTTTCGTAAGCATCGGGATAGCCACTGCAAACCGGTTTGCTTCTTTGTTAATACTTATTTTTTTACTTGTTAGCAGATCGTAACGCTGCATAACATTGCTTAAGCCTACGCCGCTGCTCTTTTTTACTATCTGCTTAGGCTGCAGGTTATTTTCCACCACCAAACTATCGGCTTCTTCGTAAATTTTTATATGCAATGGCTTGTTGGATGTTACCGTGTTATGCTTTACGGCGTTTTCTAAAAGTAGTTGCAGAGACAGTGGTACTACCTTACTTTCTGGATTGTTTGCCTTATCGGGAATGTCGAAAATGATACTGTCTTCAAAGCGCATTTTTAAAAGTGACATATAGGTTTTTGCGAACTCCAGTTCTTCATCCACTAAAACCAATTCTTTGTTTTTTTGCTCTAAAACATAGCGATATACCTTTGATAGTGAGGTAGTAAACTTCTGAGCATTTTCCGGGTTTTCTTCAATTAAACTGGTTAACACGTTTAAACTATTAAATAGAAAATGAGGATCTAATTGGTTTTTTAAGGCATCGAACTTGGCACTCGCCGTTCCCGCAATAACCTTTTGTTCCTTTATTTTATTTTGCTGGTACCGGTTATAAAAGTAGATGGAGTGAAAAATGATGACGATGGTTAAAGTAATCCAAAGCCCGAATTGGTAATTCGCAAATTTTTCATTAGCCAAAAAGTCCTGAAACGAATTGCCGTTATAAATTACTGATGTGAATATCCTAAGTAAAAATAATCCAATTAAAGTAATGACTACAGAACCTACAATACCAACTACAATTCGTTTTATTCCATCTTTCCCACCCCAAGAGCGACGTTCCAAATAATCAAAAAAATACATATTTGAAAAACCTAGAACGAAGGAATACAATTGATAAAACATAAAATCCACTAAAGCTTCGTTAAAACTTTTAAAATAAAACTGATTATAAAGGAAGCTTCCTATAACAAACACAACACAGCCTATAAGGAATGATATGAATATATTTTTTACTAATGATTTCATTTGTATTTCTTGTGTTTTGATTAATACATGTTTACAGCAGCATAGATACGAGATATGCTTACTTAACCGGAGGTAGTGCCAATTGATGTTTAAAATAGATGAGAAACTCTAAAAAACTGTTTAATCACTTTGTTTTGAATTGGTCTTCTCCATTAACAAAAGCCCAAACTAATTAAACCTACTGAAAAATTACTGCTTTGGTATGCTTCTTAACTATAGTTTAATATGTTGTGTGATGCTTTGATTGCTTACTTCAAACTTAGCATCTTCCCATTTTGGTGGTCCAAAAACCCCTTTAGCATTGTTGGAACATCCGTAGGTTTCCTTAGGAATTCCCATAAAATTAGTATCCATTTTGCTATTATCATTTTCATCATGAAACATAGATATGGCATAAACCCCTTTGGGGACATCTTTAAAAGTAACACGGCAACTGTTATTTTCAATTTTAACAATGGCACCTTTCACCTCTTTACTTAAAAACGATTCTGGCTTATCATAAAGCGCAACAAAGGCCTGACCTTTATTACTTTTAAAATTTGAAATGTTTACAACCACATCATGTGATTCTTTTTGTTGCGCATGTGTGATAGTTATTCCTAATAAAAAAAGACTTAAAATTTTTAGTGATTTTTTCATAATACGTTTGGTTTTAATTACAGGACAAATATCTAACACCAATTCTTTTTCTTAAAAAGCGACTTACCCAATTGTTGTTTTTTTGTGACGAAGTGTAATCATCAAATATATTCCGATTATAAAAATAATAAAACAAAAAAAACCAAGAGTTAAAATAACTCTTGGTTTACTAACATAATTCAAAAAACCAATTTAACTATATGCCGTCGTCGTATTTAAAGTAAATTGGAACGGCATAAGATACTTTTACAGGTTTACCGCGTTGTTTACCCGGTTGCATGGTTGGTAATAAACTTATAATGCGTTCTGCCTCTTGTTCTAAAATTTTATCAGGACCTCTAGATCGAACACCCACTGTATGTCCTTTTCCATCTATTATGAAAATTACCGAAACACGCCCCTGAATACCCAAACTTAATGCTGTTTCTGGATACTTAAAATTCTTTAAAACGTGTTCCTGGACTTTCTTTTGAAAACAATCTTTAGTAGCTGCCTTAGATAAGCCTTCGCATCCTGGGAAAACGGGAACATCTTCAATAACTGCAAATGCAACCTCAACTTCTTCTTCAACAACCTCAACTTTTACCTCACCAATACCAATTACCTTTTGTTTATCGGCAATCGCTTCATTTTGGTTGGTTTCTGTACTCTCCATAACACTCTCTATAACATCCTCCACGTCTTCAACTATTTGAATATTTTCACTAACAGCCACAGGTGGTGGCGGTGGTGGCGGTGCATTAATGTGTACTATTGGAATATCTAGCTCGGTTTGAGCTTCCATAGATACAATCTCTATTTCGGCCTCTTCCTTATCGAAAGTTTTGTATTCCAAAGCTTGCCAAGAAAAAAATAGCATAAGATTTAACCCAATTGCAAAGTAAATACCGCTATTTCTTCCAATTTCGAATTCTGGGTTTTTTTTGGTTAACATGACTACTAAATTTATTACTTAAAGTTACTAAAATCAACATGTAATAAGTATGATAATTGTCATATCTAACCTGAGATTTCGTCACATTTTTAGGCTTAAATTTGTTAGTTTTTTCGAATCTAAAAATTGTTCCTTTTGTTTAATATGGAAGAAAAAACAGTTAGAAACAAGTAGGAATTTATAAAAGCAACCTAGTTAAAAAACTGAAGTTTTCTGTATACTGCTAATGTAGCGCTAGGCCTTTGTATTATTAACCGAAGCTTTTAACTATTCCGCATCCGCATCACTCCGCAAATACACTCTATTGGTTCTAATGAAATGTACCTATCAAATTATATTACACCAAAACAACAGTTTTTTTATTAGCATGTACTAATACAACATGATCTGTACCAAGATGATTCTTATTTTACACCCGTAAAAAACTTAAAAAAAAGACAAAAACATGCAACCATTTCAGATTAAGCTAGCGCTAAACTGATAGCAGAATTACTCAATTACCGCTTGCGGAAGTTTAAATGTTTTACTTGATATGGTATTATTTTGAAGATTCTCGTAATACATTTCAAGCGAATCATTAAACTTTTCAATTTGTGTTATACTTGTAGTTTTAACAAAACCCCGATTCATTACCACACCAAACTCTTTATTGTCCTTTTCGGTAGTTTTATGAAATTTTAATAAGGATTGAGCGTTTACCTCATTTTCGTTTTTAAAAACTTCAAACCACTTTAAGCGCTCCGCTTTCATCGTATCATTATATAGGGTGGTAGAGGACCATATTCTTGGTTCCAAAGGTAAATTAGTAATGTGTTTTTCGTTGCCATCCCAAACCAACTCAATAAATTTTAATGAGGTATTCCAATCGGCGATTACCATGGTAAATGGCTCTATATTTAGTAAGTCATAAACTTCAACCTCCGTTTCAAAAGCATGAAACATTAAAAAATCTAAAGTTACAAGGCCCCTGCTCTTTTTGTAATTTTGATTACGTTCATGAGTAGCAAATCCGCCATTTAAAGTACAAACAACACGATTTTTATCGCTAATACCAATCCATGTTCCACTAGACAGTTCATCCATAGGAAATAGGATATTCGCATCGTTTTTCAGATAGTAATTAGGTGGTAATGATTTTCTACTCGGTGCTTCATCTCTATTGGACGTTAGCACAAAATCATTGTTTTGCTTGGGTATAATAGTAACTGTGCACATAAAACTGTAGTCTGAAATCTTTTTAGCAACTTACAAAAAAAATATAAAATTTAACGCGGTTTTAAGAGCAATTCAACCCTAAATATCAATAGAAAATTCGTAGATTCGTGACTTATTTACTGATAATTCAATAACAAAAACAAACAAATCATGGGAAAAGGTTTTTTTAATGTACCAATTGCAGTCAACGAACCTGTTAAGAGTTATGCTCCAGGAACACCAGAACGCGATGCGGTACTTAAAGCATATAAGGAAATGTACAATAGCACAGTAGACGTGCCATTGTATATTAATGGAAAAGATATTACTACGGGGAATACCAGAACCATGTCTCCACCACACGACCACAAACATGTGGTTGGTACATACCATCTTGCCGATAAAACGCATGTTGAAGAAGCCATTGCTACTGCTTTAGAAGCTAGAAAAGCTTGGTCGCTAATGCCCTGGGAACAACGTGCTGCCATATTTTTAAAAGCTGCAGAGTTAGTTGCCGGACCATACCGTTATAAAATTAATGCCGCTACAATGATAGCGCAATCCAAAAACATCTTTCAGGCTGAAATTGATGCTGCTTGTGAATTGGTAGATTTTTTACGTTTTAATGTGCAGTACATGACAGAAATTTACAGCGAGCAACCAAAAAGCACTAGCGATGCATGGAATAGAGTTGAATACAGACCCTTAGAGGGGTTCACCTACGCTGTAACACCATTTAACTTTACTGCCATTGCTGGAAATCTTCCTGCTTGCATGGCTTTAATGGGAAATGTGGTGGTTTGGAAACCAAGTGACAGCCAAGTATATTCAGCTAAAATAATTATGGATATCTTTAAAGAAGCCGGAGTACCGGCAGGAGTTATTAATGTTGTCTTTGGAGACCCGGTAATGATTTCTGAAACTGTATTATCAAATCCAGATTTTTCTGGGTTGCATTTTACGGGATCTACCTTTGTTTTTAAAGAACTTTGGAAACAAATAGGAAACAACATCCACAACTATAAAACTTACCCAAGAATTGTTGGAGAAACAGGTGGAAAGGATTTCATAATGGCTCATAAAAGTGCCGACCCAAAACAAGTGGCTACTGCTATTATAAGAGGCGCCTTTGAATTTCAAGGACAGAAATGCAGTGCTGCATCTAGAGCTTACATACCAAACAGCTTATGGGCTGAAGTTAAAAAACTAATTATAGAAGATGTTAAATCTTTTAAAATGGGTTCGCCTGCTGATATGAGTAATTTTATAACAGCTGTAATTCATGAAGGGTCTTTTGATAAACTTGCCAAGTATATAGATCAGGCAAAAGCGGATGCCGACGTTGAAATTATCGCTGGCGGAAATTACGATAAAAGTAAAGGTTACTTTATTGAACCCACTGTAATTGTAACCACCAACCCGAATTACACAACAATGCATACGGAATTATTCGGTCCTATAATTACTATTTACGTTTACGAAGACGAGGCTTATGCAGAAACCTTAACATTGGTAGATAGTACAAGTGATTATGCCCTTACTGGAGCCATACTTTCAACAGACAGATATGCCATTACCCAGGCCACAACGGCTTTGCAAAATTGCGCTGGAAACTTTTATATAAATGATAAATGCACAGGAGCTGTTGTAGGACAACAACCTTTTGGTGGTGCACGCGCCTCTGGTACAAACGATAAAGCAGGAAGTCCTCAAAACTTATTACGTTGGGTATCTCCACGATTAATTAAAGAAACATTTGTAACCCCAACGGATTATCGTTATCCGTTTTTAGGTGAATAGTTATTTCATTACATAGAATTTAAAAAAACAGAAATGCTTCCGAAATTTGGAAGCATTTTTGTTTTAAAACCTTGAGAAGGACTAATTGATGATAATCTTTTTATTTAAAAGCCCTTCATCTGTATTTAGTTTAAGGATATAGGCACCTGATTTTAATGTTAATGGTATGGAAATACTTGAGGCATTATCATCAACAAGTAGAGATTTAACCTGTTGTCCGGCCATATTATAAATGCCCAAATTTAAAACCACTATATTTTCAGTATTACGTATTTCTAATTCCGAGCTGTTATCGTTATAATAGACTATTAAATCTTTAGTTTCATCCAAAAGTTGTGTTTGAGATAATAGGTAATTCTCTTTCGGTTGAAACACTATTTTAAATCTATCGTTGTAGACACCTGTTGCTAAATTCACCTCAAATGGGTCGTCATTTATTCTATAAGTTGAATTCGTTTCAGCATCTTCAATATATAGTGTTGTACTCGTTGGCAAACCTTCTAAAGAATCTAAAGCAATACTTACCAGTCCTGCTTTATTCACAATTAAACCTATTGGAAATTCTTGTGAAGCATTAAAGTTTCCAACGCCTTGAATAACAAATTCATCGTTGTTAATTATCCAATACATATCTTCCTTATTCACATCAGCCATATAAGCATCGTAGCCTAAATCGAAACCATTAGAAGCTTTTTCATTAGCTCCAATAACAATTTGTCTGTGATACCCCAAAGGCGAATTATACAATAGCCTAATTAATGGCTTTTGATTTTTACTTACTTCTGAAGTTTTGCTTCCTACTTTTGAATTGGCATTTTTAAAAAACAATGAGGTTGAACCATCTTCGGTTGCATAAACACGTTGACTATTTTTAAATATTACATTACCACCATCTACGCTAGATATTGTTCCGCTATTATCATTGGGGTTTACTTCTAACTTGGTTGAAACAAAAAAACCTTGATTTACAGGAACATATTGTCCTGGTACTTTTGTACCTGTAGCTGCACTTCCATTATCTGAAGTAGTATTAATTCTGGAATCGTTAGAAATTGCTGGTGCACCTCCGGTTAAATTATAAGTAGCATAACCTCCTACATATTCTTTTAATACATGCGAATTTTGCTCACCAAAATGATCCCAAAAATACAATGCGCCATTAATAACCGTTTGGGTATTAGTACCGCCTTCGGCGACACTGATATTATCTAGAATAAATTCATTAGCATCGATAGCCGATGGGTATGGATTTCCTATTAAACGTTCCACATCACCAGTTCCTGCTATTTTATCTAACGCTAACGTAATATCACCATTGTTTGGCAATCCACGGAATACATAATTTTGTTTTGTAGCGATGGAAACCTCACCTGAAGTTCCTTTCATTGTAAAACCTTCACCCGCCATCAATGGAGAAGATTCATTAATTTTTGACCAAGCCCAATAATTATCAGCAGCACCGTAAAACTTATAAGTCCAAGTAGTGCTAATTGTTTTTGCAAAACCAGGGGGTGGAGCTGTACCGCTTCCATTTGGATTCGTACTAAATATCAAATCATCATATAAACCAGAAATAGAACCATCTTTTAAAACATTTTCCAATGTGTGATTTCCGTTTGTGCTTGACACCCCAACACCACGTGTTAAAACATCTCCTGAAATAGGCCCAACTGAAGATGACCAATAATTATAATTAAACCCGTTTGCAGTGCCTTGCTGATCGCGTTCTATATATCCACCACTATCGGCATCTAAAACACAGCCTTCATTTTGAATAAATTGCGACTCCCCTATCAAATCTATAACGCCATCCAATTCTAAATAATGAGAAATAGTTAAACTTTGCCCGGAATTGGTTTCATCAAACGTTTCATTTGGGTCCGCCATGGTTAAAGTACCTCCAGTTTGAATTAAGCCTAAAAGGGAAATATCCCGGTCTTCAGAGGTAATTTCATCTGACAATTGAACAATGTTCCAATTTACATTCGTTCCATTTAGTCCCACAGAATTAGGAATTACTTGATTGGCACTATTGCTCCACGTTGAAGCCGAATCCCAGCTTCCATTAGCAACGGAAACGTAAGGCGTTGGCGTTGTTTGAATATTAACAATAGCTTTATCTTCTTCTAAATAATTTAATCTTAAAAAGTTTCTTTCATCAGTTTGCCCTTCTACTGTTGATCCGAAAATGGAATTAAAATCATAATACGCACTTAATTCACTCCATGGTATTGTTGCTACCTCACTACTTGAAGTTGCTTCTGGTATAACTTTACCACAAACCAAATCGCCACTTACTTTCTCTATTTCTTGATTCATTAAGTACCTAACCTGATTTTCTGATAAGGCCCGATTCCAAACATACACTTCATCTATGTCTCCTAATAAAGGATTAGTTACAGTTTGTTTGTTTAAATAGAAAGCACCGATAGATAAATGATTAAAATTAGGTGTGGGGGGCTCGATATTTTGTTCCGATTTATCTAGCAAACCATCAATATACAGAAAAAGAGTTCCACTTTTATAAACAGTCGTTATTTGATGCCATTTTCCATCATTTATAAGCATTGTTGAAGTTATTCTTGCTGAGCCATTATTATCCATATAAACTTCCACCTGATCTATGGTATTTAATCGCATTTGCAGTTTATCTCCTTTAGCAATAATGGTTCTTAAACTGTTATTAGAAGCACTTTTTACCCAAGCAGAAACCGTAAATGAATTTGCATTCAAATTCATAAAAGACTCTCCAACCATAAAATCGTTTAAACCAATGCTAACTCCTCTTTTACCAGTTACCCGTTGTGTTTTACCAAATGAAAAGTACTTGGTGTCATGAAAATCGTACCAAGTAACGTAAACCTCACTATTATTACTATCTAAAATTGGTGTTCCTGTTTGATCAACATTAATTTTTAGAGGAATTACATCTATTATTTCAGTTGCATTAAAAGAGTCGCTATTAGAAACTATTAAAACATACTCTTCATCTGCTGTTTTTGAAAAACTACTAAAAGCTGTGGTAGGTATTCCTATATAAACAGTTTCAACATCTCCATCTCCAACCTCTGTTGATTCAACAATTTTCCACTTCCGATTCATTCTAGTTATGCTCGTAGTTCCAAAACCAAGATCTACAGAAACCATATTTGAACCAGAATACGCACCATTGTTATTACCCCAAACTAAAAAATCTCCATCATCTTCAAATTCATTTGGATTAGCACTATTTTTTGAAAAAACACCTCCTAACCCAATGGTTATTCCAATGTTAGAATTTAAAGTTTTTGATTGTTTTTGGTTTAAATCGGATATAGAATCTCTTCCAATACCAGCAATATCATAATTATATCCCGCATTAGCGGTTACATCCCACACTTTAGTGTTGAATGAATTAATATAATCTTTATCTGCTTGATTAGATGCACCTAAGGTAATACCGTACTTTATAGCTAAATAAGATTCTATTTTTTGTCTATTGCTTTCTGTAACCCGATCTCCAAAGGTGAAAATTTCAGCAACGCTACCATTTAAACTTCCTTGGGCATCATAATTTCTTCCTATCCAGTATTTACTTCCTGCACCCCCATTAACATTTGCAAAAGAATTACCTGTTGTTGATGTAGCTAATTGACTTGAATTGTATAAAATATCTTGTGCCGTTGGTGAAGAAAAGCTGTCATTTCTAACATTTATAATGCCTGCTTTTGAATAAGGCGTATTAATTTGTGCCGTACCATTATAGCTTGCACTCCCCGGAACATCCTGATTATATGACAGTGTTTCGTTTGTGAATTCTGAAGAATAATCACCAAAACCAATTCCCGTAACATCTCCTGCTGCGCCAGAATCAATTCCTGCAAAAATGGTACTCCTAGCAGTAGTTGTTGATACTGTTGTATTTGGTTTCATTACAACAAATACATCCTGACTGTAAAAACCATTTGTATCATTACCTAAAAATTGCTCTATGGTAGAACCATTATTTTCAAATTTAATAACCGGATTAAAATTAATATTATCGGCAACATTATCTAAATAAGTAGGTTGGTTAGCAGAAACAAGTTGCTCAGCATCCTTTCCGTTAGTTCCCAAATCTTCCCAAAGAGACACTTTGGATGCCGAATGACTTATACCTCTTGTTGTTTTTAGCCATAGCCTAAAGTTAGCCGTTATTCCTCCCGGTCCTGGAATGTTGTAGTTAAACATTTCAGCACTTACATCAAAATTGAAAGTTCCATTTCCTGTGTTGGCAATACTAATGGTAGATCTTTGTGTACCCGATCCTGATGCGGGAGCTACAAAGGTAACACCAATAGTAATGTTGGATGAAAAACTTATTGGGATGGCAGATGAACTAAACACCGTAAAATCGGAATTAGAACTAGATAAAGCACTAACAGTTAAATCGCAATTCCCAACATTTGTAACTAAAAAATATCTTGTTATCGAGGCTCCTTCTTCAACCTGACCATAGTAAGTACCGTTAGTATCGGAAGTCATTGTTTCATTATGCAAAATATCTGCCCAAGGACTACCTCCTAAAACAAAAATTTCGGGCGAAGAATTAACTTCCAAGGTAAAACTGAAATTTGTTCCGTTTTTAATATCGATGGTTACTAAAGTATTAACAGAAGTACAACTAGTATTCAAATTCTCAATTTCAAAATCAAGATAATTTTCACCTTTACACCCATAAGGCTTAAGTTTATCACTGGGTTTGTTTGGAGATATACCAAAATCTGTAGTATTGTTAATAGCTATTTCATTAATTTGTAGATTTCCACAATTACCAGTTTCAACATTGGTAGCTCTAAAGGTTAAGCTACTACCAGCATTAATCACAACAACGTCACCTTGATTTACAACCGCACCACCTAACACTTCAATTTTTAACACTTGGGCTTTGGATCCAAAACTAATAAGCACAAAACCAAACAACAGAATAAGTCGACAAAAACTGAAACTAGCATTTTTTTTCATTGAGAGAAATTTTGAGAGTTAAATAAAAAATGCTTTAACATTAATTATAAAAGGTGGCAATATACGAAACAAAAATCGTTATTATGTATTTTTTATCGACAAAACGCATTAAAAGTCATTTTATAGTAGGTTTTAACTTTCTTTTTAGTTAATGTTGACAGTAATACTTTTCAATGAAAACTCATTAGGATTAACAACTAGCCATATTCCAAAAACAAAAAACTTAGAAAATATCACTAACTTTATTCAAAAAAAAGCATTTTACATTTACTAATTATGAAAAGAATTATTGCAATATTAATTTTTATCGCAACTTGTCATCAATTCCAAGGACAAGCAAGGAAATTTTTCCGACAAGCCAATAAAACCGATAATTTATCTGAAAAAATAGATCTGCTTTCAAAAGTAATTGATTTGGAACCAGACAATTTAGACGCCTATTTTTATAGAGCTATTGCAAAGAACGATTTAGGCGATTATTCTGGCGCTATTGTAGATTATTCTAAAATCATCCTTTTAAAGCCAGATGCAGACACGTATTACAACAGAGGGAACTCTAGATATAGCTTAAAAAACTATGTTGGTGCGAAACAAGATTACCAAAAAGCGGTAGAATTAGATCCCAATTTCCTCGATGCAATATACAGTTTAGCACATACAAAATTTGATTTAGGCGACTTTGAAGGAACCATAAAGGATATTTCAAAAATAATTGCAGTGGCACCTACCGAAATAAAAACTTATTTTTTACGAGCGGCAGCATATAGCGCATTAGAAAAATATCCGCTTGCTTTAAACGATTATTCGCTTGCTATTTTAGCGAATCCAAACGCAGATACTTACTACAATAGAGGCGTGTTTTATCTAGATATTAATTATTACGACAAAGCAAACTCCGACTTATCAATAGCGTTAAAACTAAATGAAAATAATAGTTTTGCCTACTTTTTTAGAGGCGCTTCCTTTATGTTTTTAGGTAATTACCCAAAAGCCATTAGTGATTACAACACCGCATTGCGTTTTGATTCCTTAGATTTTGATGCGCTTTTAGGTTTGGCCTTAACTTATTACAAAGCAAATGATTTAAACAACGCCAAACTGTATTTTCAAAAAGCAGCAAATATTATTTCACCTGAGGGAGACATAACACAAATAGAAACTTTCAATAACACGTATTGGTTTCAAAACCAACACTACTTTTTTAATGAAAACTTTAAAGGGTTATCTAGTTTATAAATTAACCCCTATATTTTAAAGGTAAGTGAACAACTTTTTTAGTTTCGTAAAATTCTTCAGTGTAAAAGTCGCTTATATTATAAATAGTTGCCGTTCTGTAATCTTGCAGTTCTTCTGTTAAATCGCCACCTTTCAAATACAAAATACCATTTTTGAGGTCGTGGGTTTGTTCTTTAGCAATTTTACCCTTTACCCAATGTACAAAGGTTGGCATAATAGCTACTGCACGACTTACTATAAAGTGAAAAGTATCGTCTATTTCTTCAACCCTACTATGAGTTGTTTTTACATTTTTTAAACCTAAACCTTGTACAACCTCATCAACAACTTTTAGTTTTTTTGCTATACTGTCCACTAAATGAAACGAACAGTTTGGGAACAAAATAGCCAGAGGAATACCAGGAAATCCGCCACCAGTTCCTACATCTAAAATTTTAGTTCCATCTTTAAATTGTATCACTTTTGCTATAGCCAAAGAATGAAGTACATGACGTAAATAAAGCTCATCTATATCTTTACGAGACACAACATTAATTTTCAAATTCCAGTCTTGATATAAAGATTCCAGCTTCTGAAATTTTTGGATTTGGTCTTCCGTTAGATTCGTAAAGTATTTAAGTATTAGCTCCATTCTTGTTAAATTTTGCACAAAAATATGACTTTTACATACATATTTTTACAAAAAAACAATATTACTTCACTTAGTTTATACTTATCTTTGCACCGTATTTAATATAGCCAACTAATTAACTACAAACGTTAAATTAATAGCATGACAAAACAAACACTGTCCTTCTCCAGAACGGACTCTGCAAAGTTTTTTAAAACACTAAACAAACGTGTTAACGATTACTTTAAAGACAACAATTTAAAAAGAACAGGAAACTGGAAGCTTTGGTTAAAAACCATCGTAATGTTCTCATTATTCTTAACCCCATATTTCTTATTACTAACATTGGATATTCCGGGTTGGGCACAATTATTACTAACCATAGTGATGGGAATTGGTATGGCTGGTGTTGGTATGAACGTGATGCACGATGGCAATCACGGCTCATTTTCTAATAAAGAATGGATTAACCGGTTAATGGGAAGCAGCATCTATATTCTTGCTGGGAATGTATACAATTGGAAAGTACAACACAATGTATTACATCATACGTACACCAATATCCACGGCATGGATGAAGATTTAGAAGCCGGACGCATTTTACGTTTCACCGAACACACCGAATGGCATTGGCACCATAGATTCCAACATTATTACTCAGTATTATTGTATGGTTTATTAACGATTAACTGGGCGATTACTACCGATTTTATTCAAATGAAACGCTACATGAAACGTAAGTTATCGTATGGTAAATTCCCAAACCCCGTTTGGAACTGGAGTAAACTCGTAATTTCTAAAATAATTTATATTGCTATTTGGATTGTACTTCCTATGCTCGTTTTAGATATTGCTTGGTGGAAAATACTTATTGGCTTTTTTGTAATGCATTATACTGCCGGTTTAATTTTAAGTGTTGTATTTCAATTAGCACATGTAATGGAAGACGCTGAAATGCCACTGCCAGAAGCCGATGGTACTATGAAAAATACTTGGGCTATCCATCAACTAAAAACAACTGTTAATTTTGGTGCTAAAAGCAAAATCATCAATTGGTTTACCGGCGGTTTAAACCACCAAGTAGAACACCATATTTTCCCACATATTAGCCACGTGCATTACACTAAAATTTCAGAGATTGTAAAAGCAACAGCTAAAGAATTTAACTTACCGTACAACGAGTACAAAACTACCCGTAAAGCCATCATTGCCCATTTCAAACATTTGAAAGAAATGGGAATGAAACCAGCTTTACACGTCTAACAATTAAATAATTATTATTTTATTTTAAATGCAATTACTATCCGATAGAATTTTAAACATGGCGCAGTCTGCTACTTTAGCAATGGCTGCAAAAGCAAGAGAATTAAAAGAAGAAGGTAAAGATATTATTGGCCTGAGTTTGGGAGAACCAGATTTTAACACGCCAGATTTTATTAAAGAAGCCGCTATTCAAGCCATTAATGATAATTTTAATTCGTACTCTCCAGTTGATGGTTACGGGGAATTAAAACAAGCGATTATCACAAAATTTAAACGTGATAATGGGTTAACCTATACTCCTAATCAAATTGTAGTATCTACAGGAGCAAAACAATCATTGGCTAATATTGCTGCGGTTATGACTAACAAAGGTGATGAAGTTATTATGCCTTGTCCTTACTGGGTTAGTTATGCCGATTTAGTAAAGCTAAACGATGGTATTCCTGTTGAAGTTAAAACAACTATTGCTACCGATTTTAAAATGACTCCAGACCAGTTAGAAGCCGCAATTACTCCAAAAACTAAAATGATTTGGTTTAGTTCGCCTTGTAACCCAAGTGGATCTATTTATAGCAAAGAAGAATTGCGTGGTTTGGCTGATGTATTAGTGAAATACCCTAACATTTATGTAGTTTCTGATGAAATTTATGAACACATAAACTATGTTGGCGGACATGCAAGTATGGCTCAGTTTGAAGATATGTACGACAGAACAATTACTGTAAACGGTGTATCGAAAGCCTTTGCTATGACGGGATGGCGTATTGGGTACATTGGTGCTCCTGAAAAAATTGCTCGTGCTTGTAACAAGATGCAAGGTCAAATAACCAGTGGTGCTAACTGTATTGCGCAACGCGCTACCATTACAGCTTTAAACGAATCGCCTAGTCGTGTACAATACATGATTGATGAATTTAAGGTACGTCGTGATTTAATTTTAAGTTTACTAAACGAAATTGAAGGTTTTAAAACAAATGTTCCTGAAGGTGCTTTTTACGTATTCCCTAACATTTCTTATTTCTTTGGTAAAACATTAAAAGGAAAAACTATCAACAATGCATCGGATTTTTCAATGTTCTTATTATCAGAAGCGTTGGTAGCTACTGTTGATGGTGAAAGTTTTGGAAACCCTGATTGTATCAGAATTTCTTACGCAGCTTCTCAAGAACAAATTATTGAAGCCATTAAACGTATTAAAGAAGCAGTTAGTTAAAAATTAACTTTTCAAAATATACTATACATAAAAAAAGACTGCTTTAGGGCAGTCTTTTTTATTATGTATATATTCTAGATTACTAATCTACAGCGTCTTCTACTTCATCGGCTACATCTTCGGCAGCGTCTTCAACGCCATCTCCTACTTCTTCAACGCCATCTTCTATTTTCTCGCCGGCTGTTTTCTGGTCTCTGCAGCTGGTAAAAATAGTTCCTGCTGTCATTAATACTAAAAATGTGTATGCTAATTTTTTCATTTTTTTTAAATTTTTGGTTAATTATTATTTGTTAAGATTCGCTATTGCTAAGCAAGATCTTCAAGTTTTTTTACAGTATTTAAAGCGGTTTTTATACTAACCATTTGCTGATAAATTAGCATATTGATATCGGAGTAATTACTAACTTTACTTAATTGTTTTTCATACTCTTCCACACTGGCTTTCTCTCCTCTAATACATTCTTCCAAAATAGCTTCATCTGTATTAGCACTTAAGGTTGTTTTTACATCTATCCATGCTCTATGCATAGATCCTAAAACGGTTCCATCTGTAGCTGGTGTCGCATTTAATTGACGTATTAAACCATCTAATTCATTGGCAAACTGACTTCTTTGTTTGGCCTTAACTTGTAACCAATTCTTTAAAAGACCATCCTCTGCTTTCTGCATTATTTGCTTATATCCTGCTTCTGCATCATAGTTCTTTTGAAGTAACTCTTGTAATACATCTACTATTTCTTTATTTACTTTTGTAATTTCCATAATTTCTAATTTTTTAGTGTTAAACTAATTAAAACTGATACCTGATTCCTAGGGCAATATCAAAGTCCAGATCGTTATTGTCGTAAACCTCATCACCAAAACCTATTTCAGGTCGGAAGTCTAGCGACAGTAATAATGGAATATCAAAATTGTACTCTATACCGATATCACCTGCAGCGAATGCAAAGGTATCTGTATAATCATTTCCATTATTATCGTTAAACCCATACGAGCCTAAGCCACCACCAACACCAGCATACCAATTGAAGCCGCCATCTATATTCCAAACCCATTGGTGTAATACTGCTAATTTAAAACCATCGTAGTTTTTGCTATCTCTCCAACCTAGATCGAACTCCAATCTTTTATTTTGGTTTAATGCTCTTTGATATGAAACTTCCGCTCCAAAACCATCACTGTCACCTAATCTTAGTCCTAATGCATTTTTGGATATTTCCTGAGCCTCCATGGATATGCTTGCTATTAATGCCAATATACCAGTTAATAAATATTTCTTCATTTTATAAGTTTTCGTTGTTATTTAGGTTCGTTATTATTTTTTGGCGTTTGCATTTTCATCCGATTTTGCTCCCATTCTATTAACAGTATACAAAGGGGCGAACTTTAATTTTAATGCTGCAATTTTTGTATTATCTGAAGTAGATAACCCTTCATTTTCAACGGTATTTTTTCGCGTGTCTATGGCTTCATATATTAATTTTATTTCATCCCAATCTTCACGAGAATATGAATCTTTATTTTTTTCAACCGTATCTACAAAGTTTTGGTATACACTTAAAATATTATCTTTATTAATCCACGCAAACTGCATATCTCCGCCCGTATATTCACTTCCTAACAACGATTTACGAATCATCATTTTAGAGTTTTCGGCCTCCATTCTTTCATGTTCTGCGGTAACTTCGGCTTTATATTTTTCATATTTTAAAGTCGCTTCATCCATTTCATTTTGTAATTCCGACTTATCATCTAAAGAATTTATTGAATTGCTAACATCGGCCTTCATTTCTTCATATTTACGCTCGATGGCTTCCCAATTTTCCGCAGACTCGTTTGCTGCTTCACGACTAAGAGAATCTATATAAAACTCGAAGTTATCAACTTTTTTTTCAGCCATCGTTTTTTGGCTATCTGTACAAGCAACAAACATGGTAGTTGCTGCAAATATTCCTATGGTTAACTTTATTGCTTTCATTTTTTTTAGTTATATAATTAATATTTATTCTTCACTATTAATACTCTTTATTCATCATCTACATGCACCTTTTTTGAAATAAAATTGGTTACTGTATACTGTAGAACATATCCTAAAACTGTTTTTACTAATGTATTTGACTTACCAACAATAAGTTTTCTTGAAAAATAACCTCCAGAAATACTTAATACGGTTTCAAACAAATTCATTTTTACGCCTGGAGTTTCTCGAAAATCTTTAATTACTTGATTGAATATATTTATAGGTTTTAAACTTTTGGCAGTTTCATCAAACTGTGTTTTTAGATTGTTATAATCCTGTTTCTGTTTAACTTCCAAAAAACGAATGGCATCATCTAGTAATTGCATCTGACTTTTATGCTGCTTCATGATGTTTGTTTTTAAGTTTATCGAAAATATTTAAATCTGAATGTTTAGATTTTAACAATTTCTTTATAATTAAATTGGCCACTGGCGATTTAACAAGCTGATCTCTATATGTATAAAGCAGTAAAGCCAAAACCAAATAAAAGGCTGATACTATAAAAAACCCTAAATAATAAGCGTTAAGCAATTTTCCTATTAGTAAACCTAAACCTATATTGACAAACAAAGTGAACATAGCAACAACGATTGCAATAAAAATGATTGCTGTTAGAGTTGATAATACATCGGCTAATTTATCTACAGCCTTTAGAGCCACTAACTCAGCACTGGTTTCTGTAAAATCTTTAGCTTTTTTGTAAAGCTTATCAAAGCTTGTTGCTATGTTATCTGTGTTTTCCATTATTAAGATTTAGAATTTACTGTTTTCTTATTAACTTCTTTTTTTCCTTTTTCTAGAATTTCTTCCCCATCCTTAACCACAGATTCGTATTTTTTTGATACGGTATTTAAAAAATTATCTAACTCTTCTTTAATCGTATCTTTAGTTTCTAAGGTTTTATCCTTAATCTTTTTTCTTGTTTTTGATCCTTTATCTGGTGCAAATAATACACCTAATAATGCTCCTGTTGCTATTCCTGCTAATACTCCTATTACATTTGATTTCATAATTTATTTTTTTTTAATTTATTTTTCTTTTAAACCATCAAACTTTTTGATGGCGGTTATTTAATTCCAGTTTCTATTAAAACTACACTCCTTTTCCTCCTATTAATCGCAGTAATATTGCTATCACTGCAATTACTAATAAAATGTGGATTAATCCTCCAGCACTGTAAACGAAGAACCCTAAAGCCCAACCTATTACAAGCACCACTGCTACTAGGTATAATAAACTTCTCATATTGTTAATTTTTAATGGTTAATAATCTGTTTTAATTGTTTTTTTAATTTGATTTAAATTGTAATTTAACCTAACGAGAGCTTTAACTGTTATCACTTTAAAATCTACATCGTTTGTTATTTTGGATAAATACTCTAATTGATTGGTTTCTCGTTCTGCTAAATCAAAAACGGTATTCAAATATGCTTTAACAAACACATCGCCGTCTAAACCTGACAACTTTACAACATCTGAATTATCAAAATTACCAGGTAGAAGTATGATTTTTTTTTCAGCCAAATGGTTTAAGTATTCCTTTATCTTTAAATGCTCAGTTATCAATTCCGTTGATATTTTTCTTACTTTGTAAGTCTCACTTTTCTTGAGTGCCAACTCGGCCAATTGAATAACATTTTCATTTAAACGAACCACATCCGACAGTACTTTTGCTTCTTCAATATTTGTTTTTACACGTGTTGAAGTTGTTTCGTTAGTATACAAGAACATATTGTTTTTTTCTTGTTTTAAATCGCAAGACACTATTGAAACCCCTGCCATAACAACTACTAATTTTACTTTACTTTTTTGGATGTTAATTTTAAATCTCACTGTTTGTTTGTTTCTACATTACAAAGATGCAACCATGAACTGCGTTTTACGTTACAGCATTTTTTATGTTTGTTATAGAATTTCAATACGGAAAGTTTAAAACACAAAAAAAAGCCTTAAACACCAGTATTTAAGACTTTTAAGTTTTACTTATTTTAAAGAATTTGCTTTTTAGACCGGAAGATAAATAGTAAATGTGGCACCTAAGTTAAGCTGTCCTTCGGCAAAAATAAATCCACCATGATTATCTGTAATTTTTTTACAAATGGCAAGTCCAACACCCGTTCCAGAATATTCATGCTTATTATGAAGTCTACTAAACAACTCAAATATTTGTTTAGCATACTGCGGATCGAACCCTATACCATTATCAGAAAATGAAATTTTATGAAAGTTTCCTTTAACAACTTTTTGCAGGGTTTCTTCCGTTTTAGAATTTACTATTGAATATTGTATTGTTATTAAAGGAGCCTCGTCCTTTTTCCTGTACTTTAATGAATTGCTTAGTAAATTTAAAAACAATTGATGTATTTGAAAAGGAATAACATGAAGTGTGGGCAACACATCATTAACCACCGTAGCTTGTGCCTCGGAAATGGATTCTGCAACATCCTGTTTGGCATTTTCCAAAAGCTCATTCAAATCGGTTTCAACAAATTCTTTATCTGGTTTATTAGTTCTGGAAAATTGAAGTAAATCGTCTATTAGAGAACGCATTCTAGTGGCTGCCACATTAATTCGTTCTAAATACTGACGACCAGAACTTGAAAACTTATCGGCTTCTTTATCTTCTAACCTGGATATAAAGGTTTGTATTTTTCTTAATGGTTCTTGCAAATCGTGACTGGCAACGTAATTAAATTCAGAAAGTTCTTTATTGTTCTTCTCTAATTCTAAATTGCGCTCTTCAATTTCTAAAAAGCGTTCTATTTCATCTGAAATATCTGTAACATTTCCTATAATTCGTTTTTCACCATCTTCATTAACTAAAAGTTTACCGTAGCCTTTTATATGCTTTATGGCCCCATCCTTTTGTATAATTCTATAATAAATAAATGGCAAATCTTCTTTCCTCATCATGTCCTCTACATCCTTGGCAAATTTCTCTTTATCTTCCGGATGAACAAACTCCATAAAACCTTCTAAGGTTGGCTGAAATGCATTCGGTTTTTCACCAAGTACACGGTATAAATTATCAGAAAAAGTAAAGGTATTTGTTGCAACGTGCCAAACCCAATTTCCATGTTTACCTACCATTTCCAGTTGAACTGCAGCTTCTTTAAATATTGATAATTGGTTATTTATTTCTTTTATATTCTTGAAGTCGTTTGTAATTTTATAATAAGAAATAATAATTAATACCAACGTAAACAATAACACTAAGTATAAAAATAAGGGGGTGAATTTTAAATTGCTTTTATGCTTTTCTTGATATTGTTTTAATAGAGAATTCTCTAGGTTTATCATCTCATCAAGCTTTTGCCTAATAGAGTCTGTTATTATTTTTTCTTCAAAAAAATTGGTCTTAAATGCTTCCGACAAGGTTTGATTTCGCTCTATAAACTCGGTTGTTTCAGAAAAATTAACAAAGAGTGCGTCAATATATTTACTTAAGGTTTTTAAATTATTTTTTTGTTCCTCACTGTCACTTGCTATTTCTTTCAATTGAGCAAAAGACTCATTTACTTTATCTCTACCTGTTAAATAGGGCTTTAAATAGATTGTATCTTTAGTTAAAATGTAATTTCTATGACCGTTTTCAGCATCTTTTAAGTAAGACATAACCTTTTCAAACTCCACATTAACTTTATACGTATTAACAATTTGCTTTGTGGAATCTGTTAGATTTTGGATATGCTTATAGGTAAACCCCCCAATAATAAGCACCAAAAACAAGCCAAGAATAAATATAATTCGTAAAAATAAAGCCGATTTTGAGAAGACCTTCCTATACATTACAACCTCATTAAAAAATTGTCTTTATTTAAACCATTAGTGTGGTATTGCCAATTCATAGATATTACTTCTGCTAAAACCTTTTTAAGCTGCTTGAAGCTGTTTGGTTTTTTTATGTAGATATTAGCACCTAAAACAAAGGTTTCTTCAATGTCTTCTTCGGATGCCGACGTGGAATAAATAGCAATGGCAATATCGGCCATTCTGCTATTGGCTTTAATTTCATTTAAACACTCAATACCATTCTTTTTAGGCATGTTCAAATCTAAAAAAAGCACATTGGGTAATCGCGCATCATCACGATTCAGGTAGTCCATTAGTTCCACGCCATCATTGTAGGTGGTTACTTTTGTATTCATATTTAACTCCTCAAATGCGTCGGTAAAAAAGAGTCTATCATCTTCATCGTCATCAGCAAGTATAATATGTATATAATCGTTTGGCATAAGTTACTTTTAAGTAGTTGTTAGTTTTTTTGTTGCGCTATATTCCTTCTTTTGGATATAATGCGCTGAAAGGCCGATGGCGTTATACCAGTAGCATTTTTAAATTGGGTACTTAAATGTGCTACGCTAGAGTAATTTAATTTAAAGGCTATTTCCGTTAAACTTAAATCTGTGGTAAGCAATAATTGTTTCGTGTATTCTATTTTTTGAATAATGATGAAGTTTTCAATAGATGTATAGGTTACTTCTGAAAACAAGTTGGAAAGATAACCGTAACTGTGCTCCAATTTTTCTGAGAGGTAAACAGAACTTTTAACGTTTACATTGGACTCTTCATTAAAAACCATATCTACAATAGCATCCTTAATTTTTTGAACTAAGATGCTTTTTTGATTTTCAACAATTTCGATACCGTAATCATTTAAAGATGCGTTTAACGTATCATAAACTTCGGGGGCTACTTTTTCTAATAACTCAACTTCTCCAAAAGCTAAATTTCTGTACTTTATATCTAGCTCTTCTAGCTTTGATTCTAAAACCTTTTTACAAATGGTGTTGAAATCGAACTTTATAAATAACTTCATTCTAAAATTTAAAAAATAATATCTTCGTAAAGTTAAGAAAGGAATTTGGTTTAACCTTAATTATTTTCTCACTAAGCGACTAACTTGACTTATTATTCTTTCAACTTATTATTCCGTTTCCAAGATTTTAATCGTAATCGAGCTTTACTTTGAAGATGTTTATCCACAGGCTCACCAATTAGAAAACCGTACGCTTCATAACCAGGAGTATTATCAAATAAAATTTTTAGTGTAGCTGTAATTGGCAAGGCCAAAATCATACCAGTAATTCCCCAAAGCATAGAAAACAAGATTAAGGAAGTAATAACTACAAAAGCATTAACACTTACTTTGGAACCTGTAATTTTTGGTGTAATAAAATTACCCTCTATAAATTGAATGAATCCAAAAACAGCAATAACTCCAAAAGCATACCAAGCCGAGTCTTTCGTTGCCAAAGCAATAATAGCTGGTAGTAAAGACCCAATAATAACACCTATATATGGAATTAACAATAAGAAAGCCGCCAAAAAACCAAAGAAAAACGGGTTACTGATGCCTAAAAACACCAAGCCCAAACTATTTAAACAACCCACTAAAATTATTACCTTAAGTAACCCTAACAAATAACTTTGCTGAATATGATATACTTTATTTAAAATGTTATTTATAAACGATTTTGATTTTGATTTGAATACTTTGTATAAGAACGTTCTAAAAAACGAACGATAATATAAGAAGAAAAATATGTAAATAGGTATCAATACTAAATCACTTAAAAGGCTTCCAGATTCAGACAATACAATTCCTATTTTATCTAAATTATCTTTTATAATGTTTTCGGTTTGAAATTCCTTATCCGAAAAAAGTCTATTGGTACCAATGTTAAATGTGCGTTCCAAGCTATTTAAAGATTTATTAAACAGTTCGCCCAGTTTTTGAGAATAAACCTCACTATTATCCAAAAAGTACATCAACCTCGTACTAATTAAATAGAAAATTAATGCAGTTGAGAAGAATAAAATCAATAAAGAAACCAAGGTCGCAAAAAGCCTATTGCAACGCCATTTCTTTTCTAGAAACCGCTGAATGGGAAATACCATAACACTCATTATTATGGCGAATAGAATAGGCACTACAAATGGCTTTAAAACATATAATATAAAAACCACAGCAATAATCGATACTAAGCTTAAAGCACTATGACTAACGTGATTTTTTGTATCCATATAATATTTTTAAAAATAAAAACTGTCTAGATGCCCTTATACATAATTTAACTAACCAACCAAACCATTATGCAATTTAACAATTCTAGACAGTTTAACACATTTACATATCTGAAATAATAGTATGAATTTGTTTTTTTGTTTTTCCAAACTTTTAATGCAGTCTTCCTACAAACTCATTTTATTTTTCTTCTACAAAAAATAAATTATTAACCGTTAATGCTACAAATTTCTATTCTAATTTTGTTCTTTATCTCTTTTCTGTTCTTTTGTAGTCTTGTAACATTCATGCTTATTTTTTTCTATAATTTCTACCTCCAATTATACCAATAAGAATAGATGCAAAACCTAAGCCAATAGTAATATAAGCATTGGAGTTATCCTGAACTTTCACCAAATCTAGTTCACCAACACGCACTAAGGTTTCTGGCTCCATTAAGGTGTAAACACCAAAAACAAACAGCACGACACCTACTATTATTAAAATTGCTTTTATATGCTTCTTCTTCATAATCTCTTTTTTCTTGTCTCAGTATTTAAAGTACAATACTATTTTTCACAAAGGTAAAACCGAGGTAACTATTACATGTTATACAATTATAGCCGTTTGTTACAGAATTTTAATAAACAATTGTTAGAAAGCTTTCACTTGTAACAAAGTATTGCTATAAAAAAACAAGCTACTTTTTATGAAAGCAGCTTGTTTTAACAGATTCTTTTTTAACTCTAGATAATTGGCTTACATCCCTAGATGAAAATGGATTATCATATTTTTAATAGCAAAAACTTTAATCTTCATCCATTTCCAAGATCAAATTACCTATAAGTGCTGTCCAACCTGTTTGGTGTGATGCGCCTAAACCTTTACCGGTATCGCCATCAAAAAACTCATAAAATAAATGCAAATTTTTAAAGTGCTCGTCTTTTGAAAACTGTTTATCTGGACTATCTGAATGGTACTGAAATTTCCCTTCATCATTAGCTTCAAAAAGTTTTATCAAACGTTTTGTTAGCTCGTTTGCAATTTGTTTTAGATTTAGTTTTATACCCGAACCTGTTGGAAACTCATAGATATAAGTATCTCCGTAAAAACGATAATATTTACGTAACGATTGAATAATCATATAATTTATAGGCATCCAAATAGGACCACGCCAATTGGAGTTTCCTCCAAACATATTAGAGCGACTCTCACCTGGCTCGTATTGAATTTGGTGATGGCCATGATGCTGGAACACAAACGGATGCTTTTCGTGGTATTTAGATAGTGAGCGAATACCATAGTCTGATAAAAACTCATCTTCATCCAATAGTCGTTTTAGCAAATGTTCTAACCTGAAACCGCGCATGATGGAAAACAAATAATTACCTTCCGCATTAGCTTCGTCAATATTAGTAATTAAAGATGCTAAATCTGGCCGTGTCCGTATAATTTCACTAGCTCTTAATTTAAAATCTTTTAATTCTTCAAATAAATCTTTATGGATAATTTCAACTGCAAACATTGGAATTACACCAACTAAAGAGCGCACCCTTAGCAAATTAGTTGCACCATTTGCCATTTCAACAACATCGTAATAAAAGTTATCTTTATCATCCCAAAGTGAAATATCTTTTTTTCCAATGTGATGCATTGCCCATGCAATGTTAAGAAAATGCCTAAAAAACTTGGCAGCCACCTCTTCGTACATATTATCAGATTTGGCAAGTTCTAGTGCCATGCGAAGCATGTTTAATGAAAACATAGCCATCCAGCTCGTAGCATCTGCTTGCTGCATCCTGGCAATACCTGGCGGCATGTGATTACGGTCGAAAACACCTATATTATCCAAACCTAAAAAACCACCTTCAAATAGGTCGGTGCCACTTTTATCTTTTTGATTAACCCACCATGTAAAATTTATAAGTAATTTTTGAAATGCTTTCTCTAAAAAAACAGTATCAGGCTTACCTTTTAGTTTCTTATCTTTTTCATAAACGTGCCAAACTGCCCAGGAATGCACTGGCGGGTTTACATCGCTAAAATTCCATTCATAAGCAGGTATTTGCCCGTTTGGATGCATGTAATTTTCCTTAAGAACTAACAACAACTGGTTTTTAGCAAAATTTGGATCTACTTCTACAAACGACGCCATATGAAATGCCAAATCCCAAGCAGCATACCAAGGATACTCCCATTTATCTGGCATGGAAATAACATGCCTGTTGGTTAAGTGTTGCCAATTATAATTTCGCATGTTTTTTCTATCGGGTTTTGATTCGCCTGGACCACCAAACATCCATTTAAAAACATCAAAATAATAAAACTGCTTAGTCCACATCAGGCCTGCAAAAGCACTTTTAACTATGGCTTGGTGTGTTTCAGGTATTTCTTTGTCGATTGTTTCATTATAAAAAGCTTCACATTCGCTCATTCTAAGATTAAAAAGCGCATCAAAATCAAACCACGGATCGTCTATTTTATTCTTACTTAAGCGTACTTTCACGCTTCGTTCTTCACCTGCTTTAAGTGTAAACTGTTCCCACACAGCAAACTTGGTACCACTCTTTTCAGGGTTTACAGTAGCTTCTCCCCGAATAACGTGGTCGTTTATACCATCTTTAACAAAAGGAGTGTCATTTGAAAAATTGTAAATACGCTTGTTATTCGTTTCATTTTCACAAAACAATTGTTTGCCTTTTTCATGATAAAAATAGTATCTACCGTTTCTGATGCTTCTAGACTGCACACAATTATCTGAAATTGAATTCATACTTGGGCGTGAATACCTCGTATTATGCTTCCAAAAATTACGAAACCACAAGTGCGGCAACACATGAATACTGGCTTCTTTGTCTCCTCTATTCACTACCGTTACCTTCATTAAGATATCATCAACATCTGCTTTAGCGTATTCAACAAAACAATCGAAATAAGCATTATCTTTAAAGGCTGCGGAATCTAGAATTTCGTATTCTGGTTCATACCTACTTCTTCTATTAGTTGAAACTAAATCGGAATAAGGGAATTCGTTTTGTGGATATTTATAAAGATATTTACAATATGAATGAGTTGGCGAGGAGACTTGGTGGAAATACAATTCTTTAACATCTTCTCCATGGTTTCCCTGATTATTGGTAAGCCCGAATAAACGTTCCTTTAAAATAGGGTCTTTACCATTCCAAAAGACAGGTGCCAAACATAAAATTTCTCGTGAGTCGCAAAAACCTGCAATACCTTCTTCTCCCCAACGGTAGGCATTACTTCTAGCTTTTTCATGATCAATAAACTCCCAGGACTCGCCATGTTCACTATAATCTTCTCTTACAGTACCCCACTGTCTTTCAGCTAAATACGGACCCCACTTCTTCCAATTCCTGTAATTATCGGGAACTGCCAATCGCGCTGCTTCTGCACCTTTCTGCTTCATAAAATATAAGGAATAAAAGTTAAATGTATTTTAAACTTAAAACATAACAACAACCGTTTACTTTGCACAGATATTTGTACGGTAAAATGATTCTGTTGTAAATAAAAATATGTTTTTTTTCAAGAAGTAAGCAAACAACAACAAACAATTGTTTAATTACCAATTTTGTTAGAATACATTTAAAATGTCGCAAAAAAAGACTCAATAATTTAAAAAACTCACAGTGAAGATTTTGCTACCACTCCCGCATTTTATTAAGAGCTTCTTGAGCTTCTATTTCTTTTTGAGGAATTACCTTTAAAAAAGACGGGTGCTGCTCTATGGCGTATTCTATTCGTTTTACTATTTCATCAGTACTTTCGTTATCATAATCAATATCCAATGGGGCCTTGATTTCGATAGTTTGAAGAATATTTTTCTTTTTAATTCGCAAGCCTTTTTTATCAAAGGATCTGCGGAACCCATCAATTACAATAGGTACCACTACAGGCTTATAACGTTTAATAATATGAGCTGTTCCTTTTCTAATAGGTTTAAAAGGTGTTGTAGTTCCTTGCGGAAAGGTGATAACCCAACCGTCATCAAGCGCTTTACCTATACTAGAAATATCACTCATTTTAACTTGACGGTTCACATCTTGCCCTTCAGATCTCCAAGTTCGCTCAATGCTAATAGAGCCAACATAAGCTAATATTTTTGGCAACAAACCATCTTTCATGGTTTCTTTAGCTGCTACGTAATAAATATTAAGTTTTGGATTCCATAGATATCCTACGTTTTTAATAGAGTCGGTTCTACCACTTAAACTAGCATTAAACACATGAAACATTGCCACTACATCGGCAAAATAGGTTTGATGGTTTGAAATGAAAAGAACATTTTTATCAGGTAAATTTTTAATCACTTCCGAGCCTTCAATTTGTAGCTCATTAAACCCACGAAAACGCCTATGAGTAAGTGTACCCAAAATACGTATGAGCCATTTCTTTACAAATAATATATGTCCGAAAGGATTTCGTTTAAACAATCCCATAATAAATCACGCTTCAAATTAGTTAGTTGCTACAAATGTAATAAATCTACAAACTACATGAGTTGTTTTAACATGTCTTTAATCTCGCTAAGCATCATAGCTGTAGCTCCCCAAACCACATGATTGTTTAACTTAAACGCAGGAACCTCTACTTCAACACTATAGGAGGCTCGCACTTTTTCGGTAATAATGTTAGAATCATCTAAAAATTGTTGCAAAGCCACCTCAATGATGGCTTCAACCTCGTCATCTTGTTTAGTAAATTGAGGTGTTTCTTCAGAAATAGCAATAAAAGGGTGTACATAAAAGTTACTTGGCGGAATGTAAACTTCAGTCAACGCCCGTATCACCTTAATATTTTGGGAAGGCACACCAACTTCTTCAAAAGTCTCCCTAACGGCTGCCGCTTCAATAGAAACATCAAAATGTTCCAGCTTTCCTCCAGGAAACCCAACCTGTGCAGAATGTACACCTTTATAGGTTTTCCTTAAAGTTAAAACCAAATGTGTTTTTTTATTTTTATCGGGATAAAACAATGCCAATACACCGGCACTTTTTGCGTGTTTTATAGCCTCTTCTTGTTGCCTTAGCAACTCATGCCTAAATGGAGGCACCATTTTAAACTGCGATGTTTGGGCTGGTAATGGTATATTCTTTATTTTTGAAATTGATACTAAAAATTCATCAAAATCCATCTTATGAGACCTATAATATTGTTATTTATTTTCATTTTATTTCTAAATTGTGAAGATAAGAAAAGTAAAAACAAAACACTTCCTAAAAAAGAAACAACTACAGTAGTAAAGGAAGATGTAGGGGTAACAGGAGATGAAGATACTACAGATGTGTCGAAAAGAGCTTTTCCAAAATTAAACTCGAAAAACGCCATGGAGTTTTTTTTACAATACGATAAAAAACACAAAGAAAACAAAGTGCGCATGACTACCGATTTTGGAGAAATTGATATTTTGTTATTTAATGAAACCAAATTTCACCGCTCTAACTTTATATTTTTAACGAAACAGAAATATTTTAACGGTACCCAGTTTTACAGAGTTATAGATAATTTTATAATACAGGGAGGAAGTAGTGATGATAGAAAAACAGGCAGAAAACGTGGTTACATTGGAAAGTATTTATTACCACCCGACACGAAACGAGGTTTCAAACATGACAGAGGCGTTATTTCCATGCCAAGTAGTGATATTGAAAACCCACATAAACTGGCATCGCCTTACGAGTTTTTTATTGTGCAGCAACAAGGAGGTGCTCACTTTTTAGATGGAGACTATACCATTTTTGGAAGAGTAATTCGTGGCATGGATGTGGTAGACAAAATTGCCGCTGTAGAAACTGATGATGCCGATTGGCCTTTAAAGAATATCTATATAAGAAATGTGGAGATTATTGATTAGGTGTTTAGGTGTTTAGGTGTTTAGGTGAAGTTAAAATATACACTTATAGACCAACTAGGATATCAGTTTTTAAACTTAAGATCTTTGTTAAGTGGATTCCCTAAAACATAATATGCCACATCCTAACCATCTATTTTCCTAACCTCATCCTTATACAAACTAGGAAGGGTAATTTTAAAAATCACAGCAACTAAACGAATAGCAATAACTACCGAACCAGAAATAACAAACACGATGTTATTATCTATTGGCAACTTACGGAGTAAAAAATAGGTGACGCCTCCCAATATACAAGCAGTAGCATACACTTCTTGTCTAAAAATAACAGGGATTTCGTTGCATAAAATATCTCTTATAACTCCACCAAAACAAGCTGTCATGGTTCCCAACGAAATGCAAATGATTGGATGTAAACCAATGTTTAACCCTTTTTGTACCCCTACAACGGTGTACAAACCTATCCCTATGGTATCAAATAAAAACAAGGAAACCCTCAAGATATCGAGTCTTTTTCTAAATATTATTGCCAAAACAGTCGCTATTAAAATAGCGTAAACGTACAGCATATTTACCATCCAAGTTACTGGAGTTATACCAATAAGTACATCTCTTAAAGTACCGCCTCCAACCGAAGTTACAAACGCTATAATAAGAACCCCGAATGGGTCCATTCTTTTTTCTAACGCAACTAATACACCAGAGATGGCGAAAGCAAACGTTCCTAAGATTTCAACAATTTGAAAAAACATCATATTTAGGAGTTAGGTGGTGGTTTTTGGATTTTCGGCAAAAGTATTGTTTTCGCCTTTTTATCCTTCTAACTTTTAGAATTTAATTTACATGTTTTGTGTATAGTAATTATAGTCTTTTAAAACGGTGTTTAAAAACTCTATATCATATAAATTAGATTCTACATTAAGCACACTTGCTACCTTATTTCTTAATAGCGTTAGTGTTTTATAATCTTTATTTTTCTTTGATAGGGTAAATGCTTCTTTTATAATGCGTACATCCTTATCGGTAAGTAAGGTAACATTATTAAAAACAGGCTCGTAATCGGCCTCTAAATCTTCTAAAATAGTGCTCGTTATTTTATGTTTCTTTTTAACACTTATAACAACTGTTCCTGCTGCAGCATCGCCAACGCGTTGTTTATAATCAGACAACAAGATACTTAAAACCCCAATTGACGCAAAAAACATCCAAATATCCACTATACGCAACATCCACCTAACCAATAAATTATACCACTGAGTCGGGCTACCATCTAAACGCACAACTTTTATTCTTAAAATCATTTTACCAATGGTTTGTCCGCCAAAAATAATATGACTAAGCACCGAATAAAAAAATGCAGGAAGCATTAACAAGGCTAAAATCCCACGACGTGTCCAGTCATCCGTACTAAATAGCTCTGAAAAATCTACTAGATTCTCCATAAGCGTAATATAAGTTAGTAGGATAAGGCCATCAATTAAAAACGCTACAAAACGCTCGCCCAACCCAATTAATTTGTAATCCAAATTAACATTTTGTGCTGTGTTAATTGCTAAATTGCTCATGTAGATGTATATTCGTTTCTAATTAAAAAAAATTTATGCGCGAAGCCTCTTTCGTGAAGCAAAATAAAGAAAAATGGCTGGTTTTTGAAAATGCATTACATAATAATGCAAAAATAAATCCGGACGACTTAGCTTCTTATTACATTCATTTAACTAACGACCTTGCTTATGCTCAAACCTATTACCCAGAGAGTAAGACTTTGTTGTATTTGAACTCGTTAGCTTCGGAGGCACATCAAAAAATATACATCACTAAAAGAGAATCCAAAAACAAAATCATATCATTTTGGAAATATGAATTTCCGTTATTTTTCAAAAGCTATCAAAAAACACTACTGTACACTTTTTTAATTTTTATGGCCGCTGTAAGTATTGGTGTGGTTTCCACATTAAACGACAATTCGTTTGTACGCTTAATTTTAGGTGATGGCTATGTAAATATGACTATTGAAAATATTGAAAAAGGAGAACCTATGGCTGTTTACAAAAGTGGTAGTAATATCGGATCTTTTTTAGGTATTACTATAAATAACATTCGCGTAGCCATAATAGCCTTTGCTTTTGGTGTGTTTTTTAGCGTAGGCACCGTTTACATACTTTTTAGTAATGGCATTATGCTTGGTGCATTTATCACTTTTTTTTACAACTATGGTATTTTAGAAAAAACATCAACTATATGGTTGCATGGCACTATCGAAATTTCGGTAATTGTAATAGCAGGTTGTGCTGGTTTGGTTATGGGGAACAGTTTTTTGTTTCCTAAAACCTTCTCAAGGCGGGTTGCTTTTACTAAAGGTGCTAAAGATGGCTTGAAAATAGTAGTAAGCACCATTCCGTTTTTCATTATAGCTGGTTTTATTGAAGGGTTTATAACTCGCTATGGCGAACAAATGCACTGGACATTATCATATGGTATAATTACCTGCTCCTTATTTTTAATCGTATTTTATTACGTTATTTACCCTTTAAAACTAAATAAGGCCTACCAATCTGAATTAAAAAAATGAAGAGATCCTACATAGAACTTCGTACGCGACATGATTTTGGTGAAATCATAAACACCTATTTCCAATTTCTTAAATATAACTTTAAAAAATATACCAGTTTATATTTGCGTTATAATGTTATAAGTATCATTTTACTTCTTATTGCATCGTATTTGTTAGTAACTGGCTTCATGGGTTTAGCAAGTAGAGATTTCAGATTTGGGATGAATGACGAAGGCGAACACATGGTTTATTTAATAGTTGGGGCCATCGTTTTAATCGTTATTTTATTTATTACGGCGCTTTTAAATTATAGTTTTTCAAGTTCGTATATGGCCAATTACGTAAATAGCGAAGGCAATGTTGAATCTAAAAACGTTTGGTTAAAAATTAAACAGAATTTGGGAACCATCGTTCTTTTCATTTTACTGGGTATTGGAATTTACATAGGGTATTTAATAGTTTCGGTAATTTTTGCCTTCATTCCTTTAATTGGAATGCTAATACAATACGGACTTAGTTTTTTATTAACCGCATTTTTTGGGTTATCGTTCATGTCTATTTTCACCGACAACAAAAATCTTAGTCTCGCTTTAGCGGAAGGTTGGTCGTTTACATTTTCTAACTTTGGTAAAGTGATTTTATACGGCCTGGTTATTGGCATATTGAATTTAATGATAACCATGCTTATTGCATCTATCCCTGGCTTTATCATTGGTGTGTATGTGTATTTTTCATTGGAAAGTAATGTGGATTTGGCAACGAGTGTGTTTGCTAGCGTTATATTCACTTTAGGGTTTGCCATGTTTTTATTGTCGTTTATTTATTCACAAGCATTATCACAAGTTGCCTACAGTGTTTTGTATTATAATCTTTATGAAGAAAAATACAACGTGTTTTTAAAAACTAAAATTGAACAAATTGGCATTAATGACTAAAAACAAACTTCCAATAAAGCTTTACACTGTTGGCTTATTTCTTAGTAATAATTATTGTTTTGCACAAGACACTATTCAAAGAGATTCTTCAAACCTAAAAGTAACCTATTTTAAAGAAGCTATAGAGGAGCGCTATAAAGGTGACGATTTCAATTACAACATTAATGATACGGGCGGTATTAATTTGTTGCAACGCCTAATAAAGAAATTTTTTGATTGGATTAATGATGTTTTTGGGGTTGATATAGACTTCATTAATTATAAAACGTTAGAATACATAGTTTATGCCTTTTTAGGAGTTGCTTGTTTGTATTTAATCGTTAAGTTTTTAATGGAATCACCCATTAATTCCGTTTTTAAAACGGAAACAAAAGACATTGATACTTTTAAATACGTTGAAGAAAACATAAAAGATGTCAATTTTGACACGTTAATTTCTTCGGCAATTAAAGAAAACAATTATCGATTGGCAACACGTTATTTATATCTTAAATCCTTAAAACTACTAACCAACAAAAACATAATTGATTGGCATTACGATAAAACCAATAGCGATTACATTAATGAAATTAAAGATGAAGACACAAAATCTGTTTTCAAGCGCATTTCCTACATATATGATTATGTGTGGTATGGTGAATTCCCAATTGATGAAGCTACTTACAACAAAAACCAATCTGATTTCAACAAATTAAATAGGCTTCCTAATGGATAAACGATCTAAAATAGCATTATATGCCATTGGAGCAGTTATTCTGTTAATGATGATTGCAGAGATAACAAAACCCAAAGCGTTAAATTGGCGAGATTCATACGCTGCTGCCGATAAAATTCCGTTAGGCTGTTATGTGCTTTTCAACGAATTGAAAACATTTTCCAAAGAACCAATATCAGTTTCAACTAAAACAGTATTTGAAAATTTGGAAGGATTTGAATCTGGAAACAAAACCGTTTGTCTTTTTATAAATAATGCCATTTCGTTTGATAAACAAGATTCTGAAGCTTTACTTAAATATGTTGAAAATGGTAATTCTGTATTTATAAGTACTAATTATATGCATGGTATTTTAAGCGATACCTTAAACATAAAAATTGGAACCAATTACAATAATTTTTTTAAAAAGCCTTCTTCAAACGGTTTTACAAGCCCTCGCCTAAAACAAAATGAAGGTCATTTTAAGGACGTAATTGAAAATAGTTATTTAACTAGTTTAGATACGCTTAATGCGATTGCATTAGGCACAACTAAAGTTGAAAATAATGAAACGGTTATAAACGAAACTAATCCAAAGATAAATTACATAAAAATCCCTTTCGGAAAAAACAATGGTGCATTTTATGTACATACCAATCCTTTTGCATTTAGTAATTACCACATGCTAAATGGCAATGATGTTTATGCGGCAACCGTACTTTCATTTTTGCCAAAGCACGCTATTATTTGGGATAACTATTATAAAAGTGGCCGAAAAATAATTACCAGTCCATTACGCTTCGTACTTCAAAATTCAGCTTTAAAATGGGCATTTTACACCGCTTTATTTGGGATATTCTTGTTCATAGTTTTCAAAGGAAAACGCACACAACGTATTATTCCCGTTGTTGAACCTTTAAAAAATGCCACTTTAGATTTTACGAGAACTATTGGCGATTTATATTATCAACATGGCGACTACACCACCATTATCAAAAATAAAATTCAATATTTTTTAGAACAAATACGTACCAAATACTACTTAAACACGAATGAATTAAGCGAAAATTTCATTTCTAAATTAGCCATAAAATCATCTAATAAAAAGGAAGACACTAAAACAATAATAGATTATATTGTGTATTTAAAATCGAAATCCACACATACTGAAACCGATTTAATTCAACTGAACAAACTTATAGAAACATTCACAAAAAACAACAAATAATGGAAGAACAACCAATAGAAAATCAAGATATAAATTTTGAAAGTAGACTCGATTTAAAACCACTTCAAGCACATGTTGAAGCCATAAAAAAGGAAATAGGCAAATTCATTGTTGGACAAAATGAAATGATTGAATTACTTATTATTTCCCTACTTTCAAACGGGCATGCGTTAATTGAAGGTGTTCCAGGTGTAGCTAAAACAATTACAGCTAAACTTTTAGCTAAAACTTTAGCTGTAAATTTTAGTAGAATTCAGTTTACCCCAGATTTGATGCCTAGTGATATTTTAGGGACTTCCATTTTTAACGTAAAAACCAACGAGTTTGAATACAAAAAAGGACCTATTTTCTCAAACATAATATTAATTGATGAAATAAACCGTGCCCCTGCAAAAACGCAAGCCGCTTTGTTTGAAGTAATGGCAGAGCGCCAGATTACAATGGATGGTACCAAATACATCATGCAAGAACCTTTTTTAGTATTTGCTACACAAAATCCAATTGAACAAGAAGGAACTTATAGGTTACCCGAAGCACAACTGGACAGGTTTCTATTCAAAATAAACGTGGATTATCCAAATCTTGAAGATGAAATTCAGATTTTAATAGACAATCATCAACGGCAGGATAGTTTAGATTTCAATGCTATCATCCCCGTTTTAAATGCACAACAAATTACATATTATCAAGGTTTGATAAAGCAAATTGTTGTTGAAAATCATCTTATCTCATACATCGCATCCATTATTAGTAACACCAGAACAAATGCCAATTTATTTTTAGGAGCATCACCAAGGGCCTCCATTGCCATATTAAATGCTGCCAAATCCAATGCAGCTATTCAGGGTAGAGATTTTGTTACACCCGAGGATATTAAACGTTGTACTAAAGCCGTATTAAAACACCGATTAGTATTAACGCCAGAACGAGAAATGGAAGGTTTTACCGTTGAAAAAGTAATTGAACAAATTTTAGAAACTATAGAAATCCCTAGATAAAAGACTTCACGCATTTGAGGAAAAAAAATATGAATCGGTTTTTTAAAAATATCTATTTGAATTCACGCTTTTTTATAGGCCTGAGCTTGCTTGTATTCCTATTTATTATGTCTTATTTATTTTCCGGATTATTGGTAATAGCTCAAATGCTTTTTTTTATATTCTTAGGATTGGTTATTATAGATTTTATACTGCTTTTCAAACAGCAAGGCATTACAGCCATTCGTATTTTACCCGAAAAACTAAGTAATGGTGATGATAATACCATTGAAATTTCATTAAAAAACCATTACAATTTTAAAAGTAATTTAAAGCTGATTGATGAGTTACCTTTCCAATACCAAAAACGGGATTTTGAAATAGACACTATTTTAGAAAAGCAAACAAGCAAAAAATTATCATACACGCTTCGACCAATAGAACGTGGTGAATATCACTTTGGCAACCTAAACCTATATGCGAATAGTCCAATTGGTTTAATTTCCAGACGTTTTCAGTTTGGGAAAGATGCGATGGTACCTAATTACCCTTCATTTCTACAATTAAAAAAGTATATGCTTTTAGCGTTTTCAAACAAGATATTTGAATACGGTTTGAAAAAGATTCGGCGTATAGGTCACACTATGGAATTTGAACAAATTAAGCATTACGTTCAAGGGGATGATTTACGTAATATTAATTGGAAAGCAACGGCAAAAAGCAACGAATTAATGGTAAATCAAT
Organism: Mariniflexile sp.; assembly: GCF_041583155.1. GTDB lineage: Bacteria > Bacteroidota > Bacteroidia > Flavobacteriales > Flavobacteriaceae > Mariniflexile. Next base: position 111,427 of record NZ_JBFHGK010000004.1, read on the forward strand.
ATCAAGATGAACGCTCTCAACCCGTTTACAGTGTAATTGATAAAGGCCGCGTAATGAAAATGCCTTTTGAAGGTTTAAGCTTATTGGATTACGCCATAAATGCTTCATTAGTCATTTCCAATGTTGCTTTAAAAAAGCAAGATAAGGCTGGTATTTTTTCATTTTCAAGAAAGGTTGAAAACCGTGTGATAGCCGAAAGACGAACTTCACAAATGAATAGCATTCTAGAAACACTTTATAATTTGAAAACCGATTTTGTAGAATCGGATTTTTCTAGACTATATATTGATGTAAAACGCCATTTAAATCAGCGCAGTTTATTATTGCTATACACCAATTTTGAAACCTTGGATGCACTTTACAGACAACTACCCTATTTAAAGGCAATTGCTAAAAATCACCTCCTTGTAGTTATCTTTTTTGAAAACACCGAGCTTCAAAAACTCACTAAAACAACTGCAACAAACACCTATGATATTTTTGAAAAAACCATTGCCGAAAAATTTATTTACGAAAAAAAATTAATTGTAAATGAACTTCAAAAACATGGTATTCAAAGCATTCTTACAGCTCCCGAGCATTTAACTATCAATACAATTAACAAATATTTGGAGATAAAAGCGAGAGGTTTATTATAAAAAAAAGACCCTCAAAAATGAAGGTCTTTCTCGCTATTTATCAATTCAATTATTTAAACAGTTTCGCTTAACCAAGCTTTCATCATCCAAACTGTTTTTTCTTGTTCTGTAATAAAATCACTCATCATAGAGTTTGTACCTTCATCACTAGCATCGCCAGCCTTATCTAAAATGGCACGCTCAATTTTTAATAATTCTGATAAAGAATCTACAATTAAAGTAACTGCTTTTTCATCTTGCGATATATTTTTACCAACAGGAACCTGAGCATTATCTATATAATCTTTAAAAGTATGAAGTGGTGTTTCTCCTAAAGTCAATACACGCTCTGCAATTAAATCAACTTTCATATTAGCATCTGTATACAACTCTTCAAATTTCACATGTAAATCAAAAAAGCGCTTGCCTTTAATGTTCCAGTGGATACCTCTTAAATTCTGATAGTAAACTTGAAAATTTGCTAACAAATTATTTAAATCCTTTGCTAATTCTTTTGTCTTTTCAATGTCTAGTCCTATACTATTAAATTTCATTTTATATCTGTTTTAATTATACTACAAATTTAATCTATAATTAACGGTTATTATGATAAGTTTTATTGATAGTTTTTATACTTTTATAGCCTAAATTTATATACATGACGATTACACAATTATACTACGTTTTAGCTGTTGCCGAAAATCAGAATTTCACTAAAGCTGCAGAAAAATGTTTTGTTACGCAACCTACCTTAAGTATGCAGATACAAAAGCTGGAAGAAGAACTTGATATCCAAATTTTTGACCGAAGTAAAAAACCAATAGAATTAACGGAGGTTGGCAAAAAAATAGTGAATCAGGCAAGAAACATAGTAAATGAATCGTATAGAATACAAGATATTGTAGATCAACAAAAAGGATTTATTGGTGGCGAATTTAAGTTGGGAATAATCCCAACCATAATGCCAACACTTTTACCCATGTTTTTAAAGAATTTCATAAAAAAATATCCAAAAATAAAGCTTAAAATAGAGGAGCTTACCACCGAAGAAATTATTGAACGTTTAAAGGATGGACATTTAGATGCTGCAATAGCCGCAACACCTTTAGAAGACGAAAGCATTAAAGAGCGTGTATTATTTTTTGAACCATTTGTATCTTATATACCCTCAAACCACAGACTACACAACAATAATAAAATTAATGTTACTGATTTAGACATAAATGACATGCTGCTATTAGAAGACGGCCATTGCTTTAGAGACGGTGTTATTAATTTATGTAAAGCTTTAAAGAACAGTTCGGATGACAACTTTCAATTAGAGAGCGGGAGTATTGAAACGTTAATAAAACTATCTAACGAAGGTCTAGGAATGACACTTCTACCATATTTACATACTTTAGATATTAATGAAAAAGCAAAAGATAATTTACATTATTTTAACGAACCTGCACCTGCTAGAGAAGTAAGTTTAATTTATCATAAAAGTGAATTAAAAATGCAAATTATAGAAGCGCTACAAGATGTTATATCTGGAGTAGTACGCGGAGCAATAGCATTTCAGGACGTGAAAATTATTAGTCCGTTACCTTCAAAATAAAAAAAGCGACCAAATGGTCGCTTTTTTTTATCGTCTTAAATAAATTAAACTTTGATTTAATTCTGGGTTTTGCTGTACGAGAGAAAGAATAAAATGTTTTAGTTCTTCTAACTCATGTGGCAATAATCGTTGTGCTGCTTTTTGAACTTCTTTGCAAAACAACGAAACGTCAAAACTAACTTTATTAAGCACCGTTTTGGTATAATCAAGCATTGCTCTTGCCATAATATTATTGGAATTTGGGTTTATTTAAAGTAGATTTATTCTATAAGTGTATAATTTTATAACGTCTAAATTTAGTGAAAATTCTCATGTTTTTTTCTATTTTTTACAAAATTTAACAATAAAATATTTGTGCCTATTTCCGAAAAGCACCATATCCTATTGAGGAATTAAACCTTTAGAAACTAAGTTAATACTCACAATAACAACAAGTTACACTTCTAAATATCGTGTAAAAAAACAAGCTTCTTAACCCACTTATTTCAAAATAAACACCTAAAATCAACTCGTTGAAACGCAAATAAAACCGACAAGATGTTATTTATTCAAAAATATTTATATATTTGTGTTCAATACGTAATAAGTAATTTGCTATAACTCTCAATCTCTCAAATAATGAATTCTCTCAAATCTCAACTGGTTTGGATTGTATGTCTTTTTTTAAACTTTAGTTATTCTCAAACCGGCCCTGGTGGCGTTGGGAATAGTGCTAATAACGCTTTGTGGCTTAAAGCTGATAGTGGAACATCTACTACTATTAGTGGTCAACCAATAAATCTATGGAATGACATTTCCGGAAATTTAAACAATGCATCCCAAACAAACATTAACCAACAACCTTTGTACTATGATTCTGTAATAAACGGTTACCCTTCTATTTTATTCGATTACAGCCAAACATCAGGACAAAACGATTTTTTAAGTGGTGATGACGCATCAAATTTAGATAATACTAATGGATTAACAGTGTTTAGCGTTGTAAGGCCTACGCATCTAGGGAATGCCCGATCTATAATTTCAAAAAGAACTGATGTAGGTAATAATCAATCATACATGTTCTTCTTCTTTAATTCCAATTATTATTATGTAGATATTGATGGAAATAACAATCGATTTAGCACATCAAATACAACATTCAATTCCAATACCAACTATATTATTAGCACACTCTACGATGGAACATTACCAACCTCGTCAAGAGTAAAAGTGTTCAGCGGTGAAACGTTAATCACAACAGCCTCAGAATCTTCTGATTTTATTCCAGATTATAATTCGCCATTTACTGTTGGAGCTACACATAAAAATGACAGTAGAGGTTTTGGCGGATACATTTCGGAATTAGTAATTTATAGAAAGGCTTTAAATACTGCAGAAAGAATAATTGTAAACAATTATTTATCTTCAAAATACAATGAACCCTTAACAAGTAATGATATATACGTGCAAGACGATGCATCTAATGGTAATTTTGACCATAACGTAGCAGGTATTGGGCAGGCTACGGATGGTTCAAACCACACAGACTCGCAAGGAACAGGTATTGTGCGTATTAGCAACCCAACTGCTTTAAATAATAATGAATTCTTGTTTTGGGGTGAGGAAACTAAAAACCCAACTTACAATTTCTCGACGAATACCATTAACTACACAGAACAATTGAATTCTAGATGGCGAGTGAGCAGACAAGGGAACTTAGGAACTGTAACAGTGTCCTTTGACCTTAGTAACATAAATTTAGCAGGCAAACAAAGTTGTTCTACTTTGCAATTGGTTGTTGATAACAACTATGATTTCTCTTCACCCGAGGAGGTTTACAATCTCTCAATTGTGGGAACAACAGCTACAGCCACTGGGGTTACATTTAGTAATAATCGATATTTCACACTACGGTATACAGACCAAATCGTTTGGGACGGCTCTAATTTTTATAACGGTTCCGGAACTGCAAACAACCCATGTAATACTGACCAATGTTATAAACTAACCATAAAAGCAGGCACCACCGTTACATTAACTGAAAATGCTTATGTAAGGGAAGTTAAATTAGAAACTGGTGCCACACTAAAAATAACCAATGGAATTTTATTAGAAACTGAAAATCAAATTTTAAACAACGGCACCATTGATTTATTGGGTGAAGCTCAACTTATTCAGCATCATTCGGGAATGAATTCAAATTCTGGAACTGGCAGTTTGATAATCAGGCAGCAAGGCACATCTAATTTATTTAATTACAATTATTGGTCATCACCTGTAAATAGAAATGGCACTTGGAAAATTGGTTATTTAGAAGACGCTACAGGTCCTATAAACTTTACAAGCGGACTTAATGGTAACGCTTTAACCTCCCCAATAACGGTAAGCAACAAATGGCTCTACACCTTTAAAGGCCCTATAGGAAATTATTATTATTGGTCGAAAATTTCAACAAGCAATGATTTGGTTCCCGGTGTAGGCTATACAATGAAAGGCTCTGGAGCTACAACCACCGAGCAAGAATTTGTATTTAAAGGCACACCAAATAGCGGCGATTACATTTTACCCGTTGCGTCAAACACAGAGTATTTGATAGGAAACCCATACCCTTCAACTTTAGATGCTAATCAATTTATTATTGACAATGAATCTATTATAGACGGCACCTTATACTTTTGGGAATCGTTTTCAACCAACAATAGCCATTACCTATCAAATTACGAAGGTGGTTACGCTACATATAATTTAATGATGCCTTTAGCTGCAATTGCTGATGCCTCTGGATTAATAAGTAATAATGGCACTGCATCCAAAGCTGCTCCAACCAGATATATAAATGTTGGTCAAGGATTTTTTACTAAAATCTTGAATTCAGGTAATATAACCTTCAATAATGCCCAGCGTAGTTTTGCTAAAGAATCATTAAACGAAACCATTTATTATAAAACTAATTCTAAAAGTAAGGCAATATCAACAGAAGATACCAGACCAAAAATTTGGTTTACATTTACAGATCCGAATGGGTATACCAAATATTTAGGTTTGGGTTACGACCAAAGTACAACGTATGGATATGACAGAGGTTACGATGCTAAAACTTACGACAGTTTTAAAAATGATATAAATTGGCTAGTAAATGATGAATCTTTAATTATCCAAGCCATTCCGGAAATAAATTTGGAAGACCAGCTCCCCCTAGCATTGAAAGTTACCAATGCGGGTTCGTATAAATTCGGAATTGATAAAATGGAAAATATCCCTGATGATTTACATATCTATTTGTTAGATAATGCCCAAAACATCTATTATGATTTACGAAACAACGAAACAAAATTGTTTTTAAATACAGGTGCAGATAAACAGCAATTTTCAATAGTATTTAAGAAAAGTAGTTTGTTGGACACTACTACTTTTGATAACAAAGGCATAACAACCACCTATAATGCAATCACAAAAACACTTGAATTACATACGACAAATTTATTATCATCTGTTGAAAGTTTTAAAATTTACAACATTATTGGTCAGGAAGTTTTAAGTATTAAGTCTCCAAAATCTAATACCATCAATGTATCCCAATTAGGAAATGGTGTTTATATCCTTAAAGTTGAAACTACAACCAACAATGACATAGAAAGCTTCAAATTTTTGAAATATTAATTTCAACTTAATTCATCAAAATAAAAAAAAGAGGTTGACTAATAAGAATATAGCTGCAACGTTGTTAAGTACAAAGAACGACTGCTATTTTAAACTCTATAGACAACCTCTTTATTTTATATATAAAGTTATTTAAAACCTATTATCACCATCTAAAAGATTTCCTAAACCTCCCAAAATACTACCTTCACCCTTATCTTTTCCTCCGCCTTGTGGTGCCGATGCCAATACACGCCCAGCCAATCTACTAAACGGTAAGGACTGAATATAAACGGTTCCAGGACCTTGAAGTTTTGCAAAAAACAAGCCTTCACCACCAAAAATGGTGTTTTTAATACCGCCAATAAATTCAATATCATAATCTATTTCTTGGGTAAACCCCACGATACATCCCGTATCTACGCGCAAAGTTTCACCACGTTGTAACACTTTTTTAGCCATTGTACCTCCGGCGTGTACAAAGGCCATACCATCACCTTCCAGTTTCTGCATAATGAATCCTTCGCCACCAAAAAGCCCACGTCCTAATTTTTTTGAAAACTCAATACCAACGCTTACGCCTTTAGCGGCACATAAAAAAGCATCCTTTTGGCAAACGAACTTCCCTCCAAATTCTGTTAAATCAATTGGTATTATTTTACCAGGATAGGGCGATGCAAAACTAACATTTCGTTTGCCCATTAGGTTATTATAAAACGCTGTCATAAATAAACTTTCTCCAGTAAGAATGCGTTTTCCAGCCCCTAACATTTTACCTAAAAATCCAGAATCCTTTTGTGAGCCATCACCAAAAATGGTTTCCATTTTAATCCCATCGTCCATCATCATAAAACTTCCTGCTTCGGCTACAACGCCTTCTTGCGGATCGAGTTCTATTTCTACATATTGCATTTCTTCTCCATAAATTCTATAGTCTATTTCGTGTGCCGTCATTTTTATTGTTTTTGTTGAATTGTTAAATCGTTGAATTATTTATTTGTAGGATTGTTTAAGTATTTGTTACATTTTTTTTGGTTAGTTGTTAAGATGTGAACCAGCTTTGCAACTTAATAGCAAACAAACATTTTAACTCTTAACTTTAATGCTCCATTCAAAAACAAAGGTTGAAACTGCTATCCCTTCTTCATTTAAACCTACGGATTTCATACTCACCGTTTGCCCTTCACCCGTTTGAATAGCTTTTTTAAGCGCTTCATCAATTAATTGACCATCGTTACAAGAAAACGTAATCTTCCCTGTTGCTTTCTTTGTAAATGTTGCGGTATTGGAAGTTACAAGCATAGACACCTTTTGTCCGGATTCCTTAATTTTTTTCATCATTAATGCCCCAGTAGAAAACTCTGCAGCCATACCTTGTACAGCCCAAAACATGGAATTAAATGGGTTTTGATTTATCCAACGATGCTTTACAGTTACTACACATTTGTTAGAGTCTATATATTGAGTTCTTACACCGCACAAGTATGCCGACGGAAGCTTAAACAAAGTAAAAGCATTTAGTTTTCTGGGAGTTATATTCATAAAGAACATTTTATTTTTTCACTAAGTTATGAAAATAATCACCACTCTTAAATGTTAATATTATGTTAATATTTGGTACTATGCGTAACATAATACCTTTTTAAAGACATATATTTGCATAAGAAACTATTATATGTTTTAAAATCATGTTAGATAATCATCAAAAAAACATCGCTACTTTTATTCATTTATCAACCTTTAGCAGGTTTATTATTCCGTTTGGGAATTTTATTGGACCTATAGTGTTATGGGTTGCTAATAAGGAAAAGTCGGATTTTGTAGACCAACACGGGAAACAGGCTATTAATTTTCAAATAAGTATGTTACTGTATGCTATTATTATTGGAACGCTTTCCATTCCGTTTTTTGTTTTCAACCTATTTAGTCATTTTGATTTTATAGATTTTAACGGATTTCATGATTTCCATATTAGTATAGGCAAGCCATCGGCTCTTTTATATATAGGTGGCGCATTGGGCGTAGTTGCGGTTATTGCCTTTATAATAGAACTTGTTTTAATTGTTAATGCGAGTTTAAAAGCTAGGGATGGGGCATATTACAAATACCCATTTACCATTAATTTTTTAAAGTAAATGGCAAATGCACCCGCGTTAGGGATTGCAGTGGAAATCCTTTTTTGAGGTACGAAAAAAAGATTGCAACGTAAAGCCCGACCCGATAGGGTAACACCAAAAAAAAAGAAAAAATAAAATTTCATCAATAAATCATCAAAAATCAATCAAAAAATGAACAGTTTCACAAAATTAAACGAATGACACCATGAAGATAGAAAACACAAAAGCACAAATGCGCAAAGGCGTTTTAGAATTCTGCATACTTTCGGTCTTAAAAGACGAAGATGCCTATGTAGCAGAAATTCTTGACACGCTAAAAGACGCAAAATTGCTAGTGGTTGAAGGGACTATTTACCCACTACTTACCAGATTAAAAAATGCTGGATTATTAAATTACCGATGGGAAGAAAGTACCTCGGGTCCGCCCAGAAAATACTATGGTTTAACCGAAACGGGCAAGCTATTTTTAAATGAATTAAACACAACCTGGAGTGAATTGCAAAACGCTGTAAACTTAGTAACCAACACAAAAAAACAACAAGAAAAATGAATAAAACAGTCAATATAAATTTAGCAGGAACCTTCTTCCATATAGATGAAGATGCGTATTTAAAGCTGCAACATTACCTTGAGGCTATAAAACGTTCATTTACAGACTCTCAAGGTCGCACAGAAATTATTGCTGATATTGAAGCCCGTATTGCAGAGCTTTTTAATGAGCGTGTGCAAAACGACCGACAAGTAATTAGAATTAAGGAAGTTGACGATGTCATTTCCATAATGGGCCAACCTGAAGATTATTTGGTGGATGATGAAATATTTGAGGACGAACCACAAAGTGCTTATGATCGTAAAACTTCGGCTTCCAAAAAATTATTTAGAGATACCGACAACTCGTATATAGGTGGTGTTGCCTCCGGTTTGGGGCATTATTTAGGTATTGATACTATCTGGATACGCTTACTTTGGGTTATTCTAATTTTCGGAATGGGAACAGGAATCCTTTTGTATATTTTACTTTGGATTTTAGTGCCTGAAGCAAAAACAACCGCGGAAAAACTAATGATGACGGGAGAACCTGTGAATATTAGTAACATTGAAAAAAAAATAAAGGATGGATTTGATACTGTTTCCGGAACCGTACAAGATGTTGCTAAAAGCGTTACTGATGCCGCTAAAAAGGTAGACCTAAAAAAACAAAGTAATTCTTTAAAATCATCTTCAAAATCTTTTTTTGACACGATTGCAGACATCATTATGTTGTTCTTTAAAGTGATTGCAAAATTTATAGGAATCCTACTCATTATTGTTGGCGCATCCGCTTTAATTGGCTTAATAATCTGCTTATTCTCATTAGGCGTAACTGATATTATTCCAGGTCTGGACTTTGCAAACATTGTAAACGCAGGTAACACGCCTATTTGGCTAGCCTCCATGCTCGTGTTCTTTGCGGTTGGCATCCCTTTCTTTTTTGTATTCTATTTAGGATTAAAAATACTAGTTAACAATTTAAAATCTATTGGAACTATTGCAAAATTCACCTTATTAGGCTTATGGTTAATATCTATTATTGGATTAATTATTATTGGTATTAAAGAAGCTAGCGAACATGCTTACACCGAGCGCTTTGTTGAAAAACAAGAAATTCCATTTACGGTTTCCGATACATTGAAAATTAAAATGGGAGATAGTGAGCTGTTTAATGATTACTATTATAGTCGTCATACTTTTAAAGTAGCCAATAATGATAAGGGTGAAAAAACAATTTACAGTTCCGATATTGAAATTATAATTAAACCAACAACCGATTCTCTTGCAAGCATTTTTATTGAAAAAATTGCTGATGGAAGAAACTATGAAAAAGCAATTACCCGTGCAAAAAACATAAATTACGGCTACACTTTTGAAGGCAACGAACTGGTGCTAAACCCTTTCCTTTCTACACATGTGAAAAACAAATTTAGTGATCAAGAAATTAAAGTCATTTTAAACCTTCCGGAAGGTAGTGTTTTAAAATTAGGCGATAACACCAAACATTATTTGGGTTATGGTTTAAATTCAAACAAGGTAAATCATTATTTATATGTTACCGAAGATGGTGTAACATGCGAGGACTGTGAAGGCGATGAATTTGAAATAAACGTCCACGCTCCAAACGTAACAATTGACGATAATGGTATTGAAATTAAAAGTGACAACAATACTTTGAAAATTGACAACACGGGTATAAAAGCAGAGTCGGAGGCTGTAAAAGTTAACATTAACAACAAAGGCATAAATATAAAGTCTGAACAATAACAATTCAGCACAAAAAAACAACAGTTCAGATATTTAAGTTATTAATCAAAACCTAAAAATTAGATATTTGAATTATAAATCATCAATCAGTAACATGCTGAAACAAGTTCAGCACCAAGAAAAACGAACAGTTATGACAACATTAGCAAAGATTATAATAGCCACGGTAATCAGTTTAAATTTATTTTCCTGCAATTTTGATATGAATTTTGGTCCTGGAGTTAAAGGAAATGGCAAGGTAACTACCGAGGAACGACACTTAAACCAGCCTTTTAATACCATTAAGACAGCCGAAGGTTTAGATGTTTACTTAACACAAAGTGAATTTGAAAGTATAAGCGTGGAAGCCGATGAGAATTTACAAGAACTTATAATTACCGAAGTAACAGACGGTGTACTACATATACATACCAAAAATAACATAGGCACCTATAATTCTAAAAAGGTATTGGTTAATTTCAAAAACATTGATGCCATAGAAGCTAGCAGTGGTAGTGATGTGTATTCTACAAACACCATTTCGGCAGAACATTTGAAATTAAAAACTACAAGCGGAAGCGATATGACCCTTGCCGTAAATACTATTTCCCTCGATTGCAAATCTACAAGTGGTAGCGATTTAAACATATCGGGAAGCACAAACCAACTCATAGCTGATGCCTCTAGTGGTAGTGATATAAAAGCAGGAGATTTAACAGCTATCTCTAGTCAAGTAACAGCCAGTAGCGGCGCTGATATTACCATAAATACCACAAAAAAATTAACGGCAAATGCCTCTAGCGGAGGCGATATTAGATACAAAGGAAATCCTGAAACAGTAAACAAAAGCGAATCTTCATCGGGAAGTGTACAAAAACAATAATGCAAATAACTAACTATTTATAAAACCATCTTCAGCTATAATTAAAGTTTGAGATGGTTTTTCCTTATATTTGTTTATAACACAATACTTTGAACTCTATGCTAAAACAAACCATAACATTACTAACTTTAGTTATATGCTTTACTGCCGGAGCTCAAACTATTGAAAAAGTAAAAGGCAATAAAATTGTTACAATCATAACAACAGAAATCGATCCGTTTCACAGCATTATTGTTGATGAGGATTTTGAAATTGAAATAATTTACAATCATTCACCATCAGTAACCATTGAAACCGATGAGAACCTTCACGAATATGTGAAATTTGATGTTTACAATGGCGTATTATCCTTTGATAAAACCGCAAAAATAACCTCAAAAAAACGTCTGAATATTACAGTGAATCATGATGCTACCCTAAGCAACATAAAAATTTTAGACAAAGGGGAGTTAACATCATTAACCACCATGGAATTACCGAATGCCATTCTCATCGCCGAAGGTTCCGCTAAGGCTGGACTTACCATAAAAACCAGTCAATTTGAATTTCAAGGAAAAGATAAATCTAAAATAAAACTTAATTTAACTTGTGAAGATGCTAAATTAAATTTAACAGATAACAGCAGAATGGACGCCCTAATTTATGCGCCAATAACAGCCGCCGATTTATATATGCGGGCTACTGCAAACATAGAAGGTGAAACAGATGATTTACAAATTAGAACCGATAATTTCTCGACTTTTAATGGTAAAAATTTCACTGCTAAAACCTGTACTACTCTAAATGAAATATCTAGTGATGCCTATATTGAAGTTTTAGACACCGTAACTATAAATGCTTCCGGTAATAGCAGCATCTATCTTTATGGCAATCCTAAAATCACTATTAATAAGCTTGATAACACATCCAAGCTTCAGAAGAAAGAAAAATAAAACGGTATTAAGCTTCCTTTAAAACCAGTTGAAAATAAATATCAATCGTGTCATTTACAGTAACAAGGCCTAAAAACTTTTTAGGAGGGTGTATATTGAAATCGGCTAAACTTAAGCCTAAATCGCCCGTTATTGTCATTCCCTTGCTTTTCTTAAATTTTACTGGCACTTGCAAACTCTTATTCACACCAGCAATTTGAATATCAATTAAAGCTTGTATATCAGCGCTATTATAATTGACAATTTCTTTTAATAGCAAAGTTATTTGTGGATATTTATCCGATTTTAAAATACTTTGAAAATCGTTATTAATAGCTTTTCCGCCACAATCGAAGCAGTTATTATCTAGAACCAAAGCTGTTTTACTAAACTTCATTTTAGAATCTTCTATTCGGTAAGCTACAGAAACTGGGTTTTTAAACTTATTTATATTGAAAGCACAAGTAAAGGTATTTACATTAGTAGTACCTCTAACTATTAATGAACTCTCTGGAGTTAATACAACCGAAGTGTTTTTTATTGCAGAATCTCTGCTAGTAAAAGCAAACGCGACCACAACCGAAACAAAAACCATAATCTTTCTCATAATCAATTCTTTAACATCTATTTTATTAACTTAATAAAAAAAACAAGTCTCAAAATATAAGCGAATTTAATGTTCTTTTTTCAAAAACTAAAATAACTTAACAGATTGAGACTTGTGAATTTTAATATACTACTTTACTTAGAAGCTAATAGCGGCTTCCATCATAAGTCCTTTAAATTTACCATCTTCATACTGACTTCCTACAGCATAACCATCGTATTTTTGATTTACATATTCTAATTTCATTAAAATATTTTTAGTCATAAACCAACCAGCACCTAATTGCATTCTAGTAATTTCGATATCTTCTCCTGAAGCTTCTTCAGAGTCTACTTTGTTGTAACGACCTCCGATATAGAAGTTCTCAGATGCTCCAAAACGGTATACAAGTTCTCCTGCAAATTGTTTAGCAGTTCTTTCATCAGCCCCAAGTGCATTACCTTTAGTGTTTTCAATAGTTCCAAAAAATTCTAATCCTTTATATTTTACAAATGGGTTAAACATAATTGCAGTAACTTGGTTTGTAAATGCTGGATTGTAACGACCAGATCTAAAGTTACCTGAAGTAGTTGCTGAAGTGTTTTCCATAACAAAATAATATCTAGAACCAGCTCTATCTGCATTATATAGATAAGAGTTTGGTACATATCCTGTGTTGTATACAGACCCTGTGAATCTTACTCTTAAGTCATCTGATAATTGATTATCGTAGCCTAATTTCGCTAAGAATGAAGCACCACCAGTTGTTCCGTTAGAAGCATTTACAGCTTGGTTTAATTTACCATTTGAAAAACCTACCATACCTAAGAAACCACCTTGAGTTCTGTAATATACCTCGGCTCCTACCTCAGTAGTAAAAGAGTCCATAATTAAATTTCCAACAAACGGATTGAATAATGTTTGCGCATTATCACTTCTTCTAAAGTGAGCATCACCGTAGTTATTTTCCATGTGTCCGATTTTAATAGTCACATTTTTCATGATGTCTTCTAAAAAGCCTTCACTAATGAAATCTAATTTATCAATTTGGAAGTAACCACCTTTAACATATGGTTCTGGGTGGTGACGAGAAGATAAATAAGTACGTAAGTGCATTCTAACACCATCAGCCAATGCAACATCCAAATCTAAGTTAGCAGTTGCTAAGTTAAAGTTGTAACCAATTTCTTTTAACGCTACTGCACCTGAATTTTCATGATCTAAAGCTTGAAATTGAAGTGTTGATGAACCACCGATACGCACTTTAACGTTTTCAAAAGTTGAAACTGTGTCTTTTGGAGCTTCAAATACATTTACACCTCTTTGGTCTGGTTGTCTGTAATTGTCTAAATCTCTGTTTTGAGCATTAATACTGAATCCTATTAAAAGAACCCCTAGAAATATGGCATTAGTTAATTTTGATTTCATAATTTTTAATTTTAAGATTTGTGAATTAGTTGATTATTATTTGAATTGAGTTGAAAATTTAATTGTTAAGTCGTCTCCTGTTGTAATGGTTCCGAACATCGCTTTTGGAGGCTCTACTTTAAAATCGGTCATTTTAATTTTTTTCTCTCCTACTAGCTTTACTTTAGAATCTTTTACAGTTAATGTAAAATCTAAAGGAATGCGTTTTTTAGTTCCTGAAATTGTTAAATCGCCCGTTGTATTTACGGCATAAACACCATCTCCTTTGCTTGTTACTTTCTTAACTTCAGCTAACTGAAAATTGATTGTTTTATGACTACTTGTATTTAAAGCTTTATAAGTGTTTTTATCCATTGAAGATTTTCCACTTTTTAAACTTTCTGCAACTATTTCGATAGTGCATTTATCGATCTGACCAGCGTTAATATCTTTAAAGCTAATTTTTCCGCTTTGTTTTTCAGCAGTTACTTCCCAATCATGAATACTAGAAGTTCCTAGAACTGTTAGGGTCGATTCTCCATTTATTAAGCTAAATTCTTGTGCATTAACCGTGGTTACTGCTGTCAGAAAAAAGACAGCTAAACCAAAAATACTTTTTCTAATACTTACATTCATTTTTTATTTGTGTTTTAATTATAGTGCAAATTACAAGCATAAAAAACGACACAACTATGACATTTGTCATAAAACAACAGGAAAGTTGTATACGATAATTTGTCGTGATTTTATGAATAATACAAAAAAAAGACATCCATATTGGTTAATCTTAAAAAAAACCACTATTTAACACATAATTAACATATAAAAAAGACTTCACTCACAAGAAGGTATTTCTTATGAAATGAACTGATGTTTTTGACAAAAAAAATCAGAGCAGTAAACTGCTCTGATTTTTTGAAACTTACATTACCTGTAAGTAAAAACTTTTTTATGTAAGCCAATTTTAATTCATCATTTGCAAAAAGGTTTTATACTCTACGTTATTTGGGTACAACTGTATAAGTTTCAGAATTGTATTTTTTGCTTTTGCCTTTTCACCATTATTATAGTAATGATACCCCAAAGCATATAATAAGCTTTCATTGTTGGAATCAATTTTCAAACCATCTGACAGTGTTTTTTCAGCATTCGCGAACTGCTTATCCTTATCGTACAACAAGCTTAAGTTATAATAAACCCTGATATTTTCAGGCATCAAACTTTTAGCCTTTTGCAATTGCTGTATAGCCTCTTTAGTTCTATTTAACTCAGCATATAACAACCCTAGGGAATAATAAACAGGACCATAATCTGGCTCTTGTTCAATTACTTTTTTATAAGTTTGCTCGGTTTTTTTAAAATCTTGATTTCTATAATACAAGTTTGCTAAATTTAACCGCACATTATTATTGATATTATCAATTTTCAAGGCCTTTTCATAACCTTCAATTCCCTTTTGCAAATTACCTTGTTTTAAGTGGTAATTAGCCTGCTTTATTTGTCCGCCAACAAAATCTAAATTCAGATTTAAATAAGTATCAAATTCCTTTTTAACCCGTTTGTAACTATTTTTATAAGATTCAGGTATCTGAAATTCTGTTACGCCACCTAACGCATAAAAGGCTTTAATTCTAACCGTGCGCTTGTTATCATTCAATAAAGGGAAGAAATAATTAATATAATCGGTATTATTTAATTCGCCTAAAGCATCTAAACTTGTACCTCGTACCAATGGAGATTCATCATTTAACAAGGCTAAATATTTGTCAATAAGATTCCTTTCCTGATAATTTGAAAGTGCTCTTACTGCAGAGGCTCTTACAATTTCTGGTTGTTTTTCATCATTAATCAAATCTGATAAGCCTTCATAACCATTTGGATAACCTAAAATTCCTGGTGCTAATTTTTCTGAAAAATGGATAGAATCAGGTTCTCCAAATAACTTTTTAAATTCGGCTGCAGCCCATTTGTCTGTTTTATCTTTATGACAGCCAGTACACGCATTTGGGGTACCATATTTTAAACTTAAATCCGGTCTGGGCACTCTAAAACTATGGTCTCTTCTAAAGTCATTACCCATATAATATTTACCCGTCATATGGCAATTGATGCACATAGCACCATCGGTATCATTCTTATGAAAATGATGACTTGGTGTATTATATTTATCGGGAGCGTGGCATTGTGCACATAACATATTACCATCAAACTTCAATTTTAATGAATGTGAATTGTGGCAATTATTACAGGCCACATTATTCTGATACATTTTACTTTGAACGAACGACCCATACACATAATCTTCATCTAAAATTTGACCGTCTGGATGATAAATAACTTGCTCAATAAGTTGTGGTGAATAATGATCGAGCATGGTACCTTGAAAATTGAAATGCTCGGAAAACTGCTCCCTACGCATGTGGCATCTGGCGCACTGATCCACCAACGTTTTGGGAGGTGTATTTACAGTCATATGCATGGTACCGGAAGCTTTATAGTTAGGGCCTTGGGAGTTAACATCCAAAACGTGTTGCTTTCCTGGTCCGTGGCATGCCTCACAACTCACATTAATAATGGCGTATTTTGTATCGTACGAATCAGTTTTTTCATCGTAATTTTTTCTCACATTCGTTGAATGGCAGTCAGAACACATCGTATTCCACTTCAATCCACCTCTAGACCAATGTAACCATTCTGAATGTACAACCTTAAAATCAGGATATAAATCAAACCATTTATTTTTTTCTGTATCCCATGCTGTTCTTAAACATTGATAATGGCCGTTTGGAAACTGTACTATATATTGTTGAAGTGGGGTTATTCCGAAGGTGTAAATTACTTTATATTCATGATATTCACCATCAGGCCCTTCTGTATTCACATAAAAATCGTCGCCCTTTTTATAAAAACGAGATGTTACACCCTGACTCTTAAAAGTTGTGTTATTAAAATCAGCTAGAACAGATGAGCTAGTTGCCTCTTCCATGGCCTTGTCATGATGCGACCCTTGCCATTCTTTAAACTCTTGCTGATGACACTCCTTACATTTTTGGTCTCCTAAAAAGTGGCTATCGGGAATTAAATCTGCCGAAATGATAGCATTCTCATTGGTAATATCTTCATACTTCGTTTCATTTTTACAAGAAAAAAGTACGACAGCAATAACTAAAAACAGATTTATTTTATGGATCATCAGGGCGTATTCATATTAGGTATTCTCAAAAACCAGCATTCGTATTTATATTAAACTTTTTCAACTATTTGCTGATAACACAAAAATATTAAAATTGAATTTTAAAACTCACGTTTACCGAACTCACTTTCAATAAATTTCGATTTATTTTTCACTTTATTGAAGGTATAGGTTAAGTTTAATGTAACCATATCTACTTCATACACATAATTAGTATAGGTGTAAAACTCGTTAGTTCTAGAGGTTGCTATACTTTGTTCGTTACTATCAAGCAATCCCATATCAATATTTTGCCATTGTAAGATTGCTGTTAATTGATTATCTAAAAACGATTTTTTCAACGTTAAGTTAGGAGAATAAAACCTGGAATCCTGACCTTGGGCTGTATTCGATTCTGATAAATAATTAAAAGAAAATTGAGCTGTTGCATTTTTCCAAAACGAATATGTGGAATTAATATTAAATGAATAGATAGTATTGTTACTACTAACTTCATAGGTTTTTTCGCTACCATCTCGATGTCTGAAAACAAATTCACCATCGATATTGTAATTATAAATATTAGCACCAATAAAGTTGCTCCATTTATCCTGAACTTTAAACTGGGTTCCTAATTCTAAACCAACAGCTTTACTTTTCCCAACATTGGAATAAACCCGGTTTAAAATACTATCAATTACAACGCCATTCGTTTCGTAAGCCAAAGTATTTACACGGTTAATCACATTATTTACATGCCTGTAATACGCCGTTGCGTAGGCTGAACTTTTTGAATTAAAATCTTTAGTTATACCCAGTTCTACTAAATCTATAAACTCTGGCAACAGGCGGTTATCCCCTTGTTCAAAAGTTTCCGAATGTTCACGTTCTGCGAAACTATTCATCTTAAGGGTTGTTGTACGTTCTACACGCTTGCTATAAGCTGCTTTTATTTTAGTTTCTTCATTTACTGCATATTGCAAAGATGCTGATGGAAATAATTTTACAAAATCGTAATTATACTCATTTTCAGTAGCCTCACTTACCAGTGCCTCTGTATAGGTTCTATCCATAGATTCTAAACGAAGTCCTGCAGCATAGTCCCATTTAGCTTTTGCACCTGTTAATTGTGCATATGCAGAATGAATGGTTCTTTTTAAGTTTATATTACTTGAGAATTCGGGTACAATAATAAAATCTCCGCCATCATCAGCTCGTTCGTAAACAAATTTACCTTCATGATCTATATTTCTAAATTGATATCCAGTTTCAATAGCTCCAAATGAAAGCGGTTTCCATTTATAATCTAAATTAAAACGTACGCCATGTAAGGGATTGTCATTGGTGTTGTATTCAGCTTGATAAATGGTATTATATGCCGGAGTATCTACGTTGTCATTATACGTTGGTCCTCCTAAAAAGGTGTATTCATATAAAAATGAGGTAGCTAGTTTGGATTTATCATTAAAGGTATGTGCGTAATCAAAACTACCTAAAACAAAATCGCCCTTACGTGTTCTTAAGTTGTGGTTGTAATATGAAAATGTATAAAGTCGGTTATTACTATCAATTGGAGACACTGCATGATTATCAAAATACGTGATATCGGCTAATCTATCTACAGTATGTTTACCTGCAAAGAATCCAACCGAAAACTCATCACTTTCACTTGGGGTAAAATCTACAGTAAAACGCCCGTTATAATTTACATCATCAAAACTGCGTTCTCCATCCGATGGTGAGAATGTTTGCTTACCTTCGTCAATATTATTAATCCATAATTCACCTTCTCGTCTACCTGTTTTATCGTTACGTTGGTAACTGGTTCCAAAGGACAAATTCCATTTATCTGTTTTTGTATTAATTGTAGCATCGGCTCCGTAACGCTGAGCTGCCACTTGTGTATCATAAGGCTCTATAGAAGGAAACCCACCTCGAATGCTTACTTGAGCAAATGTACCATTAGTGGCACCTTTTTTCGTAATGATATTTAGAATACCTCCTTTTCCTTCTGGGTCGTATTTAGCTGAGGGTGCTGTAATAATTTCTACTTTTTCTAAGGCATTGGCGGGTAACTGGGCTAATATAGCACTGGCATCCCCTTGGGTTGGTTTTCCGTTTATTAAAATAGCAAATCCTTTGCTCCCTCTAACACTAATATCTCCCAATCCATCAACAGTTACGGATGGTAAATTTTTTATCACATCGGTAGCATTTCCACCTTGGCTACTTTGAAAATTCTTTGAATCGAAAACCTGTCTATCTATTTTATTAATCATAGTGGAACGCTCTGCTGTGATTTCGACTTCGTTTAACTGATTTCCCAAAACCAAATTGATGATACCTAAATCCACTCTTCTGTTGGCTTTCGAAACAACAATATTATTAATAATTTTTGTGGTGTACCCCACAAAGGAGGCCTCTAAGTAATAACGCCCATTTTTTATATTTTCTATTATAAAGACACCATCTATATTGGTTACAACACCTGTAACTAACGATTTGTCTGCTTGGTTGTACAATGCAGCCGTGGCATATTCCAATGGATAATTATCACTGGTATCTTGTATTTTTCCTGTAATTTGGGCAAAAGTAAATTGGGTAATAAGTAATAAAAAAATTACCAAAAGTTTCATAAGCTTCATAGTTATTAATACTTTAATTATTTGTTCTTTGCAAATATATTTTTTGCAAAGTGCATTTACATGGTCTTTTTGAAAAGCCTACGGTATATTTTGTTCTTTTCTAAATTGTAATGGTGTTTTTCCAGTATGGCGCTTGAAATATTTCACAAAGTGTGAAACATCTTTAAAATCCAATTGATATCCTATTTCACTCATTGTTTTATTAGTGTACATTAAAAACCGCTTTGCCTCTTTAATTATTTCAATAGCTATAATTTCGGAAGCTGTTTTATCATATTGCTTTCTACATAATTGATTTAAGTTTTGAGATGTTAAATTTAGATTTTTAGCATAAAAAGCAACATCATTTTTGGGGTTTTCAATTAATAGACTCATAAAATCTGTCATTTTATCTACACTTTCATTGGTTACCTCTGTATAAGAAGAACCTATAATTTTTTCCAACAATGCTTTTAAAACACCTTCAACAAACTCTATTTGAGGCACATGCTGCTTCAATTCAACACATAACGCTTTAAACAAGGGCTTTAAAGAAGTGTCGGACAACTTCACTTTTTGAATAGTTCTTAACTTATTCAATTGAATGTTAATATGTTTATCTAATGTCTTATCAAGAAAAGATTCTTTGATAATGATTACAAAACCTTTAGGTACAGTAGTAATTTCCCAATTATGTACTTCTTCTTTTTTAACCACAAAGACCATAGGAGGTTCAATAATATAGCTTATTGAATCTAAATGATGATATCCCTCTCCCTTAGAAAAATAAACGAGCTCTAAATACTTATTATGTCTGTGAGGTTTTGTATATCTTTTATTAACATCAAAAGGTTCTACTTTAATATCAAAAACAGGAGAAATCTTATCGTACACCTTAATAGTATTCATGCAATATTAATTTTCATATAATAAACCTTTCGGAACTTCTTGATTCCTAAGACAAATGTATTTTAATTAAATTTTAAACGCAGTTACTTCTAAAATATCCATAAAAAAACCATCAACAGAAACTTCTTGTTGTGGTTTTTTTTATGAATTACAGTGATTTTATATACGCCTAAAAATTCTATTCCTATATTTTCTAGAAACTAAAAATTAATAGTAAACTTCTAGTATATCTGCATTGTCTGCTTTTAACTCAATATTGTTAAGCGCAGCCGGTAAAAATATGGTTTCTCCTTTTGAAACTTTATAGGTTTTATGGTTACAAACAATTTCCAATGCTCCTTCAACACAAATATAAATTACAAAAGAATCCAACTTGGAATAGTCTTTTTTTAATTCTCCTTTAATATTAATAATATTGGTTTTAAAATAAGGAGAATGCACCAAAGTATTGGTTTCGTTTTCAGCAATATTATAATTTGTTTTGTAGTTAGAATCAAAACTATAATCAATCACATCTACTGCTAAATCTGTATGTAATTCTCTAGTTTTCCCCGTTGTAGCATCCACCCGTTCGTAATCATAAATACGATAAGTAATATCGGATGTTTGTTGAATTTCAGCCAACATAACACCCGCACCAATGGCGTGTATTCTACCCGTAGGAATATAATAGGTGTCTCCCTTTGAAACCTTGTCGTTGTTTAAAATATCTAATATTTTTCCAGAATTTAAAGCATCTACATATGATGTTTTATCAACTGCTTGATTGAAACCTACAATTAATTCAGCATCTTTTTCAGCCTCCATAACATACCACATTTCATTTTTCCCGAATGAATTATGACGTTCTTTAGCTATTTCGTTACTAGGATGAACTTGAATTGACAAAGGTGTTTCAGCATCAATAAATTTGATAAGTAATGGAAATTCATCACCAAAAGTTTTATAAACATGAGCACCTACAACAGCTTCCTTATAGCTTTTAATTAAATCACCTAAGGTTTTTCCAGCCAAATCGCCTTCACCTACAACAGTTTCATCGCCTTTTACATCTGAAATTTCCCAAGACTCACCTACATGTTCTTGATCGTATTCTTTATTTAAAACTGTTTTTAATTTATTACCACCCCAAATTCTATATTTAAAAATAGGTGTAAATTTAATTGGGTATAATTCCATATTGCTTAATTTCTATTTGAATGATTAATTAAAAGTGACTTCTAAAGGGTTATTAATTTTAAGTCTAACTTCGTTTAAATATTTTTCCCAAGATTCTTTCGTTGGGTACTGCCCAGACTCTTTCCAAGCAAAACCTGCATAATAAACTACTTTATTATCATGGACTTTAAGGTGAGCATACAAATTACTTTCGTCTTTTTTATTGGTTACGTAGTTTTCATATCCAATCATGGTTTCATAAGTTGATACAATACCTGTTCCTAATTCCGATCCTTCATGTGGTTCCCAATAAGAAACCCAACCTCCATCAACGTTTTCAGTTATAACACCTTCGTTTTTATGAAGTGTTAAACCAACTGAAACTACATCAGTTCCTGTGATATCAATTTCAAATTTCGACAAATTATTTCCATAATCTAATGAAATATGCTTTTCTTCTGAAATCATGTTTCCATCAGCATCCCAATCGGCATACGATAACACAAAACTTGTTCTAATTGGTCCCGTTGTAATGGTTTTCCAAGAAGTGAAATTCTTTGAAAAATAATAGATGGAATCTTTTTTCACAGCTGTTCCGCCTACACCCCTGCTAGATCCAACATGGAAATTATCCAATCCTTCCCCATGATCTATATGATATGCTCCTGGATTTTTATCATTTTTAGCATACCATTTGTTAATGATTGGATAATCTACTTTTTTTAACCAAGCATCAATACCACTAGAAAGTGTCCCCCCTGGTACGGAGTCTTCAATCATTTTTTGCGCTGTCGGGCCGTAAGTTCTGAAGGCTACTTTATCGTTTTCCCAAGCGTAATCATCTGTTCGTTCTGGCACAAAGCGAGAATAGCAATATTCTGTAGTTTCTTGTCTTTCATTAGGCTCAACTAATACAAGTTCATATTGCTTTTCTGATTTTGGTTCTACTTTTGGCTGAAACAATAACATATCTGTAACGCCATCACCATCTTCATCTACAAATTGAGAAACTACTAAAGTTTGTGTATCTACATCTCGCACGGCTAAATGCTCAAAATTTTGGTCTTTATCTAATTGTAAATCTGTTTTAAAAATTTCTATCGTTTCGAAAGATCTAGTAATTTCTAAATTATTCTTTACAGTTATAATTTTATTTTTCTTTTGACTGCCGCAGTTATAAAATAAAACAAACGTCAATAGACATAGATAATAAATACTTTTTTTCATATTAATTTTCATTTGAAGGTTTTCCTATGGTTGCTAAAATTCCACCATCAACATATACCACATGCCCATTTACAAAATCACTGGCTTTAGAGCTTAAAAAAATGGCAGCTCCAGCCAAATCGTCTGGGTCTCCCCATTTCGCTGCTGGTGTTCTATTAATTATAAAATCATTAAATGGGTGACCATCTGTACGAATAGGAGCTGTTTGTGTTGTAGCAAAATACCCCGGACCAATACCATTTACTTGAATGTTGTATCTGGCCCATTCTGTAGCCATATTTTTTGTAAGCATTTTAAGTCCGCCCTTTGCCGCTGCATAAGCCCCAACTTTAGAACGTCCTAACTCACTCATCATCGAACAGATATTAATTATTTTTCCGTGTTGCCTCTTCACCATATGCTTAACAACGTGTTTGGACACTATAAACGGACTCACTAAATCTAAATTTATAACTTCCGTAAAATCGGACACCTCCATTTCCAGTAGTGGTGTACGTTTAATAATTCCTGCGTTGTTAATTAAAATATCAATTGGTCCAACTTCTTTCTCTATTTTGGCAATTGCTTCTATTACGGCTTCTTCGTTGGCTACATTAAACTTATACCCTACTGCATTTATTCCATTTGCTTTATGTTCAGCAACTGCTTTATCTATTTTTTCTTGAGAGGAGTTTCCGTTTACTATAATAGTTGCTCCTGCCATCCCTAAACCTTTGGCCATTGCCATACCCAAACCATGAGTACTACCGGTTACTAAGGCTATTTTACCACTTAAATCGAATAAATTTACACTCATTTTGTTATCGTTAATTAGTTGTATTTCTGTAAAAATAGCAAAATTATTTATTTCACCATTTTCATACAAAGTTAAAAACAAAAGGTATTAAACCTCTCTTTGATTGTATAAGTTCTAATAACTATTTACAAACTAAATGCTTACTGTTTTCTTTTGTTATCGATTGCGTTTATAATTTAAAAACACGCTCCATGAGCTGCCACTTTTCTCCCGGCTTAGAGCCTGGTAATGCCTGTTGATATTTCCACATTAGGGTTTCCCATTTTTGAACCGTTTCGTTTTTTGAATCCATTTCAGATTTTTTTTCTAATGAAAAGTTGTCGTCTCCTTCAACAATCATAAAAAGTCTGTTTTGAACCAAATAGATTTCTGCATCAACGATTCCGGCGTCCTTAATACTATCTATTATTTCTGGCCATACATTCTCATGGTATTTTTTATATTCCTCAATTAGTTTAGCATCATCAACCAAGTCTAAAGCAAAACAATATTTTTTCATAAATAATCCTTCATTAATAAAGCAGCGCCTAAAGCACTTTCGTTTTTACAGTCTGATATTTTGATGGCAATATTGGGTTTTAATAGTTTTAAAAACTCGATAAAAACCTCATTTTTATTAAATCCTCCCGAGATATAAACA